>NZ_JBXGSI010000001.1:0-541132 GCF_056790315.1 Sphingobium sp. VMM
TGGCTGGCCGTGTAATAGATCCGACGACGCTGCTTCATCGCGACACTCCATCTTCCTCAAAAGATTAAAGTGTTGCCGCCACCCGTTGAACCCACCGCCGATTTCAACCATTTGACGAGCGCCCGATTTGCCCACGCCGTCTACTCCCCCAATTGCCTGGCTACCAATGGTGCGACCTTGGTGGTGATGCGTTGGACACCTTGCGGATTGGGGTGGATGCCGTCGGGCAGCAGCAGGCTCCGCTGGCCAATCACGCCGTCGAGGAAGAAGGGGTAGAGCGGTACGCCATGCTTCTTCGCCAGGTCCGGGTAGATCGGGTTGAAGGCGGCGGCATAGTCCGGTCCCATATTGGGCGAGGCCATCATGCCAGTCAGCATTGCCGGAATGCCGCGCTTGGCAAGTTCGGTTAGGATGGCGTCGATATTGGTCCGGGTCGCCTGCGGGCTGAGGCCGCGCAGCATGTCGTTGCCGCCCAGGCCCACGAGGACCAGGTCTGGCTTGCGCGGCAGGCCGTCGAGACCGAAAGCGAGGCGGGCGAGGCCGTCGGCGCTGGTGTCGCCTGACACGCCGGCATTGACGACATGGGCCTTGACCCCCTGTTTTGACAGGGCTTGTTCAAGGATGGGTGCAAAGCCCTGATCCTGCTGAAGATTATAGCCGGCATAGAGGCTGTCGCCGAACACGACGACCAGCTTGTCATCAGCGATTGGCTGTGTCGCCTTCGCTGTCATGTTCGCTGCATTATTGTCTGCGGGGGCAAGTGCCTGCTCCTTCGTTGGGGAACAGGCGGCGAGCAGTTGGACAAGCAGCAGCGAGAACCCATATAGCCGGAAACCGTTCGCCAAGGAGCCTTCCTTCTTCATGCATGCGACCATCGATGCCCCCCATATCGCGATCCAGGCGCGCAATGTCACCCTCTCGCTCGGCAACACGCAGATATTGAAGGGCATCGACCTGGATATTCGTCGCGGCGAGAGCCTGGCGATCTTGGGCGCGTCGGGATCGGGCAAGTCATCGCTGATGGCGATCCTGTCGGGGCTGGAGCAGGCGAGCGGCGGCACGGTCAGCGTCGCAGGCGTCAATTATCGCTCGCTCGACGAGGATGGGCTGGCGCGGGCGCGGCGCGGGCGGATCGGCATCATCCTGCAATCCTTCCATCTGTTGCCGACGATGACGGCACTGGAAAATGTCGCCGTGCCGCTGGAACTGGCGGGTCTGGCCGATCCGTTCGAGCGGGCGGCGCGGGAATTGACGGCGGTGGGCTTGAGCCATCGCCTGTCCCATTATCCCGCCCAGCTATCGGGCGGCGAGCAGCAGCGCGTGGCGATCGCGCGGGCCATGGCGCCCGATCCGGCGATATTGTTCGCCGATGAACCCACCGGCAATCTGGACCAGTCGACCGGCATGGCGATCATCGACCTGCTGTTCGCCCGGCAGCAGGCGAGCGGCGCGACCCTGCTGATCATCACCCATGATCCGGCGTTGGCGGCGCGGTGCGACCGAACCGTCGAGATGCGGGACGGCCAACTGGGCGGCGAGGTCGCCGCGTGACGACATTGGGGTGGGGGGCAAGCTGGCGGATCGCGCGGCGCGACCTGCATGCCGGGTTCCGCGGCTTGCGGCTGCTGTTTGTCTGCCTGTTCCTGGGCGTGATGACGCTGGCGGCGATCGGCAGCCTGACCAGCGCGATCACCGGCGAGATTTCGGCGCGGGGACAGATGATCCTGGGCGGCGATGTCGAGATCGCCATGACCCAGCGGGTGATGGACGCGCGCGACCAGCAGGCGATCGCGCGGTTGGGCCGGATGAGCGAGACGGTGCGGCTGCGCGCCATGGTCCACAAGGGCGGGGCGCGCGGGGCGGCGCCGCTGCTGACCGAGCTGAAGGGCGTGGACGATGCCTATCCGCTCTATGGCACGCTGGCGTTGCAGCATGGGCGCTATGCGCCGCTGGCCGCCGACCGCATCCTGATCAGCCCGGCCCTGGCCGAGCGGATGGCGATCGGCGTCGGTGACGCGCTGCGCTATGGCACTGCCGATTTCACCGTCGCCGCCATCATCGCCGACGAGCCGGACCGGGTGGGCGAGGGCTTTACCCTGGGGCCGGTGGCGATCGTGTCGATGGACGGGCTGGACCGCACCGGGCTGATCCAGCCGGGCAGCCTCTACCGCGCCAAATATCGGCTCCGCCTGCCCGTCGGGGCGGATGCGCAGGCGCTGCGCGAGCGGCTGGAGAAGCGCTATGTCGAGCAGGGCTGGGAGTATAAGGACCGCGAGCGGGCGGCACCGGGCACCAATCGCTTTATCGAGAATATGGGCCAGTTCCTGTCGCTGATCGGCCTGGCTGCGCTGGTGATCGCCGGCATCGGCGTCAGCAATGGCGTCGCGTCCTATCTGGCGATCAAGCGCGGCGCGCTGGCGACCTTCAAGGTGCTGGGGGCGACATCGGCCGATATCCAGCGCATCTATCTGCTGCAGATCGGGGTGGTTGCGGGGTTGGCCATATTGGCCGGGCTGGTGGCGGGCGCGCTGTCGCCGCCCTTGCTGGTCTGGGCGGCGGGCGACATGCTGCCGGTGGCGCCGGGCTTCCATCTCTATCCGTTGCCGCTGGTGACGAGCGCCGCCTATGGCCTGCTGATCGCGCTGATCTTCACCCTGCCGCCGCTCGCTCGTGCGCGGACCGAGCCGGTGGCGGCGATCCTGCGCACCCTGGTCGACGGGCGGCGGCGGATCGACCGGCACACGCTGGCGCTGGTTGGCGGTGCGATCGCGCTGCTGGTCGCGGTCGTGCTGCTGACGGCGCGCACGCCGATGTTCGCTGCGGCCATGCTGGGCGCCATTACGGCGACCCTGTTGCTGCTGCTGGCGATGGGGCAGGGGATAAAGTGGCTGGCGCGGCGCATGCCCCATGCGCGGCGGCCGCTGCTGCGGCTGGCGCTCGCCAACCTGCATCGGCCCGGCGCGCAGACGGCGGCGTTGACGGTGGCATTGGGGCTGGCGCTGACCCTGTTCGTCACGCTGGCTGCGATCCAGACCAGCATCCGGGCGGAGATCGGCCGGACCGTGCCGAAACAGGCGCCCAACCTGTTCATACTCGACATGCCGGCCGGGGCGGAGGCGCAGTTTCGCGCCTTGATGGCCAAGCGCGTCCCGGCGGCGAAGCTGAATGTCGTGCCGATCCTGCGTGGCACGGTGACCGGCTATTCGGGCAAGCGCGTCGCCGACCTGAAGGAAAAGCCGGAAGGGGCATGGATCCTGCGCGGCGAGCGCGGCGTCACCTATAGCCCGACCCTGCCGGAGGGGAGCGAGATCGTGGAGGGACGCTGGTGGCCGCGCGACTATGTCGGGCCGCCGCTGGTGTCGCTGGACGCCGACCAGGCCAAGGCGCTGGACATCTGGGTCGGCGATCGCATCACCGTGTCGATCCTGGGCCGCGAGATCGAGGCGCAGGTCGCGTCGCTGCGCAAGATCAACTGGGACACGATGGGCTTCAACTATGTGATGGTTTTCTCGCCCAGCACGCTGGCGTCGGCGCCGCACAGCCTGACCGCGACGATCAGCCTGCCCGACAAGCGCCAGGAGCAGGCGGTGACGAGCGCGCTGCTGGCGACCTTCCCCGGCGCGTCGGTGATCGAGGTGGGGCAGGTGATCAGCCAGGTGTCCGGCCTGCTCGACCAGATGTCGGGCGCGATTTTGGCGGCGGCATCGGTAACGGTGCTGGCGGGGGTCGCGGTGCTGATCGGCGCGATCGCGGCCGGGCGGCAGAGCCGCAGCTATGACAGTGTCGTGCTGAAACTGCTGGGCGCGACGCGTGGCCAGATATTGGGGGCGCAGGCGCTGGAATATGGCGTGCTGGCCGGGCTGCTGGCGCTGGTCGCGCTGCTGCTGGGCGGGGCGGCCGCCTGGTATGTGGTGGTCCAGCTCTTCAGCTTTGGCTGGGCGCCGGACTGGGGCGTGGTCCTGGCGACGCTGGCGGGCGGGGCGGTGCTGACGCTGGGGATCGGCCTCGCCGGATCGATCCCGCTGATGTCGGTGCGGCCCGCGCGCGCGCTGCGGCAACTATAGAGGGGATGCCCAGGCTATTGCTTGGGCATCTTCATGTAGAGCGGCAGGCTGAGGCTGAGGAAGAAGGCCTCGCCCTTCAGCCGGTTGGTGGCGTCGAGTTCCTTGAAGGCGCGCAGGCGGAAGGTCGCGGGCGAGCGGCCCATGGTGACATTGAGCGCGGCCGTGCCGCCGACGCCGACCACCTCACCCCGGAAGGCACCGAGCAGGGCGCCGCTGCTCTTGTCGTCGCTGATCTGCTTCAGCCAATAGCCCTGGGCACCGAGGGAGAATTTCTTCGACAGCGCCTTTTCCACCGATCCTTCGAGATGGAATTCATTGCCGCTGTCATATTCCGTATAGTCATTCTTGCCATTGAAGGTGACGCCGGCCTTGCCGGTCAGATCCCAGCCGCTCTCATCATCATGCAGGCTGAGCGCGAGCGATGTGTCGACCGCCCAGCGATGCAGCGCCAGATTGGCCAGTTGGTCCTCGCGATAATGGCCGACCGGGATGTTGACCATGCTACTCGCCTGGATGTGAAGCTTGCCCGCCTTCCAGCCGAGCATGGTGTTGAACACCGGATCGCCGACCACCAGCGCGGAATCATGGACGTTGAGGCTGCGCAGATTGCCGAACGGGCCGGTGACGACGGCATTGGCATCAATCATCGGCGCACCGACCGGCACGGTCACGCCCATGGACAGGGTGCCGCCCAGGAAATTGGTGGAGGGAACGACCAGCGTCGTCAGGAAATCGGCGACGATCGTTGCATCGAGGCCGGCGACGACATTGCCGCCGACGACGAATTCCTTGCTTGCGCTCGCGCTGCCATTGTAGATGTAGATGGTGTCGTCGAAATAGACGCCCTCCAGCGGCGGCATCACGGCGGTCGCGGGGCCGCCGGTGCCGGGAACATAGAGGCTGGCCGCGCCCTCGACGGCCTGGGCCGGGGTGCTGATCGCACCCGCCAGCGGCAGGATAGCGCCCAGCAGGCAGGTCTTTACGTTGCGCATCATCTGTCCCCATTTTCCCTGAAGGCCATGAAGCCCGGTGCCATCATCCATCGGCGCGGCGGGTGGGGCCATCGGGATAATCCCCGACCCGGTTGGGGGACGCTCGCATCGCAGAAAACCCTGTGATCGATGCTAAGATCAGGAAAATGCACGATAACCATGCTTTCCTCTCGCCAAATATGGCGGGGCATGGCAGATTTTCAGCTGCCAGGCCCCGCGTAGACCATGACGGAAAGGCGGATATTGGCGGCTTTGCGCGCTGTCGGGGCAATATCGGCTAATGCGGGGGAAAACCCCCATTGTTTCAGGCGGGCGGGCCGCAAAGATAGGCGGGCTCATCATGGGCGCCATCGGGAGTGGACAGGGGTAAGGGATGAGCAAGCCATTGACGCGGATATTGATTGCCGACGATCATCAGGCCTTGCGCCAGGGGGTTCGGACTTTCCTCGAAACCCAGGATCGCTGGCAGATCGTCGCCGAGGCATCGGACGGGCATGACGCGCTGAAGGCGGCGCGCGATACCCAGCCGGACATCGCGATCCTGGATTATTCGCTGCCGCTGATGAACGGGCTGGAACTGACCCGCGCGCTCAAGCAGGAATTCCCGCGGATCGAAATATTGATCTACACCATGCATGATCGGGAGGATCTGCTGGTCGAGGTGCTGCGTGCGGGCGCGCGCGGCTATGTGCTCAAATCCGACAGCGGGCAGCATCTGCAGTCGGCGGTCGAGGCGCTGTCGCTGCGCAAGCCCTATTTCTCGGCGGCGATCTCGGAAACCCTGCTCGACCATTATGTGAAGAGCAGCGTGGCCGGCAGCAATGTCGCGACGCTGACCCCGCGCGAACGCGAGATCGTTCAACTGATCGCGGAGGGCAAGATCAATAAGCAGATCGCCCATCTGCTCGATATCAGCGTGAAGACGGTCGAAACCCACCGCGCGGCGGCGATGCACAAGCTGAAGCTGGGAACGACGGCGGAACTGGTGCGCTACGCGGTGCGCAACAATATCGTCGAACCCTGATCGGCGGGGGAACGGCGGGCGGGCCTGATCCTGCGCCGCCGATCAGTCGGTCTGGCGGCGGCGCGGTATGGTCGCGGTGACGAGCGTGCCGGCGCCGGTGCGGCGGACCTCCAACTGGCCGGCGAGCGCCGTGACGCGCTCCCGCATGCCCGACAGGCCGACGCCGACGATGTCGCGGCCCTGGCCGTTGAGGATATGTTCGGGCACGCCCCGGCCATCATCCTCTATTTCCAGGGTGAAGCTGGTCTGGGTCCGTCGCAGGCGGACGACGGCGTGGCGGGCATCGGCATGTTTGTAGACATTGGCCAGTGCTTCCTGCGCGACGCGATAGAAGGCGATCTCCATGTCCGGGTCGCGCTTGATCGGTCCCGAAAGGCAGCGAAATTCGACCTGGAGCCCGGACCGGCGGGCGAAGCCGCGGGTGAAATGGGCGAGGGCCGCCTCGATACCATCCTCCGCCAGTTCGGGCGGATGGAGCAGATAGCTGAGCGTGCGCACCTGATCCTGGATCGCCTTGAGCGAGATTTCCATGGCCTGATAGGCGTCGTTGGCCTGGGGGCTCATGTCGCTGTTGCGCAGCGTCATGAGGTTAAACTGCATCAGGGCCAGTTGCTGGGCCGTTTCGTCATGCAGTTCGCGGGCGATCCGCTTGCGCTCCTCTTCCTCCGCCTGCAGCATCGAGAGGTGGTAGCGACGGGGATTGGCGGTTTCGCTTTCCGGATCTTCATCGTCGAGATGGCTGAGGATGAACAGATCCTCGGCGCCCGGCAGGCGTTCGCCATGGACGACCATGCGGATGTCCTGCCCGGCGAGCGGGAAGCTGAGGGTCTGGCTGAAGGGCGTGTTGTGCTGACAGAGGGCGGCGACATGCTCGCTCACGCTGCGGGCATCCTGCGGCGGCGCGGCGAAACGCGCCTTGACGGCATAGTAGCTCTGGCCTGCCACGAGATGCAGGTCGAGGCCAACGGCGCGGAGATAGGGCTGGCAGGCGCCATTGATGGCCACGATGCAGGCATCGCGATCCACCACCACGATCTTGACCGGAATGCTGTTGATCAGGCGCTGCAGCTCTGCACGGGATGTTGTATGGGACGGACTCGGCGGAACCAGATAGATCGGCACGGGAACTGTGGCACTGCCACGTTCGTCACCGAAAAACTCCGGATAATAGGGTGCCCCCGCTTGATGTAGTTCGAGCATGACGTCTCCCTCACCAGCTAAAAATGCCCTGTATCATTCGACCGGGGCGAAAGTCCCGGCGCGTAAAGATTATCTGCGCGGCAAATGCCGCGTGAAAATGGACTAACTAACGAGCGACCCTGTTATCGGTAAGTATACCGGTGGTGATTCTATGTAGCAATGGTCAAGCCTGTGTAAAAAGCAGAGTTTTTCTCGGCCTTTCGATGCTTTCTGCATTGATGAATGTTTGGCGGGTTGCTGCTACGAAACCTATGTGAAATGGGCGTTTAACAGCGTTAATGGACCAAAGTATGACATTGTATACTTTGAAGAAATGTGGGTTTTATGTATAATTTTAGGTATAAGGAAATATACCTAGCGTGGCGCGCCGAAGTCGGGCGGCGGCCTGCTCGCCGCTCCTGAGTCGCGCATGCCGGATGGATGGTTGAAAGGCCCGATCTGATAACCGGGTATTTACCCGGAGAGGGGGGATCGGCCTGCACGACATTTTCCGGCCGCTTTACAGGCCAATGGTGATGACGGCATCGGGTTTACCCCGGCAACATTCTCCGCGCTCCTAGGCAATGACCCCGATGCCCAAGCTCTACGCAAGGGCGCACAAGGGGGCAGGCGGCATGGTCACCGTATCTAATGAGCGGCCGCCGGCCGAAGGGAGGACGAAATGGCGCGTCACAGCATTAGGCTTGGCGGCATTTGTGTCGTGATGATGGGCACGGTCACAGCGCCTGCGCATGCGCAATCGATCGACGACAAATATTGGGTCGAGGTGGGGGCCTATTGGCCATTGGTCAGTTCCCATGTCCGGGTCGCGCCAGCCTCCAACCCGGATGGCGGCACGAATATCGACCTGGAATCCGACCTTGATCTCGACAAGCACAAGGCACTGCCGCAGATCGCGGCGGGGATAAGATTGGGCGGCAACTGGTCGGTGATGGGCGAATATTATTCGCTGAGCCGCAACGGCTCCAAGACGGTAGCGCGCGATATTGTCTTTGACGATGTCACCTATCCGGCCGGTGTCCGGGTGGAAAGCGGCTTCGATAGCGACGTCTACCGACTGACCTTCGGCTATGCGTTCGTGAGCACGCCCGATACCCGCGTCGGCGCGGCGCTGGGGCTGCATGCGACCGATTTCACCCTGACGCTCAAGGGGGATGCCCGATTGGGGGAAACGCAGGTGAGTGGGACGCAGCGCCGCCGCAAGGCGCTGGCGCCGCTGCCGACGGTGGGGCTGTTCGCGACGCAGCGGATCGCCAATGACCTGACGCTGAGCGCAAGGGCGGATTATCTGTCGCTCAAGGTCGACGATTATAAGGGCCGGCTGCTCAATGCCGAAGCCGCCATGACCTGGCGCTTTGCCAGGAATGTCGGGATCGGCGCGATGTGGCGCTACGTCAATTATCGGGTCGATGTCGACAAGGATAATTGGGCCGGGCGGATCAAATACCGGTTCAGCGGGCCGGCGGTCTTCATGCAGGTCGGTTTCTAGGAATAACAGGGCGTCGCGCGGATCGGCGCGACGCCCTTTTTGCCTGTCAGGCGGCGCGGATCACGCAGCGAAAGCCGATATGGCTGGTCGAGGAGTCGATCGCCTGGGCATGGCGCGCGGCTGGACGATAGCGCCGGCAATAACTGGGCGCGCAGAGGTGCGAGCCCCCTTTAAGGACACGGCGCGGGATGAGGATGTGCGGCTGCTGCGGGTCATAGCTGGCTTCGCGCGCCTGGTTGAGCGGGTTGCGCGGCGCGCAGCAGGGGCGCGAGGGATCGGCCTGGTGCCGGGCGGCGTAGAAATCCTCGGTCCATTCCCAGACATTGCCGATCATGTCGGACAGGCCATAGCCATTGGCGGGGAAGCTGCCGACCGGCGAGGTGCGTTCATAGCCGTCGATCAGCAGATTTTCGGATGGGAAATTGCCCTGCCAGAAATTCGCCATCGCCTTGCCATCGGGCAGCAGTTCCTCGCCCCAGGCAAATTCCTGGCCATCGAAGCCGCCGCGCGCGGCAAATTCCCATTCCGCTTCCGTGGGCAACGCCTTGCCGGCCCAGGCGGCATAGGCGGTGGCGTCGTCATAGGTGACATGGACCACCGGATGGTCGTCGAGGTCATCGATCGAGGAGTCCGGGCCGAGCGGGTGGCGCCAGTCGGCGTCGAAGACATAGCGCCACCATTGGCTCCAGTCATGCAGCGGTACCGGGCGTTCGGTCGGCGTGAAGACCAAGGAGGCGGGGCGCAGCATGTCCGGTTGGGCGCCGGGATAATCGTCCGGATTGGGGGCGATCTCCGCCGTCGTGCGATGGCCGGTCGCCTCGACGAAGCGGCGGAAGTCGCGATTGGTGACGGGGGTGGCATCGATCCAGAAGGCGTCGACCTCGACCGGATGGGCCGGCGCTTCCTCGGGATAATGATGGTCCGACCCCATGATGAAGCGGCCGCCGGGAATATGGATCATGTTGTCCGGCGCAGTGGCCGCAGGGGCGAGGGGGGATGGCACGGTCAACCGATACTCCTTGTCTGTCGATCCTGTTGATGCGCCTATACGGCGCGCGTCGCAATGGCCGCGAACAGGGCGATGCCGGCCACGCACATGATCAGCGCCATGACCAGCACTGGTCGGCCCAGATGAAACTGGTTGGTCTGCTTGAGGTCGGACAGCGTCATCCAGTAACCCCATGTGCCAAGCAGGATGGCCAGCGTGCCCATGCCGGCGAGGAACAGGCCGATATGCTGCGGGCTCTGGGAATCGCCATGGCCCGTCTTCTCCGTCGCGGCGTCGAGAAATTTGTAGATGGTGAAGCCGAAGCTGAGCATCGAGAGCGAGGTGCGAATCCAGGCCATCAAGGTGCGATCCGCGGCCATGACGGTGCGTTTTGCACCCAGATCGGCTGGCAGATTGGGAATGTCTTCCGTCATGATCGCCGCTCCATCAGCGAGAAATCTTGCGGTGATCCTAGGCGTGCCGTCGGGGATTGGCGATCATGATAAACCCTGGGACGGCACGGTAACGATCTGTTGCCGGTGCGCGGGCGCAAAGGGGCGCGGAGCGTTGGATAGCAGCATGTTATGGTCGCGCCGAATGACGGGCATCGGCGCAAAAGGCCGATCAGGGCAAATCCCGACTTGGCCGGCCCCGGCGGCGCTCTAGCTTGATAGCGACAGGACAAGGCCGGGACGGTGCGCAAATGACCACCCGGCAGCAGGGATCGGCCGGGACTACCGGCCCATGAAATGACTGCCACCCATCCCCCTGGGTGTGGTCATGCATCAGGCGGGAAGAAGGACTGCACTTTCCGCCTGATGCTCCGTCAGCCTCAGGCCCTGCTCGGAAAGAAATGCGGCCAAATCGGCAATTATCCCGATGGGCCGCGTCGTGGGAACGGCGATAGTCGGCCGCAGCAAGGGAGATGACGTCCGATGGCTGCATCGCGCATCTCGCCGCGCGTCCGATCCGGGCAGAAGGAGCTTGTGATGAGGTCTAGGATAAAATGTCTCTGTGTGCCGCTGACGCTGCTGGCCGCATCCACTGCCCATGCGCAGACTGCCGCACCGGCGGCGGGCGTGGTCGAGCCGGCGGCAATGGACGCGATGGACAAGATGAGCGCCAAGCTGATCGCGCTGCCCGGATTCGCGCTGAAGGCCGATGTCACGACCGAAGTGGTGCTGGATACCGGCCAGAAACTGCAATTCACCGGTGCGCTGGACATTCAGGTCCACAAGCCCGACGCGTTCAAGATCGTCGCCACATCCGACATTCAGAACCGCGAATATTATTTTGGCGGCGGCAAGTTCACGGTGCTGGCGCCGCGCCTGAACTATTATGCCAGCGTGCCGGTGACCGGTTCGATCGGCCAGTCGCTCGACAGCCTGCGCACCACCTATGGTGTCGAACTGCCGCTGGCCGACCTGTTCACCTGGGGCACGGACCAGATGCTGCGCAGCCGCATAAAGTCGGGCTATGTCATCCGCCCCGAGACGATCGATGGCCGTACCTGCACCCATTATGCCTTCCGCCAGGAAAAGGTCGACTGGCAGATATGGATCGAGGACAGCAGCCAGTTGCCCTGCAAGATGGTGATCACCGACACGAATGATCCGTCGATGCCGCAATATAGCGCGCTGATGCGCTGGGACGGCAGCGCGCGACCGTCGGCGGCTGACCTCGCCTTCACCGCGCCGGCCGGCGCCAATCCGATCCGCATGGTGGACCTGAGCAAGGGAGAGGCGAAATGAGCATGGAGGCAAAACGCGGCCTGGCCATCATCGCATCGCTTGCCCTGATGGCCGAACCGGTCGTCATCGGTCGGGTCATGTTGTCATCGGCGGCGCTGGTGCTGGGCATGACCGCTTCGACGGCAGAGGCGGCGCCGCCCCGGAACCGTGGCAATCGCGGTGGCGGCGGGCGCGCACGACCGGCGCGGCCCTCGGGTGGCGGCCATGCGGCGCGGCCGGGCAATTCCCATCCCGGCGGGCGGCCGGGCGTGCGCGGCGGATCGATCAACAATGTCAATCACAACCGGCATCACAACACGGTCAATAATGTCCATGTGAATGTTGATCATGGCGGTGGGCATCATGGGGGCGGTCCGGACCGCTACGACCATTATGATCATCATCGCCATGACCGGTGGGATGATGATTGGGACGATCACTGGCATCCGGTGGCGACCGCGGCCGCGGTGACGCTGACGGCGGCGGCGATCGGCTCGATCGTGCGCAGCATTCCGCCGGATTGTTCGACCGTGGTGGTCAACGGCATCAGCTATTCGCGGTGCGGCAACAGCTGGTATCAGCCGCAATATGTCGGATCGTCGGTGCAATATGTGGTGGTCAATCCGCCGCGCTGATGCGCCGGTCGATCAAAGGAAAAAGCGGCCGTCCGAAAGGGTGGCCGCTTTTTTGTGGTGCAGGTGCCGGACAGGCGAGGAGGCCCGTCCGGCAATATGATCAGAACTTGACCGAGGCGTTCACGAAGAAGGCGCGGCCGTATACGTCGTAGGTCGACGGATAGGTGTTCGACTGCTGCTGGTTGTCGCCCATGATCGGCGGCTTCTTGTTGAACATGTTGTTCATGCCCAGCGACCAGCCGAAGGTTTCCGTCGCCTGCACCTGGAGGCCGAGGTCGAACAGGTTGTAGGCCTTGATCTTCTCGACGGTATAGGTGGTCGTATCGTCGTCGTCGCGGACGCTCGACAGATAGCGATGGGTCAGGCCCAGGGTGATCGGACCGCTGCTCCAGGTGATGCGATTGTTGAGCCGCAGCTTGGAATAAGGATCGCCGCAATAGACGCCGAAGCGGCCGGCGCAGCTCTGGTTCAGTTCCGGGATCGCCGCGACCGGGTTCAGGTCGTAACGGATCAGACGGGTGCCCGCGACGCGGAAGCTGAGCTTGCCGGTCTTGGCGCCGAACACGCCGAAGTTGAGCGGCAGGCTGTAGTTCATCTCGAAGTCCACGCCCTCGGTCTTGAGACCACCGGTGTTGGACAGGAGATTTTCCGCGCCCTCGATCGCATAGCTGTTCTCGTTGCGCGGCAGCAGCGAGCAATAGCTGCTGTCATAGGGCGTCCAGCCATTGGACTGATCGCCATAGCAGGCCTTGATGATGTTCGCGGTGCCCGGCGTCGAGATGTAATTGTCGATCTTGATATGGTAATAATCGACCGTCAGGCTGAAGCGCGGCAGGAAGCTGGGCTGGAGCACGACGCCCGCGGTCCAGGTGTCCGACTTTTCCTCACGCAGGTTCGGGTTGCCGCCGGTGATCGAGTCGATCTGTGAGCTGCCACCGTTGATGTCGGTGCCGAGCGCGCTCGACGGAACGCCGGTCGCGACGCAGCTGGCCGCCAGGCTGGCATTGGTGGTCGCGTCCTCGGTCGAGCAGGGATCGTTCGCGGTCGGGAAGTCCTGCGACTGGCCCGAATAGAGATCCGCGACGGTCGGCGCACGCACCGCCCGGCTATATTGGCCGCGGAAGGTGACGTCCTTGATCGGCGCATAGATGAGGCCGGCCGAGAAGGTGCCGACATTCTTGGCTGCGGTCGAGTAATGCGAGAAGCGATAGGCGCCGTTGAAGTCGAGCTTGTGGACCAGCGGCAGGTCGGCGAGCAGCGGCACGTCGATTTCGGCGAACAGCTCCTTCACATTATAGCCGCCCGACAGGCCTTCACCGGCGTTGAAGCCGACGACGTCGCCCGAGGACAGGGCATAGTCCGGATCATAGCTGCCATGTTCGGAGCGATATTCCGCACCGAAGGCGATACCGGCCGGGCCGGCGCCCAAGTCGAACAGATTGCCGTTGGTGACGGCGAAGCTGGCGACCTGTTCGGTCACGGTGCTGACATTCTTGACCGGGATCGAGATGAAGGCGGCGGCTTCGCTGCTGATATTGCCTTCGCCGAAGATGTTCAGCGGGACGCAGCCATTGCTGGTGTCCGAACAGACCAGATTGCCGTCGCTGTCATAGGTGGTCTTGAGCGCCTGCTCCACGCGGCTGCGCGATACGTTGCCGGTCTGGGTCTCGACCTGCTTGGTGCGCGAATAGCTGTAATAGCCGTCATAGTTCCAGTCGCCGGCAATCTGGCCCTTGGCACCGATCAGGGTGCGATAGGCGGTGTTGTCGACGTTGGAGATGCGGGCGCCGACCTCGTTGAGGCGGCGATAGATGGCGGCGGTGGCATAGCCATCGCCATCGGTGTCGGCTGCGGACAGCAGCGCCTGCGATTCCGGCGAAAGGAAGGAGGAGTCGACGTCGAGCGAGACCGAGCCGGTGAACGGCGTGGACGCGAGGCGGTTCTTCACCCGGTTGTTGATGAACTGACCCTCGGCATAGACGGTCAGGTGATCGTTGACGTCATAATGGGTCTGGGCGCTCAGCAGGATGCGCTTCTGGGGCACCTGCAGATAATTGTCCGGCGCATAGTTGTAGGCGTCGGTCGTCGCGTCATAGGCCGAATAGCTGCCGTCCTGATTGAACTTATACTGGGTGCCGGACAGGGCGAAGCGGGTGCCGGGGATCGAGCCCGAGCCGCCGGCGGCCAGGCCGCCATCGCCGTCATCGGTATAGGCCTGCTTGGTATAGCTGCGGGCCGACTGCTGCACGGCGTCGCGCTTTGTGTAATCGATATAGAAGGTGGCGTTGCCGCGACCGTCGGCGAAATTGCCGCCCATCAGCAGGTTGGTGTTGAAGGTGCCGCCGTCGCCTGCCTGGTTGATGCGATAATTGGCGTTTGCTTCCACGCCGGAAAAGTCGCGCTTGGTCACGAAGTTGATGACGCCGGCGATCGCGTCCGAACCATAGACGGCGGAACGGCCGCCCGACACGACTTCGACATGGTCGATCAGGCCCGCCGGAACGGTGTTGAGATCGACGATCTGGTTGGAGTCATAGGAGACGTAGCGACGCCCATCGACCAGCACCAGGGTGCGGTTGGCACCCAAGCCGCGCAGGTCGGCCGTCGACACGCCGCCGCCCGGATTATTGGATGCTGCCGTCGTGCTGGGGATCAGTTGGGGCAGGTCATTGATGATCGATTCGACGTTGACCTTGCCGCTGAGCTTCAATTCCTGCGCGCTGACGATCGCGATCGGCGATGCCTGCTGCAGGTCGGGGCGGGCGATGCGCGAACCGGTGACGACGATGGTGTCGCTGGTCGCGCCATCATCCGCCGCGCTGGTCTGCGCGAAGGCCGGGGTCGCCAGGCCGAGCAGGATGGTCGACGCCGAAAGGCGCCGCATGATGTGAGACGGCATGAAAATAATCTCCCTTGGGATATTCTATCCCGGTCCGCGCCCTGTTGGTTTTGTCCTTGGGGTGACGCGAGCCGATGGAGAGATTTGTATGCGTGCGACGAAGTGCGTCAACGCGATTTGCCGTGTTTCACAAAGGTTTAACAAAGCTGTTGCCAATAAAAAACAGATATGACGATAGATTTGATTATGTTGTGAAATGTTGCGTATGTTTCACGGAATTTCATAATTTATGAAATGTCGTAATTATATTTGATTTGTGACGAAAAAATCCCCGCATATTTTCATATACGGGGTAATGGATCTGATTTTTATTATGATTAGTTGGCGGCGTTGCCAGCCGTGACGGGGTGGACGAAGATATAGCCTTCGTTGCGCACGGTGCGGATCGTCTGTCCCTTGAGGCCGCCAGCCGACAATTTGCGACGCAGACGGCACAGCTGGACATCGATGGCGCGGTCATAATGGTCGCTCGACGCGCCATAGACCTGATCGAGCAACTGGTGGCGGTTGAGCACCTGGCGCGCATTGGCCACGAAGACGCGCAGCAACTGATATTCGCCCTCGGACAGCGAGATGGTGCCGCCGCTCGGATCGAACAACTGACGGGTGGTGAGATCGAAGCGCCAGCCCTGGAAGGCGACCCAGCTATTGTCGCGCGGTGCCGTAGCCATGGTGCCGGCATCGGCCTGGCGGCGACGGGCGCGCAGGGCCGCATTGGCGCGGGCGAGCAGTTCGCGGGCGTTGCAGGGCTTGGTCAGATAATCTTCCGCGCCCATTTCCAGGCCCAGGATGCGATCGATGTCGCTGCTGGCGCGGCTGTGGATGATGACCGGAATGCGCCGCTCGAACGCGAATTCGCGCAGCAGGCCGGCTGTATGCTGACCCGGCATCATCGGTTCGGCGATCAACAGGTCATAATGACCCTCTTCCGAAAGGCGGCGCATGTCGGCGAGATTGGCGGCGGTGTCGACGTCGAAGCCATAGCGGCCGAAATAGTCCGACAGCGACGTCAGCAGTGCTGCGTCATCGTCGGCAAGGAGGATGTGGCTGTTCTGCATGATCGAGCATAGGACGGCGCCGTTGCGGCCATCCCGTCGCGTGATTTCGCGTCGCGGCATGTCTGTTGTTCCAGTCGGTCGGCAATGGCAGCCTCGCCATGCCGGTAATAGTCGTTGAAATGGGCGATGGCGCCTTCGTCCAATATGTCGCGCATGCGCAGCGGGCGACCGAAGCGGCCCGAGGCATTGGCGCGGCGGAGCAGCTTGCGGCTGAACCCATACCAGCCGGGCAGATGGAGCAGGCAGTCCTTGTCCGCGACGGCGCGCCGGGTGAAGAGATTGGCTGCGCGAAAGGCCCAGAGCAGCAGCCGGCCGGGGGAGGGGTTGCGTGTGCCCCAGTCCAGCCGGTCGAGGGTGATATCCAGCCCGAAACGGGCGGCATAGGTGGCGGCGAAACCGCGTGGATCGGCGCGAAAATCCTCATAGCGGAAGACATGGACATTGTCCGCGCCGAACAGCCGGTCATAATGAGCGATCAGCCGGGCATAGTCGAAATGCTCGCGGCGGAAGCCGGGCGCCTCGTCCCGCTCCGGCGCCACCGGGCCGAGCCGGTCGCGGCCGAACAGATAACGATGGATGCCGAAAGTGCCGCCGCCCTTCACATATTGGAGATAGGCGGACGCGATGGCGGAGCAGGGATCGCGCACGAAGATGACGATCTGCGCGCTGGGCAGCGTATCGCGGATGCGGCCGGCGACATCCTTGGAAAGATTGCCGGCCAGCCCGCCATTATGCAGCCCGCCGCTCAGATTTTCCTCGCACAGGATGATGTCGTCGCGGTCCTGGCCCAGCTTGTGGCGGGCCTGGTCAGGCTCGAAATGGAGCGCGCCGGCCTCCAGAAAGGCGGCCCGCGCAACGGTGCGGGGCAGGTAGCGACGATTGCGGACGGCGGGATAGAAAATATCCTGGAACCAGGTGGTGCCGGTCTTGTGATAGCCGATATGGATGATGGGGCCCCTGTAGTTGCGCATCCTATCCTCCTTCGGTGAGTGCGGGCGCGCTGCGAGACGGGGCGGGGCGGCTGGCCGGCAGTTCGTGCAGCACGAGGCGACAATGCCGTTCCCATGACAGGTTGTTCGCGGCCCAGATCCGGGCCTGATCGCCCAGCCGGCGGCAGAGCGCGGGATCGCGCGCCAGCAGCGCGAGCGCCGCGCGCAATGCGCTGGGGGAATTGCCGTCGACGACCAGGCCGGTGACGCCATCGCGAACCAGTTCGGCAGGGCCGCCATCCGCGCCGACGATGCAGGCCAGCCCCTGTGCCATGGCATCGGCGACGCTGAGGCCGAAGCCTTCCACCTCGGCGCCATCCTCCAGCGAGATCTGGGGGTGGAGGAAAATGTCGGCATCGCGATATTGCGCGGCCAGTTCCGCGTCGGAGACATAGCCGGCCAGCCGGACATGATCCTCCAGTTGGTGGCGGCGCACGGTCTGCTGGATGCGGATGCCGTCCACGCCGCGGCCGACGATGGTGTAGTGGAGTGAGGCTTCCTCGCGCAGGCAGGCGGCTGCGGCGTCGATCGCGGCCGGAATATTCTTGCGCGCGACCAGGCGGCAGACGGTCAGTATCTGGGCCGGCGCGGCGCCATTCTGGAAGGCGGTGGTGGGGCGGTCGGTTGGCATGCGCACCCCGTTCCAGGCGACGATGGTGCGCGCGGCAAGATCGGGCAGGCGCTGCACCAGCAGGTCGCGGGTGACGGCGCTGACCGCGACGATGCGCCGGGCGCGGCGCAGCACCAGCCGCAGCAGCGCGAAGGCACCGCCGGCCGGGCGACCGACTTCCCGGCCATGGATCGTCACGATGAGGGGGCGGGGAAAGGCGAGGGCAGGCAGGGCTGCGCGCCAGGTGCAGGCATGGATTGCCTGTGGGCGCTCACCGCGCAGCCAGGCGCCGGCCATGGCGCGGAACAGCCGGCCATAGACCCGCAGGCGCGAGGCCGGGCCGACATCGATCAGTTCGACGCCGTCGCTGCTGACCCGGCGCGGACCGGCCGAGGATTTGGCGAACAGGGTGACGCGCCAGCCCAGCGCGGCATAGGCGCGGGCGGTTTCGGCCACATAGGTCTGGACCCCGCCTTCATCGGGCGCATGGACGCGGGCGACGAGCCAGAGGCGGCGATCGGCATCAGCCATGGCGCAGCGCCTCCCGCAGCTTATAGGGTGTCGGAACGGGCCGCGCTGCTGGCGCGCCGCGCGTCAGATAATCCGCGACCGCCCTGGCCGCGCGCGTCGAGGCGGGCGCGCCACCGCTGGTGAAGGTATCGGACAGGCCGCGTCGCTGGGCGGCGTCATACATGCCGTGGGCCGCCATGGCGGCGGCGACCTTGTCGGGGATGCGATCGGCGGATTCATGGACCGGGCCATAATGCCAATGGGCATAGTTGGGATCGTCGCGCCACTGCGCGCCATGACCGTTGAGGAAGAGACAGGGGCGCGGTGTGGCGATGAATTCATAGATCTGGCTCGACACGTCGCCGATATAGGCGGCGGCGAGCTGGACATAGCTCATGTCGACGCTCGCCCGGCTGCCCAGGTCGACATGGATATGCGGCAGGCCGGCAAATTCGGCCAGCATGCGCTCGGCTGCAGCGCGCTTGCGGCGATTGTCGAACAGGCGGACATGGGGCGCAACGATCAGGTTGAACCGGTCATCGGCCGCGAACTGGCGCAGTACATCCGTGCCCATCGCCTGCCAGGAGGAGAGGCGCGGCGAGAAATGCGGGTTGTATAGTATGATCGGGCGATTGTCGGTGAAGGGGCTCGCCGGGCGCTGGCCTTGGGTCAGGTCGAACTTGCCATAGCCGGCAATGGCGTAATGATCCTCGCGGATCAGGCCCTGCGCCAGCATCCGCCGGCGCTGCTTCTCGCCCGCCAGCAGCACGAAGTCGAACAGCGCGATGCGCGGATCATAGCCAACCGCGCGGTCGCCCGCGCCATGACAGGTATGGATGAAGCGGCTGCCCGCCAGCCCGAGCCGGCGTAGCAGCAGCGAGGTGCGTTCGGGCACGACGATCGCGTCATAGCGGGCGAGGCGGTGGCGCGCGGCGAGGAGGGTGGCGAGCTTGGGCGGGCTGGCATGGCCCGACAGGTGGGACAGGGTGCGCAGCCAGATATTGTCGAGATGGATGAAGTTCAGCCGGCCGCCGCCATGACGGGCTGCCAGGTCGCGGGCCAGCGCAATATGATCGGCGCCGGCCGCGATGATATCGACGCGAAAGCGCGGATCATGCGACAATTCCAGTGCCAGCGGCATGGCGTGCAGAAGATGATGGATCTGCGCGTTGAAGAAGAAGCAGATCGACTGCGTCTTCCTGTCTGTCTGGTCGGTCCGGGCCGGGAAATTGATCGGCTGTTGTATCACGCTGCACTCCGGGTCTGACGCTGGTCAGGCGGAGTGTCTGCGTGTGATTTTGCCCGGCGATTTCAGATTGCGGCGATGTCTGTAACATTGTGCGCCGGGTTCGGCATTTCCATGTCAGCCTTGCCGGGCGGCGAATTTCCCTATTTCCGGACAACGGCGGCGTTGAGGAACGGATCATTGCCGATGAACATCGGCGTGCTGTCGAACAGCGAGATGCGCCATTCGCCGTCCGCATCCCGGCGGAATTCCATGCGGCAATCGGCGACGATGGTCGGGCCGACCAGGTTCAGGATCGGCGCCTTGCCTTCACCTGAATAATTGACCAGCATGAACTGCGCGCTGCCATGATCGACGGCCGGGAATTGAATGCGCATATTGGTGATGGTGTGCCGCTGAGTGCGGACGCCATCCTTCTGCTGGGCGGCGACCCGTTCGTTGCGGGCGGTGTAGAAGGCGGTGATGGTGCCATGGCCCTGATGCAGCGTGCCGCCGACCAGATAATGGCAATCGTCGGTGCAGAGCGGTGCGACATTCATGCCGCCATTAAGGTCCAGATCATAGCCCCAGTCGATCACCAACTGCTCGATCTCTAGCGCGGCAATGGCGGTTTCGGCGGTGAAGCGGGGCATTATCCTCATCCTTTCCTGTGGCATGCTGCTCTTTCCGACAGCTTGTGCGCATGGGGATGGGTGCCCGCAAGCATAGAGGGCTCCGCCGTGGCGATGCTTGATGGGTGGTCAGGGCTGGGGCGCGACCGCGTCCATGATCGTGAGTTTCTCGCCGGTCGAGGCGCCGACGCTGGAGTCGGTGACGAGGATGGTGGTGCCCGGCTTCAACTGGCTGCGGATCTTGTCGTAGAAGCCGCGCGGCAGGCGCACCCGGTTCAGCACCGCTTCGTCCACGACATTCTCGACATCATTTTCATGGCCCGGCAGGCCGACATAGAGCCAGTGGGTCTTGCCATCCTTCCCCATGGTGAGGGTGATGACATGGGAGCCGGGATCGCCCTCCTTGATCTCGGCGACGCTGCGGCCGATTTCCGTGCCGTTGCGCAGCACGACGATCCGCTGCTCCTTCTTAGAGACGATGATGGTCAGCGGGCCGCTGGTCGCCAGTTCGGGCTGCCAGCGATATTCCTCGCCCTTGAGCGGGCGATATTCGACCTGCTCGCCCTTGTCGTTGATCGGTGACAAGAGGCTCGCCTGGCTGGTGCGCATATGGGTGGCGGCATTGCCCTGGACCACCACGGTCGCGCCCAGGCTGGTGATGGCGAAGAGTTCCTGCGAGAATTTATAAGGCAGGTGGATGCAGCCATGGCTTTCGGGATAGCCCGGCAGGCCGCCGGCATGGAGCGCGACGCCGTCCCAGGTCAGGCGCTGCTGATAGGGCATGGGCGCGTTATTATAGGTGCTGGACCGATGGTCCTTGTCCTTTTGCAGGATGGTGAAGACGCCGGTGGGCGTTGCATGGCCTTCCTTGCCCGAGGAGATGGTGGACACGGCGATGCGCACGCCGTTGCGATAGACGGTCGCGATCTGGCGCGAGAGATCGACATAGACGAGCAGCGGCCCGGTCGGCGATACCTGCGGCGCCCAGACCCATTGGCCGGGCTTCAGATTGTCGGCGCGGCGGGCAAATTCCGGCGGTGATGTAGCGCGATCGCCTTGGGCGAGGGCGGTGTGGGGGAGCAGCAGCAAGGCGCAAAACAGGCGACCGTGGCGAACCATGTTGCGGTAGTCGATCGGCACGTCATGTCCCCCTGGTTATCGTTGCGCGGTGATATCCGTGATCCCTGTGCATTTCCATCGGGGGCGACCCTGAGGCGTCATGATGAAGGGGGGGAGGTCCATGAGATAATCGTTTCTGTTGCGCCCGAAACGGACCTTGTGCGTCAGTCCTGCTGATTGACCGGCGCATGGGGTTCTGCGCATCCTTTTCGGCCGCAGCGATGATCGAGGGGAATGCTTTGGACCGTTGGCAAGCCATGAAGATATTCGTTCGCGTGGCGGAAACAGGCGGTTTTGCCGAAGCCGCGCGGCAGCTGCATCTGAGCCCGCCGGCGGTCACGCGGGCGATTTCCGCGCTGGAGGACGAGATCGGCGTGCGCCTTCTCACGCGGACCACGCGATCGGTGAAGCTGACCGAGGCGGGCCGTGGCTATCTGGACGATTGCCGCCGGATATTGGCCGACATGGCGGATGCGGACGCGGCGGCGGCGGGCGCCCATGGCAATCCCACCGGCACGCTGATCGTCACGGGATCGGTGGTCTTCGGCCAGATGTACGTGCTGCCGATCCTGCTCGACTATCTGGATCGCTTTCCCGCGGTGACCGGGCGCAGCCTGTTCGTCGACCGGCTTGTCAACATCGTCGAGGAGGGCATCGATGTCGCCATCCGGATCGGTCATCTGCCGGATTCGGGCCTCAGCGCCATTCGGGTCGGGACGGTGCGGCGGGTCATCTGTGGCGCGCCGGCCTATTTCGAGCAGCATGTCATGCCCCGGACCCCGGCCGATCTTGCCTATCATCGCATCATCGGCCCGACCGGGGCATGGGCCTCCCCCGAATGGCATTTCGGACCGGAGGGACGGAGCAGCGTCACGGTGCACCCGCAGCTCTTCTGCAACACCAATGAGGCGGCGATCGCCGCCGCCGAGCAGGGCTGGGGGTTGACGCGGGTGCTGTCCTACCAGGTCGAGCCGGCACTGGCGGCCGGGCGGCTGGTCACGATATTGGACGAGCATATGGAAAAGCCGATGCCGATCCATGTCATCCACGCCGAAGGGCGGCGGGCGGCGGCCAAGGTGCGCAGTTTCGTCGATCTGGCGGTCGATCGGCTGCGGGCCAATCCTCTGTTCCAGCAGACATGACCATTATTCCATAATAAGGAATAATTACTTCCAGTTTTCCCGAATTATCAGGAATGACGACAAGGATTATCTCTGTCTCCAGAAGCTGAAGCCCTTGCTCAGCGACCCCAACAGGGTGGAGGACATGATGAAGAAACTGGTCATTTCGATGCTGCTGGCGACCGCCGGCATCGCTGCCTCGGCCGAGGCGATCGCCGCGCCCGCGAGCGCCGTCGCCACGCAGGCTGCCGCCGCCACGGTCCATTATCGCAGCGCCACCATCGACGGCGTCAAGATGTTCTATCGCGAAGCCGGCCCCGCCGACGGCCCGGTGGTGCTGCTGCTCCACGGCTTCCCGACATCGTCGCACATGTTCCGCAACCTGATCCCGCTCCTCGCCGACCGCTATCATGTGATCGCGCCCGACTATCCGGGCTTTGGCCAGAGCGACGCGCCCGACCATCGCCAGTTCACCTACAGCTTCGCCCATTATGCCGACATGGTCGACACGCTGATGGGCAAGATCGGCGCCCGGCGCTACGCCATGTATGTCATGGATTATGGCGCCCCGGTCGGCTACCGCCTCGCCCTCAAGCATCCCGAGCGGGTCAGCGGCCTCATCGTCCAGAATGGCAATGCCTATGAGGAAGGGCTGGGCGCCTTCTGGGATCCGATCAAGACCTATTGGAAGAGCGGATCGGCCAAGGATCGCGAGGCGCAGGCCTGGCTCGTCGGCCTCGACGCCACCAAATTCCAATATACCGATGGCGTGCGCGATCTGTCGCGGATCAGCCCCGACAATTGGGTGCAGGACCAGGCCTTGCTCGACCGGCCGGGCAACAAGGATATCCAGCTCGACCTGTTCTACGACTATCGCACCAATGTGCCGCTCTACCCGGCATTCCAGGCCTTCTTCCGCGAACGCAAGCCGCCGACGCTGATCGTCTGGGGCAAGAATGACAAGATCTTCCCCGAAGCCGGCGCGCATCCCTACGAGCGTGACCTGCCCGACGCGGAGATGCATATTCTCGATACCGGCCATTTCGCCCTGGAAGACAAGCTGGATGAAATGGCGCCGCTGATCCGCGACTTCCTCGATCGCAAGGTCGCGGCGCGCTGAACACCCGGCGGGGCCATGTCGAAGCATGGCCCCGCAACGGACGGATGATGGGAGACAGGCCATGTCCTACGGTTTTCTGGATATCGCCACGACGCCGAGCGTCCGCGCGGCGCAGGCGGAGATGGGCGCGGACGCCCATTGGGCGGCGTTCAGCGGCAATCGCGCCTTTGACCGCTTCACCGACAATGAAGCCCATTTCCTGGCGGCCCGCGACAGTTTCTACATGGCCACCGTGTCGGAGGATGGCTGGCCCTATGTCCAGCATCGCGGCGGCCCGGCCGGCTTCCTCAAGCTGGTTGACGACCGGACGCTGGCCTTTGCCGATTATCGCGGCAACCGACAATATATCAGCACCGGCAACCTGGCCGCGAACGACCGGGCCTGCCTGATCCTGGTGGACTATCCCCGCCGTGCCCGGCTCAAAATCTACGTCCATGTCGAGAAGCTGGCGCTCGATGCCGATCCGGCGCTCACCGATCTTGTCATGGACAAGGATTACAAGGCGCGGGCGGAGCGCATCTTCCGGCTGCGGCTGGAGGCGTTCGACTGGAACTGCCCGCAGCATATCACGCCGCGCTTCACCGAGCGCGAGATCGAACAGGCGGTCCGGCCGCTGCATGAGCGGCTGGCGCAGCTGGAAGCTGAAAACAGGGCGTTGCAGGATCGCCTCGGCAAATTGGGAGACGCATGATGGACAATGTGAGACCGCCGCTGCCGCCCTTCACCCTGGAGAGCGCGACACAGAAGGTGCGCCTGGCCGAGGATGGTTGGAACAGCCGCGATCCGGCCAGGGTGGCCATGGCCTATACGCCGCTCAGCCAGTGGCGGAACCGGGCGGAGTTCGTCAATGGCCGCTCGGCGATCATCGCCTTCCTGACGCGCAAATGGCAGCGCGAGCTGGATTATCGGCTGATCAAGGAATTATGGGCCTTTGCCGACAACCGCATCGCGGTGCGCTTCGCCTATGAATGGCATGACGACAGCGGCAACTGGTTCCGTTCCTATGGCAACGAGAATTGGGAGTTTGACGCGAGCGGCCTGATGCAGCGGCGGTTCGCCTGCATCAATGATGCACCGATCAGCGCGGCCGACCGGAAATTCCACTGGACGCAGGGGCGCCGGCCTGACGATCATCCGGGGTTGAGCGAGCTAGGGATGTAGGGCGGCTGCCCGCAGAGAAATGCGATCGCCAGTGCGTCGGCATATCTGTTGTTCGTCAGATATGATCGAATCTGGTGACCCCTACGGGAATCGAACCCGTGTTTCAGCCGTGAGAGAGAGCCGCCAAGACGTCTGGGGACACTCTGGGATGCATTTAATTTCATATACTTAGCATTGTGGCATCCTTGCGAATCCAAGGCAGTCCTGCTATAGCAAAAGGACAAGAAATCGGATGGTCCCTTTCGCTTATGGCTCGCATAGTTGCCGACATTCGTATCCAGGATCGGGCCGTGCGCCTGCGCCTGCCGGTCAAGACCAAGGCCTATTGGCGGCTCGTCTCCGAGGGCTTCCATATCGGCTATTACAAGGGCGCGCGGAAGGTCAGCTGGGTGGTCCGTTTCCGGCGCACCGATGTGCCCAATGCCTATTTGAACGCCACGTTGGGCGAGCCAGACGACGTCCGTGACGCTGACGATGATACGATCCTCAGCTGGAAGCAGGCGCTGGCAAAAGCGCTCGAATGGGTCGAGCGGCAGACGAGCGGTGCGCCGGCAGCGCTTGACCCCAACATCACCGTCGGGACGGCGATCTCGGCCTATGTCGTGCGACGCGACGCGCGGCGCGCGGCACAGGCGGGAAGGGATGTCCGGTCGGATGCCCATTACAAGCTCAACAAGCATGTCCTCGGCGACAAGCGGATGGCAGGGTTGGCACTCAAGGATTTGTCGGAGGCGGATCTGCGCGCCTGGCAGAAGCGACTGGCCCGACAGAAGTTCACCAGCACGCAGCGGCTGCTCAACGATTTCAAGGCGGCCCTCAATGCGGCCTGGGCAGAGCATCGCAAGGTTCTTCCGGTCGATCTGCCGCTGACCATCAAATATGGCTTGTCCCTCGAAGCCCCGGCGGTGACCGAGTCGAAGGCCCGTGAGAACCAGATTTTGGCCGATGCCGAGGTGCGCCGGATCGTCGCGGCCGCCTGCGCCATGGACGAGGATCTGGGGCGTCTGGTCGCGGTCATGGCGGCGACCGGTGCCCGATTCGCCCAGTTGCGGCGGATGCAGGTCGCGGATGCGTTGCTGGAGCGGAACCGGCTCATGATCCCGCAATCCTACAAGGGGAATAAGAAGAACAACGAGCATATCCGCGTGGCGATCGGCGACGATATCGTCGAACTGCTGAAGCCGATCGTGGAGGATCGGTCGTCGAGTGCGCCGTTGTTGGAACGTTGGCGTGTCCGGCAGGTCTCGGCGGTCAAGTGGGAGCGTTACGAACGAGGGCCATGGAAATCGCCCTCGGAAATGACCCGAAGCTGGAATCAGGTTGTGAAAGAGGCAGGGCTCCCAGCCGCAACCATCCCTTATGCATTACGGCACAGCTCGATCGTTCGGGGCCTCCGCATGGGACTGCCGATTCGCCTCGTGGCCGCGCTGCACGACACCTCCGTCGTGATGATCGAGCGGCATTATTCCCGGTGGATCGTCGATGGTCTGGATGATTTGGTGGCTCGAGCGGTCGTGCCCCTTGTGGATCTTGCTGCCTGAGATGGATGAAGGGCGCCAGCCGATCGTACTGCTGTAGCTGGTGGGATAAATGGAAGTCGAGACTTATCCTGAGGTTCTTTCGTTTCGTGGCCTGTTCATCGCCGGCCCTAACTCATGCAGCAGGCAATCGACGACCTGCTGCACCTTTGGGAGCAAATGGCGCCGCTGGGGATAGACCGCCCAGATCGGTTCATCGTCGGGTTGCATGTCTTCCAGCAGCAGTTCGACCATGCCATGCTTCAGGTACGGCAGGATGTAGAAATCGGGTAGCTGGCAGATGCCCAGGCCGGCAACGCACGCTTCCATCACTGCCTGGCCGCTATTGCAGCGGAACCGCCCCTGGGGCCTGTGAATGACTTCCTGGCCGTCCACCTTGAAATGCCACGTGGCCGCAGAGCCCGCGATACATTCATGCTGATCCAGCGCCTCCACCATTGTCGGTCGTCCAGTCGTGGCAAGGTAACTGGGCGCAGCACAGGTATAAAGTGTGCGTGAGGCAACTCTCGTCGCGATCAGGCGCGAGTCAGTGATTGTGCCTGTTCGCACAGCCAAATCGAAGCCCTCGGCAATCAGATCGGTCACCCGAT
Organism: Sphingobium sp. VMM; assembly: GCF_056790315.1. Lineage (NCBI taxonomy): Bacteria > Pseudomonadati > Pseudomonadota > Alphaproteobacteria > Sphingomonadales > Sphingobiaceae > Sphingobium > Sphingobium sp. VMM. The sequence goes on from NZ_JBXGSI010000001.1 coordinate 26,695, forward strand.
TGGTGAGTTCGATGGACACATTAAGTCTGGAATGTCGCATGGCAAAGCGACGAATGATTGGCGAGATAAAACGCTCCCCCATGGCTGTGGAGCAGGTGACCCGTAACTCGCCTTGGGGCTCGCTTCGGTCTCCGATCAGCGCAATGGCTTCGTCTCGTTCCTGGGCTATCCGTTCACAGCGCTCGAAAAAAACGCGCCCGGTGTCGGTTAGGCGGACGGTGCGTGTGGTGCGGTGGAACAGTTGCGCCTGTACTCGTTGCTCCAGCGCCATGATCGATCGGCTGACATGGGTCGTCGAGACGCCTAACGATTGCGCCCCGCGCGTGAAAGAGCCTGTCGTCGCAACGCTAACAAATTCGTCGATCCCGTCCCAACTCGACATTTATTATCCCTAATAGGAAATAATTATTTGCTGAATGACTATATTATCACAGCGCGAGCGAATTGCTAGAACCTGAGCACGAAAAGAATATCGGAGGGGCCTGTGGTTTGGCTAACGAGCATCTTCGCATGGTGGTGCGAGAATTTTGCCGGTTGCGCCGAGCCACATCAGCTCATTTCCGACCTTGATCACGAGCAGGAGTGAGACATGAAGACCCGCGCCGCCGTCGCCTTTGAAGCGAAGAAGCCCCTGGAAATCGTCGAGGTAGACCTGGAAGGGCCCCGAGCTGGTGAAGTGCTGGTCGAGATCATGGCGACCGGCATCTGCCATACCGATGCCTATACGCTCGACGGCTTCGACAGCGAGGGTATCTTCCCCTCGATCCTGGGTCATGAAGGCGCGGGCATCGTGCGTGAGGTCGGCGCGGGCGTCACTTCGGTCAAGCCGGGTGATCACGTGATTCCGCTCTACACGCCGGAATGCCGCCAGTGCAAAAGCTGCCTCAGCGGCAAGACCAACCTGTGCACCGCGATCCGCGCGACGCAAGGCAAGGGTCTGATGCCCGACGGCACGACGCGCTTTTCCTACAAGGGCCAGCCGATCTTCCACTATATGGGCTGCTCGACTTTTTCGAACTTCACCGTGTTGCCGGAGATCGCGGTGGCGAAGATCCGCGAGGACGCGCCCTTCCAGTCGAGCTGCTATATCGGTTGCGGCGTGACGACCGGCGTGGGCGCGGTCATCAACACGGCCAAGGTGCAGGTGGGCGACAATGTCGTTATCTTCGGCCTGGGCGGCATCGGTCTCAACGTGATCCAGGGCGCGCGCCTTGTCGGTGCGAACAAGATCATCGGCGTCGACATCAATCCCGACCGTGAGGAATGGGGCCGCAAGTTCGGCATGACCGACTTCCTCAATTCAAAGGGGCTGAGCCGGGAAGAGACGGTGGCGAAGGTCGTGGAACTGACCGACGGCGGCGCCGACTATACGTTCGATGCGACCGGCAATACCGAAGTTATGCGTACCGCGCTGGAAGCCTGCCATCGCGGCTGGGGCACATCGATCATCATCGGCGTAGCCGAAGCGGGTAAAGAAATCGGGACGCGTCCCTTCCAGCTCGTCACAGGCCGCAACTGGCGCGGCACGGCCTTCGGCGGCGCCAAGGGCCGAACCGACGTGCCCAAGATTGTCGACATGTACATGGCCGGCAAGATCGAGATCGACCCGATGATCACCCATGTCATGGGTCTGGAGGAGATCAACACCGCCTTCGACCTGATGCACGCCGGCAAGAGCATTCGCAGCGTGGTTGTGTTCTGACATTCATTTTTGATAGAGTCGGAGAATAAATATGGCAGTGATTTCGGGTGATGGCGTGTTTTCGCACGCCTGCGTCGGCGCAAGCGATCTGGCAGTTTCCACGGCGTTTTACGACGCCGCACTGGCGCCTTTGGGCGTGAAGAATTTGGGGCCCTTTGGTGACAGCGCCATTCTGTATGGCAAGGACAAGCCGGCCTTTCCGGTCCTGCGTCCGGGCAACGGTGAAGCGCCATCCGGCAACGGTGTGACCATCGGCTTTGCGACCTCCAGTCAAGCTGACGTCGATGCATTCCACGCCGCTGGCGTTTCGGCGGGTGGTGCGTGTGAAGGCGCAGCTGGCCCTCGCGGTCACTTGCCCGGCGCCTATGCCGCCTATCTGCGCGATCCGGCCGGGAACAAGGTCTGCGCCTATTTCTTCAGCGAGTGAATGATGGCCCTGGAAACCGTTTCAACCAACAAAAGCCATGGCGGGGTCCAGGGCGTCCATAAACATGCTTCCAGCGTGACGGGGACGGAGATGACCTTCTCCGTCTTCGTGCCGCCCCATGCGGAAGGCGTGAAGCTGCCAGTGGTCTGGTATCTGTCCGGACTTACCTGCACCCATGCCAATGTGACGGAAAAGGGCGAGTTCCGTTCAGCCTGCGCGGAGCTGGGGCTGATCCTCGTCGCGCCGGACACCAGCCCGCGCGGAGAGGGCGTCGCCTACGATCCGGCCGGAGCCTATGATTTCGGCCTTGGCGCGGGCTTCTATGTCGACGCAACCGAGGCGCCCTTTGCGCTCCATTATCGCATGTGGTCCTATGTGACGGAGGAGTTGCCCGCATTGATCGCGGCGAACTTCCCCGCCGATATGGAACGCCAGTCGATCATGGGCCACAGCATGGGTGGCCACGGCGCTCTGACCATCGGCCTCAACCATCCCGATCGGTACAAGGCGGTGTCGGCTTTCTCTCCGATCGTTGCCCCTTCGCAGGTGCCCTGGGGAAAGAAGGCGCTGATGGGCTATCTGGGAGAGGACAGCGCCGTTTGGCGCAGACATGATGCCGTCGCGCTGATCGAGGATGGCGCCCGGTTGCCTGATCTGCTGGTCGATCAAGGCGATGCCGACCAGTTTCTGGCCGAACAGCTTCGTCCCGAATTGCTGGAGGCGGCCTGCAAAAGCGCGGGCCAGCCGCTGACGCTGCGGATGCAGTCCGGCTACGATCACAGCTATTATTTCATTTCCTCCTTCATGGCCGATCATTTGCGCTGGCATGCGGAACGGCTAATGAAAGGGACGAACTAATGGTCCAGATCATCATTGCCGACCGGAATGGATCGGAACGGCCGATCGAAGCAGAAGCCGGCCTGTCGCTCATGGAAGCGATCCGCGACAGCGGCCTGGATGAATTGCTGGCGCTGTGCGGCGGATGTTGTTCCTGCGCGACCTGCCATGTCTTTATCGAGCCGGACGCGGCGATGCCCGCGATGAGCGAGGATGAAAACGACCTGCTCGACAGTAGCGATCATCGCAGTGACCGGTCGCGTCTCTCCTGCCAGATTCCCCTGACGGCCGAGATGGACGGTCTTCGGGTCACCATAGCGCCGGAAAATTGAAGACGATGAACGATGATCTGCTTGTCCGTTATTATGCGGCCTTCAATCGCGGCGACAGTGCGGCGATGCTCGATTTATTGACGCATGATGTCGTGCATGAACCCTCGCAGGGTGCGGTGCGGAGGGGGAAGACAGCCTTTGCCGAGTTTCTCGACCATATGAACCGCTGCTACAGGGAACAGGTCATTGATCCGGTGTTCCTGACCTCGGCTGACGGGCAACGGGCGGCGGGGGAATTCATGCTGAAAGGGGAATATCTGGAAACCGATACCGGTCTGCCCCCGGCATCGGGCCAGCGTTACCTTCTGCGCGTCGGCGCCTTTTTCGAACTGCGCGATGGCCTGATCGCGCGGGTCAGCAATCATTATAATCTGGCCGGTTGGCTGGATCAGGTGAAGGCGGGTTGATGCAGGCGGACCTCGTCGAGCAGATCCGGGTCGAGTGCATTTGCAAGGACGACATGTCGCTGCACGCGCTCGCAACCTTGCGCATGACTGTGTTTCGCAGCTGGCCCTATCTTTATGATGGTAGCGTCGATTATGAAGCCGGCTATCTGGCCGAGTTTCTGAGCGACGAGGCGGCCGTGTTGGTGGTCGCACGGCTGGGGGAAATTCCCGTGGGCATGGCTACCGCATCGCCCATGGCGACTCAGTCTGATGCCGTCAAATCTCCCTTTCTGGCCGCCGGCGTCGATGTCGATAGCTTCTTCTATTTCGGCGAGTCCGTGCTGCTGCCCCAGTTTCGCGGGCTCGGCCTGGGTCATCGCTTCTTCGACGAGCGCGAGGCGGCGGCGCGCAAGGCCGGTGCGAGTAGCGCTGTCTTTTGCGCGGTGTCGAGGGATGCGGACCATCCCTTGCGACCGGAAAGCGCACGCGACCTCACCCCCTTCTGGCACAGGCGCGGCTATCGCCTTGCGCCGCGCTTCACCATGAACATGCGCTGGAAGGAAGCCGGGCAAGCTAAAGAGAGCGAACATCTGATGCGCTTCTGGTTGAAGCAGCTATAGGCGTCCAAATGACAGATTTCCGTATTGCCGCCGCGCAATATCCGATCGAGCTTCTACTCACCTACGGCGCTTGGGAAATTAAGATCAGCCGCTGGGTGTGGGAAGCGGCGGAACAGGGTGCGCAACTCCTGCTTTTCCCAGAATATGCTGCGATGGAATTGGCGGGCGGCGATCCTGACGCTGCGGCGGATTTGCAGGCCTGGCTGCATCATGTCATGGCGGTCGGGGAGCGGATCGACGAACTACATCGCCATTTTGCCATTCACTATGAGGTGACGATCCTGGGCGGCAGCCGCCCATGCCGGGATAATCGGGGATTGATCGTCAACCGTGCCCGCCTTTTTTGCCCGGACGGCAGTTCCGGTCATCAGGACAAGATCGTCATGACCCGATTCGAGTGGGAAACCTGGGGCATAGGGGGTGGCGAGGCCATCCATGTGATCGATACACCGGTCGGACGGGTGGGGATAACCATCTGCTATGATGCCGAATTTCCGCTGATCGCGCGTGCGCAGGCAGAGGCGGGTGCGCAAATCATCCTTGTTCCTTCCGCGACCGACAGCATGCAGGGCTTTTGGCGCGTGCGTATCGGTGCGCAGGCCCGGGCGTTGGAAAATCAATGCTATGTGGTTCAGGCGCCGACGGTCGGTGAGGCGCCTTGGTTGCCCTCGCTGGACGAGAATCACGGCTCGGCGGGCATTTACGGGCCGCCTGACGGCATCACGCCGGACAATGGCGTGTTCGCATTTGGCGACCTGAACCGGCCGCAATGGCTGATAGCCGATGTCCGGCTCGATCAGGTCGAGTTGTGGCGCCGGGATGGCACGGTTCTTCCCTTCCGTCACTGGCCCGAACAGCAGGTGCCGCTGCTGATCGCCGATCGAACGGCTGAGTGGGCCATGGCAATGTCGGCAGTCCGCCAGCAATGCGCGGACAGCAGCTATCCAGAACCGATTTTTGATGGGATTTTCGAATGAGTAGTTATGACGTCCTGATCGTGGGTGCGGGCCATGCCGGTGCGCAAGCGGCCATATCGCTGCGGCAACTGGGTTTCGAAGGCTCGGTCGCCATGATCGGCGACGAAAAGGATCCCCCCTATGAACGTCCTCCGCTGTCCAAGGAATATTTCGCGGGCGACAAGAGCTTTGATCGCATCCTGATCCGCCCGGCGAGCTTCTGGGAAGAGCGCGGGATCGACATGCTGCTCGGCCGCCGCGTGAAGGCCGTTGATCCTGTCGGTAAATTTGTGACCGCAGGCGACACGGAAATAGGCTATGGCAAGCTGATCTGGGCCACGGGCGGCTCTCCCCGCATGTTGACCTGCAATGGCGCCGAAGCGCCCAATGTCCATGCCGTGCGCCGCCGCGACAATGTCGACGCGATGATGGCGAAGATCGACCAGATCAACCATGTGACTGTGATCGGCGGCGGCTATATCGGGCTTGAAGCGGCGGCCGTGCTGTCCAAATTCGGAAAGAAGGTCGTGCTGCTCGAAGCGCTTGATCGCGTGCTGGCGCGCGTGGCGGGTGAAGATCTATCGCGCTTTTATGAGGCGGAACATCGCGCCCATGGCGTCGACCTGCGCACCGGCGCACGGATGGACTGCATCGAGGTGACGGATGGCGAGGCGACCGCCGTGCAGATGGCCGATGGCGAGCGGATCGAAACCGACATGGTGATCGTCGGCATCGGCATCATCCCCGAAACCGGCCCGCTGATCGCGGCGGGGGCCATCGGCGGCAATGGCGTGGATGTCGACGAATATTGCCGCACCAGCCTGCCCGACATCTATGCGGTGGGCGATTGCGCGGCGCATGCCAACAGCTTCGCCCGTGGTGCGCAGATCCGGCTGGAATCGGTCCAGAACGCCAACGATCAGGCGAAGACCGCGGTAGGCCATATTATGGGCATGGAAGAGGCCTATAACGCTGTGCCCTGGTTCTGGTCGAACCAATATGATCTGAAGCTCCAGACCGTCGGACTGTCGACCGGGCATGACCAGACGATTTTGCGCGGCGATCCGGCGACCCGCAGCTTCTCTGTACTTTACCTCAAGGACGGCAAGCTGATCGCGCTCGATTGCGTCAATGCGGTCAAGGATTATGTTCAGGGCCGCGCGCATGTGCTGTCCGGAGCGGTGCTGAATCCGACGCAACTGGCTGACGCGTCCACGATGCTTAAGGATGTCACCTGAAAGCAGATGGCGGTGCCTCGATCGTGGAGTTTGCGATTTGCTCAGGCTAATCCAATCAGGAAAGCGAGATACTATTGGGCTAAGCACCGGCTCTGGTGAGGAAGAGGAAATTAGTGGGCAGCCGCGAAGAGAAGAAAATCGCACGACGGCGGGCGATCTTGCAAAATGCGAGGAAGATTTTTCTGGAAAATGGCTATGCTGCAACCACCATGTCCCAGGTTGCGGTCCAGATCGGCGGATCTAGGGTCAGGACCCATTGATATAACCGGCTCGATCTGATTCATGCTCCGCGAGGAGATTGGATTTGAGGGACCTGTATTGGCTGACGGACGAGCAGATGGCGCGGCTTGAGCCGTATTTTCCCAAGAGCGTTCAATCGCTCAGATCCAGTCTCCTCACGGAGCCTGAATCAACTAAATCTAATTACAGCAATGGGTTCTGACCCTAGCACTACTTTGGCAGAAGTTTGATTTTCGGGATTCCCATGGCACTGAATGCGTGATTCATGGGGAGCCAGCTTTGATGGAGGCTGGCGATGGAAGAGGCGTGGCAGGCGGATCTTGAACGGTGGCTTGCGCCATATCTGGAAGCCTTGGGGAATAAGACTCGACGTAGAATGTGCCCGGCCTATATCGCCGGTCTGATCGGGCCCGGCGATCGCAAGAGCATCCAACCCATGGCAGCCCGTTCGGATGCGATACCCTACGACCGGCTTCATCATTTCATCGGGGCTGGCTTATGGGACAGCGCCCCACTGGAAGCGACCTTGTGGAACCAGGCGGATGAATTGGTTGGCGGTGAGGGAGCCTGGTTGATCATCGACGACACCGCCCTGCCCAAGAAGGGCAAGGCTTCGGTTGGCGTCGCGCCCCAATACGCCACGGCGCTGGGCAAGAATGCCAACTGCCAGACGATGGTATCGGTGACATTGGCTTCGGGCGAAGTTCCCCTCATGTTAAGCTTGCGGCTGTTCCTGCCGGAAAGCTGGACGAGCGATGCTGCGCGCATGGACAAGGTTGGCGTGCCTGCGCCCTTGCAGGAATACCGCACCAAGCCAGAGATCGCGATTGAGGAGATTGATCGTGTCATCGCGGCCGGGGTGCGCTTTGGCTGCGTGCTGGCCGATGCGGGTTACGGGCTGTCGGCTCCGTTCCGGCAGGCACTGAGTGCACGTAGCCTTTGCTGGGCGGTTGGCATCCCCCGGCATCAGAAGGTCTATCCGGCCGATGTGCAACTGATCTTCCCAGTCGCAGGACGCGGTCGCCCACGGGTGCGACATGTGCCCGACGTCAAATCCATGGCCGCGCACGCAATGCTCGAAAGCGCGAAATGGCGACAGGTCAGTTGGCGCAAAGGAACAAAGGGACGGCTGACGGCCCGCTTTGCCGCCATGCGCGTGCGCATTGCCGATGGTGCGCCTCAACGGATCGGCTCTGCCGGGGCCCAGCACATGCCGGGCGAGGAAGCCTGGCTGGTTGGTGAGCATCGCTCGAATGGCGAGCGCAAATACTATCTCTCCAATCTGCCCGGCGACACCCCGATCAAGGCTCTCGCCGGTGCGATCAAGGCGCGCTGGGTTTGCGAACAAGCGCATCAGCAACTCAAGGAGGAACTCGGCCTCGATCACTTCGAAGGACGATCCTGGACCGGGCTTCACCGCCACGCCTTGATGTCGATGATGGCCTACGCCTTCCTGCAATCTCAAAGGCTCGCTCAGGCGGGGCGAAAAAAAAAGAATCCTCGGTCCGCCTCCCCAACCCACCTTGCCAGCAGTGCGCCAGGCCATCCTTGACCGCCTGTCTCGCTCACCGCCGGGGCATTGCCCTCACTGCGGATGTTGCCTCATCAGACGTCCCAGTAAACTTCTGCCAAAGTAGTGCTAGATTACAGGGACACCTTGCTGGTCCATTATCTGTGCCAGATGCTGAATCAGCAGGGAAGCAGGAACTGATAGCGTCCGTCCCGACGCGCTGACGATAGAAAGCGTGGACAGGTCGATCCGTTCGTCGGACAACGGGACGAAGATCAGGCTGCCCGCCTGAATCTCGCTGATCGCGTCGAAGGCGGTCAGCAACCCCACCCCCGCGCCGCGGATTGCCAGCGACTTGATCAGCCCGATGCTGCTGACTTCCGCCACGGCGCGGGGCGGGCCGCCGACATGGCGCCCCCAGGCGATGTCGAACACGCGGCGCAGCGACAATGTCTCGCTGGGCACGATCAGCGGATGGCTGGCGCATTCGGCCAGCGATATTTCCTTGCGCCCGGCCAGCGGATGGTCGGGATGCACCACCAGCCCCAGTCGATAGATCATCGTCCGGTCAAGCCGGATCACCGGATTATTGGGCGGGTTGAAGGTCACGCCGACATCGATGTCGCCTGCCATCACCTGATCGATCACCCCCTGCGCGCCAAACACCTCCATGCGGAACTGGATGGCGGGATAGCGTTGCTGGAAGGACGCGACCGCCCCGGCGATGAATTCCGTCGCGCCCTCGACCAGCCCGATGACGACGCTGCCCCTGCGCAGCCCGACCAGATTGTCGATTTCCGACCGGATGCGTTGCAGATCGCGGCGCCAGCGGCGCACCCCGTCGATCAGCAATTCCCCCGCCGCCGTCATGCGCATGCCGGTGGGGGTGCGTTCGAACAGCTGGGTGCCCATTTCCTCCTCCAACTGGATGATCTGGCGGTCGACCGCCGACGGGGCGATGTGCAGCACGTCGGCCGCGCGGCGCAGCCCGCCCCGCCGGGCGACTTCGTCGAAATACAGGGCGGCCCGGCTGAGAAGCATGAGGAAGTCTCCGTCTGAACTGTTCTCATTATGCGAACAGTGCTTGCGATATTCTGCGATGGATCAGCACAGGTTTCAATGGCAGATTTTGTGCAACAGCAAAATCGAGAGGGCGAATCAAAGAGCGATCAGCCGGTCGTCCTGTCGAAAAGGGGGTATGTGAATGTTGAATCTGCGGTCGAAATCGACGTTTCTGGCCAGCACCATGATATCCGCCCTGTTGGGCGCAGGGGTCTCCGCCCATGCAGCAGAGGCACCCGCCGCCGGGGGCGCGGCCGAGGATAGCGCCTATGCCGAGGGTGAGATCATCGTCACCGGCGAAAAGCAGCAGACCACGCTTCAGCGCGCGCCGCTGGCGATCACGGCGATTTCGGCCGATACGCTGGCCCAGTCCAACATCACCCAGTTGATCGACATGAACGGCTTTGTGCCGGGACTGACCATCGCCAACAGCGGCAGCTTCGTGCGGGTCGTGTCGATCCGTGGCGTGGGCTATGAAGCGTCCGACAATCTGAGCGCGCAGCCCGGCACCTCCTTCCACATCGATGGCGTCTATGTCGTCAGCCCCTATGCGCTGCAACAGGATTTCCTGGACCTTCAGCGGGTAGAGGTGTTGCGCGGCCCGCAGGGCACCGTCTTCGGCCAGAGCGCGACCGGCGGCATCATCAACGCCATCACCGCCAGGCCGGACACCCAGGCGCTCAGCGGATCGACCCAGCTGGAACTGGGCAATTACGATCTGGTGCGCGGCACCGCGACGCTGAACGTCCCGATCAGCGACACGCTGGCCGTGCGCGGCACCGTGCAGCGCTATTATCACAAGGGCTTCGCGCGCCAGACCGGGCTCAGCCCGGCCTATGGCCGCTACGGGCTGGACGATGCCGACCGTATTTCCGCCAAGATATCGCTGCTGTGGACGCCGACCGACACATTTTCCGCCCAGTTGACGGCGCAATATTTCAATGCCGACGAACATGGCGCCGCGCAGAAGAATGTCGACGATATCGACACCGATCCGCGCCGCATTTCCCAGGATTATGCGAACAAATACAAGCTCGACTTCTTCCTGACCTATGCCGACCTGCAATATGACATGGGCTTTGCGACGCTCAAGTCGCTCAGTTCCTACCAGACGACGCGCAACCACAACCAGATCGACGTCGACCGGTCCACCTATGCCCAGACCGGCACCTATGACGCCCAGCCCTATTGGAACAACAGCGTCGACGCCTTCAGCCAGGAATTCAACCTGACCTCGAACGGGGAAGGGCCGCTCAGCTACATTGTCGGCGCCTATTTCCTCTATCAGAAACTGGGCCAGGACATATTGGAATATCGCGGCACGGACGCGAACCCGGTCTATGATCTGACCCTGCCGCTGACCTTCGCCAACTATCCCTATAATCTCGATTATGCGCTCAACAGCCGGCAGAAACGTTATAGCTATGCCGGTTTCGCCCAGGCCAAGTACAAGCTGGCCGACACGGTCAGCGCGACGCTGGGCCTGCGCTACGCCCATGACGATTTCAACAGCAGCAACAGCACGCTGTTCGATATTTTCGCGCCGACCGTGCATGCGAAAACCAGTGAAAATGCGCTGACCGGCAAGGGCGAGGTCGATTTCGAACTGACTCCGCGCAACATGGTCTATGCCAGCATTTCGCGCGGGTATAAGCCCGGCGGCGTCAGCAACAACAGCACGCCGTTGCTGGTGCCGCTGACCTATCAGCCGGAATATGTCTGGTCCTATGAGATCGGCGCGAAGAACCGCTTTGCCGACGGCCGGGTGACGCTGAACACCGCAGCCTTCTTCTATGACTATAAAAATCTGCAATATCAGATGGAGGATCCGATCCCCTATCAGGGCGGCGTGTCGAACGTGCCCAAGACGCGGATCTGGGGTGCAGAGGCGGAGGCCACGGTCGAACTGACCGGGAAGCTCAAGCTGGACGGCAATGTCACCTATCTCGATGGCGAACTGGTGGGCGATTATATCACGCTGGACCCGTCCCGCGCCCATGCCGCCACGCTGGCCGCCGCCGCGCTGGGTTATGGCCCCTTCGATGCCTATACCATCGCGCTGCGGGCCCAGCAGACCCGCAACACCAACGGCAATGTGCCGCCCAAACTGCCCAAATGGCAGGGCGCGGTCGGCGCGACCCACACGCTGGACATCGGTTCGCTGGGCACGCTCAAATCGCATGCGGAACTCATCTATCGCGGCAAGTTCCAGTATCGCATCTTCAATGACGGCGCCCGCGACGTGGTGCCCGGCTATACGCAGGTGAACGCCAATTTCGCCTTCACCCCGCAGGACAGCGGCTGGACGCTGGGCGTCACCGTGTCGAACATCTTCGACAAGAACGGGATCGCCTCGCGCTATTCCAACCCCTTTGGCAGCTTCACGACCAGCGACATGTACATCCCGCCGCGTCAGGTCATCGCATCGGTGAAATATGACTTCTGATCGCGTCATGCCCCATCCGGTGGACCATGTCCCGCCGGCGGGGGCGCTGGGGGCCCTGGCCTTCCAGCATGTGCTGACCATGTATGCAGGGGCGATCACCGTGCCCCTGCTGGTCGCTTCCGCGCTGCACCTGTCGGCGCAGGACACCGCCTATCTGGTCAGCGCCGACCTGTTCGCCTGCGGGCTGGTCACGCTGCTGCAATGTCTTGGACTGGGCCGGGGCGGCGTGGGCATTCGCCTGCCCATCATCATGGGCGTGACCTTTGTCGGCGTGATGCCCGCCATCGCCATTGCCAGCCAGCCGGGACTGGGCCTGCCGGGCGTCTATGGCGCGGCCATCGCCGCCGGGCTGATCGTCCTGCCGCTGGTGCCGCTGGTCGGACGGCTGCGGCGGGTGCTGACCCCCACCGTCACCGGCACCGCCATGCTGCTGATCGGCCTGTCGCTGATGGGCGTGGCGGTGGACTGGGCCGCCGGCGGACAGGGCGCCGCCGACTATGGCGCGCCTGTCCATCTGCTGCTGGCGGGCGGCACCATTGCGGTGATCCTGCTGGTGACGCGGCTGGGCACCGGCTTTCTGGCCAATTGCGCGATCCTGATGGGCATGGCGGCGGGCTATGCCGTCGCGGCAGCCATGGGGCTGGTGGATTTTTCCGGCGCCGTCGCCGCACCCCCGCTGCAACTGGTCACGCCCTTCCATTTCGGCCTGCCCCTGTTCGACCCGGCGGCCATCGCATCGATGGTGGTGGTGCTGCTGATCACGCTGGTGGAATCCAGCGGCATGCTGACGATGATGGGCGACATGGTCGACCGTCCGGTGACGACGCGCGACCTGTCGCGCGGGCTGCGCGCCGATTGCCTGGGCGCGGTCATCGGCGGCGTTTTCAACAGCTTTCCCTATACATCCTATGCCCAGAATATCGCGCTGGTGAACATGACAGGGGTGCGCAGCCGCTTCGTCTGCATCGGCGCGGGCGCGATGATGCTGGTGCTGGCGCTGTTCCCCCGGCTGTCCGCGCTGGTCGCCGCCGTGCCGCCCAGCGTGCTGGGCGGGGCCGCGCTGGTGCTGTTCGGCATGGTCGCGGCGTCGGGCATCCGTTCGCTCGCGGCGGCGGGGCTGGACCGATCGCGGGAGGATCTGCTGGTCGTCGCGATCAGCCTGGGCATGGGCCTGATCCCCACTTTTTCCGACCGTTTCTTTGCCGCGGCCCCGGCTGCGCTGGCGCCCTTCACCCATAGCGGCGTGCTGCTGGGCATTGTCACGGCGATCCTGCTCAACATCTTCCTTGGCACCGGGCGCGCAACGAACAGCGCCATCGCCGGGGAATCCGACATCCACAACAATCGCATGCCGGCGCCCCATGCCGGCCACGCAGGAGGCTGAAATGAAGTTTGACGGTAGCGTGGTTCCCATCATCGACCTGACCCCCGCGCGCACGGGCAGCGAAGCGGACCGACAGGCCGTGGCCGAACAGGTTGGCGCCGCTGCGCGCAGCATCGGTTTTCTGGTGGTGTCGGGCCATGGTGTCCCGGCCGAAGCGATCGAGGCCGCCGCCACCGCCAGCCGGGCGCTGTTCGACCTGTCGGGCCCGGAAAAGGGCAAATATCGCTCGCCCGACCCGGCCGTCTATCGCGGCTATTTCGGGATAGAGACCGGCAACCTTGCCAGCACCATCGGCGAGGAAGATGCCAAGCCCGACCATCGCGAATATTATAATATCGGCCGTTTCGACCTGGACGAAAGCGACCCCTATTTCACCACGCCGACCGCGCGCCGGATCTTCCATCCCAATATCTGGCCCGATGCCGACGTGCCCGCCTTCCAGCCTGCCATCGTCACTTATTATCATGAGATGGAAAAGCTGGCCGCGCTGCTGATGGAACTGTGCGCCCGCGCGCTGAACCTGTCGCCCGACTGGTTCGCGGACAAGATCGACCGGCACATCACCAACATGGTCATCAGCAACTATCCCGACCAGCCCGAAGCGCTGGAGGATGGCCAGCTGCGCGCCGGTGCGCACACCGATTATGGCGGCCTGACCATCCTGAAGACGGAGGACAAGCCCGGCGGACTGGAAGTGCTGACCGCCGACGGCCGCTGGGAAGCGGTGCCCATCGTGCCGGGCGCGTTCATCATCAACCTGGGCGACCTGATGGCGCAATGGACCAATGACGAATGGGTGTCGACCATGCACCGCGTCGTCAATCCGCCGCGCGACAAGGGGGTGGGCAGCCGCCGCCAGTCGCTCGTCTTCTTCCACCAGCCCAATTACGACGCGGTCATCGAATGCATCCCGACCTGCGCCATCGACAAGGCGCCGAAATATGCGCGCACCACGTCGCTGGAGCATCTGGAAATGAAGATGGACCAGATGAACAACACGCCCAAGTTCAAGGAAGCGGAGGCCGCCTGACATGATCGTCTACACGCCCCCCAAGCCTGCAGAGGCGATCCCCCTGATCGACCTGGGGCCCAGCCTGTCCGGCGACCTGGAGGCCAAGAAGGCGGTTGCGTGGGAAATCCACAAGACCGCGCGGGACACCGGCTTCTTCTACATCGCCAACCATGGCGTGCCGCAGGCGATGATGGACGGCCAGCTCGACCTGGCGCGCCGCTTCTTTGCCCTGCCGCTGGAGGAAAAGGCAAAGGTCGACACCAGATATTCGACCTGCACCCGCGGTTACGAGGCGCCGGGCCTTCAGACGCTGGACGACGGATCACCGCCGGACCTCAAGGAAGGCTTTCTGATCGGCGTCGATCTGGACGACGACCATCCCTATGTGCGTGATGGCGTGCCCAATTGCGGCGCCAATCTGTGGCCGGAAAAGCCCGATGGCTTTCGCGCCCGCTATGAAGCCTATGTGGCAGAGATGTTCCGCGTCGGCCGCCATCTGATGAGCCTGATCGCCCTGTCCATCGACCTGCCGGAGGATTATTTCGTCGACGGGCTGCAGGAGCCGCTGTTCAACAGCCGGCTGCTGAAATACGGCCCGCAGCCGACCGACGCCGCCTATAACCAGATCGGCGCGGGCGCGCATATCGACTGGGGCATGATTACCATTTTGCTGCAGGACGATGTCGGCGGGCTGGAGGTGGAAAATGCGGCGGGCGAATGGATCGCTGCGCCGCCGATCCCGGGCACCTTCGTCATCAACCTGGGCGAAATGGTCCGCGTGCTGACCAACGGCCTGTACCATGCCAACATGCACCGGGTGCTCAACAACCATAGCGGCCGGGATCGCTTTTCGGTGCCGACCTTTTTCGACCCCAATTATTTCTACAAGGTCAGCTGCGCGCCGACCTGCCTGCCCGAAGACGGGCCGCCCACCTATCCCGACACCACGGTGGGGGATCATATCGCCGAAATGTACCGCAAGACCTATGGCCTCGCGGCGTGAAGGATCGAACAATGGCTGTTCTTGCTTATACCAACATCTTCACCGCCGACATCGACCGGCTGGCCGATTTCTACAGCAGCCTGTTCGGGTTGGAGGAATATCGCGAAAGCCGCTCGCCGATCTTCCGGGGCTTTGCCGCCGGCGGCACGTCGCTGGGCTTCAGCGGCACGGGCGCTTATGAACTGCTGGGCATGGCGCCCCAGACGGAACCGGGCGACCGCGTGTTCCAGACCTTCAACGTGGATTCGCCCGAAGAGGTGCAGCGGCTGACCCGGCAGGCCGCCGTGCTGGGCGCACAGGTGGTGAAGGAACCGTTCGAAACCTATTATGGCTGGTATCAGTCGGTGCTGCGCGATCCTGACGGGAATGCCTTCCGCATCAACTATCTGGGAGTTCCCGCATGACGCAGGCGCCATCGCTGCTGCAGGAACGGGACGATGTGCCGCCGCCGGCCGCGACCCGGCCCCCCCGCGTCACCCGGCCGCGCAACTGCACCTATGCCGACGGGGACTGGGAAATATTGTCCCGCTACTGGTTTCCCGTCGCCCGCGTCGACGATGTCGGCACCGCGCCGGTCCAGTCAAAGCTGCTGGACGTGAAGCTGGTCGTCTATCGCACCACGTCGGGCATCAGCGTCGCGCGCGACCTGTGCCCCCATCGCGGCGTGCCGCTCAGCATGGGCTGGGTGGAGGACGACAATCTGGTCTGCCCATATCACGGCCTGCGCTTTGCTGCGGACGGGCGCTGCGTCAAGATCCCGGCCCAGCCCAATGTCGTGCCGTCGGACCGGTTCCGCGCCACCACCTTGCCCATGGTCGAACGCTATGGGCTGGTGTGGACCTGTCTGGATCCGGACAATGCGCTGGCCGACATTCCCGACTTCCCCGAATTCGGCGCGTCCGATTTTCAGGCCATCGTCTGCCCGCCAGTGTCGATACAGGCCGCCCCCGGACGGCAGGTGGAAGGGTTTATCGACGTCGCCCATTTCGCCTGGATCCATCATGAGGCCTTTGCCGACCGCGAGAACAGCGTGGTGCCGCTCTACCAGACCCGGCAGACCGACTATGGGTTCCGCAGCATCTATATCAGCGATGTCAGCAACTTCCCCAAACCGTTGCAGCATCTGGAACCCGAAGGCTTCATCTGGCGCCGGACCTTCGACGTCTATCCGCCCTATATCGCCTTCCTGACGGTCGATTTCCCCCATGACGGCGTGCTGCGCATCATGAACATCGCCACCCCGGTGTCAGCGCGGGAAACCACGCTTTATGTGCCGCTGGTCCGCAATTTCGACCGCACCGGATCGGTCGAGGATGTCTACGCCTTCAACGCGCAGATCTTTGCGGAGGATCAGGCCATTGTGGAGGCGCAATGCCCGGAGGACCTGCCGCTGGAACTGGAGGAGGAAGCCCATTTCGCGGCCGACCGATCTTCCGTTTCCTATCGCAAGGCGTTGCGGGCGCTGGGCCTGACCTGCTGAAACAGACGTTCCATGGCACCTGCGGGGGCGGACGGCGAGGCATCGCCGCCCGCCCTTTTTTTGCGCCCTCTTTCCCTGTGGGGCCGGATTATCTGCTGTCCCCATTTTGGCATCGCCATGACCTAAAATAAGTTCTTTTTTAGATCGGCCGCCGCCGTCACACTTTTTCCCATCAGCCTGACAGGGACGCCCATGACATGATGCACGCACCATCCAGCTATAATGGCCTTGCCACTGCGCCGCATCATCTGGCGAGTCAGGCGGGCCTGAGCGTGCTCAAGGATGGCGGCACCGCGGTCGAGGCATGCGTGGCGATGGCCGCGACGCTGGCGGTGGTCTATCCCCATATGACCGGTATCGGCGGCGACGGTTTCTGGCTGATCCACGATCCCGACGGCCATGTCCATGCCATCGACGCCTGCGGCGCCGCCGCCGCGCGCGCCGACCTGTCGCTCTATGCCGGGCTGAAGGACATTCCGTGGCGCGGCCCGCTGGCGGCGAACACAGTTGCGGGCACGGTGTCGGGCTGGAAACAGGCGCTGGCGGGCGATGCCGGCACGCTCAGTCTGGACCGGCTGCTGCGCGACGCCATCGATCTGGCGCGGCAGGGCGTCGCCGTGACAGAGGGCGGGGCGCAGATCGCGGCCGCCAAACATGCCGAACTGATTGCGCAGCGCGGCGCCTATGGCGATATTTTCGCGCCGGGCGGCCGCCCGCTGAAGCAGGGCGAACGGCTGTGCCAGCCCGCGCTGGCCGCCACGCTGCAGATGCTGGCCGACAATGGCCTGCAGGATTTCTATACCGGCAAGCTGGCCCGGTCGATCGCGGCGGATCTGGTCGCGCTGGGCAGCCCGGTCACGGCTGCCGATCTGGAGGCGCACCGCGCCATCGAACCCCGGCCGCTGACCCTGACGGTCAAGGGCGCGCACCTGTACAACACGGCGCCGCCGACGCAGGGGCTGGCGTCGCTGCTGATTCTGGCCCTGTTCGACCGGCTGGGCGTGACGGAGGGGGAGGGGTTCGCCCATCTCCACGGCCTGATAGAGGCGACGAAACAGGCCTTTCTGGTGCGCGACAGCCATGTCGGCGACCCGGCCCATATGCCCGTTCCCGCCCAGTCGATCCTGGACGACCGGGATGCGCTGGCGGCGATGGCCGGGCGCATCGACCCGGCGCGCGCGCTACCCTGGCCGCAGGACAGCGCGCTGGGCGACACCTGCTGGTTCGGCGCGGCCGATGCGCGTGGGCAGGTGGTCAGCTGCATCCAGTCCACCTATTTCGAATTCGGGTCCGGGCTGGTCCTGCCGCAGACCGGCATCACCTGGCAGAACCGGGGCGCCAGTTTCCGTCTGGCGCAGCAAGGCTGGAACGCGCTGGCGCCGGGACGCAAGCCCTTCCATACGCTGAACCCGGCGCTGGCGCGTTTCCATGACGGGCGGGTCATGGCCTATGGCACCATGGGCGGGGAGGGGCAGCCGCAGACGCAGGCCGCGATCTTCAGCCGCTATGCCTGGTTCGACGTGCCCTTGCAGCAGGCGGTGACGATGCCGCGCTGGCTGCTGGGCCGGACCTGGGGCGAAAGCAGCACCACGCTGAAGCTGGAAAGCCGCTTCGACCCTGCCACCGTCGCAGCGCTGGCGGCGGCGGGCCATGATGTGGAGATGCTGGCCCCCTTTACCGCCACCATGGGCCATGCCGGCGCGGTCGTGCGCCATGCCGACGGCCTGATCGAGGGCGCGACCGACCCCCGGTCCGACGGCGCGGTGGCGACATGGTAAGCGGCGCGCGCGCGGTCGAACGGTGCGACCGGCTGGGCCTGCCGCCCTATAGCGACAGCGCTGACGGGCTGTATCGCGCCTATCTGACGCCCGCCTATGCCGCGTCGCAGCAACTGGTCGCGCGCTGGATGGCGCAGGCAGGCATGGCGGTGCGGATCGACGCGGCGGGCAATCTGATCGGCCGCTATGAGGGGACAGGCGACGGCCCGCCGCTGATCGTGGGCAGCCATCTGGACAGCGTGCGCGACGCGGGCCGCTATGACGGGCCGCTGGGCATCATGCTGGGCATCGAATGCGTGGCGGCGCTGCACGATGCGGGCGAAAGGCTGCGCTTCCCCATCGAGATCTACGCCTTCGGGGATGAGGAAGGGTCGCGCTTTCCGCTGGCGATGCTGACCAGCCGGGCGGTGGCGGGCACGCTGGACGCGCAGCTGACCGAACCTGCAGATGCCGATGGCGTCACCCTGTTTCAGGCGATGGCCGCCTATGGCGAGGCAGTGGGCGCCGCGGTGCCCCGCGATTTCGACGCCTATCGGCAGGCGCGCCACCCCGGCGCCTTCGCCTATCTGGAGGCGCATATCGAACAGGGCCCGGTGCTGGAGGCCGACGGGCTGGCGCTGGGCACCGTCACCGGCATCGCCGCGCAACGGCGCTTTGGCATAAAGGTCGGCGGCCGGGCGGGCCATGCCGGGACCACCGCCATGACGCTGCGCCGCGACGCGCTGGCGGCGGCGGCGGCGATGATCCTGACGGCGGAGCAGGAGGCGCTGGCCGCCGGGGGCGACCGGGTGGCGACGGTGGGCACCGTCACCGCCGGGCCGGGCGCGGCCAATGTGGTGCCGGGCAGTGCCATGTTCACGCTGGACGTGCGCGCCGCGCGGGATGCCGATTGCGCCGCGCTGGCCGATGTCATTGTCGCGCGTTTCGGGCACATCGCGGCGGTGCGCGGCGTCACCCTGTCGGTCGACGCGCTGCACAGCCTGCCCGCCAGCCCCTGCGACCCGCAACTGATGACGCTGATGGACGGCGCGCTGGCGGCGGAGGGGCTGCCGGTGCGACGGCTGGTGTCGGGGGCGGGGCATGACGCGATGATCCTGTCCGCGCTTTGCCCCACGGCGATGCTGTTCATCCGCTGCCGCGAGGGGATCAGCCACAATCCGGCCGAAAGCGTCCTGCCCGAAGACGCCGATCTGGCCGCCCGCACGATGCTGCGCTTCATCAAATCCCTGGAGGATATCCACCGTGCCTAATGTCTTTGCAGAGATCGACCCGCCCCAGCGCCTGCTGATGGGCCCCGGCCCGATCAACGCCCATCCCCGCGTGCTGCGCGCCATGTCGGCCGACCTGCTGGGCCAGTTCGACCCGGAAATGACCGCCTATATGAATGAGGTGATGGCGCTGTACCGCCCGATCTTCGGCACGCAGAACCGCCAGACCTTTCTGGTCAACGGCACGGCTCGCGCGGGCATAGAGGCGGCGCTGGTCAGCATGGTCAGCCCCGGCGACACGGTGCTGGTGGTCAACTTCGGCCGTTTCGGCCTGCTGCTGACGGAGATATTGAAGCGGGTCGGCGCCCGGGTGGAGCGGGTGGACGCGCCCTGGGGCGAAGTCGTGCCGCTGGACGCGATCGGCGACGCCATCGCCCGGACCGGGCCCAAAGTCGTCGCGACCATCCATGGCGACACATCCACCACCATGGCGCAGCCGCTGGACGGGCTGGGCGCGCTGTGCCGCGATGCGGGCGCGCTGCTCTATGTTGACGCCACCGCGACCATCGGCGGCATGGAACTGGCGGCGGACCGCTGGGGCGCGGATATCGTCACCGGCGGGTTGCAGAAATGCCTGGGCGGATCGTCCGGTTCGGCCCCCATCACCATTTCCGATCGCGCGGCGACGCATATTTACGGCCGCCGCCGCGTCGAACTGGGCCTGCGCAGCGGGGACATGGAAGAGGGCGAGGATGAGGGCGGGGGCATCGTCATCGGGTCCAACTATTTCGATCTGGGCATGGTGATGGACTATTGGTCCGAAAAGCGCCTGAACCACCATACAGAGGCGACCACCATGCTTTATGGCGCGCGCGAATGCGCCCGTATCATGCTGGAAGAGGGGCTGGAGCAGCGCTATGCCCGCCATGCGGCGGCAGGCCGCGCCATGGCGACCGGGCTGCGCGCGCTGGGGCTGACGCTGTTCGGCGACGACCGCTATCGCATGACCAATGTGACCGCGGCCTATATTCCCGAAGGCGTGGATGGAGAGCGGGTGCGCCGCCGCATGCGCGAGGATTTCGAAATAGAGATCGGCACCGCCTTCGGCCCGCTGGCGGGCAAGGTGTGGCGGTTCGGCGCGATGGGATATAATGCGCGCAAGCACAAGATACTGATAACATTGGGCGCGCTGGAGGCGGTGCTGCGGGCGGAGGGGCATGGCTGTCCCCCGGGCGAGGCGGTCGACGCCGCGCTCAGCGCATGGAACGCACGATGAGCGCGCGCGACCTGATCGGCTATGGCCAGACCCCGCCCGCCGCGCACTGGCCCGGCGGCGCGCGGATCGCGGTGCAGTTCGTCATCAATTATGAGGAAGGCGCGGAAAACAGCGTCCTGAACGGCGACCGGGGATCCGAAGCCTTTCTGTCCGACATGGTCGGCGCGGTCAGCCATGCCGACCGGGCGATGGCGATGGAAAGCCTGTATGAATATGGCAGCCGCGCCGGTTTCTGGCGCCTGCACCGGCTGTTCACGGATCGCGGCCTGCCCGTCACCGTTTTTGGCGTGGCCGCCGCGATGGCCGCCAACCCCGCCGCCGTCGACGCGATGCTGAAGGCGGACTGGGAAGTGGCCAGCCACGGCTATCGCTGGATCGATTATCAGCATATGCTGGCGGATCGGGAGGCGGAACATATCGCCCGCGCCATAGAGGTCCACACCCGCCTGACCGGGCAAAGGCCGCTCGGCTGGTATCAGGGCCGCACCTCGCCCAACACCGCCCGGCTGGTCGCGCAGGAGGGAGGGTTTCTTTACGACGCGGATTCCTACGCCGACGACCTGCCCTATTATGACCGGCGTTTCGGCCGGGCGCAGCTGATCGTGCCCTATGCGCTGGACGCCAACGATATGAAGATGGTGGCGCTGAACGGCTTTACGGAGGGGGACCAGTTCTTCCGCTATCTGCGCGACACGTTCGACCAGCTGCGGGCGGAAGGCGGGCGGATGATGTCGGTTGGTCTGCATGGCCGCATCGCCGGACGGCCCGCCCGCGCCCATGCGCTTGCCCGTTTCCTGGATCATGTCCTGGCCCATGACGATGCCTGGGTCGCCCGCCGCATCGACATTGCCCGCCACTGGCTGGAGCTGCACCCCCATGACTGAAGAAAAAGCCGATTTCATCGCCCGCTATGGCGCATTGTTCGAACATTCCCCTTGGGTGGTGGAGCGCGCCGCCGAACGCCTGCCCTTCGACGATCTGCATGCCGGGCTGATGCAGACGGTGCACGACGCCACCCGGGACGAACAACTGGCGCTGATTCGCGCCCATCCCGAACTGGCGGGGAAGGCCGCCATCGACGGGTCGCTGACCGATGCATCTGCCGCCGAACAGGCATCGGCCGGGCTGGACCGGCTGTCGCCCGAGGAATATCGCGCCTTTCACGACCTGAACGCCCGCTATGGCGCGCGTTTCGGTTTTCCCTTCATCATCTGCGTCCGGCTGACGAACAAGGCGGGCATATTGGCGGCCATGGGACAGCGGCTGGCCCATGACGAACAAAGCGAAATCGCCACCGCCCTTGCCGAAATCGGCAGGATCGTGGCCCTGCGTCTGGAGGATCTGGCATGACATTGGCACAGCATGAGGCCCGGCTGGCGCATGATCTGGACTGTCTCGGCTTTGGCGGGGCGGACTGGACCCGCACCGATGCGCCAGATGACCAGCACATCCACGACGTGGTGATCGTCGGCGGCGGGCAGAGCGGGCTGGGCGCGGCCTTCGGCCTGCTGCGCGAACGGATTTCCAACATCCTTGTGCTCGACGAAAATCCGGCGGGGCAGGAAGGGCCGTGGGACAGCTATGCGCGGATGATGACGCTGCGCACGCCCAAGCATCTGACCGCCATCGACTATGGCATCCCCGCGCTCACCTTCCGCGCTTATTGGGAGGCGATGCACGGGCCGCAGGGCTGGGCCGCCATTGACAAGATCCCCCGGCGCGACTGGATGGACTATCTGCGCTGGTATCGCCGCGTGCTGCGCCTGCCGGTGCGCAACGACAGCCGGGTCACGCTGGTGGAACCGGTGCGGCGCGGCCTGTTCCGCCTGTCGCTGGCCGATGGCGAAACGCTGCTGGCGCGCAAGGTCGTCATGGCCACCGGCATACAGGGCGGCGGCCAGTGGCAGATGCCCGCCATGGTGACGAAGCTGCCCGGCCATCTTTATGCCCACACCTCTCAGGCCATCGATTTCGATGCGCTGGCGGGCAGGCGGATCGCGATATTGGGCGGCGGCGCGTCGGCCTTCGACAATGCGCAACATGCGCTGTCGCTGGGCGCGGGGGAGGTGCATGTCTTTGTCCGCCGCCAGCAATTGCCCACCGTTAACCCGATCCGTTTTCTGGAGGCGAACGGCGTCATCCCGCGCTTCCCCGCTTTGGCGGATGAGGCCAAATATCGGATGATGAAGAATTTTTTCGAACGCAACCAGCCGCCCACCAACGACACATTCGCGCGTGCGGCCAGCCATCCGGGCTTCCATCTGCATCTGGGATCGCCCTGGCTGGATGTGGCGGAAGCAGGCGACGGGGTGGATGTCATCACGCCGCAGGGGCGGCAGCGCTTCGATTTCCTGATCCTGTCCACCGGCCTTGCCACCGATCCCGCGCTGCGCCCCGAACTGCGCCCGGTCGCGGCGGGCATCGCCCGCTGGTCGGACCGCTTCGCACCGCAGGATCGCGACGCGGTGCTGGATGCGCACCCCTATCTGGGCACGGGGTTCCAGCTGCTGCCGCGCACGCCGCAGGATGAAGACGCGCTGCACGGGCTGTTCGCCTTCAACTATTCGGGCCTCATCAATTTCGGTCTGTCGGCATCGGCGATTTCGGGACTGAAACATGCGCTGCCCCGGCTGGTGCAGGGGGTCGCGGACCAGCTGTTTCTGGACGATCAGGGGGCGATACTGGCCGATTATTTCGCCTATGCCGAACCTGAATTTTCCGCGCAGCTGCCCACGCCCCGCGCCACGCCGACGGAGGCCGCGGCATGAGCCTGTCCACCCATGTCCTCGACACCATGCACGGCCGCCCCGCCGCTGGCATGGCGATCCGCCTGCTGTCGGGCGACCGGCTGCTGTTCGCAGGGCTGACCGATGCGGACGGCCGCTGCCCGGCGCTGCGCGATCTGGAACTGGCGGCCGGAAACTACCGGCTGACCTTTGCGGTGGCGGATTATTTCCGCTGGCTGGGCGTCGACCTGCCGCAGCCGCCCTTCCTTGACATCGTGCCCATCGATTTCGGCATGGGCGAAGGGGGCCATTATCATGTCCCGCTGCTCGCCTCGCCCTTTTCCTATTCCACCTATCGCGGAAGCTGAAGGCCCATGGAAGCTGACACCCCCCTCTTCGTCCCCCTCTTCACGCAAACGGCCGACGCGGATCTGGCCGCCGAAATCGCAGCGCGGATCGGCATGGACCTGCCTGATGCCTGCGTGGCGGGCGTGGCGGCCAATGCCCGCCTGTTGCAACGCCATGCCGACCTGCTGCGCGGGGGACAGGCATGACCGACCTGTCGACATGGGGCGTCGTCGCTTGCGCCGATGCGGTCCGGTCCGGGCGGCTGTCGGCGGTGGCGCTGGCGACGGCGGCGCTGGACCGCATCGCCGCCCGCAACCCGGCGATCGTCGCGGTGACGCGCACCCTGCGCGACCGGGCGCTGGCGCAGGCGGCAGCGGTCGATGCGCAACTGGCCGCCGGGCAGGATCCCGGCCCGCTCGCCGGCGTGCCCTATGGCGTCAAGGACCTGTTCGACGTCGCCGGCCTGCCGACCACGGCGGGCGCCGCACGGCTGAAGGATGCGCCGCCCGCGACCGCCGACGCCGAAGCGATCGCGCGACTGCGCGCGGCGGGCGCGGTGCTGGTGGCGACGCTCAACATGGACGAGTTCGCCTATGGCTTCGTCACCGACAATGCGCATTGGGGCATCACCCGCAACCCGCACGATCCGGCGCGGTTCGCGGGTGGATCGTCGGGAGGGTCGGCGGCGGCGGTGGCGGCGGGCATGCTGCCCTTTGCCCTTGGGTCCGACACCAATGGATCGATCCGCATTCCGGCCAGCCTTTGCGGCATTTACGGGACGAAGCCGACCCATGGCTCGCTGCCGCTGGCGGGGACCTATCCCTTTGTCCACACGCTGGACGATATCGGCGCCTTCACGCGCAGCGCCGGCGATCTGGCGCTGGTCGACGCGGTGCTGCGCGGCGGCGCGGGCGAAGCCGCGCCGCTCGGCCGGCCCGCTTTGCTGGGCGGCTGGTTCGCGGCCAATCTGGCGCCGGACATGGCGGCGGCGCTGGACCGCCTTTCCGCCGGGCTGGGCGGGCTGCCGGTGGTCGACCTGCCCGATGTGGCGAGGGCGCGATCGGCCGCCTTTCTGCTCACCGCCTATGAGGGCGGGCGGCTGCATCGCGACGCGCTGGCGGCCGATCCGCTGTCCTACGATCCGGCGACCCGCGACCGGCTGATCGCGGGAGCGGCGCTGCCGGATGCCATATATGCGCAGGCCATGGCCTTTCGCAGCGTCTTTGCCGCCCATGTGGAGCGCGCGCTGGCCGACCATGACGTGCTGATCGCGCCGGCCACCTTCGGCCCGGCGCCGCGCATCGACGATCCCACCATCCCCATCGATGGCGCGCCGCAACCGGCCCGCGCCAATCTGGGCCTCTACACCCAGCCGATCAGCTTTCTGGGCCTGCCCGTGGTGGCCGCACCCCTGCCGGTGGCGGGGCTGCCCATGGGGGTGCAGCTGATCGCGGCGAAGGGTCGCGACAGCGCCCTGATCGATTATGCGACCATGCTGGAGGGCAGGGGCCTGATAGCGGCAAAAGGGGAAGGACGATGACCGTGAACGATGCAGGGGTTGTGGCCGAAGTGACGGCGCAGCTGGAACGCTATGAACGCGCGCTGATGGCGGACGATCTGGCAGAGATGGACGCGCTGTTCCACGACGCGCCGACCACCGTGCGCTATGGCGTGGGCGAGGTGCTGTACGGCATGGAAGAAATTCGCGACTTTCGCAAAGGGCGCGGCGGTTCCCCCCAGCGCCGCGTCGGCCGGATCGCGGTCGCTGCCTTCGGCCCCGACGCCGCCACCGCCAATATCGAATTTTTCCGCGAAGGGTCCGACCGGCGCGGCCGCCAGAGCCAGACCTGGATCCGCTTCCCCGACGGGTGGAAGATCGTGTCCGCCCATGTCTCCATCGAAGGCAGCGCCTCGTGAAGGCGCTGCTGGCACGGCTGAACATCGACAGCTATATCCTGCTGCTGGTCGGCATGGTGCTGCTGGCGTCCTTCCTGCCGGTGCGCGGGATGGCGGCGACGGTCGCGGGGGGCTGCGCCGACATCGGCATCGTCATCCTCTTCTTCATGCATGGCGCGCGCCTGTCGCGGCAGGCGGTGATCGACGGCGCGCGCCACTGGCGGCTGCACCTGACGGTGGCGCTGATGACCTTTGCGGTGTTCCCGCTGCTGGGCCTGGCCGTCCGGGCGATCCCCGGCATCGATCCCGCGCTGGGCACGGGTATGCTGTTCCTCACCCTGCTGCCCTCCACCGTGCAATCGTCCATCGCCTTCACCGCCATGGCACGGGGCAATGTCGCGGCGGCGGTGTGCAGCGCCTCCTTTTCCAACCTGGCGGGCATTTTCATCACCCCGCTGCTGGTCGCCTTCCTCATCACCGGGCGGCAGGGCGGCTTTTCCGGCGACGCGGTCGTGACCATCGCGGTCCAGTTGCTGCTGCCCTTTCTGGCGGGCCATTTCCTGCGGCCGTGGATCGGCGCCTGGATCGCCCGGCAAAAGAAGCTGCTGACCATGGTGGATCGCGGATCGATCCTGCTGGTGGTCTATACCGCCTTCAGCGCGGCGGTGGTGGAGGGGCTGTGGAACCGCGTCACGCCGGACGATCTTGCCCGGATTGCGGGGCTTTCCGTGCTGTTGCTGTCGGTCGTGCTGCTGCTCAGCCATGCGCTGGGCAAATGGCTGGGCTTCAATCGGGAAGACAGTATCGTGCTGCAGTTTTGCGGCTCGAAAAAGAGCCTGGCGTCGGGCGTGCCGATGGCTGGCGTGCTGTTTTCCGCGTCGCAGGTGGGCGCGATCATCCTGCCGCTGATGTTCTTCCACCAGATCCAGCTGATGGTCTGCGCCGTGCTGGCCCGCCGCTATGCCGCATCCGACACCGCGCAGGGGACACTGGCCGGCGCATAGCCGCCCAATCGCGCACGGCCCGCCCTACAGGCTCAGCCGCTCTGGATCCTCGCGCGCATCCTGTTCCTGCATGGCGCGGGTCGCCACCGACCCCCAGGGGAAGATGAACCATCGCTTGTCGACCTGCCGGTCGATATTGCGCGACGCATGGTCCACCGTCTCGCGCGAACTGACATTGTTGATCAGCACGGCAAAACGCACATTGGCGGCCAACCCGCCATTGTCGATCAGCAGCGACCGGAATCTGGCAATGGTCTTGCCGCTGTCGTTGATATCGTCGACGAACAGATATTTTTCGCCCAGCTGGGTGCAGGCGGCCAGATGCACCAGCAGCGAATCCGAAAAGGCATGCACCTTCGAACTATGGTCGATGGACAGCATGGCAATGCCCATGCGGTGCGACAGGAATGTCGCGGGGACCAGCCCGCCCCGGCCGATGCCGACGATATAGTCGGGCACCCACGGATCCTGTTCGACCGCGCTGGCGATGGTTTCGACATCGGCCAGAAACTGGTCATAGGACATTTCGGAAAACTGGATATCTTGCGTCTGCGTCATGATGGGCCTTCAGGTGGATGATGGGGGTGCGGCCGGTTCGGCCTCGCTCGCGGCGTTCGCGCAACGGGCGAGCGCTGCGTTCAGCAACTCTACCAGCGCATGGACCGCAATGGCGGGATTGCGCGCGGACCGGACATAGATGCCCAGGTCGGCCTGAAGATAGGTGGGCCCGGCGATGGGAATATGGACCAGTTCGCCCCGCTCGATCTCATCCTCTATGCCGATCCGCGTCTGAAAGGAAATGCCCAGCCCGCGCATCGTCAGCTGCTTGGCCAGTTCGACCGAGCTGGTCTCTACCGCGCCCTGGGGCAGCTTGCCAAGCGCGCGCTGCAATTGCTGGCGGATGGACAGATCCGCCTTGGGCAGGATCAGCGAATGGGACAGGCAGGTCGCCAGCGTCAGGCTGCTGCTGCGCGCCAGCGGATGGTCGGGCCGCATCGTCGCGCCCAGCGGATGGCGGCTGTGGGACAGCTGGCGCAGGTCGGACGTCCGCTCGACACCGAAGGCGATGCCCATGTCCGCGTCGCCGCCGATGACCGCGGCGGAAATGGCGGCCGATCCCAGCACGCTGACGCCCACGGTGATGCGGGGGTGGCGTTCGCGCAGTTGCGCCAGCACATCGGGCAGCAGGCCCGACGTCAGCGCCTCCACCGCCGCGATCTCGACATGGCCCGACCGCAGGCCCTGCATCGCCTCCAGCTCCGACCGCACCCGTTCGGCGTCCTGCAACACCTCTATCGCATGGCGGGCGAATGTCGCCCCGGCATGGGTCAGCTTCAGCCCGCCGGGCAACCGGTCGAACAGCGGCGTGCCCAGTTCCTCCTCCAGCTTCAGCAATTGCCGGTTCACGGCGGAGGATGCGACGTTCAGCCGCCGTGCCGCCTCCCGCACCGAACCCGCCCGGCGGATGGCGTCGAAATAGACGATCATGGGGGCATGGAAACGGTGGGCGCGGTTGGACATAGCCGCTCCTGGGCCATAATCCCGATTCGGTCAACGTCCTCTTTTCGGCATCGGGGTGGGCTATAATCGATGCTTTTTTTCGAGCGGGCAGACAGGAAGAATGGGCGCCGATATAGAGGCCGAGCGAGGATATGAAATGACGCTGACAGCAACAGGGGATACGATTGAACGGGGCGATGCGCTGACCCTGCCGACGGTCGATATTTCCAGCCTGCCCGGTTCGGACGAAGGCGCCCGCGCCGCCGTGGTACAGGCGATCCGCACCGCCTGTTTGGACAAGGGCTTCTTCTATTGCGTCGGCCATGGCATCGACCCGGCGCTGCTGGCGCGGGTCTTCGCGCAGAGCGCGGCCTTCTTTGCCCAGCCGATGGACCGCAAGATGGAACGGGCGATGGCGCTTTCGAAGGCCAATCGCGGCTATGAGCCGCTGCGCGGCCAGACGCTGGAACCGGATTCGCCGCCCGACCTCAAGGAAGGCTATTATATCGGCGCGGAAGTGGCGGCGGACGATGAACGGGCGCAGAAATTCTTCAACACCGGCCCCAATGTCTGGCCCGAAGACCTGCCCGACTTCCGCGCCACGATGGAGGAATATTATGCGGCGATGCGCAGCCTGATAGCGGTGCTGCTGGAAGGGCTGGCGCTGTCGCTGGGGCTGGATGCGGACTATTTCGCGGATTTCCAGACCTCACCCATCGCGACGCTGCGGCTGCTCCATTATCCCGCGCAGGAAGCCAATCCGCATCCCGATGAAAAGGGCTGCGGCGCGCATACCGATTTCGGCGCCATCACGGTGCTGATGCAGGACGGGGTCGGCGGGCTGGAAGTGTGGGACCATGACGGCGCGCGCTGGCTGGCGGCCCGGCCGCTGGACGGATCCTTCATCATCAACCTGGGCGACATGATGGCGCGCTGGACCAACGGCCGCTATCGCTCCACCATCCACCGCGTCATCAACCGGTCCGGCCGGGAACGCTATTCGGTGCCCTTCTTCTTTTCCGGCAACCCCGAACATCGGATCGCGTGCATCCCATCCTGCCTGCCCGCCGGCGGAGCGCCCCAATATGCCCCGATCACGGTGGAAGGGCATATGCGCGAACGCTATTCGGCGACCTACAAGAAGGATTTCGGATAGTTTAGTAGGTCTTGGTTAATTTGACCCTGCCGTCGAACGTTGAACTGTTGTGGTAGATGCCTCACTTCGCTTGGCATTTAATGATGCGGAGTGGCACCACCGTGGTGCGCGAAGGAGGAGCATATGGCGAATGCGCGCATGCTGTCGATCAACTTGATAAAGTGATGTTTCTAAGTTTGGGGGAGTGATTGAGCAGGCGGGAGCGTCGATGCCTTTCGGGTGGCGAGGTGATACTTTGACTTTCCTCTGTGCCTTGACGTCGAAGCTGCCTCCCCCCTGTCGGAAGGCAGTGCAACGATTGAAGGTGCTATGAAGAGAAGGTTGTCGCGGGGGGGGGGCGTTGCCGGGATTTCGGCTCTAGCGGTGACCCATTGGGTAACGCTGTATGTAAGACGTTACGCGGGGTTCGTTTCAGAGCCGATATTTAACCAGCGAGGAACTAAAGTCTTGAACGAGGAAGGGGGGATATCTGAAAGGCGAGAAAGTGAGAGTGGACTGCGTTTATATGTTTTTCCGTGTCTGCAGAAGATGGTACTATTGCCAATGAAATTGAATAGCATCGAAATCGAGATGAACAAGCGTGATGGCCCGCCAACTGAAAATTCGTGAATGGCTGTGGCGCCCGATGTATGCGCGCTTTTGGTGGAGTGCGGTCCCGCTGTACTGGGGCGGTTTATTTGCGTCCTCGCGCGTAGAATTCCTTGCTGATTTTTACGGTTCGGCTCTCGCGGGATTCATTAATGTTTTTTTCTTCCCGCCGATCGTAGCTATAGTTCTGTCGTACGGCTTTTTTAAAGCATGGCTGGCGGCAGGACATTTTGAAATGGATGATGAAACAGAAGAGTATTGGGAACGTAGTCCAATGCGCAATAGCCCTTCTGGCATGCTGCGTGAGTTCGATCCGCTAGACCCCGCCTCAGGCTCTAACTGGATTGGGAGTCCGTTGAATCCGTCGCACCCATTTTATGTTATTCGGCCCCGTCATTCTTCTTGAATGACGGATTTCCGTCGAAGGGGCCATTCATCAGATCGGTCGAGAACCTGCCGCTGTTGAGAAGTGAGCTTTGCTCATTAGACGTTACAGGAGCCATTAAATCGGCTGTTCCCCGAGCGCTGTCCGCGTCGCCGAGATACCTGTTCCGCAGCCCATTCGGCCCAAGGATTTCTGTCGCCAGGCGGTGGGAGAATGCTTCAGCTGGATTAGCTGATCTGGCGGCTGATCGCTCGGCATTCGCCAGAGCTTGTCGTACGTCAAAGTTCACAACGTTGAGCTGGGCACTTGCGATTTCGCTAGTCGATCCTGCCTCCTGACTCGAAATACCCAGCGACCCGCCAGCTTGACCGAACGCTGCTCCACCTTGTCTCGACCTGTTGGTCCGGCCTGCTTTTGCACTTGTCCCTCCTGACACTTCTCCGTTCACAGATATTTGAAATGCGTTCTGATCCTGCGCTGTCCTTGCGATTGCACGTTCCCACCCAGTCTGAGCCATAACAGCTTGCACATCTCGCTGAAGTGTGTCCGCCACCTGGGGTTTCAGGCGCCAGTTGCCCTTGCGGTCCATCTCGAACCCGCCGCGCAGCCAGTTGGCCATCGCCGCCTTGCCCTCGTCGCCGCCGCCCATGAAATGTTCGATCGTGTCGGGGCCGGCCTGTTTGCCGGCCTCGAACCTCGTGCTGCTGTCGTTCCGTGCCGATTTCTCGAACCCTGCGCTGCTGGAGACGAGAAGATCATTATGCGCGAGACTGAAGCGTGCATGGCCGCCATTGGCGACAGCGCCAAGCTGACTCTCGTTGAGAAGTCCAGCCTTCCACATCTGGGCCGCCGTCGCCGGTGTCAGGTTGAGGCTGAAATCACCATTTTGATCCATCGCTATCTGCCGCTTGGTCATCTCAATGCCGTTGTCCTTGAGCATCGATTGCACGCGTGACAGGCGTTCCTTGTCGACAATGCTGGTCATTCTGGCATTGCGCGCGCGATCAGCCACGCCTTCGGCGCCGCCCTCAGCCATGTCGACCTGGTTTCCGGCACCGTCTGACAGAGCTCGGATGAAGCTGTCGAGGCGGGCTGCCTCACGCGTCGACATGCCGGCGGCGCCAGCACCTTCCGCAAAGCCGAAATTCTCAGATTGGCGTCGTTGCTCGCCGATCCGGGCTGCGCCACGTGTGCCATCATGGCCGACCTCGCGTTGCGCATCGAGCTTGCCTGAGCGTTCGGCAAAATCATAACCGGCGGCCTCGCGCGTGCGCCCGTAGACGCTCGTGCCTTCGCGGGCCGCTTCAGCCGTCGCCCCGTCGGCGGTGCCGACCTCGCTCGCCGCCCGGTAGGTTTCAAGGGCATGCATGACCTGCGCTTCGCTGCGTCTAGTTGCGCGGGAGAGTTGGGAAATGGCGGTTGAGCGCGCCTCGCCGGAGAGGGCGTTGATGAAGGAGATGCGGCGGTTCATTTCATCCACCGGCACGCCAAGCATCCTTGCTGCGAACCGCTGTCCCTCGTTCCCGCCAGTCCGCCGAGCCTGTTCGGTCGCGACATTGCCCCGCTCGACGGCGGAAACCTGATCGCCCGCATAGTCGCGGCGGCCTTCCATCGCGCCGACCTGCGTTTGCGCGCCGGTAAGCTCATTCCGGAGCATCTCCTCTTGGGAGAAACTGTTGGCGATGAGCTTGGCAAAGGTCGGATCGGCATGGGCCTGTGAGATCAGTCCGCTGGCCTTGAGCGCCGCATCTTCAGGGGAATAGCCTGCGCGCTCGAAATGCCGGCTCGCGCCCTGCATCATCATGTCGTAGGCGCGGGTGTCGCCGAAGGCGCGCCACTGGACGAGGTTCTGGGTGAAGGCGGCAAAGGCCTTCTCGCCGCCCTGACCCGATCCGAAATAGCCTGTGCCCAGCTTCCTCAGCGCGTCCTTTTCCGCGAAATTGTGGATGGCGCCCGTGGCGGCTGCCGCCTGGACCGCGCCTTTGACCGATGGATCGGCGAGGTCGCGGCCGGCGAGCGCTGGTGCGAGCCCGCCAAGTTCTCGGCCGGCGTCGATCCCGCCGAGCCCTAGCGCGGCCTGACCTGGAACGCCCCCATGCGCGCCTTCGACGGCGCCGGCGGCGCCGAAGCTGCGCGTGGCGCCAAAGCTGGACCGCGCGCCGAAATCCCCGAATGAGGATGAGGCGCTGCGGCGGGTGCCCGTGCCGGCGGCAGACGCCTGGGCCTCGAGTGCCGATGCGTAGCCTTCCGATGTGGAGACCGTCGCCGCTGCGGTGGATGCCTGCGCCGTTACGCCCAGCGATCCGCTCGTGAAGGACGAGAAAACATTGCCCGAGAAGCGGAACACCGTGAACACGAAGGCGCCTGCGAGCCCGGCGCCAGCGGTGCGGAAGCTGCCGAATATGGCGAGCGCTTTCATGGCGGAGAAAGGGGCTAGCATCCAGGCATTGGCGGCCAGATGATTGGCCCGCATCTCCGCCAGCGTCGCGGTGGCCCGCCCAAGGGTCAGCTGGTAGATGCCGGCGTCGATCACGCCCCACAGCGCTACGAAGACGAAAAGTCCCAGCGCAAAGCTCGCGACCCGCAGATTGATTGGCGTGAGGATGAAGAGAAGCGCGACCGGCACCATGAAGAGCATGATCCCGAAGACAACGGCGCGGATCGTCGGGAACCATTCATTCGCGGTCGACATGGTCGCAAGCCCGCTCGATACGACAGCCCGGTTGGCCATCACGCGCGAGGCCGTCGCCGGGCTGTCCTCGAAGAGAACATCGCCCACGCTATGCCCAAGCAGGATGTTAGTGAGGAAGGCCTGGGCGGTGAGCGGGGCGCCCATCATCATGTCGCCCATTTCGCCCAGATTGCCGCGGCAGCGCGCGAGTTGATCCGCTTTTGCAATATCGTAGCCGGTGCGGGCGCAGACTTGGGCCGAATAGCTTTCAAAGATGGCGGGATCGGACAGGCGATCGGCGATGTGCTCCCAGGCCTCCTGACAGCTGACCGTCGTGCCGCCCTTGTCCGAGGCTGTGAAGACAGTGCTGAACGTCGATAGCCCGGCCATGGCAGCAAAGGCGGTAGGGAGGGCGGTGCTGGCGCGGAAGAGCTGGTCATCGTCAACGCCATAGGCCGGCGACACGCGCGCAACTGGGTAGCATTGGCGGACATAGTCCTTGACCGTTGCATCGAGGAAGCTGTCGGTCATGGGGCCGCGCGGCGAGACGGCGTTCAGGAACAGATCGAAGGCATGGCCGCCCGCGCCGAACTCGAGCTTGGCATGAGGATCGAGCGTATTGTCGTCGATCGTCTCGGCCAGCGCCCGTTCCATCATGTTGGTGACGCCGGCAACCAACACGATGAGGTTGGGAACGTCTCCCACCGGCTGGTAGGCGTTGCGGACGCGGTCATAGACATGGACCGTGCCGGTGGTTGCGACCAGGCCGACGAAGAGGCCGATCCCCACCAGCATCTGGAAGCCGAAGGCGACAAGACCCATGCCCGTGCCGCGGACCATGGCGAGCACCGCGCCCAGTGCCATGCCGACCACCGCCACGATCAGTACCAGCGTCTCGTAGCGCGGGTCGGCAAAGATCATCGAGACGAGGCGAAAGGCATCGACCGTCTCGGCAAAGCCGTCATAGCTGTGGAAACTGGCTTCCAGAGCAAGGGCCGGCTCAGCGAGGGCAAGGCTGGTCAGGATCGCAAAGAGGCGAACGACAAGGCGCATGGGAAAGGCTCCCCTTTAGCGATTGCGGTTTGTGGCGGTGCCGGCGGCGTCGCGGGCGTCCCGGTCGCGCTGGCGGACGAGACCGGCATAGTTGGTTGAGAGATTGGCTTGGTTGAGGGCGGCTATATAGGATTGGCGCATCTGCGAGCGCTGCCGCAGCACTTCTTCGCGCAGATCGCGAAGCTGCTCTATCCCTTTGGTGAGGATCCGCGTCTGGCAGATATTGGCGTTGCTGCTGTCCGCCGCGCCCGCCGCATTGGTGCCGCGCTCGGCGTTGGTCAGCGCGAAATCGATGCTTCGCGTGAGGTCATTCAGCATCTGATAGGCAAGAGTCAGCGCTACCAGTTCGTCGGTGTCCGCGATGACCGAGTCCACCACATCCTGGCGGACGCCCCACTCCAACATGCGATAGACAGGGAGGGTCCGGACGTTGGCGACAAACTGGCGTTCTTCGGCCGTCAGCGCGGCGCGTGTCCGGATTTTCTCGGCGATCGCTGTCATGCGTTCCCGCGTAAGGGTAAGCGCGCCCTTGGCTCCGTCGCGCGTGCAGTCGGCGCTGGTGGCAGGGATGCCAAGCGCACGCCGCATGACGCGGCCGCTCAGGAAGTCGTCGGAGGATTCGCTATCTTGGCCGGCGCAGGCCGGAATGGCAGAGAAAAGCGGCACCTTGTCGGTCGCGTCCCAGCGCATATAGACGTCGCCCACCCGCGCGCGCATGACGGCGGCCCAGTCCGCCGCGCCGACCCGGTTTGCGGCGTGAGAGATGAGCGATCCGGTCCTGAATATCTCCGTCACCTCAGCCGGGCAGTTGGCGAGCGCATCGCGCAGATCCTCGGTCGGATTATTGCCATTCGACTGGATTTTCTCGCGACTTTGCTGATAGCTTTTGGCATAGCCTTCCTTGACCGATTTGTAGCCGGTCATCTCCTCGATGATGCCGGACATATTGTCGTCGCCCTTGGCGATCTGGACCATGCGGTTGGCGAGGCGGCAATCATTCACTTGAATTGAGTTCAGGTAATTGGTGGCCGCCTCCATCTTTGAAATGATGTTTCCCATCTTCTCATCGAGCGTTTCGAGAAGATATTGGAAGGCGACGGCAGGCGCTGCCTGAAGAATAGTCTCGAGCTTCTCGACGAGATAGTCGGGATCGAGAAAGGACATGCCGCCAAGAA
Source organism: Sphingobium sp. VMM (assembly GCF_056790315.1). Lineage (NCBI taxonomy): Bacteria > Pseudomonadati > Pseudomonadota > Alphaproteobacteria > Sphingomonadales > Sphingobiaceae > Sphingobium > Sphingobium sp. VMM. Next base: position 62,094 of record NZ_JBXGSI010000001.1, read on the forward strand.
ACATGTCGATGCCGCCGCAGCCTGCCTTCACCTTGGGGAGCGTCAGGCTCATCAGATAGTCGTTATGGACGTCGATCCGGCCCGACATGCCGCCGGCGGTGACATAGCCGCGCGTTTGATCCTCAAAGCTGCCCGGGCTGGTATAGGTGACATTGTCGAACCAATGCTCCGCCCAGCTCTGGGCTTGCGCGGGGGCGGGCGTCATGCCGCAGCTGGCAGCGCAGAGCGTGAGAAAGGCGGCGAACCGGCGAAAGAGCGCCTTGGTCTTCAGGCGCGAACGACAGGGGGTGGGGGCGTGGTGCATGGCGGGCTCCAATAGGGTGACGGATCAGGATCGACTGCGCCCGCCATTGCTCAGCCTTTCCGACGATGGGTGGATGGGGAGGACGCCGGCACACCGACGATCCCGGTGAACTTGGACATGGCGCGGACCCCTACGGCCACTCGCACGCCCGTCTGCATCTTTGCCGCTAGGTAGAGATTGCGGCTGATGTTGACCGCATGATCGGTGCCGATCGCGACCGGGATGATGCGATTGGGGTCTGCCAGTGGTCGGACCCATGCAACCGGGTGCCCGATCCAGGGGAGACCGAGGCGGCCCGAGCGGATCATTGCCTCGTCTGTCGAAATCGTCCGGATGGTCCAGCCATGGCGGACCTTCATCGAGCCAAGCTTGGTCCAGAGATCGCTGCAGGGGAGGCAGCCGGGTGCCGTGCTCATTTCGACCACATAGGCGGCGGCCTGGCCTCGCAGAGTCGCTTCGAAGTCCGGAGGATAGACGCTGGTGCGCGGAACGCGATCGAGCCAGCCTTTCATGGCCTGCTCGGTGTTGACCGGATGGACTGCAGCGCGCGCGGCTTCGGCTCGGCTCGGCGGCCCCGCGGCACTCACTGGGTTAGCGACCGCAGGCATCGCAGCTGCCAATGTCATGATGGCTGATCTCATGGCTTGGCGCCCTGGCTGACGGCCGGGTCACTGGCCGCGACCGGACCGTTGGCGAGCGCATCGAAGAAGCCATTCTCTTCGCCTGCCCCGGTCAGAAATTGCTCGGGACGAATGTCGCCGGAGAGCAGTTTCACGGCCTGATAGGCAGTCTGGATGAGATTGGGATAGGCCTCGACGCCATTGGCGATCACCATGCGCTGGGACGAACCGCGGCGGATCACCATGGTGGTTGGCGTGACCTCGACCCCAAAGCGGCTGGAAAGCTCAGGTTTGCGATCGAGATCCTGACTACTGACCTGCCAGCCCATCTCCTCCTGGAAGCGCTGGAGGATCGGCCATTGTACGCGGCAATAGCCACAGCTGGCTCGTGAGAACATGATGAGCGCGAACTCGCCCCCCTTGGACCGGAGATAGGCACGGCGGGTGGCGTCTTTCTGCGCTCCCATGGCGTCGCGCGCGTCGCCCACCACCGGATAGGCGGAGCGGGCGCTCAGTTCTGGATGGGTGAGCATGGCGAGCTGGGTAACCCCGGCAAAAGCGCGGGCCTTGCGCCTGGCGAAATCCTGGAGCCGCCAGAAATCGGCGACAGCATCGACCGTCAGCACAGTCGCGGCATAGTCGCGCTGCTCGGTGATGAGCTTGGCGATCCGGGGCGGGCTCCATCTGGCGAGCTCTGTCATCGGCGGGATGACGGGCGCGGGCGGCAATTGATCCTCGCCCGCTTCGCCGGGGTCCGCGGGCTTGGGGGCATACCACCAATAGCCGAGCTTGGAGCCGCTGTCGGGTTGCGCGTCTGCCGATGCGGTGGCGGCCGCAAGCGCGATCGCGGCAGCGGCGATGCCCCGCCTCACAGCACCCGCTCCATGCGGGTCAGGCGTTCGATCCGCACTGGGCCAAAGTACCGGCTGTCAAAGCCTTCGGGATGGTCGGAGCCCACATAAACAAAGCCGGCTGGAATGTTCCGATTTCCCCAGCGCAGATGATCGAGGCGCTGGCCATTGCGGCCCATAGGGCGGCTGATTCCCAGCAGGCGGTCACCGCAATAATAGCTGCTGTTCGTCACCTTGCCATCGAAGACCGAATGGCGCTCGACCTCGCGCAGGCGCTCGCCCGGCATGCACATCGCCCGCTTGGTGACGCTGACGGGCTGGGGGCCGGCTATCGGATGGGACAGCGCGAACATGACAAGGTCGCCCTTGTGGATTGCCCCCGGCGCCGCGCGCACGGCCCAGGCGTCGATCGACGGGCTCATCACGATGGTCAAGGCTGGGATCGCCTGCCAGGTGATCGTCGCCAGCGGCACGGTGATACCCAGCGCGAGCCAGAAGCGTCTGGGACGTGCCTTGTGATCGCCGACCGCGCCGCCCAGCGCCAGAGCGGCTTCGCGCGGGAGCGTCTTCAATCCGTGGGAAAGCCGGTTAGCGGCCAGCCAGACGAGCCGAAGCATCGCGCACCTCCTCCTTGCCGCCGAGGCGGGCATATTCATCCAGCAAGCCAGAAAGCGCGGCGTCGCCGAGCACGAGATGGGCGGCACGAGGCGCGGTTTCGTCCTCCCGTTCGCAATAGGGCTGGGTCGGATCGCCCGGCACCATGGCGAGGGCGGGCACACGGGCTATGCCATGCTGACGGAAGAGGATCGGATCGATCACCACCTGGACGTTGCGCATCGTGCAGGCCGGCCCCTCGCATCCGGGATCGACGCGCCGCATCCTTGCCGTAAGCTCTGCCATCGGACCAATCTTCGTGAGACCTCCGGGTACGCCGCGAAAGGCGATGACCCCGCCGACCCGTTCGAGCTGTCCTGCGTAGGTTCGCAACGTCTCGATTGGCATGGACGAGGAAGCGAACAGCAGCGGCACCCAGGCCTTGGCCGATGCGTTCGAAGCGGGGGGTGCTGGCGTCGGAGCGCCATCAGGCGGTGCCAGGCCCAGCGCCTGATGAAGCCGGGCACTCATGGCCTGTTGCTCCGTCGCGAGCGCATTGGCTGCCTGGATTTGCGCTGCGCGTGCCTGCGCCTCCATCCGCGGATCGACCCGCCGTTTGCCCATGGCCTCGAAGGCACGTCGTTTGAGATCCGAAGAGGGGGCAGGGAGCGTGTCAGGCCCGGCGTGTATCGCTGGATTAGCGCTGGCCTTGGCTTGCCGAAGCTGTTCCATGGCGGACGTCCCTTGGTCTGCCGGTTGAGCCTCCCGTGCCTGCCCTGGCGCTGCGCCCATAAGCGCGAACGCAAGCATGAGCGGGGCCATATGGCTGTCAGGGATTGACGGTGCGCAGATAGGCATCGACCTTCTCCTCCATATCTTGTCGGATGTCGGACTGGGCGCGCGCCTCGATCTCCGCATAATATTGCGAGAGATCCATTCGGCTGAAATCGAGCGCCTGGAATTCTTCAGCGGTAAAGCCCCGGCAATAGGGCTGCTTGGGTGTTCCCCATCCCATGGCGTTGAAGGCGCTGAGCTGCGGTCGGCCCTGCTCCTGGATGATGCGGCCAAGCTTGGTGTTGAAGCAGCAATGGCCGCGGGCCTTCTGGATGCAGATGCCAAGGATCGAGGAGGAGCAATAAGTGCCGACCTCGTGGCACATCCCCGAACCACGCAGCATGCCGGTTTCCATATCCTGTTGGTCACAGCCCTGGAGCAGCACCTCCATCATGAAGTTGATGGCAAGGCTGATTGCGATCGAGGTGGGATCGAGCCCGACGATGATCGCGTTGGCGCCGGCACTGGCCGCCTGGCCCGCCGTCGCGCCCGCCTTGAAGGCGAGATAGGCGGCCTTGGCGCCGGTGAACACGCCCTTAGCGATCGCGATCTTGGTCGTGATCGAGCTGATCGAACCGCCCATGCCGTCCTTGACGATCTTGTCCCGATCCTTGCAGCAATTCTGGAAGGTGACGCTGGCGCCAGGCGGACGGCAGCGCAGCGCCCGGCCGCCAAATATCTCGATCGTGCCGAGGCAGTTGCCATCGGCGTCGACCGGGCCGTCATTGTCCGGTCCCGCGTCATCGACCAGAAGCTCATCCTCGACCGGATTGAGCGCGGTGTCGATGCAGGCGACGGGCGAGCAGGTCGGTGTTCCGCCTGCTGCTGGCACCAGGCATTGATGATCGGCCCCCAGCGGGCAGCTATAGGCGCCTGCGGCGTCGACCACGCAGGGTATTTGCTGGATCGGGCACTGCGTCGCGCCGCCAGCCATGGTGACGCAGCTCGCCATCTCGCCTTCGTCAGCCGCATCGCCATTGCCGTTCAAATCAGCGGCGCAGAGCTGGGCCGCCGATGCCGGCCCAGGAATGGTGACTGCAACGAGCGCGGCGCTCAGCAGTCCGAATATGATCCGTTGTCTCATGGCGTCCCCGCAGTGCAGGCAAGGTCGGAGCCGGCGAGGCGCACGGTCTGCATCATGACGGCGGCTTCAGGGAAATCGTCGAGGCAGCCGCAGGCGGTGACCAGTTCCTCCCCTTCGCCCAAGGGGCAGACATTGTCCGCGGTGCAGCTATGATAGAAACTGTTCCAGCCGGCCGGATCATTTTGGCTAGCCCCGACCACACCGGAGATAGCGACGTCGCTGTTCGCCCTGGGCGCACGGGTCTTGCAGATCGGCTCGCAGGCCGGAACCGTCCCGCGATCGGGCAGGGAAAATGCCCGCGTCGAGGTCGAGATCGTTCCGTCGCTCGACAGGGTGCGATCAGCGAGCAGGGTTTCGGTCGAATGGTCAATGATATAGGCGCTGCGCGACAGATCGGGCGCGCTGAGCTCACCGCTATCAATCAGGCATTTATAGCGGCGGTCCCGCTCGAAAAAGTCGCGGCTATACTGGAACGTGCAATGGCCCGTACCGATTAGACGGGTCTGGGCGAGGGGTTTGAGACCTGTATTCACGCCATTGGCGAAGGTCGTGACGCCGTCGACGCTCTCGCTGTCCAGCCTGCACGCCGCGTCCTGGGCATAGCCTGCGCAGAGATCCACCAGCCGTTCGGAAACCTCGCAGGCCGTATCGACCTGAACCTCGACAGTGACATAGCCCCAATTGCCATCGCCCCCGGCTCGCACCCGCGCGCCGACCGTCATGGCGCCGGCGCGCAGCTGGGGCGTGATGTCGATGGCGGTGCGATTATAATAGGGATCGCCGCTGATCCGGCAGTCACCAGATGGCAGGGCCTCACCGGTCCAGGGGCGCTTCCCGGCATAGCCGACGATCTGGCCGTTGACCCGTGCCTGGACCCAGTCGTCCGCGCCCATTTCCACGATCCGGGCGGAGACGATGCGTGCCGGCGCGATTGGGTCGAAGGTGGCTGTATGAATGGGCGGAACGCTGCCGCAGGTGCCGGAACCGCGGATCTGATAGCGACGGCAGCCGGTGCCGCAGGCGGTGGAGGTCACCGTTCCGGCAACGCCCAATATGTCGTCATAGTCCCAGGATTTGACGCTGATCTCCCGATCGATCGAGCAGCTCCGCGTGACCTCGGCCTTGCCGGTCGCCGACGCCGAACCGGCCAGCGCCTGAAAGACGCTGCTTGCCTGCGCGCTCGCACTGGCGTCCCCGCTGATCGCGGTTGGATCGGCGCGATAGCTGGTCGAAGATAGAGAAGGCGACGCGGTACAGGCCGTCGTCTGGGCGCCGACATAACGGATGACAGGCCCTTCGATGCTTGCCTGCGCCACCCCGATCCGGGGATCGGCCGTGGTGAGCGCGCCGATGATGCCCCCGCCCAAATCCTTGAGGACAGAATTGAGGTTGCCGAGCACCAGGTTGCTGCCGCAACTCGCATTGACGCAATAGCAGGCGGAGAGGTCGGTCAGCGGCACCTGGGTAAGCTTGAGGTTGCCGGACGACGCGACATCCCATTGGAAGGGGGTGCAGTTGTTCCAGCTGCCAGGGTCGCAGGAGACGATGCCGTTCGCGCAGATACCCGAGACCGGGACGGGAAGGGTCAAATTTTGATCGAAGCTGCCGTCGAGATCGCTGTCGCGCGCTATGCTCAAATGGGTGATGTCGCCGGTCGTGCCGGGCTGGACCAGCAGCTCCAGCATCGTCGCGCTCTTCTGGCAGGCCAGGCTGGTAGTGAAGGTGCGGCTGTTGTCGACGGTGCTGATCGCCTCACCTGACAGACCTGGATTGACGTAATTGCTGGTGATCGCGTCGCTGTCGCTCGACTTCGTCCGCGATGCAGCCGTCGCGGCGCGCGCGCGGGCCTCCATATCCTGCGCTTGGGTACCTTGCGGCGCGAGCGCCACGCTGCCCATGAAGATGAGGATCATGTTCTTCATCGGAAGCCTCCGGGCGAACTCGAAATTTCCGCAGGGGGCAGACGAAAGGCCTGTCCGCTGGCTTTCACGCGGGCGCAGGCACGGCCTTTTAAAGGTGGTCAGCACGGCCGATGTCGGATCAGGCGCTAGAGAGGGGGGGCACCCGATCCGAGCAGGGGGCTCACCGACCGTGCTGACCTTTCCCACGCTTGGGCCCGATCTGGCGGTTATCGGGCGCGCGAGGGAAATGGGGGTTGGAGCGACGCTGTGGAAGAACGGCGTCGCCCCGCCCTCGCCGCGATCGAACGTGCCGGCATGGCCTAGGCGGGCAGACCATCCGGAATGCTCGTTGATCGCTACGGGGGATGGGGGAGGTATCTGGCTCACGGGGTGGATACTCCCGCGCAGCAGATCACTTTTTCAAAAGACATGAACTGGGCATTGTCCTTGCCGGGCGCATGTTTGCCGCTCGACCAGAGGGCGCCGGGACGCCCGATATTGACGCATTTGCCGCCTTTGACCGGCTCCATGATCTGGAGCTTGTAACGGCTCTTGGTCCAGATGGGCTGCGCCTTGAAGGAGCAGCCGTCAGCCGAACTGATAGTGAGCGCGCCAAGACGGCCCATCAGATAAGTCCCGCGCGCGGCAAGCCCTGCCCAGGCCTCGACGCTGTCACCAAAATGGATGTCGCCCGCGACCGGATAGGTGGCGCCCCAGCTGCCCATGCACCAGAAAAGCGGATCGAGCACTTTGCCGGCCGCCGCCGCGGCGCTGTCGGCCATGCAGGCAAGGCCGGCTGCGGGGTTGCCGAAGAGAATGCCCTCGGGCTGGATGATCGCGCCCAGCGTCCCCGACTGCCAGGTCGGCAGCACCTCGGTGATCATCGCCACATCGAACCCGTCGTCCTCGATGCAGGGCAGGTCGGTGAACATGTCGAGCATCTTCCAGACCGGCGAGATATAATAATGCATCTGCGCGAACATTTTCTGGCTGTTTGTGCCATCGGCGATCGACGACTGACTGCCCTGGAGCTTGCCGCCGGTTGGCAGGAGATCTGCGCCGAGCGCCATCATGCAGCCGGGCTCGGTCACCACATCGATCATGCGATTGGGCGACCAGAAGCTGACCTTCACGCCGAACCAGAAGGTGGCGCCCTTGCGGCAGGCGCATAGCGGCTTGGAGGCTGACTGGGCGTCCAGTTCCTTGTCGAGCTTGTCGAAACTTCCGACCCGAACGCCGCCGATGGTGATCGGGAAGATGCAGGTCCAGCGCACTTTGGTCAGCGGATTGAAGATGGTGCCGGCCTCGCATTTGGAGGCCCGCGCGGGCGCACTGGCAGAGCCGAGCGCAAGCGCGAGAGAGAGGGCGGCGGCACGTAGGAGGGGCTGGCACTTCATGGCCGGGCGCTCCGAGCTGCGGGACGCTCCGGCGCATATTCGTAAAGGACGAGCTTCTTCCCTTCCTGCGCGACGATGACCGGCGCGACGGTAAGCCCGAGCCTTTCCTTTACGCGCTCCTCCAGGATGAAAAGCGGGCGGCCGGTGCGTTCGGAGAGTTCAAGCGCATCGCCAGCGGTCAGCAGGATGAAATCGGTGAAGCGCGCGGCCTTCAGCGCCCAGGCAAGATCGCGCGGATGGACAATGATGAGGCGCTGGAGCAGCGAGACATATTCGAGGGGATTGAAGGTGAAGCCCTTGGGATAAAGGACACGGCCGTCAGGCAGACGGATATCCTCATCGACCGTGTAGAAGGGAATGATGGTCCGGGTCCGATCGGCCGGAGCTGGTCCCAGCGACGCAGCCTTGAGCGCCGACCATTTGGCGCGAGGGCCGAACTTCGCCGCCATGTGAGGCGCATTGGCGACCCGTGCCTCGATCTCGCTCATCGCGTCAGGCTCAGCGATCGGCCAGGTGCGGCCAATCGTCGAGGTCGCGCCCTGTGCCTGCTGGCAGGCGAGGCCCAGCATGAGGGCACCGAGAAGCGCGTGGCGCGCGCGAGCGGGGAAGCGGGTTTCAGTGGACATGACGCTTCGCCCACCATGGCTTGCCCTCGTCATCACGCTCCCCGCGCACAGCGACGATCAGCGCGGCGAGACCGAGCACACCTGTCACACCGAGGAACAGGCGGAGGGATGTGGGCAGTGGATCCGATGCCTGCAGCACCAGCACCGTCTGGATCAGCAACAGGAGATGGGTGCCGAGCAGCAGGCGGACCGGACCATGGGCGGGGGAAGAGGTGAGGATCCCGCTCATTGGCCGCGCCGCCAGCGGGTGAAATGATCGAGGCCGCGATCGAAGGCACCGGTGAGGCCGATGAGCAGCATGCCGCTCGCAAAGCAGCCGGCCGACACCATGATGGCGGCGCGCAGGACCATGGCGGCAGGTTGGTGGAGGGCGAGGCCGGCGCAGAGGATGAGCGCGCCCATCATCAAGGTTTCGATCGTCACGAGCCGGAAGCGCCAGAACAGGGCCTGGTGCTGGGCGAGGCTCGCGGCGCGCGCTTCGATCAAAGCTTCGATCGTCGGATCGAGATCGAGGTCCAGCTGTGGGCCTGTAGGCTTAGTGTGCGGTTGCTGGGCGGGAGGATTTCGCATCATGAGAGCTCCTGCGACGGGTAGGATCTTGGCGCGCCGAGCAGCTCCGCGGGGTCGACGCCGGCGAGATCGCAGACCGCTTCGAGCGGCGAGAGGCCGGCGCGCAGGCGCGCTTCGAACGCGGCTACCTCCTGGGGTGCTGAGGTGTTGATCCAGTAAGAAAAGGGATCGACGACCAGACGGGCGATGCCGAGGCCGAGCGGCGAGTCGATGAAAACCTCGGAATAATGCGGCTTGTTGTTCCGGACCGACTTCAGGAGATCGAGGACGAAGCCTGAGTAATCCAGGATCTTGTTCTCGACCGCGCGTTCATAGGTGGAGCCCTGAAGCAGGAAGCGGGTAGCGGCATTTTCCAGGATCACCTGCCCTGTGCCGCCGAACAGCAGCAGATCGTTCATCGACTGGAGGACGACCCCGAAGCTCCCCTGATATTTGCGCGCGCGCCTGTAGCCCTGGCCGAACACTTCGGCGAGGCGGGAGAGATCCTGGCCATCGGTTCGGGTCATGAACTGGGCGGCTTCATCGCACAGGACAAATCTCGGTCGGTCCCGGGCGGAGAGGTAAAGCTCCTGGCTCACCGCATTCACGACCACCATGACGATGACGTTGAAGAGGTCCGGCATGGCTTTCAGGCGTTCGAGTTCAAGCACGACAAATTCGTCGGCCGAGATGTCGAAGGTGGAGGGCCCGTTGAAGAAATGGCCATAGGCGCCCGAACTGCCGAAATCGCGCAGGTTGAAGGCGAGCTCACGCGCAACGGGGACGAGATGGTCGACCTTGTCGAGATCGCTTATGGCATCGGCTGGATAGGCACCGAGCCAATCCCGCACCGCATCGATCCCCGCTTCCGCGCGCCCGCTGTCGATCGTCCACTGGACGGCGGATTTGAGCAAATTCCATTCGGACGTCGTGACGCCCTTGCGGGTCGCGGCATTGGCCATTTCAGCGACGATCGCAACGGCCATGGAGATGGCTGACTGGCGATCATCGCCATCGAGCGCAAAGCCCATGTCGAAGGGATTGAGGACCAGCGCTTCCTCGCCAATGTCGATATAGCGGCCCGAGCAAAGGGTGCAGAGCTTCCGGTAGCTGCCGCCGATATCGATGATGCGGATGAGCGCGCCCTGCGCATAATATTGCAGGCAGAGATTGTTGAGGAGGAAGCTCTTGCCCGCGCCGCTCTCGGCCGAGACGATGAAGTTATAATTGTTGATACGCGGGTCGAAGAGATCGAGCGTGATGAGCTGGCCCTTGCGCCCGACATAGAGAAGGGCAGGCCGCCCGCCGCCACGAAAGTCGGTCTGGACAGGCGCCAGCAATGCGGCCGCCTTGGCCGGCATGGGAAGATCGCGCTCCAGCATCCGCAGCGTCCGGCGCTCAGGGTAGAAGCCGAAGGGCAGGCTCATAGGCAGCAGGATGGGATTGAGATAGCTCTCCTCCTGCATCATCCATGGCAGCGGCTCGCTTTCCCAAAGGCGCTTGGCGCGGGCGGCCATTTCACGGGCCTGTGCGCTGTCGCGGCCGAAGACCCAGACGGTTGGGATGACCGAGACGAAGCGGCTGTTGCCCGCTTCATCGAGCACCCAGCCAATCTCCTCGATCTGCTTTCCGACCTCGACGGCAAAGCTTCCGGCCGCCTTTTGCGCGGAAAGGATCTGCGCGCGCTTGTGGATCTCGAAAGCCGAGTGATCGAAGAGGATGTTGAGCGTATAGAGGAAGGGGCCGCCAATCTGGTCGCTATCCTCGGCCGCGCCGCGCATGCCTCCGAGCAGCCGGTTGCAGCGCTCGGCCGTAACCCGGCGAGCTGGTGATTTGGGCGTCAGGCAGCGAGCCACCTGATTGCCAAAATAAAGCTCCGGGCCATCGAACAGCAGGTCCGGGCCTGCATCGATGATCTGTTTGCGCACCGGGCGCGCGGGATGGTCAGGGGCGCCCGTGGCAAAGACGCCCGGAGCCGGATCGAAGGCGCCGTTGAAGATGCGGCGATAGAAACTCACTAGCGCTTCAGGCGCCATGCGCACGATCCCGAGCTTGGAGAGCTGCTCCTCGATCTGGCGGCGCAGGTCCGCGCCCAGCGGGGTGCGCGATTTGATTGCGAGCAGCACGCGGAAGTTACGGACGGGAATGCCATGAAGGGCTGGGAGTCCTTCGGTTCCATGGCGCAGATATTGTGCCGTGCGCCGGGCCGATGCCTGGACGAGTGGATCGGGCCGGGATTTAAGATCGAGATAGGCATCGAGCGCCTGGTCGATCAGCGGATCGGCAAAGCAGTGGAGCTGGACCACGGTGCCGGTGCCGAACTGGATGTTGAGAAGGCCGAGCAGCGCCTGATGCACATGGGCGAAGAGATAGGCCGACGGCACCAGCTCCCAGGCCTGACCCCAGCCATCGTCGATGGTGAGGAAGGCTTCCTCTTCCTCGACCCAGCTCACCATGGGCAAAAAGTCTGAATAAGCGTCGCGCGACACGCTTTGTTGCAGCCGCTTGATGGTCATGCCGCCGCCATGGCGTGTGCCGAGCCCCCTCATTGATCCTGCTCCTGTGGCGGCGCCGGGATATCGCTATCGGGCAGCGTGGGCCTGGCCTTGGTCTGTTCAAGGATCGGCGCGCGCGCGGCCGGTTCGGTCGGATTGACGAGATAGTCGCCGACCACCCACTGCGGCTTGTCGAGGATCGAATAGACGTAGCGCGGCATGTAGAGCCGGTCGGGCCGCTCGCGATCGGCATAAGGCAGGATCAGCGTGCGGACCGTGCGGCCGGGCCGGAGCATAGGCGTGACCGGCGCCTCGACGAGGCCCTGAAGTTCGCGATAGACGCTGCTGCGGTAGCCGACATAGCCATCCGCGGCGGCATTTCGGCTGCTCCGTTGCGCACCGGTGCGCCCGAGAGTTTCGTCGGCCCGGCTGCCATTCGTGACCTTGGGATCGGATTTCGATGCCCGTCCGGCCACGGCGTCGGCATAGGCCTTCTCAGGATGGATGCACTGGCCATGATCGCTGTTCTTGCAGCTGAACTTCTCAGGATAGGGCGACATGGCCGAGCCGATCGCCGCGCAGCCTGGCAAGATGCCAAGCAGGAGGAGCAGAGCGGCGCTGGACAGTCGTGCCGCGTTGCGAGGGTGCTGGGTGGGCATGGGATACTCTCCCTGGGGGCGACAAGTGGGCATCAGAATTTGGTGGCCGTGGTGGGTTTGATTTCCAGAGCCAGCCCCTCCTGGATCACGACCACCACATCCTTGGCGGCGCCGACCTCCACGATCGGGCCGGCCTGGCGCGCGAGATCGAGGTAGAAGTCGGTGAGCTTGTCGGAAGATTTGGACAGGCCGCCTGCAATGCCGGTCTTGAGCGCATCGCCCGCGTCCAGGGATCGGACGGTGCCGAGCGCCGAGGTCGAGGTGTTGCCAAACGTATTCTCGACGCTCTGGCTGACCCCGGCGATGGTGCCGGCGATGAAGGTGCGGGCGAGCGCAGCGCCGGCGCGGGTAACGACCTTGCCCGACAGTCCCTTCTTGCCGTCGGTATCGACGAAGAAGCCCTTGATCGGCTGATCGATGACCGAGCGTTCGTCAAAGTCCACGCAGGAGAGCGAGATGAGCTGGACCTCGACCCGTTCCTTGGCAAGGCTGCCCGTGGCATTGCCGATGACAAAGCATCCAGCAAGGTTGGCCTTCACATCATTGGGCAGCACGACGGGCGCCTGGACGCGGGCGATGAGGGGCTCGGGATTGCTCGTCGCGTCCCGGCTGGCGAGCGCGTCGATCCCGGTCAATAGGCGCGCCTTCATGAAACCAGGCGGCAAATAGATCGTCCTGGTCTTTTTTTTAGCGCCATTTGGAGCAGCGGATCCTTCCGCGACGATTGCGCTGGTCGCGGCACCTATCGCGCCGACCTGGCGCTCGACCGGCGGGGCAGGTGGCGCTGCCGGCGCGCTAGGCATGGGCGGTGCAGGCAGGCTCCCGTCAGCGCGTTCAAGTTCGCTTTGGGAAGGGCTGGGCGGAAAGGCCGGGATGTCGCTTGGCATGGCGTTTGGGAGGTCGTCGTCTGGTGCGTCGCTCGATGCTGGACCGGCGGTGCCTATCCGGCCCTCCTCGATCGCCGTGACTCTGTCGCCAAGCAGGTTCTGCCCATCGAGGATTTTCTTGAGGTCGCCGCGCACCTTCGTTTCAAGACTGTCGCCACGAAGGCCCGCGCCCATGTCGAGCTTCGAAGCCGCCGGCGCCTGGGGCGTGACCTTCTCCGCGCTGTTCGAGGCCGAGTAGAGGCCATAGCCAAAGAGGGCGACCAGCACACCGATGGCGGCCTGGCGTGCGCGCAATTGCTGGTGGGGGCTGAGCGTCGCCCAGCGTTCCTTCAGATCGAGAAGGGCCGGGCCGCGCAGGTGAAGGACGCTGTTGCCCATGTCACTCGTTGCCGACGACGGGCGGTTCGGCCGCGAATGGCCCCTGGCGCCGCTGCCCTGCGCGGGCGAACCGGGTTCGTCTGGGCTTTGGGGCATATCCTGTCGCTCATCGCTCATAGCCCGTCTCCCCGGCGCAGGATTATGAGGCGAGCGGTCTCCCCGGTGCGGAGAGAGAGCCTATCAAGCGTCGCGCTGAAGATGCGGGCGCCAAGCGCTGTATCGAGGAAGAGGCGCTCGTCGACCTCCATGTCGCTTATGGCGTCGACCCGATATTCCGATGCGTTGAGGCCTGCGCCCTCGACGGTGACGCGGCGGTGTTCGGTGATGTGCAGCGCGGGTGCGGCGGGGAGGGTGATTTGCCGGCTGGCGGTCGCCACCTCGGTGAAGCTGGCCGGCACCCGATCCTGTAAAAGGGACAGGGTGATCGAGACCGCACGATCTTCCTGCGCAAGCGGGGCGAGCAGATCCTCATTGGCACGGGCGCGCTGCCGGGCGCCGGGCACCAGTATGATCGTCTGCGCCGGGATTTCGGAGGGCTCGGCGTAGAGCGGGTAGATTGCCCCGTTACAGGTGACGAAGAACTCGGACGGCGTCGTCACATAGCTACGGGTGATCTGGCCGCTGTCGTCGCTTTCGCGGACAAGGAATTTGACCCAGGCGTCACCGCCGCCTTTCTCGACCGCGAGGCCCTTCTCGGCGGAGAATTTGACATCCTCTATCTCCCCGCCCTGACAGATGAGATGATTGACGTCCCGGTTCGAGAGCCGGATCATACTGGTCTGATCGGGCAATGCCTGGATCGATTGCGCCTGTCCCGGCGACGCTAAGGCGATGAGAGGCAAAAGTGGCAGGGCGGCGCGAGGCGCGCGCGCTCGGTTACCCAAGCTCGGCATCGAATTTCTCCTCGGTGAGAGACAGGATCCAGAAGCGACCGGCATCGATCGTGTATCGGATGCGCAAGTTTCCCCGGAATTTGCGGATGACGCCGCCGATGACGCGGACCTTCTCGACCGGCACGATGATCTGGCGATCGGTCCAGGTGACGGGCTGATCGGGCCGAATATAGGTGGCGATCGAGAGCGTGGGATTGTTGGCGAGCTCATCGAGCACGCCATTCAGGCTGTCCCGCAGGCCATTATAGGCGGTCGGGTGGACGATGCTGAGCAGCTCCTGAAACTGCCGGTCGGCAGACAGAGCAGAATAGGTACCCGAGAGCGCGACGATATTGCGCGTCATGGCGCGCAGATAGGCAGAAGATGGCTTGCCGCCGGTCACGTAGAGATCGCCGCCGGCGCCGAAGGGAATGACGATCGTGCGTTGGTTCTGGGACGTCGAGTAGAGCGTAATGCCCAGCACTGCGGTCACGCCGAACAAGCCGACAATCGAGAATTTGAGCAGCCTGTTCTCCTCGAACAGATTGGACGATCCCTGGAGGTAGCGGTGAATGCCGAAGCTTGCCGGTTTGCCGAGCAGCGGGTCGGGCGCCTCCTGGGGTGATTTCTGACGAAACATGATATGCCTCACTCGCAAAAGCGGGTCTGGGTTGGCCCGGGATAATGGGGGAGGCGGAGCAACCCCCAGCGCCAGGCCAGATGGGGCACGAAACCGCGGGGCTTCGTCCGCTTCCAGGGAATGAAAAGGAGAAGGACGCCGAGGAGCGACCAGCCCACCAGCCCGCCGACGATGACGGCGACGAAGATGGTGGAGACCACGAGGATGAACTCCTGCGCGTCGAACCAGAGGATCTGGACCGGCTTGTGCAGAAATTGTGGAAGTCTCTCGTCCACGTCCTTCTCCCTTGCTTCACCCACATCTGAACAGATGTGAGGGTTACGAAGAGCGCGGTTCGCTCTCCGCCCGGCGCGGGGCCGATGAAGCCCCGCGCTGGTCTTTTGGCCGGTTCTTCAGACGATCATGCCGAAGGTCTGGAGGATGGAGTCCGCGCGGATGAGGCAGACGGCGGCCACGATCGTGGGAATGCCGATCATGATATTCGAGAAGAGACGCGAGACGCCGAACAGGAAGGCGGCGACACCGCCCACAAAGCCCAGCGGTCCCTTCACGCCCTGGTTCACCACGATATCGTAAATGTCGTAGCCAAGGTCGCCCGCGGTCGGTGCCTGGAAAGCGTGGGCGGCCGATGCGAGGGCGAGGGCAGCGACGAATGTTCCCACGGCATCGGCCGACGAAAAAGACGGGCGGCGCAGGCGCGGCAGATGTGCAAGCTTGATCATTTGTTTAGGTCTCCAGAAACGAGAGGAGCCGCCCCAAGACATGCCTGCCGGCACCGACTGGGTGTTCGCTGTCGGCCGACGACAGGCTGGGTGGCTCCTCGAAGATCGGGCGCCGTCGTCGGCATCTCGAGGCCTTGGGCTGCCATGCAGCCTTGAGGCCCGCCAGAATTAGGGTCAGGTCGGCGGCTTAGCTGACGGCCGCTGCTTGGCGAGCCAGGCTTCAATCTCGGCCTGTTGGAAGCCGGATATGAGTTGCCCATCGAGAATAAGCGTCGGCGTGCCCGATATGCCCATGGATTTGACCGCTTGGCGATGGGCCTGAACCTGGGCGGCGCCATCTGTGCACCGGTTGAGGGGCTTTGGTGGCTCACCGGCATAGGTCGCGCGGAACGCTGCCTCGCGGTCCTTCGCGCAGAGAATATGCTCGGCCTTCGAGGCTGCCTCTGGATGGATGCCGGACACGAAGTAGATCTGGCGGCGCACCGGTTTGCCTTCGGCCGCCTTGGTAGCCCAGAAGCGATCGAGCGCGCGGCAATAGGGGCAGTCGGGGTCGGTAAACTCGATCACCATTGGGGCGCCGGGCGGTCCGATCAGGAGCGCCTGGCTTTGATCAAGGGTCTTGAGTTTGGCTCGAGCCGCGGCATCCTGGGACAGGGCCGTGAGGTTGACGCCATTCTTGTCGTAGATGGTCGCGAACAGGAGATGATCGCTTTCCGGCGCGTAATAGAGGATGCGGCCGCCGGCGCTGGCCTGGAAAAGCGGGCCATGGATGGGAGATGGCGCAAAATCCTCGAACTGAAGATTGGCGAAGCTTTGGCGCAGCTGGGCCTCTGCAGATTTTGCGACTTGGGAAAGGTCCGGGTCGACTGGCCCCTGACTGAGCGCTGGTGCTGCGATGCCGAGCATCAGAACCGCTGCAATCAGGCTCGGTCTGTCGAGATGCCGGGTCATTGATCGCTTCCTGCGTCCGGACGTGTTTTCCTCAAGAGGAGGCGCTGATCGATCCTCACCGTGCTTCCCAGATCCATGGTTTCCTCTGCAGGCAACGCAGTGCGAGGCTCGCCGATGAAGAAATCGGCGCCGATTTGGGCAATCGCCAGTTTTTGTGGAGCCAGCGGCGGCCCAATGGGGCGTATCTTCCGGGCTGCGGACGCAGAACCCGGAGCGAGGACGAGTGTGAGCAATCCGGCCATGATAGCCAGGCGTGACGCTGACATTGGATAGGTCTCCCTATTGCCGGGCGCATTCGCGCTCTGGCCTTGCGGTCCGGTCTGGGCTGAGTCGTTGCGTTCTCTTCGAGCGGCGTCTCGACCTCTGATCGGGTGGGACAAGCGATGCATCCAATGCTGCACACTCGGCAATGGGGAGGGCACTGAGATGCCGTAAGCGGCACTGAGGTGCCGAAATCGGCATTTCAGTGCCGCTTTTATGCGCATGGACAGCTTCAAAATCGAATTCGGTCGTCAGGAGACAAGCGGATTTTGCGAATCAGAAAGGCTATCGATGGTGACACCCAAGTCTCGGACCTACCGGCTGCATCTATCGGAGGAGGGGACCGACACGTTTCTCGAATGCCATTCCCGGTTGGCACGCATTGCCAGGCGGTTCATTCCTTATGGAACCACGCTGACCGTCGCCACGCTGCTCCTCGAGGCGCTAGAAGGTCCGGAACTGTCCGATGAGCTTTGCGCCCCGGTAGTGAACCGCCTGGCCGGACGGATCGAACATTTTGTCGGTGCTTCGCCCTGTCTCGCCCAAGCAGCGGCAAAGATGCTCGACCACATCGAGATTGCACCGGGTGGCGGGCCCTCCGTCACGGCCGCCCGGCTTTTCATGACCGCCATCGCGCTCATGTCCGCAAGTGAAGACAGCGAAATTGAGCGAGCCTATCGCCGCATCGGGACGGCGTTCGCGCCACCGAGCCCTGAGACGCCCGGTTGAGCCGGGATGTTGTTCATCGACAGTCGGTGGCATCACCGATCGTTCCGGCGCATAGCGCAGCGCGGACCTTTTGGGGGAACTGGCAATGGCACAGATCACCGACCGCGATCTTCACCTGGTAAAGAAAGCACTGTGCCTGAGCATCGCTGTGATTGAACAGCAGCCTGACGGTCCGTTCCGCCCTGATTCCGATGCCGCCGACATGAAGGATCTCGCCGATCGGCTCATGGCGAACGATGCCGAACTTGCCCATTATCTCCGTTCTGCGCGGATAATCCTGGCGGGTAAGCCCGAATAAAGCGCGATTTTCTAAAGGCCGAGCATATCCAGGCAGGCGCTGGCCTGTTGATGATAGGCCCCACCAAAGAGGCGAACATGGACCAGGAGCGGCCAGAGCCGATAGACGGGCTGTCGCTCTTGCCATCCCTGTTCAAGGCCGCAGGCATCGTAAAAAGCTGCCGGGGGTTGATCGAACAGGCTGAGCATCGCGAGGTCGACCTCGCGGTCACCAAAATAGCAAGCCGGATCGATCAGCCCCGAGACCCGATCTTTCTCTATAAGGATATTCCCGCCCCAGAGATCTCCATGGAGCAGCGCAACCTGAGGCCCAGTTGGGATATGGTCGGCCAGGCGGTCGGCGAGCCGACTGACCCTATCCGCCAGATGTGGCTCGATATGGGGAAGATGGCAGCACAGGCGCCTCTCCGCCCAGAATTCGACCCAATTATCAGTTCTGCCGTTGGGGATGGCGACCGGCCCGAAACCATGATCCCTGTCCCAGCCCGATTGCTGCCGAGTGGGTCGGTGAAGATGATCGAGGACTTCGGCCAGCTGCGCCCAGGAGCGCGCGATCTGGCCCGAGCCAGGCAAATCCTCAAGGAGCATCAGTCCCTTCTCGACTGCCAATACCGACGGGACCGGGGCCTGCGTTGCATGAATAGCGGCAAGCATGATGGCTTCCTCTTCCACCAGCGGTCCGCGCTTGGCGATTATCGATCGTCCGTCCGCAAGGCTGAGACGCAACACGTTGCTGAGGTCGCCGCCTGAAACGCGCGCCGCACTCACCACGCGTACGCCCATTAAACTTCCTGCACGCGTGAATATTGACCTCATTTTGGTTGGGTCTCCTGGCGTCGTTCCGTCATAATATCTGTTGCACCTGAAGTTGAGGCCGCGCGCCTGATTTTCCTGCTGAATCACGCAGGATAGGTAAATCTCGCTCACTCTCAAAATGGGAGTCAAAAAATTTGACCCACGGCACATTTCACACGACCCTGATCGAGTCGGAATGTGCATGGGAGCTTTGAGACGCGATCAGGGAGGCCCTGATGATCTCATCTCAAGGCGGCGCCTTTGAAGAGGGGGCGTCGATACTGGCCGAGGTCAAGACGATCTCAGGTCGCCGCATAGAAGAACGGCGCAAACGCCATCGCATTACGCAAAAGCAACTTGCTGCCGATGTCGGGATCGGCGTGCGGTGGCTTCGTGAAATCGAGGCGGGCAACCCGAAGTCCCGTGTCGATGATCATATCGCTTGCGCTCATGCCCTTGGGCTCTCCTCAGCGCACCTTATCATTCCAATGCTGTTTCTGGAGCATAACATGCACTTTCCTCGCCATTTCTTTCTCGACGACATGCAGAAGCTGGAAACGCTGCTGGTCGAATTCATCTCAAATCTCAGCCTCAAGACATTCCTTCAGGCCGGTAATGGACACAAGGGGCCGGGCGGCGCCGGCTCGGCAAGGTAGAGCGGACTTATGTCGCCCGACGCCTTCACCGCCGATCGCATTCACCGCGAGATAAAGAAGCTGATCATGGCCGGCAAATTCACGCCCGGCTTGCCGCTGACCGTCCAGTCGCTCGCCGACGAATTTGGGACGAGTACGTCTCCTGTGCGAGATGCACTCAATCGGCTGGTGGGCGAGCGTCTCGTTGAAACGCAGGGCGGCGGTGGGTTTGCTTTGCCGGAAATCACCAAGCGTAACGTTTACCATCTCTACAGCTACCATGCCGACCTTGTCCGGACGATCGTGAAGGTGATGGTTCGACTGGAGGAAATGGGTTCGCCACCTGCTTTCGTCGTCAACAGATCAGCGCACGGCCTGGCTTTGGCTTATGCGACCGCGGAGTTTTTTTCGCTGCTGGCATCCTGCTCCCCTAACCCCGAACATTTAGATGCGATCGTACAGGCGGGCGAGCGGCTCGCTATTCTCCGACTGCACGAAGGCCCTATCGGTAGGCAAGGCGAGGAACTCGCGACGCTATGGAATGTAACCCGTTCGGGAAACAGAAACGCAACACGGATCGCTATGTGGCAATATCACCGTCGACGTTTGTTACGAGCTGATCAAATTTCTTCAGCGGCGACACGAATGAGGTAAATCCTGAAAAGCCTTGAAAGCCTCGCTTCGCTGCCTGCCAAGGCGTTGCCATATTTCATTCGATTATGACGGCGATCATATATGCTCTCAAAATGAGAGCATATATGATCGGATATATGGCTTTTCTTTCATACCATCAGCGTTGCCGCAAATTCCTGCGGCGCAATGATGGAGATGAACATGTCCAATATCGAACATGACGAAGATATCGTCGATCTGGGTGCCGCTTCCGTCGAAACCCAGGGCGCCATCCGTGGCGTCCTCGACCTCACCGGTGGTCAGCTGAACCAGATGGGCATCGCTGACGACTGATCGATGAGGCGCGCGTCCTTTTGAAGGGCGCGCGCCGTAATCGCGTCTTCGAAAGAGGGGCGGACCCATGCGGTACAAGCTGAGGAATGGCCTGGCCTTCTGCGTCACTGGCGGAAGAACGATCTTCCTGGACGTCGCGGCTGATCGCTATTTCGGCCTGCGGCCGGAATGGGATGCAGCTTTCAGGAGATATCTTGAAGACAAGGAGGACGGTCCCGGGATCGAGCCCTTGCTGCGTGGTCAGATTCTCGTCATGGCAGATGAATGTGAACCATTTAGTCAGCAGGCTGTGATCCCGCCGGCTCGCCGGGAGGTCTTGGCTGAGTTCGGCCATCGCCTGAGCGGCAGGAGCTTGTTGTTCATTCTTGCCCAGTTCAGGGCGATGCTGGACCTGCGGTTACGCCGCTTTGACAGGATCGTATCTGGGATTGCCGATCGGTCGCGAGGACTCGGTGTCGTCGGTTGGAATTGTCCTGATTTGCGCGAGTGGGGACCAATTGTGGGCGCCTTTGCGGCCTCCGCGCCGCTGCGTCCCCGCAATACCCACTGTCTGACCAATTCGATCGCCTTCATGGACATGGCTTTGTCGGCGCGGTTGCCAGCCAAACTGATCCTGGGCGTCAGCGCATCGCCCTTTTCCGCCCATTGCTGGGTTCAGGCAGGTGATACGGTCTTAAACGACCGCCTCGAGAATATTTCGGCGTTTGAGCCGATCCTGGCGATCTGAGATGCTGGAACGCTACCTCGCAATCATTGATTATAGCGGTGCGCCGCTTGAGAGGCTCTCCTCCGAATTCCTAGCGGCCTCCGGGTTCCAAAGCGTTCTACCCGGAAAAAGCTGCGCGCTTTTGACCGGCTGTGCCGCGCAATTGCTCACGCTCCCGGCCGACCGAGGCGCGGTGATCGGCCCGGTGTTTCCGCGCCATGGTCCTGCCGCGCGCATATTGCCGAGCGACAGGATCTTTCCCGATGATATGCTCCATGGTGATCCAGTCGCGACTTTAGCTGAGCGCTATTGGGGCGGCTATGTTGCCTTGCTCACGCCTGAGAATAGGATGCTGGTCGCGCGTTCCCCCGGCGGCGCGCTGCCAAGTTATTTCACGATGCTTCCAAGAGGATGGGCAATCTCGTCAGACATCATGCTTCTCGTCGAAGCAGGTCTGGTTCGACCGTCGGTGAGTTGGGCGGAAATTCCACGCTATCTGGGCGCCAAGGACCTGCCACAGGCCAGGACGGCACTCGATGGCGTTACGGAATTGCTTCCTGGTACTGCGGTGGAACTGGTCGAGCGAGAAGCTCGGGCGTGGCAGTTCTGGAACCCTTGGGATTTTGTTTCCGAGCCGCTTTTCTGGGATAGCGAGGAGGTTGCCGAGCGCCTGCGCCGCACAGTTGATCATTGCGTTGCGTCCTGGGCATCTACCTCGCTGGCTCCCATCCTCACATTATCAGGAGGGCTCGATTCCTCGATCGTCGCGGCGGCGCTTTCCAGAGTAGGCAGGCGTGCGAGCAGCGTGACGATTTCGACCCTGAGCCGTGATGGCGATGAGCGGGACTATGCCCGCGTAATGGCGCAGGCATCGGGTATGAACCTTATAGAGGCCACTTATGATCTGGCGGATGTGGATATGTCCAGATCAGTGGCAGAACAATTCCCAAAGCCGATCGGATTCGTTCACGAACTCGCCTATCATTCGGCCTTGTTACGCGCGGTTGGCGAGGCTGGCGCAGACGCCGTCTTTACCGGAAATGGCGGCGATAACGTCTTTTACAATAGTAGTTCTGTTCGGCCATTTTTCGACGCGTGGAAAGCCAGAGGTTTCCACCGTGAAACCGCTCAGTCGATAGCCGATATCGGGAGGGTGACCCAGGTCCCTCGATGGGAGGTATGTCGCCAGATCGTCAAAGCCGCTCGCACTATGCGTCGGCCCTATCGATGGCATCTCGACATTGATTTGATGGAGGCGGACGCCGCTGAGGCGTTGCAAGCAGACCCGCCGCAGCACGATTGGCTAGAGAAGGCACCACTCACACGGCCCGGAAAACTGGGCCATATCGCGCTCCTCCTGCGCGTTCAAAACCATGTCGAAGGCTATCTGCGTGGCTTCGGTTTGCCCATGATCGATCCGCTCATGTCGCAACCGATTGTCGAGTTGGCTTTGGCCATCCCGACCTGGAAGATGATAGAGGGCGGGAGAAATCGGGCCATAGCGCGTCGGGCCTACGCCGACCTTCTCCCGCCACTCATCCGCGACCGTCGGCGCAAAGGAAGTCCGAGCAGCTTCGCGGTAGACCTGGTCAACCAGCGCCTCGACGAGATACGCGAGCGGCTGATGGATGGTGAACTTGTTCGTCACCGGCTTGTCAGTCGGTCAGCCTTGGACGAGGCGCTTGTCCATGGGCCGGCCATTGATCGTCACTATGTCCGCCTCATGGCGCTTCTCGACATGGAGGCGTGGATTACGCGCTGGCAAGCAATCCCGAATGGTCAGGGTCATCCACCCGGTTTTGCCTCTCTCTGATTCCAGCTTCTTCGCATCTGTTGCCACCGCTCAGCCTCTTGGGCTGCTTGGCTTCCCCCAACAGGCAACTTGTCGAGCAACCAGAAATTGAACCAGTCGATAGCCCGTCGATAGATCGCAACCCTATGAGCAGGTTGTCGTTTCACATGATGCTCATCCGGGAAGACATAAAGATCCACGGGCTTGCCGGCGCGGCGAAGGGCTGTGAGGGCTTCGAGGCCTGAAAGATATTCATCGTCCGACATCTGGGCCAGGACCGGGAAGGGAATGCGATTTGCATTTCGCGCCCAGGATAGGCCCTCCCAAAGGGACGGATTGTCGGAAGGGGAGGCGGGCCAGCCCAGCTTTTCATATTCCGCCTGAATAGCAGGCCCAAGGAGCCAGGTTTGCGACCCTTCCCAGCAGCAACTGCTGATCGCAGCCGCTTTGAAAAGCGTGCTGTGAAGAGCAGCGAATTGCACGGTCGATACGCCATCACTCAGGCCTGTGATGCCGATGCGTGCTGGATCGACGAGGCCGGCGCTAATGAGCTGCTGAACCTTCGTCTCGATGGCTGACAGGATGCTGCGCCGTTCCATGAAGCCGTCGAGCTGGCGCCGCTCTCGTTCATGTGGGTCGATCTTTTGATCGCGCAGTGGCGCGGGTGGCCGCTGGATCGAGAGAACCAGATATCCGGCCTTCGCAAGCAACTGGATAGGATATTCGTCTCCCGTACCGCCGCGCAGAAACCCTCGGCTTTGATATTGGACGACTATCAAAGGATAGCGCTGCCCGACCCGGTAATCTGGTGGATAAACGAGGTCGCCATAGCATTCGAGATCGCGATCATTTTTCCATTGCAGCCGCTCCGCATGCCCGAGAGCGAGAGAGCCGAATTCGGGATTGGGATTGAAAATCACCTGCGACCGACCGCTTTCGGGATCAATCCGATCGAGATATCTCGGTGCTACCGATTGCTCCCGGGCACAGATAATGTCCGTGCCAAGAGCGCCACAATTCATAAGCAGGTTCGATGTCTGCATGATTTTGCGAACGGATTTGCGAGCCGGTTGCCATTCATAAATTCCCGTCAGGCTTCGGCCCCAGCCTTCACGCCGGACATAACGGATAGCGTCGCCGGCCATCCATGGTTGTCCCTCGACATCCGTGCAGCGACTGTCGGCGCAGATTATTTGCGCTGTCCCATCTGTAAGGGCGAGGCGGCTGACGCCATCGACGTCGACTGCCAGCGTCGCCGCTTTTCGATGTGCTCGGGATGGAGCGTCGGACGCTGAGAAGATCAGCGCCTGTGTGGGCGCGGCCAGGCGATGTTCACCAGTTAAGATGTTGATTGATACAAAACTGTAATGGGCCGGCCCCCGCGGAAACGGCCGGTTTCTTCCGTAAGGAAACCAGCGTTCATCAAAATGATATCCTGACAAGCTCTCTTGATCGAGCGCATCGCTGGCGCTTGCGTCGTCCCGTACTTTCGCGATGACCGATAACCCACCGCCGTCGAACCGGAAATCGACGATATCATCGTCGAATGTCGCCGTCATTTTGCTCCTACTTCCGTCCCAACTCCAGAGTTGGAGGCGGCCATCGACATATTTGAGATAGGCAAGATGTTTACCATCGGGCGACCAGCGGGGTGTGATGACCTTGGGAAAGCCGCTCGGGAACCCCGTCATCCCGTAATAATCGTCAAAACGCCAGAAGGCTGCGCCAGCGCCGCTGTCGATAAGGCGCGGACTGCTCCCCAGCGCGATGACATAAATGCCCGAACAAAAATCATTGCTGGCGATGTTGGCTCTCGCAACGCTGACGGCAATGGCCTGTCCATCGGGAGAGACTGAAAACATGGGATCTACATCAAGATCGGGGATGGATCCCATGTTCAGGGTTTCAATGAGATCGCCGGCCGAAAGTGAATGGCTTGGACCTGGGCTTTTGATTTGTAGCGCGGCCTTGCAATCCGACGCAGGGGTCGGACTGCTCGCCGCTGCTGCCAGCGCTAGGGCAAGGAGCGGGAGCATTACCAGGCCTTGGAAATCGTTAGGCTGACGAAGCGGCCGACGCTTGAATAGTTGGTCGCGTCATATGGCGGGCTGTTCGCCCCAGAGGTTCGGATGAGCGAAGGCATTTCATTGAACAAATTCTGCGCTGACAGAAGGAACGACCAGCCCCCGAGAAGCCCGGGTCCGTCGAACTTGATATTGGCGCTGAGGTCGACCGATTGGAAACTGTCGACCTTGTAGACCTGCGTTGTTCTTCCGTCGGTCGTGCCGCCGATATAGTTATAGCTCGCTGTCAGCCCGATATTGCCCCGTTGCCAGCCCGCGCTTGTTCGCGCGCGCCAATGCGGTGGGTTGAAAATTGTGCCAGCCCTCTCGATGCTGGGCTGGCTCGCTGACAAGCGTTGGTCGCTCTTGAGATAGCTGGCGTTCGTCTCGACACTGAACGCATTGGCGCCGTTGCGGAAGGCGTAGGAAGCCGTGACGTCAACGCCCTGGATTTTCTGCCGAGCAGCATTTTGTAGCTGGTTGTGGACGATTGCGACAATGCCGGCCGGGTCATACGGGCCATCGGTCTGATTGCTGACGCCAAGCGGCAGGTCGGTGGTGGCGGCCAAAACCTCGGTGAGGCTCGGATTGAGCAGGACGAGGTCTGCATATTCACTGCGGAAAGATTGATAGTCGTCGGCGATCGGGCTGACGACCCGCCCCTTGTAGCGGACATGGAAATAGCTTGCCTGCAGGCTGAGCCCCTCGACTGCTCTCGGCGCAAATTCGGCAGTAAGGGTCAACGTCGTCGCCCGCTCGGGGGCGAGGTTTCGGCTGCCGCCGGCGAGAACAAGGACGGCTCCGGCTGTCGCGGGACTAGGCGTGAATTCGCTCGAAGCGAGGGTATAGCCCTGTTGCACGGTGTTGCGCTGGCTGAGCGTGGGCGCCTTGAAGGACTTGCCCCAGCTGCCCTTGAACATGAGCGCATCGACTGGCTGGTACAGGATACCGATTTTTGGTGTGGCTAGCCCGCCAAGATGGTCATAGCGCTCATAGCGTAGGGCCCCGGACAGCTGGAGTTTCTGGATGAGCAGTAAAGCATTCCGATCTGACACCAGCGGCACGACGACTTCCCCAAAACCATAGATCGCCGTTTGGGAATCGAGATAGTTTACCAGATTGAAGGTGCCAGCGGCGCGGACGCTGCGGACCGAAGCCGCGAGGCCATTGGATCGAAGACCAGCACCAAGCGCGAGGCGGACATCGCCGCCCGGAAAGGCGAAGAGCGGACCGTCGCCGCTGATTTCAGCCGACCATAGATCATTTTTATAGCGAATGAGGTTCTCGGCAAAACGCACTCCTCCTGAAAAGATGGAACCATCAATCTGTGTATCGCTGACGGCTCGTGTAGCTCTCGCTGTCACATCCCAGTCGGCTGGTAGATGAAAGGTGACCGAGGGGCTGACGGAATAGCTCTCGACAGCCGAGCGTGTCAGATTTCCACCGGTCGTGACTGGCGCGGTGGCGCTGAAGGGCAGCGCAGCGCGTGACCGGTGATTATTATAATGAGCGTCTATTTCAAACTCTGCCCCGTCCCCCAGGCGTTGATGCCCGGCCAGGATCGCACTGATCTGGCGCTGCGATGGCAACAGCGTCGTTCCGGGTTCCATATTGGCTGTCAGATCACGCTGCGCGGCTGTGATATCGGAAGCCTGGCTGAAATCGCCGGCCAACATCATCCCGCCGCCCGACCAATGGGCGCCCGACACTGCACTATATTGCTGCTGGAAGTTGCCGCCCTCTGTCGCGGCCCCGAGGCGAACGCTGGTGAGCAGTCCGTCATATTCCCGCCGCAGGATGATGTTGGCGACACCCCCTACGGCATCTGAGCCGTAAAGTGCCGAGGAGCCATCAGCGACAACTTCGATCCTATCGATGGCTGCAAGTGGGATTGCGGAGATATCCACGCCCTGGCTGGCAGCGTCATAGGCGAGCCGGTGACCGTTCAAGAGCGTCAGGGTCGTGTCAGGGCCAAGGCCGCGCAGATTGAGCGCGGAAGACGAGTTCACATTTTCCGAACCGGTCTGGACACTGGAGATGACACCCGGGTTCTGACCGCCGGAAAAATTCTGCGGGATGCTGCGCGCGAAAGAACCCAGATCGCTATATCCAAGCTCAGCGATCTTCTCGCGCGAGGATGAAAGGACAGGGGCTGTCGGCTTCGCTCCCCTGATGCGTGTGCCTGTAACTGAAAACAGCACATCCGTCGCGCCGGTTACCTCCTCGCGCGACGGTGCCTCTCGCCCCCGCAGGGTTATCGTACGATCCCTGATCTCGGCAGTGAGGCCCGACGGCGCGAGGAGGGCGGCCACGGCTTCTTCGACCGTGTAGGCGCCGGCTAGCGATGGGGCGCGCGCGCCCTTGAGGCTCTTGGGGTCGGCGACGAGCTGGTAATCGCTGCCGCGCGCGACGCTTCGCAAGGCTGTGGCAAGATCCTGTTCAGGCAGGTTGTAAGTCTTTTGCGCGTCCTGCGCATGTGCCTGACTGCAAATAGCGCCCATGCAAAGTGCAGCGCTGGTCATCAGCGCAATCTTTACGATTCCCATTATGTGCCCCTATTTCATGCTGCCTCTTTTTTGAGGTTCAATAGGGAAGACGGGAATCTGTTTTTCTAAAGCCGATTGGCCGAATTATTTCTTCTCGGTCAAAATCAGCTTATTGGGTTTCGATCGGTCGATGGTGGCATCAAGAAAGCTGGCCAGCCCCTGCGCGACACGCTCGATGTCGCGAATGTCGATATCGGCGAATATCTCGCGATTGCCGAGCGCCGGCGTCGCCAGTTCAATCTTGGTCTCGCTATAGCTGTTGGCTTCGGCGATGATCTCGCTGATGGGAACATTGTCGAAGCTCTTCACACCGCTCACCCATTGTTGTTCGGATAGAGGCACAGGGATGACAGAAATCTCGGTGGCGAGTCTAGTCTTCAGCTTGAGCAGCTGCCCGGGCTGGAGCTGAAGCGGCGTCGCCTGATCGGCCGGGATCGAATGCGTAAAGGCTACCATGACGGGGGTGTCGATGGGATTGACGCGGACACCATTTCTCAAAGTTATATCGAAACTGCCGCCCTGGCTCGCCACGGTCGTGCCTGCGGCACTGACGACGAATGGTCTTTGAGCGTCCCGCGTGACGCTGAACCGCGCCCGTCCGCGCTTGATTGCCACATTGCGATTTGTGGCGGTAATCTCCACGAGAAGAAGCGTGTCGGTGTCGAGAAGCACCGATGTGCCGTCGCTTAGCCGCTCGGTACGCTTTTCTCCCACCCGGGTCTCGATCGGCGTGCGGGCTTCGCTTTGCGCGATCAACCTTGGCGCGTCATCTTGCGATCGCCACCAGATACTTCCCACGACGAGCACGAGCGCGAGCGATGCGGCAAGGGGCACAAACGGTCGGAAGCTTCGCTTGTTCTTGGGCGCATGCAGCCGGCGTGAACGCATGCGGAGCTCTGCAGCGGCGCCGCCTGCCTCAAGCATTTCGCGAACGGCGTCGAGATAGCGGGCCTCGCGGGACGGATCTGCCGCCACCCAGGCTGAAAAGTCAGCCTGATGCTCCCCCAGCCTGTCGAGGGCGGTGGGATCGGGAACGGCATGGTGATCAGCGAGGATGAGCATTGCCCACTCCATCGCCTCCTGATTGTCGCGCGCCGCTCGGGCAGCGCCAGTGTCAGTCATCATTGGCCTCGCGGTGGGCAACCACATGCTTGATGGCCCTTAGCATATGCTTTTGAACCACCCAGAGCGGCACATCCAGCTCCTTGGCGATCTCGACATAGGTCTGCCCTTCGACGCGGTTCCGCAGGAAGATGTCGAGCGTGTCGGGCTTGAGCTGGTCGAGGATCAGCTTCCAGCGGGTGAGGTCCTGACGTGCCTGCGTCTCGCGATGCGTATCGCTGGCGGCAATGAGGTCGAGATCGTCATCGAGCAATGTCGAGCGGCGCGATAGAAGCGTCGAGCCGCGCGCGATGAAATCGCGTAGCAAATTGGTTGCGATGCGCGTCAGATAGGCTTGAGGGCTTTCCAGCGCCTGGGCGGGCGCTGCGCGCACGAAGCGTGTAAAAGCCTCCTGGGCCAGTTCATCTGCGTCGGCCTGGTTACCGAGCTGGCGCGTGAAGAAGCGCATGAGGCGAGGCTTCTCCCTGTTGTAGAATTCCGGAAAGCGAAAGGGTTCGGCTTCGGAATCCGTGTGTCTGACGGGACCGCGTACGCGATCCTCGCTTCTGCCATGGCTCATCTGTCGCACCTATGTCCATCTCGGGGCGACGGCCGTGAGCCGGATGTTCGAAACCTGTGGAAACCGCAGGCGCATGCGCCTTTACCGTTGCCGGCTGGACATGCGCGCATGCCACCCGGCCCCAGTGAAACTGTGACCGAGCTGGTTTCCAAGGAGTTTCGACGCCCCGCTTCCCGGCTTTCACGGGAAGCGCGACCAATTTGCCGGAATGAAGGGTGAACGCAACCCCAAAGAGCGCGCTTTGTGACGTTTTTGCGCAGGCAGGCTGGAAGAGAAGAAAGGGGGGAGGGCGGCTGCTCGCTGCGCGAACACCGCGCTCTTGCCGGAGCGGCGTGCCGCCGCACCGGCCGGCCTCGGCTGCGCCGATCCCGGCCCTTCGAGCTGCGATCGCTGCCGCAAGAACGGATGCTTTAATAAGAACAAATGGGGCGCGGGAAGGGGCATCATGTGGAACATGGCGACCCTGAACAGCCGTGGTCGCCATCCCTCAGGTCCTCAGAAGGGAAGGGGGGAGGTGGTGGGTGGAGGTCGCCAGATTGGCTGGCTGCCATCCTGAAAGGAGTCTTCCCCCATGGCCCAACATCATAATGTAAGCAGCTGTCTCGCGAGGTTCGTGACGCGGATGCGTGACCGCGTCGCTGATGACATCTGCGCCGCGCGTATCGAACGCTACTTGGCAACGGCGGCGCTCGAAGAGGGCCAGCCGCCCCGTAAAGCGGCGGGCGAGAGGGATCCGGGTATCAACGAGGCGGTGGCGCGGATGGATGCCCTCACACGCGGCATTCTCGCCCTGGTGGTCAGTCAGAAAATGAGCGTCTCGCAGATCGCCCGGCGTTTCGGGATGAGCGAGGAGCGGGTCTGCCGGCATTTCAGGCGCGCCGTCGAGATGGTCGTAATGAGGCGAGACGATGGAAGCTGCGGCGAATAGCATTCATATCATGGGTTTGCCCGGCATTCGATATGCACGGCGGTGGACGACAGCGCCTGGGAATTGCATGGCAGGGGCCAATTATGGAAGGGGGCGCTTCTGGAACCTAAACGACACTCTGAGAGGCAAGGTTGAGGTCGAGAAAATCGATCAGCGCGCGCCAGGACAGCCCATGTGCGGTAGCGTCATAGGCCATGCGCGCGTCGCCCAGCCGATCGACATCCTCGTTGGTGAAGCTATGCCAGGCGTCGCCATAGGTCGTGATCTGCCAATGCGCCTGTGCCTGCATCATCTCCCTCTGGAACGCCGCAACATCTTCGTGAGGTACGAGCGGATCTCGCGCGCCGGTAAACACCGCTATGCGCGCCTTCACCTCACCAGCTTGCGCCGGTCGAGCCGTGGTCAGCAGGCCGTGGAAGCTGGCGACCGCTGCTATCTCGGCACCAGACCGCGCCAATTCCAGAGCGGCAAATCCGCCGAAGCAAAAGCCGATCGCGGCACTGGCGGCAGGATTGACCCCGGTCGCGGACAGAAGCGCGTCAAAACCCGCCCTCACTCGTCCGCGCACAAGATCAGGATTGCTGCGAAACGCATCCAGCGCATCGCGCATCGCCTCGCCTTCTAACGGCTCGCCATTTCCGTGCATGTCGGCTGCGAGAGCAGTATATCCGAGATTGGCCAGTTTGCGGCAATGGCGCCGGACATTGCCACCAATTCCGTCCGCTTCGTGGATGACCAGTACGGCGCGGCCATTGGGCTGGAGCCTTGGCCGAAAAAGCTCGCCGAGCAGAGCCTTGCTCCCATGGAAATAGGCATAGGGCTCGCCGCCAATGTCGTTCATCAAGCGTTCCTGCATTCCGGTTTTGGGAAGAAGGGCTTCCTAATCAGCTCCTGCCTCTACCAGAATCTGTTTGATCAGCTCCAGCTGCGCTTCGTCGTTCACGTCAATCGAAACGAGGACGGGCGAATGCAAAGCAGCATCGTCTCGTTCCTCTTCCAGCGGTGCGGCTGCGTCTCCGCCACTAATCTCCTCCCCGACACTGTTTTCGGGTCCATCAGCGGCGACAAAAATGTCGCTGCGCTCGATTCCGTGAGTCTGCACCAGCAGTTCAACCGCGTTTTCAGCTTCGGCGCGGGTGGCGAAGCGCGCTTCGATTGTCTGGCTCATCGTTACTCCTCTTTTGTAAATGAACAGGCATCAGGCTGGGATGCGGCGCAGCGGCTGAGTGAGGCAGTGTATGCCTCCCCCGCACGCAGCGAACTGAGAAATGTCGATCTCGTCCACAGCGTAGCCCGCCTTGCGCAGCGCGGTCGTGACAACCGTATCGGTGGCGCTTGTGAGGATTCGGCGCCCGCCTAGCGAAAGGATGTTACAGCCGAGCGAGGACGAGAGCGCCGTGGGCATGGGGATGATTTTGATACCGCGCTCATATAGAGCCTCGACGAACGTCGGGTCCAGCAGCTCCAGGCAGCCGATCGCCTCGTCCTTTTCTACCATGCAGAAAATAGTGTCGAGGTGCAGATGGTCGGCATGAAAGGGGCATAGCAGCACATCCCAACCCGCAGCCCGAAACGGCGCCGCGAACTCTTCCGCCCCCGCGGCGCAACTGCGTTCGCCCGACATACCCACTATGAGGAGACCCTCTCGCACAACGCAGACGTCCCCGCCTTCGATCGTGCCACGCGTGATCTGCCGCACAGGTATATTCCACTCAGCACAGGTTTCCAGCAGCGCATCGACTTCGCCTCGGCGGTGCGGCATGGCTGGATTGAGGGCGGTCATGCCCCATGGCGTCGCGACACCGATGTCGCGGGTGAAGCACATGTCCGGCAGATCGCGAAGTGGGGCGAGGCTATGACAGCGCACGCGATGCCGCTCTAGCGCCTCTACAAGCATGTTATGCTGCCGCAGAGCCTCAGCGGCATCGGTCTTAAAGCCGGCAGCCAGGGCCTCACGGGTGACGGCGCAGCAGGGCACGGGCGTCAAATGAAGCGGCGGGCAGAGGATGACGTCGGTCAGCCGGTCAGTCTCGCTTACAACATGACTCTCAAGAAATGCCGGCGGCACCTTGCCCGCCATGACGCCATCAAATGCACCGAAATCGACTTTCATGGTCATCTCCTGACCACGACAACCGAAACCCGTTATCGGCAGTTCCCCAGCTTATCATCGGTTAGGACGTTTTGAGGCGATCGGGTTGGCATATCGGGAGCGCCTGAGGCCAATCGGCGCGCGGCTTTTTGACCGGCGTTGGGACATTCGCGACAGTCAACTTTCGGACGTTCATCCAAGGAAGCAGACATTCGCCACCTTTATCATCACCACCGTATTGCGCCCAAAACTGGTCATTGAGGAACTGTTCGGCGATCTGGAAAGTGGCGGGACCGAAGCTGATCTGCCTGGGCCGAAGCTTCACTCGGTTGCATTGTATCTTGCAGGGGCTACGGCTTCACACTGGAGTTGCCGTTGCTCTCGCCATCCGGCTCCGGCCGGCGGCGGCGCCCGGCGAGCGAGGTTGTGGTCACGATCCCTATCTGCTCGATTGCTGAGCCATGTTCAGGCGCAACCTATGACTGGGTCAAGTGAGCCGATATCCGCCACCCGTCGAATGGATGATCGGCCGCATCATCTATGCAGCCGATCATGATATTCACCGCCTTAGCAAAGCAATTCAAGCCTGTCTAAACCGGACCTGCAGTGCTACGTATGGCCTAACTCTTGATGGTGTAAACTTCTTCAGTCTTTGAACCATCTGAATATGCCTCGATCACTCGCACCTTGTTGCCCTCAAACGAGAATGTGAGGATTTCGTCCTCTGGACCATCACGCCACCTTCCAGTGCCTGATCCAGCAAAGGAGTCCACGCCGCGCCAGTGAATCCTATTCCCTACAATCCGACAGTCCTGCTTCCACAGCTTCCCGTCATCCGGACGCTTATACTGATTGTGTACAATATCTCCGTCCGCAGAAGCCTTCATAATGGACGGGCTTTTCCCCATCAGAATAGCGATCCCAGCTTTGCAGGCACGGACTTGATCCTTACGTGACAGCGTAGTTGGCTCTCTGGGGGCAACGGCTCCCGGCTTGTCCATTTTGCCAAGCGCGGCGTCTGCATGATTCAGCGCCTCATCAGCCGCAGCTTCCGCGAGCACTGTCTCATTCGCTGCACGCACGGCCTCTCGCTCGTCTGACGAGGATCCGCACGCGGGAAGCCCGCCCATGCACACCAGCAAAATAGCAGTTGAGTGTAGCTTTTTCATTTGCCCTCCCGATGAAGTCTGCTCTGCCTATGGCGGTAATCACTTCCAGCCAAGAACCAGCTAACCGGCATTTTCATCCCGGAAATTTTCCGGATTGCACCATGCATTCGACTGAGAGAGCGAGACCATCGAAATTTTCATAGGGGCTTCCCCATGTTCATTTAAAGATTAAGATGCATTGCAAGGGGGAATTCGTGAATTTTTAAGCTGTTCTGGCAATCCTGCGGCCCTTCGGACGGAGGGCAGTCGCCTTGCGCGGCAAAGATTGGCGATTTCTACAAAAATTAGCACGAGGAAAGTATAACGATGACGGTAACCCTGCGGAAGAACTCGAGCGTCAGCCTTCAGAAGCAAGCCGGCAGTACCCTGACAGGTATTACTTTGGGCGTCGGCTGGGATGTTGCCACCAGCGGCAGCGGTTTCATGGGCAAGCTGTTCGGTGGCGGCCAGCCGGAAAGCATCGATCTTGACGCTTCCTGCATTCTCTTCGACGGCAGCGGCAAGCCGCTCGACATCGTCTATTTCGGCCAGCTCAACAGCAAAGACGGTTCGGTCCGACACAGCGGCGACAACCTCACCGGCGAGGGCGACGGTGACGATGAATCGATCGCCATCGATCTGACCCGGCTGCCAGATCTGGTCGAAACGCTGGTGCTGACCGTGAACTCCTTCCGGGGCCAGACCTTCGATAAGATCCAGAACGCCTATGGCCGCGTCGTGAACTCGAACGGCACGGAACTGGCGCGCTTCGACATCTCCGACTCCGGCCCGCACACCGGCCTGGTTCTTGCGAGCGTCACGCGCAATGGTGGCGATTGGACGTTCAAGGCCATCGGCGCCCGGGCAACCGGCCGCACGGCTCATGACCTGACGGCGGAAGCCGCTCGCCACATCTAATGCCTTTTGGCGGGGAGAAAAAAGCTCCCCGCCTTCATTCTGGAGTAACGCATGCAGCTGCAGCGGGGGGAAAAGCGCGGCCTGTCTGATCTTGGCGTCGGCAATCGTCTGACGATCAAGGTGGATTTTGGCCTCGAAGGTGTCGATATCGCAGCCTTCGGCCTCAACAAGGAAAAAAAGATTGGGGACGACCGCTATGTCGTTCTCTTCTCCAACACGCGTACGCCGGAGGGAGCAGTCACGCTCATTCCGACATCCGACAGTGCCGTCTTCAACATCGACCTCGACCAACTGCCAGCGGCCATGGATCGGATCGTATTTACCGCGACCCATGATACACGCCCGGTCGCTGAATCTAGGCCGCTCACTGTCACGATTGACGGTTCCAAGGCGATGTTCAACGTCGCAGAGCATCTCTCGTCCGAAAAGGCCGTGATGCTGATCGAGCTTTATCGCCACAGCTCCGGCTGGAAGGTTGGCACGATGGCGGCCGGCTTTGCAGCAGGGCTGGCCGCTCTCATCGAGCATTTCGGCGGGGAAATCGCTGAAACCCCTTCGCCTGCCCCCACGCCGACGCCGGCCGCGCCTCCGCCGCCCCCGCGTCCCGCAGCGCCGCCTCCACCTCCACCTCCGCCTCCGCCGCCTCCGGCAGCGCCTGTCTCGTTGAAGAAGATCACATTGGAGAAATCCAATCCGTCGGTCAGCCTCAAAAAGACCGGTTCGACGTTCGGCGAGATCATCCTTAACCTGAACTGGAACCAGGGCGAAGCGAAGCGCGGCTTCTTCGGCGGCGGGTCCAAGAAGGTCGACCTTGACCTCGGCGTCATGTTCGAGATGCATGATGGCTTCAAGGGTTGCATCCAGGCTCTCGGCGAGAGCTTCGGCTCGTTTGACTATGCGCCCTGGATTGAGCTCTCCGGCGATGACCGCACCGGCTCGGTCGCAACCGGCGAGACGATCCGGGTCAACGGACGCTTCTTCGACCAGATCAAGCGCATCGGGGTGTTCGCTCTGATCTACGACGGCGTCCCCAACTGGCGCCAGACCGACGGTATCGTCCGGATGAACATCCCAGGGCAGCCCGAGATCGAGGTTCAGATGAATGAAGGGGATGATAACCGCCGTCTCTGCGGTATCGCCCTCATCGATAACGTGGGGGGGAACCTGCAGATGAAGCGCCATATGAAATATTATCGCGACCAGAAGCAGTTCGCCGACGACATCGGCATCCGCCTGCGCTGGACAGCCGGCTCGAAGGATTGAGCCGGCCACCTCATCGTTTCACATTTTTGCGGCAGGATTGACCTGTTCCAGCCAGCCCACAGGGGGGTATAAATGAAGAATTTCACAGGGTCATTGGCGTTCACCGTCTTTGCCCTCATTGCAGCCGGTTTGGTCGGTTACAGTGAGTCCGGGTTGCTCAGCGGCGCCCTTTCCATGGCTTTCCTTGCGCTGGTGCTCGGCGTTATGGAAACCTCGCTCAGCCTCGACAATGCGGTTGTCAACGCGACCGTCCTCAAGGACATGGACGAGGTTTGGCGCCGCCGCTTTCTCACCTGGGGCATGCTCATCGCCGTCTTCGGCATGCGCATCATTTTCCCGATCCTGATCGTCTCCTTCTCGGCCTTCGTCTGGCCGTGGGAAGCCGCGCGCATCGCGGTCACCGACCATGAACTCTACGAGCAGATCGTCACCGGTGCCCATGTCGGCATTTCTGGCTTTGGCGGCGCGTTCCTGATGCTGGTCGGCCTCAGCTTCTTCTTCGACGACGAGCGCGAGCATCACTGGCTCGGCTTCATCGAAGGCCCGCTGTCGGCTTTCGCCAAGATCCCTTATTCTCCCTACATCGCGACCGTCGCGATCGTTGCTGGCCTGTCCTTCCTCGTCCACGGTCATGAACAGCAGACCTTCCTGATTGCCGGCCTCGCCGGTGTTGTGGTCTACTTCCTCGTGCAATGGTTCGGGGACCTGGTCGGCGGCGAAGAAGATGCGACCGGTGCGGTCGTTCGTTCAGGCGCAGGCGCGTTCCTCTACCTTGAGGTTCTGGACGCTTCCTTCTCCTTCGACGGCGTGATCGGCGCCTTTGCCATCACCAACAACATCATCCTGATTGCTCTGGGCCTCGGCATCGGCGCCTTCTTCGTCCGCTCGATGACCATCGCGCTGGTGAAGGGTGGCCACCTGGCGGAATTCCGCTTCCTCGAGCCTGGTGCCTTCTATGCGATCATCGCCTTGGGCATGATCATGCTTCTGAGCATCCGGATCGAAACCCCGGAAGTCGTCACCGGCCTGCTGGGCGCGGCCATTCTAGCGCTCTCGCTCTGGGCATCGGTCCGCCACCGCAAGCGCTTTCCACATGAATATGAAGAGGGTGGTGAAGCCGAAGCGATCCTGCCCACCGGCCAGGTCATCGTCGGTGCGCATACGGCAGGCGCCGACACGGTCGAACCGACCAGCCCGGCTGCTTCGCCGACCGGCAATCCTGGTCCGCAGACGGCCTGATCGAGCAACGGGGCGCCCGACGGCGCCCCTTCATATCACCATCAGACAAACGCAAGAGCCATGCAGCTTCAAAAAGGCGCAAACGCCGAGATCGATAGCAATATCGTGGAAATCAGCTGGCACGCCACGCCCGGCAAAGCCGAGGTGGACGTCTCAGCCTATCTTTTGACCGGCGAGCGCAAGGTCGAAGGTGATGCTGGCATGGTTTTCTATGGCCAGCGCAGCGTCCCGGGTGCAAACCTCACGATCTATCAGGAACAGCGCGCAGCGGTTTTCGAGATCAACCCAGCCACACTGCCTGCGACCATCGAGACCATCGCTTTCTGCGTGGCACTGGACACAAGCCACGATCAGTCGCGCCGCCTCGCCGACGTTGGTGCTCTCAAAATGCAGATGGGATCGAACAGCTTCGAGATCCCACTAGCCGGCATGTCCGAGCAGGCTCTCATCATCTGTGAAGTCTATAAGCGCAACGGCACCCTCAAGGTGCGGGCCGTCGGTCAGGGCTTCAACGGCGGTTTGGCCCCGCTTGCTATCAATTTCGGCGTCGACGTCGAAGGCGCCAATGAACAAGCGCCAACGCCAGTCTCCGCCCCGTCAACACCAGTGAGCGCTGTCTCCCTCAAGAAGGTCACGCTCGCCAAAAATGAGCGTGTGAGTCTGTCGAAAGCCACGGGCAGCATTCGCGCCAAGCTCAAATGGGAAGGACGTGGAAAGGGAGAGGGCGACCTCGACCTCTATTGCTTCTACGTCCTCAAGGACGGGACCTGCGGCAAGGTGTATTGGAAGGACATGGGGCGCTCTCACGCGCTGCCCTACATCAGCCTGTCGGGAGATTCTCAGGTAGCTGGTGAAGAAGAAATAGTCCTGCATCGCCCGGACGAGCTTCGCTACGCCCTGTTTGGTGCTTACAGCGCCGTCAGCAACGGCGCCGGCTCTTTCGAGAGCTATCGTCCCAAGCTCATCTTCTACGGCCAGGATGGCAGCGAGGTCACCGTGCCACTGCTCAATCCGAACCGGACCTCCTACTGGGTCGCCATCACCCATCTCGATATCGATCGCGAGATCGTGATCCAGCATGTCGAGACATATGGGAAGAGCGGCCGCGCCTTTGTTGCTGCTGAACGGGCGCCCCGCCTTCATGCGGATGGCACCTGGGACATCAGCAAGGGGGCAATCGAATTCAAGCGCAAGTAGCTTGATCATCTCTCGCGTGCTGCTGGGCGGGCGCCGCGCGGAACCACCAACGCCAAAATGAAAGGACGTTTGAAACATGGCAATTTCGCTTTCCAAGGGTGGCAATGTCAGCCTGTCGAAGGAAGATCCAACTCTCGACGAAATCATGATCGGCCTGGGCTGGGACGCGCGCGCCACCGACGGCTCGGACTTCGACCTCGACGCCTCGGCCTTCCTGCTGGCCGCCAGCGGCAAGGTCCGCAGCGACAGCGACTTCGTCTTCTACAACAACAAGGTCGTGGCCGGCGTTGAGCATCAGGGCGACAACCGCACCGGTGCCGGCGAAGGTGACGACGAGCAGATCAAGGTCACGCTGTCGAAGCTGCCGGCCGACGTCGACAAGGTCGCGATCGTCGTCACCATCCACGAAGGCGAGGCCAAGGGGCAGAGCTTCGGCCAGGTCTCGAACGCGTTCATCCGCCTGGTCAACCAGCAGTCGAACAACGAAGTTGTCCGCTACGACCTGTCGGAAGACGCCTCGGTCGAAACCGCGATGATCCTCGGCGAAGTCTATCGTCACGGCACCGACTGGAAATTCCGCGCCGTCGGCCAGGGCTTCAAGGGCGGCCTGGGTCCGCTTGCCACCAATTACGGCGTCAACGTTGGCTGATCTGTTCCGGGGGCGCAGCCGCGCCCCCTGCCTGACTTCACACCTTTCAAAAACACAGCACCAGTAGGAGTGTTCAATGGCTGTTTCTCTCGTCAAAGGCGGCAACGTTTCGCTCTCCAAGGAGGCTCCGGGGCTCACCTCCGTCACGGTCGGCCTCGGCTGGGACGTGCGCAAGACCGATGGCCAGGCCTTCGACCTCGACGCCTCGGCTTTCATCATCGGGGAAACCGACAAGGTCATCTCGGACGCGCACTTCGTGTTCTACAACAACAAAACCTCGCCCGACGGCTCGGTCGTCTATGGCGGCGACAACCGCACCGGTGACGGCGAAGGCGACGACGAAACCATCAAGATCGATTTCGCCAAACTGCCGGCCGACGTGAAGAAGGTCGTGATCGCGGTCACCATCCACGAAGGCGCCGAGCGCAAGCAGAATTTCGGTTCGGTCTCGAACGCCTACGCACGCGTCATCAACGATGCCGATGGCAAGGAGCTCGCGCGTTTCGACCTGTCGGAAGACAGCAGCACCAACGCCGCCATGATCTTCGTCGAGCTGTATCGCAGCGCCCAGGGCGAGATCAAGGTGAAGGCGATCGGCGAAGGCTGGGAATCGGGCCTGGCGGGCCTGGCCGGCGGTATGGGCGTTAACCTCGGCTGATATCCATGAAGCGGCCGGTCATCTAGCCGCTACCTCTCGAACCGCCGGGGCTTGCCTTCGGCGGTTCAACTGTCTTTTTTGTCCATAGGATATCGAGCCTTGAACCTGATGAACCCCGGCGAAAAGCGTGCCATCGCGGATTTCACTGACAGCAATGTCATCAACGTGATCGTTGCCCATGATCCGGCCGACATCGACATTGCCGCCTTCGGACTCGACGCGGCGAAAAAGATTGCCGACGACCGCTATACGGTCCTCTTCAGCAACAACGCTAGCCCGGACAAATCCATCACTATGTCCCGGTTGGACAGCGGGACGCTCTTCTCGATCTATCCTGAGAAGGTCCCGGGGCATATCGACCGCATCACGATCACCGCGACCCATGACACGCTCCCGCTGCAACGAGCCACCGTGTTGAAGGCGACCATCAACAACGCTGTGACCGTCGACGCCAAGCCGCATCTCGGCGACGAAAAAGCAGTTATGCTGCTGGATCTCTACCGCCATAATGGTGCCTGGCGCCTCGGCGCTGTCGTGCAGGGCTTTGCCGGTGGTCTTGCGGCCTTGGTCACACACTTCGGCGGAGAGGTCGATGACGGATCTGCTTCATCCCCCGCACCGAGCACCCCTGCGCCGGCGCCCATTCCGTCCGCCGCGCCATCCGCGCCTGTCTCGCTGAGCAAGGTCGATCTGCGCAAGCAGCAAGTCGGCGTCTCGCTCAAGAAGCTGGGGATCGAGCATGAGAAGGCCGAAGTCCTGTTCGTCATCGATGGCAGCGGCTCCATGGCCAAACTCTACAGCAATGGCACTGTCCAGGAGACGGTGGAACGCATCGCGCCAGTAGCCCTGCGGCTAGACGATGATGGCACCATGTCGACCTGGTTTTATGCCTCGCGTTGCAAGCAGGTCGAGGATCTGACCGCAAAAAACCTCGAAGGCTTCGTCGCACGTACACTTCCTTCTCCCGGCGCGAAAATCGGCGCCCGCGAGACCGGCAAGAAGGGCTTCTTCGGCGGCGCGGTCAAGGAAGGCGGGGACTCCATCGGCTACGGCAATAATGAGCCAGTGGTTATGAATGCCATTCTGGACGCCGAGCCGAGCCACCGCACCAAGCCGCTGGTGATCATTTTCCTGACCGACGGCGGAATCGACGGTTCGACCTCGAAAGAGATCATCGCGATACTCCAGCGGATCTCGAACCGCCCGATTTTCTGGCAGTTCGTGGGCGTCGGCAACGCGAACTACGGGGTTTTGCGAAAGCTCGATACCATCGACGGCCGGGTTGTCGACAATGCGGGCTTCTTCAGCGTCGATGATCTCTCGCGCATCAGCGACGATCAGCTTTACGACCGCATTCTATCCGAATTCCCAGCTTGGCTGAAGGCTGCGCGTGCCGCACGGATCATGCCCTGACCGCCTGTCTTAACCACAAAAGCACCATCTCTCCTCTAGGACTTTCCCATGCGTATCTGGTTCAATCGCGGCTTCTCCCTTGCTCCTATCTCGGCTGCCATGATCGCAGTCGATCCGACGCTGGAGGTCTACGCGAGCGTGGGCGAAGGCATGCCGGCCTATGAGGGGCCGACGGAGACCTGGGTCGAACCCAATTTGCCGGTGGCTCAATATGTCGAATGGGCGCGGGAGATAGTGATCGCCCGGGGCATCGATATCCTCATCCCGACACGGTACCGCAAAGCCCTCTCGCAAGCAGACCTGCCCTGCCGGGTGGAATTGCCAGGTTCGATCGAGACGCTCGCTCTTCTCGAGGACAAATATGATTTCGCGGAGGCGATCCGCGACGAACCCTTCCACCTGCTGACCACGCCCGTCGAAACCACGTGGCAGTTGGAGAGCAGCATCTTCACCTTTCCAGAAGTCCATGGCGAGGACGCCGAACCCTGCGTAAAGCCGCGCAAGGGCGTCAATGGCCTCGGGTTCTGGCATCTGACCAAGGTCAATCCGACCAGCCATCTCCTCAACCCAGACGAGCGGAAGATCCGAGTGGACCTCTACCTCGATGCCATGCGCGCGCAGGAGGTGGACGGCCCGATCGATGAACTCGTGCTGATGGAATTCCTGCCGGGCCCAGAGATCTCGTTCGACATTCTCGCGCACCACGGCCGGCTGCTGAAGGCAGTCGCGCGCACGAAACAGGAGAACGGCCGCCAGCGTATCCAGTCCGAGCATCCGCTGAAGGACGCGGCCGCCCGGCTGATCGAGCTGTTCAACCTGCATGGCGTTGTGAATGTCCAGTTCCGCAAGGCCAAGGACGGTAGCTGGAAGGCGCTTGAGATCAACAGCCGTCCCGCCGGCGGCGTTGTCTATGGCGAGAAAGTCGGCGCGCGCATCATTGCGGATTGGGCGGGACTGCTGACCAGCCGTCTCACCCCGGACAGCATCGACCGTCGCTCGATCGACACTGAGATCGCCATCTCAAACACCGTTCTTGAAGTCAGCTAAGCACGAGGGCCTCTGGTGATCACTCCGCAACCTGGTCAACGCATCCAGCTTAACAATAATCCAGAATGCCACATCCGGATTCTGGGGCGCGATGCTGAGCGATTGGGCGTCGCAGCGATCAACTCGCAGGGCGCAGTTCTGCCGTTCGAGGAAGGTCAGGAGGGGAGCTGGTATCTCTCCTCCTTCGCTCCGTTGGGTGATCAGTTCGAGATCATCGCCTACATCGTTGATGATCGGTCAGGAGGCTTCGTCAATCAGAGCTATCCCATCCAGATGGAGATTTCAGGCGAGCAATATGCGCTGCCGGCTCCAGACGGCCAACTCGCCGCCATCATCCTCTCTGAAATCTACGTGAAGGCCGGCACTCGGCGGATGAAGGTCTCGAACGAAGGCTATACCTTCGGCATCGACGCCTATCTCCGCGCCCGCAATCTCGCCTCTGTGACCATGCCCTTCCGGCAGCAAAAGCGGGCGCGGACGGAAGAGCCAGACCAAACTTCGCCGTTTGAACCCGACCGGCATCGCCCGTCCGCAGCCCCAGGACAGGTCATCGGCACCGGCAGCGGTATCATCGTTGCGCCTGATCTCGTGATCACCAATGCCCATGTCATCGAGGATGGAGAGAGCTTTCGTCAGGGACGGACGCAAAATCTCCTCCGACCGGTCGCAGTAGATCCCAAGCATGATTTGGCGCTGCTCGAAGGCTCAACCAATGGCCAGCCTCTGCCCATGCGTATCGGTGCGCCTATCTGGCTCGGCGAAAGCGTGATGGCTGCCGGCTTTCCCCTGATGGATGTGCTGGGCGCTGATCTGAAGGTGACTACCGGCAACATCTCAGGCCTCACCGGAAACCACGGCGACATCTCCCGCTTCCAGTTCACCGCCCCCATCGGGTCAGGCTCCTCTGGCGGCGCCATCGTCGATGAATATGGGAACCTGGTCGGCGTCACCTCGGCGTCCCTTGCCCATGGAAATATGCGCGAGCGCGGTTCGATCTCAGAGAATGTGAACTTTGGCATCCGCAGCAGCTTTGTTTTCGAAATGATCGCGGCCGCCGGCTTCACCGCGCCAACCCTTGGCCACCATTCGGAGAATAATCGCCGGGAGGTCGTCAACCGGCTGCGCGCCAGCGTCGTCAGCATCATCGTCAGCGCCTGAGGGGGTCTCGTGGGTTTTCGATTCAGCAAACGTATTTCAATCTTGCCGGGCGTCCGGCTCAACCTCAGCGGCTCTGGTGCTTCGCTATCGATCGGGC
This sequence comes from Sphingobium sp. VMM, assembly GCF_056790315.1. NCBI lineage: Bacteria > Pseudomonadati > Pseudomonadota > Alphaproteobacteria > Sphingomonadales > Sphingobiaceae > Sphingobium > Sphingobium sp. VMM. The sequence goes on from NZ_JBXGSI010000001.1 coordinate 104,736, forward strand.
CGCGCGGCGCCTCGATTACGATGGGTAAGCGCGGTGTTTATGGCAATGTCGGCATCCCTGGAACCGGGCTGAGCTATCGCGAGCGGCTCGACAAGCCCAGCCGCAGCTCCATTCCAAGTCGGCCACCAGCCGTGCCAACGCCCCCGGAGCCTCAGATCCCCAACGGCCTCGTAGCTCGGATTGTCGAGGATCAGCTGGTGTTTCTCGATGGGGAAGGCCAGTCCATTGACCCCGCACTGATCCCGCTCATCAAGCGAACCATGAAGGACGAATTGCGCGAATTCCTTCAGGAAAATGTCGATGCGCGTAATGGCGCTGCCACCTCTCTAACGACCATCCATCTCGACATTCCCCAAACCGTGGGCCAGATCTCCGGCTCCAGCGCGGGAAAGCCAAGCCGCGAGCAATTTGCTTCTGGCGAGGAACACATGGCGGCGCTCATGGCTTGGCGGGCCGCTCAAGCGAACGCGGGGCCCGATCTCGCTGCGATCGAAGACGCTTTGCTGCAACGTCTCGGCTGGCTGGAATGGCCCCGCGAAACCAATATCGCGATTTCCTTCAGCGGCGGCAGGCTACTACTCGACGTGGACCTCCCGGAAATCGAGGACATGCCCTCGGTCAAATGGTCGGCTGACTTCACACAGCTGGCATTCCGCCCGAAAGAGCTGACCCAGAAGGAGCGCGCAGCTCTTTACCTCGACCATGTCTGTTCGCTGCTGGTGCGGCTCGTAGGGCATTCTATGGCGGTCGCTGAACCTATCCATACCGTCGCCCTGTCCGCCTACACGCAGAGAAGCGGGGCAATTGGGCAGGAACGAGACGAATATGTGGCCACCTTGTCGGTCGATCGGCCTGCATGGGGCGAGGTCAATCTTGCCTCCCTAGCGGAGATTGAGCCTCAAAATCTGCTCCGGCATCTCGGGGCAAAAATAGAAACCAACAGCAGAGGAATACTGCTGGTCCAGACGCCTCTGACATGATCAAATATATGCAGGGCATACCCGGCTATCGGGTTCACAGATAAAGAGGAAATTTCTGATCCATGACGATCATGGTCGACGACACGCGCGTCGTGACGCTTGAAAGCGGCACTCTCACTCTCAAAATTCAGAACGACGCTTCGATCGACGAATTGTGCGGCTTTGCAGCTCGCGCCAATCCTAAGCGTGGGTTCCTGATCGTCTCGAAGGTTCTCGGACGCCACCTGCCGGCGGCTCCGGCCGCCATGCGCGGTTCCATGGATCAGCTGGGGGCTATGCTGCCCGCCGACTTACCCCAGCCGGTCGCCTTCCTCGGCATGGCAGAGACGGCGACAGCTCTTGGGCAAGGCGTGTTTGCCGCCTATCGGCGCAACAATCCTGATGTCTCTGCTCTCTACCTGCAGACCTCCCGCCAGCGCGTCGACGGATCAACGATCATCGCAACCTTTGAAGAGGGGCACAGCCATGCAACCTCGCATCTCGTCCAGATCGCGGATGAGCAGCTGATCGCGCTCGCGCGTTCCGCCCGAACCCTCGTCATCATCGATGACGAATGCAGCACGGGCCACACCTTCATCGGCGGCGCGGAAGCAATGATGGCGGCCTTGCCGAACCTTGAGCGCATCGAAACCTGCTGTCTCACCGACTGGAGCGGCCAGGCCTATTGCACGGCCATGCCGCTTCCCACCACCGGGCACGCGATCCTGCGGGGCGCGATGAACTGGGAGAAGAACCCGGACCAGGTGCCGCCCCAGTTGGCCAGCACAAGCAATGGTGTGGGCACGGCGCCGGCCACTGGCATGGGCAGCCGTTCGGGTCTTCTCGACCCGGAGTGCGCCTTCCGAGCGCCGGTGGAACCCAAGGCCGGAGAGCGCATCCTTGTGCTTGGCGACGGCGAACACAGCTATGAAGCCTTGCTCATCGCCGAGGAAATCGAAGCCAAGGGCGGGATCGCCGCCGTCCAATGCATCACCCGGACGCCCGCGCTGCTGGGCCATGCCATGGAAACCGTATCGCATTTCGACGATGCTTACGGCAGCGGCGCCCCCTGCCACCTTTATAACATCCTGGGCCATCAGCCCGACCGCATCATCATCACTGCGGAGATTGCGGGTGAACAGATCCGCCAGGCGAAGGCGGCCGTCGCCGCTCTTGGCAAGGACATACCGATTGAGATGGTCCTTTGCGCATATCACTCTGCGGAGGAAAAATAAGAATGACCGCGCCTGTTGTGTTCACCGATCTGGATGACACCCTGTTCCAAACTGCCCGGAAGTGCCCTGACAAGAAGGCGGATGGCCTCCGCCTGATGAGCACGCTCGTCGATGGTTCGCCGTCGGGCTATGCCACTAAGCGCCAGGAAAACCTGCTCGGCTGGTTTCGCGCCGGCAAGGTCATCCCCGTGACCGCCCGCAGCACCGAAGTGATGGCCCGGGTCGATATTGAGCAGGCGCCAGCGATCTGCTCCAACGGTGGCTGCATCACCCTTGAAGGGGGGTCGGTCGACGAAGAGTGGCACAGCCACCTCATCGCCTCGGCCGCCAAAGAGCCCAGCATCCATGAGATATACGGGGAGATGACCCGACCGCTTGAAGCAGAGCAGTTCCGTCACTGGGTCGTCTCCGAGCACGGCCTGCCACTCTACATCGTCATCAAGAGCAACATCGATGATGGCGAAGTCCTGGATGAGCTGACTGAGGTTCATGCCGAGATTACGCCGCTCGGCTGGCGTCGCCACAAGAACGGCAACAATCTCGCCTACATGCCCTCGTGGCTGAACAAGCGGCACGCGGTCACCTACCTCATCGAGAAAGTCCGCTCCATCGCGCCCGACGCCCCGATCATCGGCGTCGGCGACAGCACCTCGGACGTCGGCTTCATGGACCTGTGTGACTTTGCCATGGCCCCCACCAATTCTCAGTTCTGGAACGCTGTGCGCAGCGGCAATGATTGGACCCGCTAATGAGCACGATCCTCGCTGAAAAACCCGCCCTGTTCTCCGGCTCTTACGATCCGTCTGACGTCCAGATCCTGCTTAAGCCGGCCGCAATCCAGCATGTCGATGTCGAGGAGAAGGAGCGCCTGATCCAGTCGGGCACGCGCCACTATTCTGAAATGCTGTCACCCGAAAAGGTGCCGGACGAGCGCTATATGACGCTCTATGCCGACGCGCTTCGCCGTAATGGCGGGTCGCTGCGGGCACATATCGAGTTCCTCGCGCGCAAGATCGCGGCGCGCCCGGAAACCGCCAAGGAATGTGTCGTCATTTCTCTGGCGCGGGCAGGGACGCCCATCGGCGTCCTTTTGAAGCGCGCTCTGGTCCGTATCGGCATTGATGCCCATCATTATTCGATCAGCATCATTCGCGGTCGCGGCATCGACCTCAATGCCCTTCGCTACATCAAGGCTCGTCACGGTACGGAAACCTCGATCTTCCTCGACGGATGGACCGGCAAGGGCGCGATCAAGGGTGAGCTCGAGCGCTCGCTCGCTGAGGAATCGCTCGGCTTCTCGCCCTATCTTGCAGTCATCGCCGATCCCGCCGGCTGCGCGGATCTGGCTGCCACGACCGAGGATTATGTCATTCCGAGCGGCCTGCTGAACGGCATCGTCTCGGGTCTCATCAGCCGTTCTGTCCTGACCGATGACTTCGTGGGTCCAGACGATTTCCACGCCTGCCTTTTCCAGGAAGAGCACGCGCCATTCGACAGCAGCCGTGATTTCATCACTGCCATCGAAAATGCGCCCATGCCGAAGGCAATTTGGAATCCATGGTCGCTGAATGAAGCGAAAGCAGCACGCGACGGACGCGAAGCCCTGCTCCGCAAGTTCACCGTGGAAGGTGAGATCAGCGACGTAAACCGGATCAAGCCGGGCATCGCCGAAGCAACCCGGGCGATCCTGCGCCGAGTTCCTGATCGGGTCTGCGTCCGCGATCTCAATGACCCTGAAGTCCAGCATATCAGGCATTTGGCAGAAGCTGTCGGCCTGGTGGTCGAAGAAATGGACCTGAAAAACTACCGCGCCGTGACGATCATCAAGCGCCTGCAGGGGGAACAGGAATGAAAGCAATTGAGTTGGGGGCAACCCTGTACGTCCCCGCGATCAAGGACAATCTCCTCGACACTGCCTACGGAGCCAACCCTTCGGTTCGTTCCATTGTCATCTGCCTTGAGGACGCCATTCGCGAGGATCAGGTTGAGCAAGCTGAAGCGCGCTTTGCCGAAGCGCTGACCCAATTTGCTGCGCGCGAAACGCCTGTTCTGGTGTTCGCGCGTCCGCGCAATATCGAGATGCTGGTCCGCTTGCTGCGCCTTCCGGGCATTGAAGCAATCCAGGGATTTGTCCTCCCGAAGATCACGACTCAGAACCTGCCCCAATGGCTTTCCGTGCTCGTCCACGGAAAACATGCCTTCATGCCTACGATCGAGGGCGAGGAAGCCTTTGACCGGACGGCGCTCAGCCGTCTGCGGGACCAGCTGCTGCCCTATGCCGACCGTGTCACCGCTATTCGCATTGGCGGCAATGATATCCTCAACATCCTAGGCGTTCGTCGCTCCAATACGAGGACCGCCTATGATGGTCCGCTTGGGCCGGTCATCCGCGACATTGCTGGAACCTTCCTGCCCTACGGCTTCAGCGTCGCAGCGCCCGTTTTCGAGCATTTCTCCTCAACCGATTTGCTCCGCGCTGAGGTTGAACAGGACATCGAACATGGCTTGCTGACCAAGACAGCGGTTCATCCTTTGCAGATGGAAACCATCCAGAGCCTGTACCGTCCAAGCGGCGCAGAAATGGCCGAAGCTCGGGCGATCCTCGAAAAGGACGCCCCGGCGGTTTTCGGCGCCCATGGCAGCATGTGCGAGCCTGCCACGCACTCACGATGGGCCGGCACGATCATTCAGCGGGCACAAATCTATGGCACCGCGACACCGGTCACAGAGGCGCAAAGCAGAGTCGCATAGGCTGGAGCACGCGCAAGAAATCGCCTAGTTACTGAATGCAGAACGAATTTTGGGGGTAACCATGAACGATCTTGTCCTTAAAGCGCCGGAACCCGTAGCCGCTATCCCATCGGAAAAGGCTGCTGGCCTTGTGCCGATTGATTCCGACGTTAAGAGCAAGCTCGACGTCAAGGTGGACCAATATGTAGGCGAACTGGTATCGCTCGACGCCAACAGCCCGGACTTCGGCAACAAGGTCAACCAGCTGGCCAACATCGGCCAGAAGGAGATCGTTGCCCTCACGAGCCAGAGCAACCGCTTTCTCGATCGCCCAACCAAGGCGATGGACGGTGAGGGTGACGTCGGCAGCTCCCTGATCGAATTGCGCAATGTCATCGAAGGGCTCGATCCGTCGCGCGATGGCGGCCTGCTCCAGCCACGCAAGCTGTTCGGCATTATCCCCTTTGGCAGCAAGCTGAAGGCCTATTTCGACAAATATGCGTCTGCTCAAAGCCACATCAACGGCATTCTCACGGCTTTGACCCGAGGCAAGGATGGCTTGCTTCAGGACAACATCGCCATCGAAGCTGAGCGTCGCAAAATGTGGGAAATGATGGGGAAACTGGAGCAGATGATCCATATCTCCAAGACCCTCGACACCCGCCTCGAGGACAAGGCGGCAGAACTGGACGCGGTTGATCCAGCGAAAGCCAAGGCCATCCGCGAGCAGGCGTTGTTCTACGTTCGCCAGCGCACCACCGATCTCCTCACCCAGATGGCCGTCACGGTCCAGGGTTACCTCGCCATGGACCTGATCAAGAAGAACAACATCGAGCTGATCAAGGGCGTCGATCGTGCGTCAACGACGACCATTGCAGCCCTGCGCACCGCCGTGACGGTAGCGCACGCGCTCGCCAGCCAGAAGCTCGTGCTGGATCAGATCACGGCCCTCAACACGACCACCTCGAACATGATCGAGAGCACCAGCGAACTGCTCAAGACCAACACGGCACGCATCCATGAGCAGGCGGCCTCCTCGACCATTCAGGTCGAAACGCTTCAGAGGGCCTTTGCCAACATCTACGCGACGATGGACGCCGTCGATGAATTCAAGATCAAGGCGCTGTCGAACATGAAGCAGACGGTCGATGTCCTCTCGGCCGAAACCGAAAAGGCCAAGGGCTATATCGCCCGCTCGGAAGGCGCATCGCAGCGCGCTCTCGGGACGGATCCGCTTCTCAGCATCGCATGATCGCTGCCCTTGCAATCCTTTTTGGACTGATTGCTGCATGGTACGTCCTGCAGTTGCTGCTCTACCAGTATCGCAATAAGCGTGCTGGTAGGGCAGTATGGGTGGCGTATGACGCGCGGTTGAAGAAAGATGGACGAAGGTCATGGCGAGAAACAAGACGCGAGCTGGAGGCTGAATTGAGCATTTTTGACAAGCTCAACCGCGCCCTGTTCGGTGCCCAGAGTTCCCCATCCACGAAGCCGACCAATGCCATTTCTGCCGCCGCCACTCCGCTACCGCCGGCGATCATCGACTATGAAGATGAACGCGTACCCGGCCCAGCCAAAGACCGGATACGCCGCATCCATGCTTGTCTGCAACAGGTCGAGGCAGCGATGGAACGTGAAACCATTCCCGGCTTCTCCCGCGTCGATGTCGAGCAAATGCGCAGTCATCATCTGCCCAAGCTTGTCAAAAGCTACATCGACATCCCGGCGTTGCACCGGTCAGAGATCTTTCGCAAGACCGGCAAATCAGCCAGCTTCATCCTGAATGAGAGCCTCGACAAGATGCAGAGCCGGATCGACGAAATCCTGCGCAATCTCGCTCAGCATGACATAGATGCCTTCACTCAAAACACCCAGTTTATCGGGCAGCGCTATGCGGATGAGGACAACCCCTTTTTATGATATCATTGATTGCCGCCGCTGCGATGATTGTGCCTTCTGGCAAGATTTTCCAGTGTCGTCCCACTCACGTATATGACGGAGATGGACCGGTATGGTGTGCCGAGGGTCCAAAAGTTCGGATCAGCGGCATCGCTGCGCGAGAGGCCGATGGCACATGCCGCCCTAATCAGCCTTGTCCTCAAGCGTCAGCGGAGCAAGCCCGTGACGCATTGGTCAATCTGTTCGGAGGACCGAAAGGACGCATTGCGACTGGCCACATTCAGGTTCGGTCAGCCCCGATGGTCTGTCGTTCAGTCGGAGACGCTGGTGTCATCGGTCCTGCAATTCTCCGCAAAAGTGGGCTTTGAAAATTCCTTAGTTGGTGGCCCCTTCATCTCATTCTGCCGGGGCTAGCCCTGGCAGAATGAGATGAGCCGACATCGTCCTCATCTCCTTTGCAGACGCGGAGACGGGGCCGATGATCCGACTTAGAGAATTGATGATGATCCTCGAGCTACATCGGCAGGGCGTATCGATATCCGCCATCGCCCGACGCACTGGTCGCGATCCCAAGACCATCCGCAAATATATCAAACGGGGCGTCGAAGGTCCGGTGTATGGCCCACGCGCATTGGGGCGGCCGAACAAGCTGGCGCCCTATTTGGAACTTCTACGCGAGCGGGTGACGGCCTTTCCTGATCTGACGGCAGCGCGCCTGACGCGTGAAATCCGTGAGCTGGGCTATATGGGTGCCTATACCGCTGTGAAGCGGTTCCTAGCAGCGATCCGACCAGAAAATGGCCCCAAGCCCTTCGAGGTTCGGTTCGAGACGCCGCCTGGTATACAGGCGCAGGTCGACTTCGCCCGGTTCGTTGTCGATTTTGCCGATGAACCCGGCATCAGCCGGATCGTCTGGCTGTTCAGCCTGGTGCTGGGGCATTCGCGCTTCTTGTTCGCGCGCTATGTCATGCATCAGGATCTCCAAACTCTGTTGCGCTGTCATATGCAGGCTTTTGAAACGATCGGCGGCGTTCCGATCGAGATGGGGGATCTCGACGGTTTTGCCTTCGCCGACCGGATAAGATCGCTCGACCCTACTACCGCGATCATTTTCATGACGGCCTGGCCGACCACGGCCAATGCAGTGGATTCGGTCCGACGCTATGGCGGGCTCGATTATCTGGAAAAGCCACTGGACGAAGAGCGCCTGCTGGCCGCTGTCGCCGAGGGTGTCGACTGGTCGCGCCAACGCCGGCGACAGATGAGCAGGACCGCAGCACTCTCGCCGCGCGAACGGCAGGTGTTCGAACTATTAATCCAGGGGCATAGCAACAAGGTGATTGCCGGCATGCTGGGCCTCAGCCCTAAGACGGTCGAGGATCATCGTGCTTCGGTCATGGCCAAAACCGGCGTGAACGGGTTGGCGCAGTTAATCGCGCTGGGCGGCTGAGTCGCCCCATTCGAATGTTTAGTTTCGGTAACGGAACTTTTACTCTGGGCGGCAACATATGCGGCTGTTATCCGGGAATAATCCGGATGGTGCTCCGGAGCAGTTCCGGGCATGTGGTGCGAACGGTCGGCAGGGGGCGCTGACCGTAAGGGGGTGATCATAATGCGGTTGAAGACGATGATGGCGCTGTGCCTCGGCACGGTGACTATGCTGAGCGGCTGTGGCGAAAAGACCAGCGATGGTGGGGAGCCAGCCGTTCAATCGGCTCCAGCCGGTGATTCGAAAGCTGCAATCCGCTCCGCCATCATCGCCAGAAACTTTGGCGAGGCCGCTCGCCGGGCCAAAGAGTTGACGGAAAGTTCGCCCGAGGACGCCGAAAGTTGGCTGCTGCTGGCGCGAGCCGAGGCGCTGTCCGACAATGAGGGCGCGGCGCTCGATGCGCTCGACCGTGCGGTGCGCGCAGGGCTGGCAGATACCGATCGGGCACTTGCTGATCCCGCCTTCGGCGCTATCCGTGATAGCGATCGTTTCGTCGCGATCGAAGAGCGCGCCAATCCTGCCGCGCATGCCAGCGGGGCTCGTCCGGTCGCTTCACCAGCTTTGAAGAAGCATGAGCAGCCGGAGGTCGAAGTGAGCGACGATTATATCCGCGCAGGGGATGTGGTCATCAAGGGCGATCTCTGACCGTTCCCGCCTCTCTCCTTACATCATAATCATTCTTCGAAAGGATTTTCCATGCGCGATATGTCGCGTCTCCTGCTCGGCGCGTGTGCCGGGCTGGCTCTCTCCATGCCTGCCGCGCTTGCGGAGATCTCCAGCGGCGAAGGCCGCGCGCCAATCGGTAAGGATATCGAATCCGTGCGCACCATTGCGGAAAGCGAGGCGCGTCGCGCCATTGTGACGCAGATGTTGCTGCGAACGATCGGTCAGCAGCGCATGGGCGAGGTCGGCCAGCAGCAGATCGATTCCATCGCCGGCCAGATTGGCGCCGAGATGATCGTGACGCGAGAACCGCGCCGCGAGGGCAATATCTTCTTCATGAAGCTGACCGCCGACATTGACGGCGGCTGGTTTGCCCAGCGGCTGGACGATCAGGGCATCCAGAGCAATTCGCAACGTGCCTCCGGCGACCAACAGCGGATCATGGTGATGATCGATCCGAAGACGGGACCGGGCCGCGACTTCAGCAAGCCCGCCGAAGTGACGGTCGAATATGACCGCCAGACTGGCGGCTCCTTCAGCGACAAGTCCGTTGTCGCCGCGTCGGAAAAGGATCGTTCGGCATCGAGCGACCGCAGCGCCGGAGCCTATCGCGGCTCGGCTGCCAGTGCGATCGGCGTCAGCAACGGCTATGGCTCTGCTGCCGGGCGCGCACGCAGCAATGTAGCGGGCGGCTATTCGAACAGCAGCGCATCGGCGAGCAGCCATTCGGCCGCGTTCATCGATAAGTCGAATGTCCAGGCGGAGGTGCATGACAATGAGCGATTCCGCTCGCATGTCGTCTATCAGCGCCCGGCCCAGACCAGCGGCTCACGCGCGGCGCTGAGTGGCTTCACCAGCCAGCTGCGCAATTATGGCGTGGCAGTCGCGACCGCCGACATCGCGCTTACCCGCTTCTACGGAGGAGCGATCCCGTCATTTGAATCGCTGCGCCAGCGGCCGGATTATGAGCAATTCCTCCAATCGCTGAGCCGGGACAAGGCGCCTTTCTTCATGGGAGGCACCATCACGGTCAACCAGCTGGGCGCCGCGCCCAGCGGAGGGGTGCGATGCAGCGGCGTGCTGGAAGCCAGCGCCTATGCCACCGCTGACAGCGAGGAAATCGGCTCCGGCAGCGCCAATGGCACGGCGATCGGAGACGGGTTTGACGATTGCGAGGCGAAGCTGACGAAAACGCTGGTCACGACCGTCGCGGATACAGTTGGCCCACAGGTGCAGAAGCGCTGGCGCACAATCGCGCAGGCGGCCGCCGCCGCTGGGGTCGATAGTCGGCAGAGCGCGGACTATGCGCTGGTGCTGCGTGCGAACCGGCTCGATATGGCGATGCAGGCCGACATTCTCGACGCGCTGCAGGCGACCAATGGCGTTGAAGCGCAGAATTTCGTGTCGCAGCAGGGCAATGAGATGCGCTTCACCGTGCGCTATGCTGGGTCTACGCCGCTCCAGCTGGCGCTCTACCAGAAGCTGCGCGCTAACCCTGCCTTTGCCGGCATGCAATCGACGGTCAACGGGCGTTCCGTGCTGCTGTGCCTGGCGGGATGCGGTCAGTGAGCCGCAACCGGATCTGCTATTCTGGACTGCTTCTGGTTCCGGCAGCGGTGGGACTGGCGCCCGCCGCCGCGCAGTCGCCTGCTCTCCATATCTGGGCCTCGCCGGCGCTTTACGGGCTGGAGGGGTCTGCATGCGGTCGGGTAGCGGACCGGACGGCGGATGACGATACGGCGATGATCGCGCCTTCCCTGTGCGACGCGGTCAAGCGACTACAGCCTGCGATTGCCGCGCGTTTTACCCAACTTGTCGCCCTAAGGATGCCCGGAGCCGAGGATCGCTTCGGCGCGCATCTGCCGTCGGACGCCACGGCACGGGCGCGGCTTGCCGGGAGTGCGGTGGCGTCGCTGCGGCTCAGCCGTGCGACGATCTGGCGCGTGCACAAGGGTGGGTCGGTCGAAACCCATATGCCGGTCACCCTGACGCTCGACATCAGCAATATAGCGACAGGCGAAGTGCTGGCGACGCAGAGCATATCTGACGACGCGGCCGCGACCTATGCCGAGGGTGAAGTCGATGCACAGGCAGCCGCAAACCTACCCGGCCACATTGATGCCGTACTGGTCAGACTGGTCGATCAGGCCGCAGCGGCGTGGAAGCCCTACCCGATAAGCGCGACCGTGCTGGCCGAGGACGATGGTCGCTGGATCATCGACAAGGGCCGCTCCGCCGGCCTGCGCGTCGGCGACATCATCGGTGAGGATGGTGAAGTCCTGCATGCCGGATCGGACTATGCCGTGGTAAAGCCTGTCCTTGGATCCTACCGGACAGGCCAGCAACTAGCGCGCACCGCGACCCAGCCGGTCGACATGCTGGCGCGGCCGAGCCTGCTGTCGGTGGTTGCGACAATTCCGCCGGGCTATCCGCGCATCTATCTCACCCAGATTTTCGAAGACGCTTTGGGAAAGGCGGGACATTTTGCTCCCGTTCCGGTCAATCCGTCGATGATGGACCTTCGCACCCGCGCGATGGGCGATGCTGGCGCCACGTCAGACGAAAGCCGCAGTTTGCCGGACTATGTGGCGCGGATCAGCATTGACGCGCTCGCGCCTTCCGCCATGCCTAGCAATGTTCCCGGCGTCATGATCGAGCAGCATGAGGCGCATGTTTTTGTCGAGCTTGTCGATCCGTCCGGCCGGGTTCTCGCCAGTTTTCATGCAGCCGATCAGATTGTCGATCAGATCGCGCGCGGTATCCGCTTTTCTGCCGATCAGCGGCGCGACACCGTGGTGCGCAATGCGCTTACCAAGGCGGCGCATGCCGTGTCCGCATGGCGCTCGTCTCCCGCCATGTTGCCGGTAAATCACAATGGTGAGGGCTTCAGCATCACCGATCCGGGAGGTGCGCTCAGCCTGGGGCAGCAGGTTGTCGTGCTGCGCCGGATCGGCAAAGTCGGCCCAGTAGCGGATGTACGGCTGCCCGTAGGCCAACTCCGGGTCGATCAGACGCTGGCAGGGCAGACACTGGCGGCAAGCGACATCGGCATGGAGCCACTGCGCTTCAAGGCAGGTGACATGGTCATAATCGATGCGGCGGGCCAGGCGCTCGGCACGCGCCGGGCGGTGGATCAATGCCGCGATGCGAGCGGGATGCCGAGCGTGGACTGGCGTGGGGACGCCCAGCCAGCGGTCTGGCGTATCGGCGCCGGACCGCTCTTCACCGGCAGCTTCGCTGGACCGACCTTCATCGCCGACCTGCCCATGGAACTGGCGCCCTTCGCACCCTCCTTCAAGGGATGGGAAAAGCTGGCCGCCGCGCGGCCGCGCAGGAGCGATTATTGCTTCACGCCGGTCTTGTCCCTGAGCGCAACGGCGCAGGGTCAGCGGCCGCTGGTCATCGGCTACACGCTCCGCAACGGCACGACAAAACTCGGCGGCGGTGCGATGCAGGTGCAGATGACCCCGACAACCATGACACCCGACAGCGCGGCGGAGATGCGCGCCGCCCGACTGGAACAGGATTTCGCTACTGTGGCCCTGCCGCTGGCTAGCAAGGCCGCTGCGGCCCTCAAGCCTCCGGTCGAAGCGCAATTTACCACGAATGAGGAGAAGTGACTTGAACAAGATGAGCATCAAATGGGCAGGTGCGCTGCTGCTGTGCGCGGTACCTATGGCCGTACATGCGCAGTTCGGTGGTATCGGCAAGTTGAAGAGCGGCCTTGGCCTGGGCGGAAGTGAGAGCAGTGGCGAGAGCGTTGATACCGAAGCCTTCCTCGGCAACGCCGTCCGTTCGACCAAGAATGTCATGATCTCGGCTGTGGCGCTCAACTACGCGCTTGGGCTCAAGCAGGACAAGGCAGGCGCCCAGGCAGAGATTGCTTCGATCAGCGGGATGCAGGACATCAAGGAGATCGGTGCGACCAAGACGACATTCGCGTCGAACCTCAGCGCCATCGCCGATAATGAGCATCTGGCCGACGATGTGCGCGCACGCTACGAAAAGGGCTCTGCCGCGGAAAAGAAGATGTTGTCGCTGGCGGTCGGAAACCTCGCTATCGGTGTCGCGCGCAACCTTGTGCTGGCAAAGCAGGCCCCTGAAGCGGTCAAAAGCGTGGGCAGCAATCCCATGTTGGTCAAGCGCGTCGGTCAACTCAAACTGGCAGGTGAACTGGTGGGGATGCAGGCGAAGGGGTTGAGCGGCATCGCAACGAAGCTGCCTGCCTTACTGTCTGCAGTGAAGATCAATGCCCCTGCCGCGCCCGAAACCACGGAACCTCAGGCGATCGTACTTTAGTGTTGGGCCCCGGGAAAAACCCGGATAGGAGCGATGAGCTCCATTAGCCATAGCCATGTTGCGACCCGAAGGAGACTCCGTTTCCTTCACCTGACCCGGCCGTCTCGGCCGGGTCATTTTCTCGAGCGGCTCAGCCGCGGGACTGCACTATGTGAAATTCTCTCAGCGACGGTCACACAGAATAGGAAGTCATTTTCCAATTAACCGTGGAACAAATGCAAGTTAATCCGGGCTTTAATAAGAAATTCCCATTGACTGCGCGATTAAGTCGATGGCATGTATGACGCATCATTACAGGGGGAAAACAATGGACCGCCGCAAATTTCTGAAGCCTTTCGCCGCCTCTGTCGCCACGCTGTTGGCTACCGCGCAGGCTCAGGCCGTCGTTCATCCTGAAACCGTCACCTCCATCGCCAAGGTTGTCGAACAGGCTGGTGCCGCGCAGGATTTGGTTCTCACCAAGGCTGACGCGTCCGTTCAGCTCGCCAGCCACGGCAGCCATAGCTCTCATTCGAGTCACAGTTCCCATTCGAGCCACAGCTCGCATTCCTCCAGCGCATATTGAGGAGGCGCGCTTCGGCGCGGAACTACTTGATGGACTCGGTGACCGGTAGAGCCCGGACAGTGCTACTGTCGCGGGCCGCCTTTTCGATGGAGGCCGTTAAGCGCGCCTCCTATTCCCTGATGGCGCAATATGATGTGTCGGTCGCCGTGTCCGACGATGATATCGTCTGCACATTGTCGCCAGCCAATAAAGCATCGCCAATGGACACCGCAGAACGCGATTTCCGACGTGAAGTCGTCGACCAGGACCTGCGAATCTCGATCGAGCAGCGGACCGAGGCCTATCGCGATACGATCCTCGGTCTCGCCTTCTCCCGCACCGGTCTCCAAGATGGCTAAGTTTCGCGATGTAGCGGCGTTCGACGATTCAGCGAGCTCTGGCTACACCATGCTGCCATGGCGCTTCACGTCGCTCGACGACGAGCGCTATGTTGCTACCAACATGGCCGGCGAATATCTGGCTATGTCGCGCGAGGAAATCTTCGACTTCGCATCTGGTCGCCTGCCAGCTAATGACGATCTTTACACTGATCTCAAGTCGAGGCACTTTCTGATCGACGCTGACACTGATGTTGCTGTCGACCTTCTTGCCCTCAAGGTTAGGACGAAACTCGCCCCTTTGGCAAACTTCACCGGGCTGCACATCTTCGTGACAACGCTCCGGTGCGAGCATAGCTGTCCCTACTGCCAGGTCTCTCGCGCCAACGATGATAAGCGCGAGTTCGATATGACCGAGGAGACGGCGATGCGCGCGCTCGATCTTGTCTTCGCATCCCCGTCACCCGCGATCAAGATCGAGTTCCAAGGTGGCGAATCCCTTTTGAACATGCCGATGATCCGTTTCATCGTGGCAGAGGCGCTCCGCCGCAACGCGACAGCGCAGCGCAATCTGGCCTTCGTTATCGCCACGAACCTGGCTGTTCTCGACGAGGAAACATTGGCTTTCGCGCGCGAGCACGGCATCTTGATGTCGACGTCGCTTGATGGGCCGGCAGATCTCCACAACCGGAACCGACCACGGCCCGGGAAAAACTCGCATGAAAAGGCGATCGACGGAATCAAGCGGGCGCGCACCGCCCTAGGCCACTATAATGTTGGCGCTCTTATGACAACGACGGCCGCGAGCCTCTCCCGGCCGCGGGAAATCATCGATGAATATATTCGCCTTGATTTCGGCGGCATCTTTCTCCGTCCGCTTTCTCCTTACGGCTTCGCTATCAAGACGAAGACCTATGCGGCCTATGACCAGCGCAAGTGGCTCAATTTTTATTTCGAGGGGCTGGACTACATCATCGACCTTAACTTGGCCGGTCACGAATTTATCGAGCACTATGCAGCCATGGTCCTCAAAAAGATGTTGACGCCATTACAGACCAGCTATGTCGACCTCATGAGCCCGGCGGGAATCGGAATCGGCGCGATAGTCTACAATTACGATGGCACTGTCTATGCATCAGACGAGAGCCGAATGTTGGCTGAAATGGGCGACACGACCTTCGCTCTCGGAAACGTGCATGACAATAACTTTGCCGAAATCATGCTCGGTGAGGCGCTGCTCAATCCATTGGAACAATCCTTCGCCGGCAGCGTGCCAGGTTGTTCCTGGTGCGCTTTCGAACCTTGGTGTGGCGCAGAGCCGGTATTCCATCATGCAACCCAAGGTGATTTCGTTGGCAAGAAGCCACTTTCCTCCTTCTGTACGCGCAACATGTCGGTGTTCAGGGGTCTGATCTCCCGCATGGAGGCTGACCCAGAGGTCAGACGCATATTCGAACGCTGGGCGAATATCGTATGATCACGCTACGTGGACGATCCGTCGAATTCAATAAGGCCGCGATGGAAAGCGGATCACCTCTGCTGCGCCTGACGACCAATCGCGCCCGACCCACGCCTTTGCGGGCGCTCGAGGCATTCGTCTACGAGGGCGGTGAGATGCCCGATGGCTTCGGGTGGTATCTGCTAAGGTCGCCTGACGCGATGACGCGCGTGCCAGTCGGTGTGCCCGCAGCGATGCTTCCTGCAGAATTCGACCACCTCGCCGATGGCGATGTAGTCCGGCTAGAGCCGTCACGAGGCGGCCTGCGCACGTTGTTCCGCAAAGCAGTGCCATACAATCACTTTCTGCTTACGGAGCGGTGCAACAACTATTGCCTGATGTGCTCTCAGCCGCCCCGCGCGGTAGAAGATGGCTGGATCGTGGACGAGATTCTCGAAGCGCTGCCGCTCATTGATCGACAGGCCACTGAAATCGGATTCACCGGCGGTGAGCCGACATTGCTCGGGGACCGATTTATCGAGCTTGTAAGGGCCGCGAACTCCCATCTTCCGGCTACTGCCCTTCACATCCTATCCAACGGTCGCACATTTGCTGCAGGAACACTCGCGCGAGACCTTGGCGCCGTTCGGCATCACGACCTCATGATGGGTATCCCGGTTTACGCCGATCTCGCTCACCTCCATGATCATGTGGTGCAAGCAAACGGTGCATTTGACGAAACCATTCGCGGCATTCTAGCGCTGAAAGCGCATGGCGTCCGCGTAGAGGTCCGCGTCGTGCTTCAACAGCAGACCATAGCGCGGCTAATTCCGCTGGCGCAGTTCTTGGCACGCAACCTCCTTTTCATTGATCATGTTGCGCTCATGGGCCTCGAATTGACAGGTTTTGCTCGCGCAAACCTGGAGCAGATTTGGATTGATCCCGCCGACTACCAGGCAGAGCTGGCCGAAGCCGTAGGAATCCTCGATCGGGCCGGGCTCAGGACATCGATTTACAACAGCCAGACCTGCGTCCTTGCGCCGTCGATCCGACGCTTCGCTCGTCGCTCAATCAGCGACTGGAAACAGGAATACATGCCCGACTGCACAGGCTGTTTGGCGAAGAACGAATGCGGCGGTTTCTTCAGCTCCGCAAAAATCCGCTATAGCCGGGCAATTTCGCCAATCACGGAATACGCAACATAGCACTGCGCCGTTGGGACTGGGGCAACCCAACCATGCCGACATGCCAGGGCCTCATTGCTCCGAATCGTCTTCAGCCTCTGCCTCCTGGCGTTCTTCCGCGAAAGAGCGACAACCTTCTTCAAAGGACCAGGACTTACCGCCGCAATCGTCGGGGTCGGTCAGGTCATTGTCCTCAGCCCACCGATATCCAGCGTCATGGCCGCTGCAATCCTGTGTGCAGCCATAACCTTCATAGGAACCTGCCGAGCCTTCCAGCGAATCGCGTCGAGTTTCATATTCGGCATATGTCTCGCCGCCCTTGATCTGGGGCTGTTCCATCGCACTATGCTGGCCGGGCGCAGCTGCTGCGTCAACGAAGGATGCCCCTGGCGCAGGCTTGGTGCCGGTCGGCGGCTTTTCACCGCCGATGAATATGGCGATCAACGCGATTATGCCGCCTGTCGCGGCGAGCCCCCAACGCGCCATCTATTCCCCCCTGTTTAGCCTAACGATGCTTCTACCGAGTCTGGCCGGACGACTACAAGCCCTTCGAATAGTGCCATCTCCGTCATCCGATCGAAACCGACCGAGGCTCTGTCATCAAAAATGAGCCGATGATCCGCGAGACTGCCAAGCGCCAGCTTCGAGGTGAGAAGATCAAATACCTGCCCTTCCGGACCTGGGGATCGAAAACTCGCCTTGGAACGGCAAAGAAGGGTCGACCGCGGAATCAGGACTGGCCTGCTATCGCTATAGCAGAAAGGTCCGCATTGGCTTCGATAGGCGCACCGGCCTCCTTCCGTTCAGAGTATCGGTCAACGAGCTGGGCCGCATACGGCCGCATCAGCCCCGTGAAGCGCACGAGTTCCTCCATCACGTCGACGATGCGCTCGTAATAACTGGACGCTCGCATCCGTCCGTCCTCGTCGAACTCCTTGTAGGCCATCGCGACTGAGGACTGATTGGGGATCGTGAACATCCGCATCCAGCGGCCCAGCAGGCGAAGCGAGTTGACGGCATTGAAAGATTGCGAGCCGCCGGACACTTGCATGACCGCAAGCGTTCGCCCCTGCGTCGGCCGCATCCCGCGCATTTGGAGCGGCAGATGGTCGATCTGCGTCTTCATGATGCCGCTGATCTGGCCATGCCGCTCCGGGCTGCACCAGACCATCCCTTCCGACCATAGCGCGTGCTCGCGCAGTTCATGAACGGAAGGATGATCGTCTCCGGCTACCTGATCTGGCAGCGGCAGGTCGCTGGGATCGAAGATTCGTGTCTCGGCGCCGAAGAACTGCAGCAGGCGGGCGGCCTCTTCCACGGCGAGGCGCGAGAAAGAGCGTTCCCGCAGCGAGCCGTAGAGCAGCAGGATGCGCGGAGCCGGTTGATCCGGGCCAAGGCCGCTGGCGGGGCGTGCAAGCGCGAAGGTCTTGTCCAAAGCAGGAAGATGATCGAGGTCGGCGAGTTCGCGCAGTCTCATGCGGCAATACCTTTCTCGTACCAGGGGCGTGTCCGCTTCACCAAGGCGACGATCGACAGCATCACCGGCACTTCGACCAGCACGCCCACGACCGTTGCCAGCGCGGCGCCGGAATTGAGGCCAAAGAGGCTGATGGCAGCGGCCACAGCCAGTTCGAAGAAGTTGGAGGCACCGATCAGCGCCGAAGGGCCGGCGACGCACCATGCCACGCCGAAACGGCGACTGAGCCAATAGGCGATGCCAGCATTGAGATAGACCTGAAACAGGATCGGCACGGCAATCAGCGTGATCACCAGCGGTTGCCGGATGATCTGTTCGCCCTGGAAGCCAAACAGCAGCACCAGCGTCAGAAGCAGACTCGCAAGGCTGATTGGGCCAATGGCGGACAGGAAACGCCGGAGCCGCTTCTCACCGCCGCAAAGGAGCGCGCGGCGGAGCAGTTGAGAGATGACCACCGGGGCGACGATGTAGAGCCCCACCGACAGCGCCAGCGTGTTCCACGGCACGGTGATCGATGCCACACCCAGCAGCAGAGCCACCAGCGGCGCGAAGGCAAAGACCATGATCAGGTCGTTCAGCGCGACCTGGCTCAAGGTGTAGTTCGGTTCGCCGTCGACGAGTTTGGACCAGACGAAGACCATCGCCGTGCATGGCGCTGCAGCCAACAGGATTAGCCCGGCGATGTAGGACGACGATGCGCCTTCAGGCAGCATCGGTGCGAACAGATAGCTGAGGAAAAACGTGGCAAGCAGCGCCATGGAGAATGGCTTGATCGCCCAGTTCACTACGAGGGTGACGCCGATGCCGCGCCAGTGCTGCCAGAGGCTTTGGAGCGCGCCGAAATCGACCCGCAGCAGCATTGGGATAATCATCAGCCCGTTCAGGCCCGCCACCACGAGGTTGACGTTGGCGATCTCCAGCGCTGCGATCGCCTCGAAGGCGCCCGGAAGCAAGTGGCCGAGACCGATCCCGACTGCGATGCACAGAGCCACCCACAGCGAGAGGTAGCGTTCGAACAGTGACATGGCCGTCAGTCCTTCCCGGAAGCGACAGGCGCGGTCGCTGTACCGCCGCCCAAGGCGACCTGCATGTAAACCGTGTCGAGCCAACGCCCGGCCTTCCAGCCCATGCCGGTCAGGCGGCCGACATGCTCGAAACCGCAGGATTCGTGGAGCGCTACCGAGCCAGGTTCGCCGCCGCCGATAACGGCGACCATCTGCCGAAAGCCATAGGCTTCAGCTGCCTGCAGCAAAGCCTTGAGCAGCAGCTTGCCGATGCCGCCGCCGCGCCGGTCGTGCGCCACGTAGATGCTGTTCTCGCAGGCATAGGCGTAAGCTGGTCGATCGCGGAACTGCGTGGCGTAAGCGTAGCCCACCACCGCAGATCCATCACAGGCAACAAGAAACGGCCAGCCCCGCATGGTCACCATCTGTATCTTATCTAAGGTATCGGACTCGGTCGGTGGCACCACCTCGTATGTCGCCGTGCCATTTAGGACATGATGCGCATAGATGGCGGCAATGGCCTTAGCATCGCCGATCGTTGCGCTGCGAACCGAAAGGGTCATCGCCGGGGCGCTTCCACGACTTCGCCGTCTTCCTTGACGAACGTGCTGCGCTGCTCGGTCGGCAGCAAATCCAACACTTCTTCGGAAGGACGGCAGAGCTTCACGCCCAGCGGCGACACCACAAGCGGCCGGTTGATGAGGATGGGATGCTCCATCATCGCGTCGACCAATGCCTCGTCCGTCAAGGTCTTGTCGCCGAGGCCCAGTTCGGCATAAGGCGTTCCCTTCTCGCGCAGCAGAGCGCGCGGAGTAATGCCGACCCGCTCGATGAGCTCAACCAGCAGCGCACGACTTGGCGGCGTCTTCAGATATTCGACAATGTGGGGTTCGATGCCCGCATTGCGGATCATGGCCAGGGCATTGCGAGAGGTCCCGCAAAGCGGGTTATGGTAGATCACGATATCGGTCATTATCGCCTCTTCAGCAGCAGGTCAGTTCGGCCAGCAGCGGCTCGCACAGTTCAGCGCGCCCCTGGCAGCAATCCTTGGCTAGATAGATCATCAGTCCGCGCAGCGCGTCGAGGTCGGCGCGCTGGATTTGTTGCCGACCACGCTTCTCGGAAAGCACTAGGCCGGCCTTCACCATCACGGCCAGATGCGTCGAAAATGTGCTCTGGGTCAGTCCTGACGCTTGGACCAGTTCGCCGGTCGACAAGCCATCCGGCTCATGTCGGATCAGCAGCCGAAACGCATCGAGCCGCGTGGGATGGCCAAGAGCGGAGAGAATGGAAAGGGCGTCATCGGTGTCCATGCATCGTAATTATCCGATGCGATATGGACCGTCAACAATAGATCGAATATTCCCGATGCTTTAATCGTCAGGCTTGAGGGCAGCTTGGGACCAACTGCCAATGGAAGCTGGCATTTCGAGATTGGCTCGACGCGCGATTGGAACGGAAAACCCGACCGTCTGCTTCTGGGGACCAAAGATCGTCCCTTGAACGGCTAATTTGGGTCGACTGCCGACCAAGCGTCTGATTTTACCGCATGGCCCTCCCGAATCACATTATTCGCTAAGACGCTGCTCCATCGCCTAGCGGAGCAAAGAACCGTCACCATAGCCTTTATATCGATCGCCTCATTCGCACAGCGGCCGGCATTCCAGAGCAAGTGCAGCATCGTTGATCAGGAAATGATTGACCCTTTGAAACGCTCGGCGAGCGTGTTCTGGATGGCAGACCTTGCCACGGCGCCTCTTGCTTGATAGCTGTGTTGCATAACCAACACAGATGGCATGGCTAGTACATGTACGCACTGCGATGGTGGGTTTCCTCGCAGGCGCATCGCCTGCGGCGGCAAAGGCGGGGCCCATTCTCCCGAACATGACTGCCATCCTGAAAGAACAGCATGTTGAAAGCGCGTCAGTCGCGGTGATCCGCCGCGGGCGCGTCGTTTCGGCGAAGGCTTGGGGTATGTCCAGGCCCAGGCTGCGCAGCGACCGCCTCCACGTCGTACAATTTAGCATCGGCACCCGCCGAATGAACCAGGAAGGATTAAAGCTTGCCTGAGCGAGCCATGCTACCCCTGATGATCGCATGAGGGTCTATGGATGATCGGACAATGACTGAACATATTGCGCGCCGGATCCGCGTGCTCAGGGCAAGCCGGCCAATGCTCGGTATTGGGCGTACTTTTGTAACTCGTGTCGTCAAGAAGCTTCGTGACGAAGGCACGATCGCAACGCCCCGCTGCGTTTTCACGGTGAAGGATGAAGATTTGCTGTGGCGGACGGCCTGCGCATGCACTACCCCGATCGAATTTGATTTCGATACCGTTCTGCATGGCATCTATCCGTCTGGCTGACCTGCGCTCGAGACATAGTCGCAAGGAACTCCACGTCCCTCCGCCCGGGCCCTTTGGGACGTCCCGGCGGCGTGGCGGCCCTTCCAAGACTAGCGACATTGGGCGTTCAGCAGCTTCCGGTCGGCAACTGGCCTGCCTGTAGGGAATTTGGCATGCGGCCAATCTCAACGTCTGTTTGATTGCGTGTATCGGAGGGAGAGTCACATAGTCTGCGCTGCGCACCTCGCCTTTCCACTCAAGGGCATGGTCTGACAGTGCCGCGTTCCCCTTTGACAGCAGATTTGCACGCTCCATGGTGCCCAGCGGAACACTCATGCGCCCGCTCCGTTAGGTCTCAGCCACACTGATGGCCAGACTTTAGAAGAGGATCGAGGAAATGGTTCAAGCATCAGCGCTTTTTGATACCCATGCTGAAGCCGAACGCGCGGTTTCCGACCTGCGCGCGCTAGGCGTGACCGACACCGACCTATCGGTCATTGCCCACCATGGTGGCACCACGACGACGCGCTCGGGGGATGGCGAGATCACCGATGAGCACCATCGAAACATCCTTCGCGGCATCCTGGGAGGCGGTGCACTCGGAGCTGGTCTGGGGGTCGCGGCACTCGCAATTCCTGGTGTGGGTCCGCTGGCCGCCGCCGGCGCCATCGCCGCTTCGGCTGTTCCCGAAGCGATCGGCCTCGGCGCTGTTCTTGGAGCTGTCGGGGGCAGCCTGAACGAAGTGCTGACCAAGCATGGCATAGAGGAAGAAGACGCAGCCTATTATAACAGCGGCCTCAAGGATGGCAGAGTATTGGTCACTGTGAACGATGCAGGGATTGACCAGGACCTCGTCCGGGACGTTCTTTATCGCAACGGCGGGCATAATGCTGCGCGGGCACGGGCTGCCATTCTGTGATACTGTGCGGCCGGGAGCGAGCGTTCCCGGTCGCATCCTGATCACCAGTCTCGTAAGCAGCGGGCAGGGACTTCCAGCCTCACTGCGATCTGGAATTTCCATCAGCGATCCGTCGCCCTGCATGCCAGTTGAGCGCCATGGTCCGACGGCTCGAGATTGACCTTTCGACCTGCAAAGGACTCATGGCCATGACCAAGGACGACAGCAAGCCATTCTTGCCTCCGGGATATGACGGGGACGAGAAGACGACCGGGGAACAGTTGAAGATCACTCCTCTTATTGACGTTGATGGACCTGACAGAGGGCGCAGAGCCCGGGAAGGATCCGGCGCTGTTGCCGGTAGCGGCGCGGGTGCTGGCGGCACTGCGATCGGCACCGAAGACTATGACGCGGATAGTGCAGGGGGGGGGCGGTCCGCCACTCGATGCCGGCAAAGGGCATAGGGCGCTGCCTGACATTAAAAATAAGAAAGGCGGCGCGGGAGAAGACGTCGACCTTCCTCCAGGGTCTTCGTCGACGTAACGCCGCGGTCTCGCGGGGCATTCCCGCACACGCGTTGGCCACGCTTGGAATCGCTGACCCTGTGCTCGTCGGTGCTCTGCGGCTTGAGCTTGCGCATCGCGCGTCCGCCGGGCCGGGAGTCCCCATCAGGTGCCTCGTCCGACGCCAGCGCAGGTGCCGTTGGCTGAGCTCAAACAGAATCAAGCTTGTCCAGGCGTCTGCGAGGGGGGGCCTGAGCGCGCATCAAAATGGATCGGTGTGCTGGAGCTCGGTGCCGATAGTATCGCAGACGAAAATTCTGGGCACGTCCGTCAATGTCGGCTGTTGGGTGAATTGAGGAGAGCGCAAAATGTCCGAAAGGATTGTGCCGATAGGGTCCTGACTGAGCGGGACTTGGTAAAGTTGGGGGACTGGTTTCGACGCCACTTTCCCATCGCGAGGAACGACATGTTCGCCGACCTTATGGCGAGGCTGGACAAGATTCCGTTCGATGCCAAGCTAGACCCAAGACCGGGCGGTAAGCATTGTCCAGGAGTGAAGCGGGTGATGCCTGTGCACGTTGGGGTGGCGACAGGTTAACAGCATGCGCTGCGCGGCCTCGACACGACCATCGGCTGGCGCGGGTCGGCGCGGACCGGGCATGGAGTGGAGCGTCGCGAGTGCCCGATGCAGAGAGGTCGCGTGGAAGATACGGAATGAGCAGCGGCTGGGACGGCGTCAGCACCTTGGTAACGCGCACCATTTCGAGAGCGTCGCGGTTGGAGTGAGCGCCACTTGCTGCGATCCGATCGCACTTCCAACGCCCAGGGCGAGTGGGGCACCCTATCGCTTGCAGCTCCGGCGGATGCACGCGCAACCGCCCCAGCAGTGGGCCAGCCGTAAGGCAATGCCTCCGCTGTCGGGACCGCTGCTACGCCGGATTATCGGCCAGAGGAAATCATGACCGGCTCTGACATCAACGGATTGATCGCCAAGGCTCAGCATCGCAATCGGCCGCAAGCCCTTTCTCGGTTCGACTTGCAGGGCAACGGTACCGCGCTGGCGGCACCGGACCCGTGGCCTTTCATGACGGGTTCTTACTGCGCTGACGGAGGACCGCCACGTCGATCATCTTATGCGTGACGCGCTGCTTACACATTGGTGGTCGCCTCACTTCACGCGAGTACGGGGCGCCTGGCCTTAAGCCGCGCGACCATCAATTCGTTGCTTTGTGTCTCCGCCATCGAGATCGCGCTGTTGCCTGCGGCATCCTGAACATGAGGATCGCCGCCACGATCGATTAACAGGTCGACAATCGCGCTATGGCCGAAGAGTGCCGCCATCATCAATGCCGTCTGACGTGCCGAATTGGCGACGTGGGGGTTGGCACCGGCGTCGAGCAGCAGTTTGGCAATCTGCGTATATCCCTTAAATGCAACGCCCATGAGCGCCGTGTTACCGCGAACGCGATCCTGTTGATCGACCGGCGCGCCGCTCTAGAAGCGCCGCGGTCGCGGCTTCACGCCCGTGATAGCTTGCCAGAATCAAGGGCGTGTAACCCTTCGGGTCCAGCGCCGTGATGTCTGCGCCTGCTTGAAGTAGCGCAGCAATCACGTCGTCGCGACCTAGCCGCGCCGCATCGAACAGCAACTCCTGGATGCGCTCTGGCGAGGGCAGTGACGGAGGCGCCTGATCGTCGTTGGCTGGGCCGCCTATTGCCTCACTTGGCATCGAGATCGACCCTCAGCTCCCGCGGCCAGTAGCGCAAACCAGCGATCGCCTCCACGAAGGCAGCCGCGTCCTTGGCGGTCGCAAGCGCGAGGCAGGCTTCGTCAAGATCGTCAGCGATGCCACCCTTGTCGAAGATCGGCTGGGCTTCTTTGGTCAGGCCGATATATTTGCAGTGACCAAAGGCATCGCGCACGAAGTCCTGCGTGGCAGCGTCGGTCGCGAGCAATGCAGCGCCTTCGCCCGAAACGACAACCGCCACCGCGTCGAACAGAGTGGAGGGCCCGCCGTCGATTTTCTGCTTGGCGGCCACCTTCGTGCCGTCCGAAAGGGTAACCCCGCCGATCTTTGGAGCAATCACTTCATAGATCGCGCCGACCTTATCGATTGCTTTCACCAGGCCGTTGAACACGCCCGCATCGGCCCCGTCGCTCAGCAGAATGCCCAGCTTACGGCCTTTGAAACTGGGCGGCCCGTTCTTGACGATGGAGAGGGCGTCGGAGGGCGGCAGATCGGTAAGGGTTGGCCGGGCCGCCTGAGCCGGCACAGGAAGTTGCGACAGGCCAAGGCCATCTGCCACCGTGGCGGCAAGGCCATCGTCGATGTTGAGCAGGTGGGAGACCATCCGGGCGCGGATGTCGGGTCGTTCGACCTTGCTCAGCTCGAAGACGAGCGCATCGGCGATATGCTTCTGCTCGATCGGCAGCTGGCTGATATAGAAGAGGCGCGCCTGGCTGTAATGGTCAGCGAAGCTTTCCGGCCGGATCCGCAGTTTGGCGCCATCCTCAGTCGCCGCGAAGCTTGTGAATCCGCGGACCGGATCCTCGCGTGGGCCACCGATCGTGGCACCCCAGCTGTTGGGCTCGTAGTTCACCCGCCCACGTGGATTGGTCATCGCCATGTGCCCGTCCTGCTGGAAGTGGGCGACCGGGCATTTAGGCGCGTTGATCGGGATGTGCGTAAAATTAGGTCCACCTAGCCGCTTGAGCTGGGTGTCAAGATACGAGAAGTTGCGGCCCTGCAGCAGCGGGTCGTTTGTGAAGTCGATCCCGGGCACGACGTTCTGGGTGCAGAAGGCGACCTGCTCGGTCTCCGCGAAGAAATTATCGACGACGCGGTCGAGAACGAGTCGGCCGACCACGCGCACCGGCAGGATGTCTTCTGGGATGATCTTCGTCGCATCAAGAACATCGAACGGAAAGCTGTCCGCGAACGCCTGATCGAACAATTGTACGCCAAGCTCCCACTCAGGGAAATCGCCGCCGTTGATGGCATCCCAGAGGTCGCGACGATGGAAGTCCGGATCCGCCCCATTGATCTTGACGGCCTCGTTCCAGAGCACCGACTGCAGTCCCTGTTTGGGCTTCCAGTGAAACTTGACGAAGGTTGAGTTGCCCTCGACGTCGACGAGGCGGAAGGTGTGCACGCCGAACCCCTCCATCGTGCGAAAGGAACGGGGGATCGTACGGTCCGACATAATCCACATGACCATGTGCATGCTTTCCGGGGTCAGGGTGATAAAGTCCCAGAAATTGTCATGCGCCGTCTGCGCCTGCGGAAAGGCGCGATCGGGCTCGGGCTTGGCTGCGTGAATGAGGTCCGGGAATTTGATCGCGTCCTGAATGAAGAAGACGGGAATGTTGTTGCCAACTAGATCCCAATTGCCCTCATTGGTGTATAGCTTGACGGCGAAACCTCGAACATCACGGGCGAGATCGAATGATCCCTTCGATCCGGCGACCGTCGAGAAGCGCACGAAGGCGGGGGTGCGTTCACCGACACGCTGGAAGACGTCTGCGCGGGTGACGTCGGCTAGGCTGTCGGTGAGCTCGAAAAAGCCGTGCGCGCCATAGCCGCGGGCATGGACCACGCGCTCAGGGATGCGCTCATGATCGAAGTGGAAGATTTTCTCGCGGAAGTGCGGATCCTCCAGCAGCACTGGCCCGCGTGCCCCTTGCTTGAGGCTGTTCTGGTCGTCCGCGACCGGGACGCCCTGCTGCGTGGTGAGTACCGCAATGTCGCCTTCCGCTGCCTGGTGCGTTTCGCCACCATCACTCTGTGGCTCGGCAAAGCTTTCGGAAACGGTCGCGTCAGCGGGAATGAGAGAGGCCTTCTGGGGAGATTCGCCTGACAGCGGTGCACCGGGAGCGATGTCGGCTGGAATAACGCCTTTCCGAGGTGCAGCTGGTTTCTTGACCATGAGAAGCTCCCTTTTGTGAAACGGTGGTGGCGCGCGCTCTATTAAACAAGCCGTGCCTCCGACCACTTCAAACCTGCGACTTAGGATACGGTTGCGGCTGGTGAGCAAAATAGATGATGTTTGATGCTCATCGCGTAAAATTGATCTGCCCCCGCCGAGTGGACCGATAGGTTTGTTAGTGCATTAAGCTGATCGCCGCCATATCCGGCCGGAGGTGGAGCGAAGCGGAACCGGAGGCCGGATATGGCGGTGTCGCCGTTTCTGGTGCCGGTCGTCGGTATCCCAGGCTGCTATGAGGGCGGACGGTGTTGTAATGCCGCCGCCAGGCTTCGATCAGCAAGCTGGCTTCGGCGAGGCTGTAGAAGATCCACCATTGAGCAGTTCGTCGCAAAGCGCCCCGTTGAAGCTTTCGTTATATCCATTCTCCCATGGTGATCCCGGGGTGATGTAGAGCGTCTTCACGCCGATCTGACGCAGCCATTTCTGGACGGCGGTCGCGATAAATTCGCTTCCGTTATCAGACCGTATATGTGCCGGAGGACCGCGCGAGATGAACAGATCGGCCAAGCCGCCAGAACATCCTCGTGTTTCAGCTGACTCGCCACGATGAGCGCCAGGCACTCCCTGCTGGCCTCATCGGCGATGGTCAGGATTCGGAACTTGCGCCCATCATGTGTGCGCCCCTCGACGAAATCGTAGGCCCATACATGCCCCGGATATTCAGGCCGCAAGCGGATGCATGAACCGTCATTGAGCCACAGGCGTCCCCGCTTTGGCTGGCGCAGCGGAACCTTCAGCCCCTCACGCCGCCAGATCCGCTCAACCCGTTGATGGTTCACCGTCCATCCCGCCTGGCACAGCAATGCCGTCACCCGGCGATAGCCATAACGACCATATTGCTTCGCCAAAGCGATGATATCCTCTGTCAGCGCTTGTTCGTCATCCGCCCCCGCGTGGCGCCTTGCGCTGCGTCGATCGATGCTGGCCCAGAACCCGGCATATCCGTCGCTCGGATATCGGAAACTCTCGTCGCACGTGATCAATGCAGCGTCGCCGTCGCGCGGGGCTCAGAAGTTTCCCTTGACTGCCTCCTGCAGGATCAGCTTGTCCAGCGTCAGGTCCGAGATCGCCCGGCGCAACCGCTGGTTCTCCTTCTCCAGATCCTTCACCCGCCGTGCCTGGTCGGTTTTTAGGCCGCCATATTCCTTCCGCCAGCGATAATAGGTCTGCTCGCTGACCGCGATCCGTCGACATGCCTCGGCCGTCGAGGGCTCCTGCGCCAGCACGATCTCAACTTCTCGCAGCCTGCCGATAATCTCTTCCGACTTGTGCTTCTGGCTTGGCATTCAATGTCCCTTCGTGGTCCAGACTATGATAGTATCTGGGCCACTCAGCGGGGGGCAGATCACGCCGTCCTGGCCGGGACTGGCGGGTTCCATCCCAACACCCGCCATTCCCTAAGCCTCGAAGATCGCTCTAGAAACGCACCAGACTGGCCGACTTCGGAATGTCGGCTTACCGGCGGGTAACCGGCGATAGCCGCCGGACCTCTTTCGGGCAGTCGACACGACCGCAGGCGGAGATAGCTGTCTGTCGCCCATCGACGGTGGGTTCAACGGGTGGCGACAACACTTTAATCTTTTGAGGAAGATGGAGTGTCGCGATGAAGCAGCGTCGTCGGATATATTACACGGCCAGCCAGCGAGCGGAGATATGGGATCGTTGGCAGCGCGGGGAGTCGATGAGTTCGATTGGGCGCAGGTTTGATCGAGCGTCATCGTCGGTATTTTCGGTGATCGCGCCGACCGGGGGCATCCGGCCTGCCGATCGCAAGCGCGGCAGCCGTGCGCTGAGCCTTGCGGAGCGGGAGGAGATATCGCGGGGTCTGAGCGTCAGCGAACCGTTGCGTGCGATAGCCCGTCGGCTGGGCCGCGCGCCCTCGACGATCAGTCGGGAAGTTAGGCGTAACGGCGGTATTGCACGGTATCGGGCGACCGCGTCCGATCAGGCGGCATGGGATCGTGCCTTGCGGCCCAAGCCCTGCAAGCTGGCTTGCTCGCAGCCACTGGCCCGGGCAGTATCGGCCAAGCTGCGTCGCAAATGGTCACCGGAACAGATTGCGGGGTGGCTCAGGCGCAGCTTTCCCAAGGAGCCGCACAGGCAGGTGTCGCACGAGACCATCTACAGAAGTTTGTACATACAGGCGCGCGGGGTTCTGAAGAAGGAACTGCTGGAGCATCTGCGCGCCCGACGCACCATTCGCAGGTCGCGGCACGCCAGCCTCAAGCGCAATGGCCTCGGACAGATCAAGGATGCCGTGTCGATCAGCGAGCGTCCCGCGTCGGTCGAGGATCGCGCCATTCCCGGCCACTGGGAAGGCGATCTGATCGGCGGCACGAAGAACAGCTACATCGCCACGCTGGTCGAACGGCATTCGCGTTATGTGATGCTGATCAAGGTCGCCAACAAGGATACAAGAAGCGTCGTGTCGGCGCTGATCAGGCAGACGCAGCGCCTGCCGCGCGAACTCTACAAGTCGCTTACGTGGGACCGCGGCAAGGAACTGGCCGATCATCCGCGCCTATCGCTGGCTACCGATGTCGAAATCTATTTCTGTGATCCGCAATCGCCCTGGCAGCGAGGCTCCAACGAAAACACCAATCGCCTGCTGCGACAATATTTCCCCAGAGGAACCGATCTGTCGCTATACAGCCAGGCCAAGCTGAGTGCCGTCGCTCGCCAACTCAACGAACGGCCAAGGAAAACGCTCGAATATCAAACGCCCGCTGAGCGTTTTCAAGCTTGTGTTGCCGCCACCCGTTGAACCCACCGTCGTTTTAACCGGAGCGACAAAAACTAACCGCGCTGACATGCTACAGGTCCGTTGAACGGGTCCGACGGTTGGGGACCCGTTCGGTCCTAATACGCAGTGCTTGTACTCCCATGGATGCTCTTGGCTGGGTCGAAGCCGGTTCAGCGTCACTGTTTCGCACCGAATATGTCATCTAGCGCCAAACGCAACGTCACTTTCAGTCCCTCGGGCCTGAAATCGAAGTCAGCGCCGCTACTTTCACCGCGCAACGCTCGGTCGATCATTCGGGAACCGAATCCTTTTCGGGCTGGTGCTGAGGTAGGCGGTCCCCCCACTTCCGACCAAACTAATATGATCGCCTTATCTGAACTTTCGGCCGTGCGCGACCAAGCAACATCAATCTTGCCAGCCTCGTTGGAAAGGGCGCCATATTTGACTGCGTTGGTCCCTAGTTCGTGAAGAACCATCGCCAGTTGCAGAGCCTTGTCAGACGATACCGCGACCTCGGGCCCGGCGATTGTGATGCGGGGACGATCGCCCTCGATGAACGGACTTAGCGCACGGTGCACGACATGCCCTACATCGACCAACTCCCAGTTCTGCTGGGTGAGCAGATCGTGTGCGCCCGATAGCGCCAGCAAACGCGAAACAAATGCCCGCACTTCAGCCGGCGGGGCCTCTCGGAAGGTTTGCACAGCGATGGCCTGGATCGTGGCGAGCGTGTTCTTTACGCGATGCTTGAGCTCATGAAGCAACAGCTCTTTGGCGTCTTCGGCACGTCGGCGCTGTTCGATTTCCAGTTGCGCGGCCTTGTGTAGGCGGGCATTGTCCATGGCGACGGCCGTCTGGGCCGCTATAGCCGAGACGAGAGTCTCAGCGTCGCCCGAAAACTTGCCCGGCTGATCGTGAGCGAAGAAGAGCCCGCCCAGCACCTCGCCAGAAACGGAGGTGACCGGCACTGCCAGATAGCTCACTACAGGCAAATGCCCAGCAGGCATGCCGTGATGCGGGGCACTGTGGCCGTATCGTGGATCTTGGCGGATGTCATCGGAGCGCACGACGCCCTCGCCGGCGAAGGTCGGCGCAAAGACCGCCGTATTACGCGGCATGCCGAACGTTTCGAAAGCTTCGCGGGGCGCCCCGGATAGGGTGTAGAGATAGTAGGCTTCTCCAGCAGCGTTAATAACGTTGTAGAAGAAGGCTCCGAATTTCGCACCGGTCAGTTCAGTGGCGATATCGGTGACCTCTTCGACAATGCGATCGAGATCAAGGTCCCGGGCAATGACATTTGCTACGCGGTTAAGCGTCTCGAGGCGTTCCGCTTGGCGAGCGATTAGCGCTTCCGCCGCCTTGCGATCGGTGATGTCCCGGGCGATTTTCGAAGCGCCTACCACGGTCCCGTCGGCGTCCTTGATCGGCGAGACGGTGAGTGAGATATGGAAAAGAGTCCCATCCTTGCGCCGCCGCACCGTTTCGAAATGCTCGAGCCGCTCGCCTCTTTTAAGGCGGCTGATGATCTCGTCCTCTTCCGCGCGGCGATCGTCCGGAATGAGGGTGAGAATGGATTTGCCAATAATCTCCTCCGCCGAATAGCCGAAGATGCGCTCAGCAGCGGCATTCCAGTTTGTGATCACGCCCTCGAGGGTCTTGCCGATGATCGCGTCAGAGGATGATTCTACGATGGCAACGAGTCTGCTGGCCGCGGCCGATGGAACCTCGTCTTCTGAGATTTTGGCGTTCAGCGTCATAAAGCGGCGTCCCTATAGTGCGACCAGCCTAACAGCTGCCGAGTTGTTCCACCGCTTCTAGCAGTCGCTCAATATCATAGGGCTTGTCGAGCACGAGGTCGAACAGGTCGGTCCGATCACGCGCGATAGCGCCTTGCGCGCCGCTCACCAGCAATATGGGAATGCGACGTAGCGCTTCGTCGGCGCGTACGACCTCGGCGAGCTCAAGGCCGGTCATCAACGGCATCATGAAGTCGGTGATGATAAGATCGGGACGTTGCTGTCGCACGAGCTCCAGAGCGGCTGCTCCATGAGCCGCGTCACGCACCTCATGACCCGCGTCCTCGAGGCATACGACCAGCATGTCGGCGATCAGGAATTCGTCTTCGGCTACCACAATTTTCATGAATTGCGCCCCAATCGGCTCAGATTGAGGAAATGGGTCAAACCTCGAGTGGCCGTGCGAGGCCGGTCGAGATGCCGGTAGCAAGCTCGAACGGGCCTTTAATGGCCAGGCCATGCCCGTCGATGATCACCTCCTGCGGCGCCGCCTCATAGGACTGGTCGCGAATCTTCAGAACGGAAAGGACCCGCTTATACTCGGACCGGATTTCGACTTGTCGCATCATGATCAGATTATCGAGCAGACTGGATATCTCGGGTCCGGGGGCTGCTACCTCGGAGGCGAAAAGGTCACGCAATTCCCACGTACCGATCGTTGTAACGCCCAAAGCCCTAAGTTCGTTCGTCAGGGCCGCAAAAAATTCCACCAAGCGCGCGCGTTGGATCGCGGCACGCTCGAACCCGCCTAGTGAGTCGAGGAAAAGGCGTTTCACGCCCCGTGCGGTGACGGCGTCGAGGAGGCGGTAAGCAAGCTTGTCGAGCAGATTTTCGGTGAGCGGTTGCCACAAGATTTCGACTTGCCCGGCCTCGGTTTTGGCCTTGAGATCAAGCCCTAGTGCTTTGGCCTTGAGCAAGAGACGATCGGGCGTCTCATAGAAACCAAAATGAAGGCCTGGCTCTGCCTCAGTCGATTGTGCAAGGAAGTTGATGCCAAAAGACGTCTTCCCTGACCCGGAAGGGCCTATCAACAAGGTGGTCGAACCGCGAGGTAAGCCACCCCCGGTCAGCGGATCGAGCCCTTCGACGCCGGATGACAGCGGCTGTGGGTTTGGGCTATCTATGACCGACGGTGTGCGGAACGCCGCCTCGAGCCGCGGGAATACCGAGAGCCCGATGTCGGTTATCTCATATTGGTGATAGCCACCTAGCGCGGCACTACCACGGCTTTTGCGCAAGCGGGCACGTCGGACCGTGCGAACACCGACCAGCTCCTCATGCAGCTCAAGAACGCCATCGACCATCGTATGCTCGGGGCTGTCGTCCTCAACTCGCGCGCTCGTAAGAAAAAGGACCGTGCAACCGACAAAGGCCGCCTGGCTCTGCACCTCCGCGACGAAAGTCTTGACGTCGAGCTGAGACTCGGCGCGATCTCGCGCATTGAGGAGGCCGTCGAAAACAATGAGCGAGGCGCCGTGACGCTTGGTCTCCTTGCGCAACAGGTCGACCACCGCGTCCAGCCCTTCATTCTTCAAAGTCTGGAAGACACTCAGATAGACGACATTGCCGCCCAGCTGTTCCTTCTCAAAAAAGGTCAGCGTGGATAGCGATTGGAACAATCGGTCATGCGTTTCGGCAAGCAGCGTGATGTAAAGCACCTTCTTGCCTTCCTTCGCGCACGCAAAGGCGATTTGGTTGCCCAGGATTGTCTTACCAGCGCCCGGCTGCCCTTGGACAATATAAGATGAGCCCTCGACAAACCCGCCTCCGAAGATGGTATCCAAACCCGAGATCCCGGTCGAAAGGCGGGGAAGATGTTGCGTCACGGGAAACCCTCATAAGCCTTTGGCAGACCTTTTTGCGGCCTCCCTTTGGGGGTGAGTAGCAGCATGCGGGCTGAAGGTCTTGTAGCTTCGATACATTCTCGCAGATTTCTGCTAGAACGAAGAACGTCGCCAATCTGCGGGAGTCGAGGCCGATCTCTCGGTGGCGCGCCCGCCGATCAGCGAGGTCGTCACCTTCATCCAGCAGGGGTAGGTCTACCAGCAGGCGCAATCTGTCGATCGCAATAAATGGCAGCTTCCGGGAAAATCCGCAGCTGCAGCCGGAAACTCATGGGATGATGCCTCGTCGCGCCGCTACGAGATCAATCATGCAGTATCATGTCGTCGAGCATGCCTGCCAAGATCGTAAAGAGCGAAGGCCCGAGAGGCTACGCCTCAGCCGTTCGGCGGCCCGATCAGGTACTGAGCGTCCGTCACCTTCTCCATCCAGGTCACATTTTTCCCGTCGAGCGCTTCCTGAACAGCGACATGGGTCATCCCTTGCGTCGGCGTTGCACCATGCCAGTGCTTCTTATCGGCCGGGCAAAGCAGGATGTCTCCCGCCTGAAATTCGACGATTGGCTCACCTTCAACCTGCGTCCAGCCCACACCCTCGGTAACTATCAGGGTTTGGCCAAGCGGGTGGGAGTGCCACGCGGTTCGGGCACCCGGCTTGAACTCGACGACCGCGCCGGTGATGCGAGAGGGTTGATCCCGCTTGAACTGTCCCGTGATGGTCACCGTCCCGGTGAAGTTCTGAGCAGGCGCGCTCGTCGCCTGCATCTCTAACTTTCGATTGATCTGCATTTCCGAACGCCCTTTTGCTGCGGCATTACCAGCCGTCAGAAGTCCCAACGAAATGAGCACCGCGCCTATTGCTTTTGGCATGAGATGATCTCCGGCTTTCAAATTGATGTTCAGCGAGCCTGTTGCGCGCGACCTGCGATGAGTTTCCGATAGGCTTCCACGTCGAACGTGTCGGGATTGGGACCACTGCGCTCGTTAACGTTGATCCGATCGATGGACGCCAACTCGCTCTCGCTGAGCGTGAAATCGAGAACGTCGAAATTCTCAGCGATATGAGAAGGATTCGTGGAACGTGGGATGACGATCAGGCCACGTTCGATATGCCAGCGGATGATGACCTGAACGGGAGACTTTCCGTGCTTCGTTGCGATCTCACGGATGGTCGAGTTCGCAATATGCCGACCGACATTCTTTTCGCCGCCCAGTGGCGACCAGCTTTCGGTCGCGATGCCGCGCCGGGCATTAGCGGCTCGCATAGGCTGTTGGCTGAGCGACGGATTGATTTCGATCTGATTGACTGCCGGGACCACAGAGGTCGCCGCCTTCAGGTTGTCGAGGTGGTTTTCGTTGAAATTGCTCACGCCGATTGCCCGGATGCAACCGTCCGCATTCAGCTTCTCGAGCGCCTTATAGGCGGCAATCGTCTTGCCGAAATCCATCGGCACGGGCCAATGCAGTAGATAAAGATCGAGGTAGTCGAGCTTCAGCTTGCTTATGCTGAGGTCGAATGCCCGCATCGCCTGATCGTAGCCAAAGTCCTCGATCCAGAGCTTGGTGGTGATGAAGAGTTCGTTGCGGGCGACGCCGCTGCGAGCGATGCCGTCGCCAACCTCAGCCTCGTTGCCGTAGTTTTTTGCCGTGTCGATCAGCCGAAAGCCCGCACCCATGGCGGTTTGAACCATCTGCGCCGCCTCTACCGGCTTTACGTGGAAGGTGCCGAAACCCAGGATCGGCATCTTCACGCCGTTGTTGAGCGTGACCAGCGGAACTGTGCCATTCGCACCCTGAGACTGGCCATGCCGGGCCTGTGCCGACAAGATAGCGGGAGTGAGGGAGGCCGCGGTTGCGGCGGCCAAAAAGCTGCGTCTCGTGGTCATGGGAACTCCGCTTCTTGATTACGTTTGGAGAGGCGACCGGTTGGTCGAACTTCAGCGCTTACGATCGGCTTGCGAGGATCTTCTGGTAGGCTGCCACGTCGAACGTCTCGGGGTCAGGGCCGCCACGCTCGTTGATGTTCATGCCGTCGATCGCGCGCATCTCGCTGTCAGTGAGTGCGAACCCAAAGACGTCGAAGTTGCTGGCGATATGGTCGGGATTGATCGAGCGGGGGATGACGACGTTGCCCTGCTGAATGTGCCAGCGGAGCACGACCTGAATGGGTGTCTTGCCATGCTTCTCGGCGATCGACGCTATCGATGAGTTTCTCAGCACATCACCGACGCGCTTCTGACCGCCGATAGGCGACCAGGCCTCCGTGATGATGCCGCGCGAAGCATTTGCAGCCTTGACCACGCGCTGGCTCAGCAGAGGGCTTAGCTCGACCTGGTTTACCGCCGGCACCACGTCCGTGTGATGCGATAGCTCGTCGAGATGCTCAGGGTTGAAATTGCTCACCCCGAGCGCGCGGATGCGCCCACTGATGAGCGCAGGCTCAAGCGCGTTGAAAGCGGCAATCGTCCGCTCAAAATCCATCGGAAGCGGCCAGTGCAGAAGATACAGGTCGATGTATTCGAGGCTCAGCGCCTCCATGCTCGCCTCGAACCCGCGCAGCGCATGTTCGTGACCATAATCC
This sequence comes from Sphingobium sp. VMM, assembly GCF_056790315.1. Taxonomy (NCBI): domain Bacteria; kingdom Pseudomonadati; phylum Pseudomonadota; class Alphaproteobacteria; order Sphingomonadales; family Sphingobiaceae; genus Sphingobium; species Sphingobium sp. VMM. The sequence continues at coordinate 140,687 of NZ_JBXGSI010000001.1, forward strand.
TCAATCCAGAGCTTCGTGGTCACAAAAAGCTCGCCACGATCAAGGCCGCTGTCGGCGATGGCTTGGCCGACCTCGGCCTCGTTCTTGTAGTTGGCAGCGGTGTCGATCAGCCGGTAGCCGGTCTCGATAGCGGTCCGCACGGCAGCGCGTGTATCTTCTGGTTTGATCGCGAACGTGCCGAAGCCAAGCGCTGGCATGTTGGCGCCTGTGTTCAGGCGAAGATGAGGCTGATCATTCATGGCGAGTTCCTTCTGAGATGAGATTGTGGGAAGCGATCAGCGCGCGGTGTAACCACCGTCGGGCGCGACGATCTGGCCGATCATGAAACCGGCGCCGGGGCTGCACAGCCAAAGGACGGCGGAGGAAATCTCGGCCTGGCTGCCCATGCGGCCAACGGGAATGTCCGCGATCACTGCATCAAGCCGACCCGGCTCGCGCTCCATCAAGCCCTGCACCAGAGGTGTCTCCGTGGTGCCGGGGCAGATCGCATTGATGCGGATGCCCTTAGGGGCATATTCCAGCGCAGCCGCGCGCGTCAGCCCGATCACACCATGCTTTGACGCCGTATATGCGCTCAGGCCAGGAATGCCGACCGTGCCGCTCTGCGAAGAGCAATTCACGATCGCGCCGCTTCCCTGTTCGCGCATCTGACGAAGCTCATGCTTCATGCAGTTGAACACGCCGCGCAGGTTCACGCCGATGATGCGGTCGAAATCCACGGCCTCCAAATCGGCCGTCTCAGCAATCCCGACGTGGATGCCGGCATTATTGAAGGCGAAGTCCAAGCGACCAAACGCCTGTTGGTTAGCCTGCACCATCGTCTCGACGGAGGCCTCGTCCGAAACGTCGCAAGCTATGCCGATCGCGTTGTGGCCGTTTTGCCGAAGTTCAGCAGCGGCGCGTTCAGCCGCCTGACCGTCCAGATCGGCGATAGTGACGCTGGCTCCAGCCTCCGCGAAAGCGCGTGCAGTTTGTAGGCCGATGCCAGACGCTGCACCGGTGACGATTGCAACCTGATCCTTGAACGAGAACACTTACAAGATTCCTTTGGCGGTTGCCGGACGTGGCGTCCGGTAGAGGCCCAGTCCGACGATCAATGCGGTAAGGGCGAAAAGCGTGGCGGAGACGATGAGCGGGGCCAGCGGGCCACTGCGATCGAGCAGCATCCCTCCCGCGACAGCGCCGCCCGTGTTTGCGAGTTGGATCACCGCGACCTGAAGGCCACCTGCGGCCTCCGAGGCGTCGGGGAGATTGCGCGCAATCCAGGTCGACCAAGCGACTGGGACCATGCCGAATGCGAAGCCCCAAATCGCCGTGAGTATGCTGGCTTCCACGGCTGCGGCACCCAGGAGGATCAAGCCCGCCGCGGATAGCGACAGCGCTATTGGCGCAAACAGCAGCGTTCCCCTGAGGCTACGGGAAAGTGCCGGCCCAGACGCGGCTGTCCCGGCCAGATTGCCCAGTCCGAAAAGCAATAGGATCGCGGACAACGACGTGTGGCTGAGATGGGTCACGCCCTCAAAAAACGGTCGCATGTAGGTGAAGAAGGCGAACTGCGCGGCGAACACTGTCGTGATAGCGAGGAGCGCCGTGCCGACCTGTGGGCGCTTTGCCACGGCGACGATGCTGCTGTTCTGAGCCTGCTCACCTGGCAGCATCTGTGGAAGTGCCGCCCACTGCCAGAGCCAGCACAAGCTGCCAAGAACTGCGGCAGCAGCGAATATAGCCCTCCAGCCAAGCATACCGCCAAGAAAGCTACCAAGCGGCGCTGATGCGACGAGGGCGACAGAGACCCCGCCGAAGATGATCGACAGCGCTTTCGGCAACGCCTGTGGTGGGACTAGCCGTGCTGCGACGGCTGCGGCCATCGACCAGAATCCACCCAGCGCGACACCTAATATTACGCGAGCGATCATCAGCACAGCAAAGCTGGTGGCTATCGCCGTCAGCGCGCTCGACAGGGCCATAAGGACAGAGAAGGATAACAACACGACCCGGCGATCGACCTTCGCTATCACCCTTGAGGTGAACAGGCTGGCAAACAACGCGGCCACAGCGGTTGCACTGATCGACTGACCTGCCATACCCGCGCTAATTGCGAGGTCTGACGCAATCGGGGTGAGCAGGCTGGCTGGCAGAAGCTCAGCCGTGATGATGCCGGCGACACTCAAAGCGACCGCGTAAACAGCGCCCCATCTAGTGTTTTGCTCGCTGGCGTTGGCGGCAAACACGCCTCCGGCGCCGAGCACTTGATGTTCTTGATACATTTGCCTCAGCCGTCTTGAACGGCGCGATGACGGACACGCAGTGTGAATGCAGCCGTGACCACAGAAAGAGCGGAGGTGGCGACGCTACAAAGGGCAAGCGCGTTCGATTTCGCGGCAATAGGGGCGATGACCGTGAAGGCCGCCGCCGCAATTATCAGCGGGAGGAACATACCAATCAGTGAGTTTAACGCCGACGCTTCCAGCGCGCGAAGTGCGCCGGAGAGGAATGCCAATCCTGAGAGCAAAACAAGCAGAAACAGGCCAGCAAGACCCCACTGCGGGTTGCCGTTGACGATGACGACTGCGATGACGCTCAACACCGCGCTGGTAATCGCGATCATCGGGGTGCCGACCGAGTTCCTTAGTGCGATTGCGACGCCTGCGCCGATCAGGAGCGCCAGCGAGATGCTGCCAAACAGGACCGGGGCGGACGCGTTCAGCGCATAGGGATAGGGCGCTAGTGCGGACAGGCTTGAGGCGAGCGCCAGGAGCAAGCTCGTCAAAAGCAAAGCTGAAGTTGCCGACACAATCGTAAGCTTTGGGGTGCTGAGCGCCGACGCTGTCGCGCCGTCGATACCTGCGTTCTGCGTGTCGTCCATTGACCGTCTCCCGACGCGCGCAGACGACCGCCCGCGCCCACGAAGCACGGCGCGCTACCTGTCTCTGCGATGTTGCCAGCGATGGGACTTGGCCTCTCACGGCCGTCGCATCGTCATGGTGGATTTAACGCACGAACCGAAAAAGGATTAGGGGTGGATCTCGCGATGCCAACGTGAGAAATTCTCATCGTCAAAGCGGCTGCACGTGGCGTAAGGTTTGCCGTGCCCTGCAGCTCCGCTCACACCGACGTTTCGATGCTCGTCGGTCCGGCGAGACAACAGCAGGGCTTTTCGACGGTAAATTGGAGGTCGGCAGCCCACTGTGCAAATCAATCGATCCGATCTGGCGGACTGCGCGTATTTCATCGCTATTGCTCGCCACCGCAGTTTCCGGCGGGCGGGTTTGGAACTTGGCGTAAGTTCCTCGGCGCTGAGCCATGCGCTAAAAGCCTTCGAGACTCGTTTGGGCCTGCGCCTTCTCAACCGGACGAACCGATCGGTGACGCTCACAGCCGCGGGCGAACAACTGCTGCAAGCCATCTCGGATCCGGTCAACGTGATCGGCGATGCCTTCGAGACTCTCAACCGGTTCCGTGACGCCCCGGCAGGTCGCATCAGGATCAATATGATGGCGGATGCGGCCGCCCTTCTCGTCAGCCCGATCCTGCCGGTATTCATGGAGCGCTACCCGGACGTCGAACTCGAAATCTCGGTCGACAATCACATCGTCGATGTCATCGACAGCGGCTTTGATGCGGGTATCAGGTATGGCGGGACTGTTCCTGAGGACATGATAGCGCAACGACTATCAGGCGAAATAGACTGGGTGATCGTTGGTGCTCCGTCCTATTTTGAACGGTTCGGAAGACCCCAGCATCCCAACGACCTCGCCGAACATCGCTGCCTGCGCATCAGGCTGGGGGACGACAGCATCTACAAGTGGGAACTGGACAAGGCCGACGAGAGCGTGGCGATCGACGTGCCTGGCATGATCACCGTGAACAATGCCGACGCTGCGCTGCCCGCCGTCCTGGCCGGCGCGGGCCTTACCTATCTTTCCGAACCACTGGTCAGGCCTTTGGTCGCGGCGGGGCAACTTGAGATCGCGCTGCCGGATTGGGCATCGACCGGGCCAGCGTTCCACCTGTATTATTCATCGCGCAGGAACGTGCCGACGGGTCTGCGGCTGCTGGTCGATTTGATCCGCGAGCTTAGGCCGCTTGGCTACTAGGGGACGGAAGATGAGCCCGCGATTGCGGCCGTGATAGCCATGATGGCCTTTGACGCTAGAATCCCGAACCGCAGTTGAAGGTGTAGACAATCAAAAACGCAGCGATTGAAATGCTCTCGCCTAACTGGACCGTTCCGATACACGTTCGGAACGACGTGATCTGGTCGGTGCGCCATGCCGGATGAGATTCAGCTATAGCCGCAACGCGGCACCGAAGCGGACATTCCACTAACGGCCGGTCTCGAGCGTCCTGATCGGCAAAGCGGACGGGCCGCACCTGGGAACGGGAAATTTGCAGCTGAGAGTCCGAGAAGGGGCGATGCTTACTTGAGGTCGGCGATATCCACAGAAGAATTCTGGAAGCCAGTGCCGATACCAAGGGCCTGGCTTAATCTTGATCAATGGGATTTTCTGGAACGGATGTCAGGTTCTCGGCTTTCTATGGGATATCCTATCGGAAGGCATCCTCGTGGCTACCCAGCTTAAACATCATGTCCCGCAATTTCTCGATCAAGACTTTCAGGAAGAACTGAGCCGCTGGAATAGACGGCGGCTGGCGCCGGCATTTCCACAGGATGTGTCTGTAGCGTCGTTTGGCGACGATATGACCATGCAACGGCTGCAGCAAGCCTTTCTGGAAAAACTGCGGGCTGAGGTGATCGATGAAGCCGCGGATGCGCCAACCGATCCCGACGGCTTTATCGGGTGGTTCGAGCAACTCAAGGCGATCGGGCCCGGGCAGCAGGATCGCCTTTTCCCTTGGCTTGCGGATAAGGCAGATCGGAATCAGTTGCGTTGGTTCCTGTCACAGGAAGCCGCTGGAGAGGCTGGTTTCGACGACCTCGTAGCGATGACGCAGGTGAAATTGCCCGCGCGCGCGAAGCTGGAATTGGCCCGTAATTATTGGGATGAGATGGGCCGGGGTAATGCCAAGGGCATGCATGGACCCATGCTTGACCAACTGGTCGAAATTCTCGACCTTGATACGCGCATCGAGAGCACGGTTTGGGAAAGCCTAGCGTTGGCGAACGCCATGACTGCCATGGCGTCTTTACGTGCCTATACATGGCATAGCGTAGGAGCCTTGGGCGTTATCGAACTGACCGCGCCCGACCGCTCGGCCCTTACCGCCCGCGGCCTGCGGAGGATTGGGCTTTCAGGAAGTGAGCGGCGCTATTTCGACCTTCATGCCGTACTCGACATTAAGCATAGCCGAGATTGGAATGATGAAGCGATCGCGCCTCTGGTCGCAGAAGAACCCCGGCGCGCCACGGCCATGGCCGAGGGCGCGCTGATCCGATTGCGATGCGGAGCACGCTGCTTCGAGCGCTACCGCGCCTATTTTGGAATAGAGTAAGGCGACATGCCCGAGAAATATCCCGAGGACCGCAAAATCTTACTGGTCGAGGACGACCCGGCCGTCGCGGCGATGATCGCTGAACTCCTGGAAGACGCGCATTATGTCGTCGACGGCCCCCACACCACTCTGGCCGATGGCATTAGCGCAGTAGCGGATGAGATGCCCGACGGCGCGGTGCTCGATGTGCGGCTTGGTGAAGGCGACTCCGGTTTACTGGCGGATGACCTGGATCTGTATGACATCCCCTATGTTTTCTGCGCGGGCGCATTCGATCATCAAGCCGTCCACGCGCATCCTGCCGCGCCCCTGATTTCAAAGTCCGACCTCGTTCGGCGGCTAGTGCCCACCTTGCGCCGAATGCTGCACTGACATTTCGGCAAGGGATGTTAAAAGCGACGAGAAGCCCGCCAAAGGGCCGGAGTGATGCCAGACAGTGTAAGGCCGAGCAGGCCGCTTAGACGAGGGCGGAAGGCGAGCGAGGTATAGGAACTCCTGCAATGTCAGTCAGTCCCAGTCCGCAAGACTTTCATCGACCAAAACTCGACGTTGACGGCGGTAAACGAAGTCGCCCTCGAGCGTGGGAACGCTCTCCATCGGAGAAAGTTATCGGAAGAACGAGTTGGAGACGATCATGGCTGCACGACCTTATTGGAAAGGCCAGATAAGACTGGCCTTGGTTTCGATCCCTGTCGAAATCTATTCGGCGACCAAGAGCGGCGCGACCATTGCATTCAATCAAATTCATGAGCCGTCGGGAAAGCGCATCAAATATGAGAAAGTCGTGCCCGGCATCGGCCCGGTAGATCTGGATGAGATCGTCAAAGGCTTTGAATATGCCAAGGGCGAATATGTCCTGCTCGATGAGAAGGAGATCGAGGGCGTCAAGCTCGAGAGCAAGAAAACTCTCGAACTGACGCAGTTTGTCGATAGCCACGAGATCGACGCGATCTATTTCGAAAAGCCCTATTATGTCGTGCCGGCCGACGACCTGGCCGAGGAAGCCTTCATCGTGCTGCGGGAGGCGCTCCGCCGCAGCCGAAAGATCGGACTTGGCCAGCTAGCGATGCGCGGGCGGGAATATGTCGTCAGCATCAAGGCCTGCGGTCGCGGAATGGTCATGGAAACCCTGCGTTATGCCGATGAGGTCAACAAGGCAGCGAGCTATTTCCGCGAAATCGGCGATGGCGATCCTGATGATGAACTCCTCGATCTTGCCACGACCCTGATCGACAAGAAAACCGGCAAGTTCGATGCCAGCGATTTTCATGACCGCTATGTCGATGCGCTCAAGGATCTGATCGAACGCAAGAAGAAAGGAAAGACCCTCAATATCGATGCGGACGATAGCGAAGGCGACCCGCGCGGCAGCAACGTCGTCGATTTGATGGCCGCACTTAAAAAATCGCTGGGCAGTGGCGATTCCAAGCCTGCTGGGAAGAAGGCGCCAGCCAAAACGGCAGCGAAGAGCGCCGATAAGAAGCCAGCAGTGAAGGCTCCAGCGAAGACGACGCGCAAGCGGGCGTGACCTCATGCCCGGTAAAGACCCAAACGCATCCGGCAGCGACGATGACGGTGATGATGCTTTCGCGGAGGGTGCCATCACACTCTGGAGCAATTTGCTGGCGCTGATCGGCACGCATTTGCTCGAAACTGGTATGCCGCGCCAGGAGGTTCTCGACATGCTGACGATGCTCCACGAAACCAATGAGGAAACTGTGCGATCGCCTCGCGCGCGCGCCATTGCAGGACAGCATCTGATGTCGGTCTACCGGGTGCTCGGAGAGGCTTGAGCGCCCTTAATCTGTCGGCCCGAAACGTCGGCGCTCGGGGTCGCGACGGCACGCGAAGTGACCCTTGATCCTTTCGTTGAAAAAGGCTCCCGCCGAGCCGGCCTTGCACAGCTCGTCGAAGATGATGGCAGGCACGTGATAGTAGAGATATTTGCCGGTCTGACGGAACGAGATGTAAAGCGTGTGCTCCTCATCATCGAACGTGACCCGCTCGATCATCGAAGAGTTTTTGAAACGGCAGGCGCGCATCAGCAATCAGCGAAATTACCGATGTCGCGTTCCCTGCCGGCCGACGAGCCGAATCAGAAACAAGGCCGGATGATGGTCTCGCCCAGACGGGGGCGGGGCCCCGTGAACCGGGCGCCGGCTCAAGGGTTATCTCAAGATGGCAGAAGAGGCGATCGACCAAAAACTGCGCGACATGGCCGAGCATCGTGGCCTCAAGCTCGTGAAATCACGCAGGCGCAAACCGGGTGTCGGCGACTATGGCAAGTTCGGGCTTACCGATGCAGCCGGCAATCCGTTGTTCGGCATTGGCGCACAAGGGCTGGAAGCGACGGCGCAAGATATCGAGGCCTATCTGCGGGCCGGTGCCGCCAGCACCTGGAAGGCATCGGCGGAAAGCACCCCGGCCAGACCAGTATCGACAGCCCGACCCGCAGGCAGCAATAACGACGACGGCCAGGATATGGAATCGGCCATTCGGCCGCGCTCGACACGCAGGTCTAAGAAACAGCCAAAAAATCCCGACAGAGGATATTCGCAAGGTCGCAAAAAAGCCGAAGGACCGCCAATAGATCGGTGCAAACACGAGGCCAAAGCGGCTGCGACTGTCAGGTCAGCATCGCGTCCAAACGACCGCAGCTCCGACCCTGCGCCGGTGCCCCAACCGAAACTGCTCATCCGCCCCGCAAAGGCAGCCGACGCGGAAGCGCTTGTCCCGTTGGTGCGACAGCTGTCCAGAGTAAAGCTGGACGAACTCGGTGTCGCCCGGAATCTGAAAGCAGCGCTCAAGGCGGAGGCCGACATGGCTGTCGCTGAATTCGGAGAAGTCGTCGGTTGCTGCGCCTGGGCCGTCATACCCACGATCCAGCACGGGCTGGTCGGCAGACTGACGTTGCTCCTCGTTGCGCAAGCATACCGAAGAAAGGGCATTGCCACCGCTCTGGTCGATGAGGCCGTGAAGTCGCTCCGCAAGGCAGGTTGCACGCGGCTTGAAGCGATGAGCGACATCGAGGTGAGGAATGCCCACAATTTCTTTCGCACGTTGAAGTTCGAGCAGACCAGCTACCGGTTCGCGCGGTCAATCGACCGCTAATGATCGCTGTCCGGTTTCGCCGCGCTTGTCAGACCTGAGCCGCGCAGGAACGAGTCATGGCATCCGGGGATTAAGGGAGCGAAGGGATCCGGAATCGACATGCCGAACGTACAGACCAGGAAGGAGGACAGGCTCGCCACCTATCGCGCCAAGCGTGATTTCGCGCGCACCGCCGAACCCTCCGGGGCGACACAGCCCGCCGCCGGTAATGGCTTTGTCGTCCAGAAACATGCCGCGTCCCGTCTACACTATGATTTCAGACTGGAGCTGGACGGTGTTCTTCTCAGCTGGGCCGTCACGCGCGGGCCCAGTACCAACCCGGATGACAAGAGGCTGGCTGTGCGGACCGAGGACCATCCGCTCGACTATGCCCGGTTCGAGGGCACCATCCCCAAGGGTGAATATGGTGGCGGAACCGTCATGCTGTGGGACAACGGAACGTGGGAACCGATCGCGGGCAAGGATCCGCGCGCGACCCTGACCGAAGGCCATCTCCATTTCATCCTTCATGGGCGCCGGATGCAGGGCGAATGGATCCTTTTTCGCATGAAACCGCGCGGCAGGGGAAAGGGGGAGAATTGGATATTGCGCAAGGTAAAGGATGCCTTTGCCGGCGGCTCGGACGATCTGGTCGGGCTCCACCTGACCAGCATAGATAGCGGGCGCACGATGGAGGAGATCGCTGCGGGCAAACCGATTGCAAGATTGAAGTCCAAGGCATCGCCGTCGGCCTCAGCCTCAGTAGAGGCGCAAGCCAGGAAGCCTGCCAGGGCAACGAAGCGTAGGAAAGCAGCCCGTATCCTGCCGCCGTTCCAGCCCGTGCAGCTGGCGACTCTTGTCGACCATGTGCCGCCGGGTGATCGCTGGCTGCACGAGCTCAAATATGACGGATACCGCACGCTGCTGGCGATCGGAAATGGCGAAGGCCGCGCCTATACGCGCTCGGGGTTGGACTGGTCGGACCGGTTCGCCGGACTGATCGGCGACGCCGTCACGCTTGATGCTGAAAGCGCCCTGATCGACGGTGAAGCGGTCGTGGTGTTGCCCGACGGCAGGACCAGTTTCCAGGCTTTGCAGGCAGCGCTCAAGGACGACCCAAACGCGATCGATTATTTCGCATTTGATTTGCTCGAACTTGACGGGGAAGATCTGACGCAACGGCCCTTGCTGGAGCGCAAGGCGCTTCTCTCCGCGTTGATTGGCGAGGGTCGGGGGCATTTGCGCTATTCCGACCATATCGTCGGGCGCGGCGAGCAGCTCTTCGACAGATTCTGCGACGCGGGGCTGGAGGGGGTCATCTCAAAGCGCATCGACGCACGCTATTCAGGCTCGCGCTCAGGGGGCTGGGTGAAGACCAAGTGCATCCGTCGGCAGGAGTTTGTCGTCGTCGGATGGACCCCCTCCGACAAGCAGCGGGGCTTTCGCGCCTTGCTGCTGGGGGTGAACGAGAAGGGCGTGCTGCGATACGCAGGCAAGGTTGGGACCGGGTTCACCGGTGACGAGATCGAGCGCCTGATGGCGTTGATGGCGCCGCTAGAACAGAAGACTGCGACGGTGGAGGCACCGCGAGCAGCCGTGCGCGGCGCTCACTGGATCAAGCCCAAACTCGTCGCCGAGGTCGCCTTCATCGAATTCACCGACGAAGGCGTGCTGCGCCATTCGAGTTATTTGGGGCTTCGAGAGGACAAAAAGCCCGAAGCGGTGGTGGTCGAAACCGAAGCGCTGGTCGGCGAACTCACCGCTCCGGGCGCTACCAGTGCCGTCAAGATCAGCAATCGCGACCGCGTCATCTTTCCCGAGGGCAAGCTCACCAAGGGGCAGCTCGCCGAATATTATGAAGCTGTTGCGGAGATCATGCTGCCCTGGAGCGGCAGCCGGCCGCTCAGCCTGGTGCGCTGCCCGCAAGGCCGAGACAAGAAATGCTTTTTCCAGAAACATGATGCAGGCAGCTTCGGCGATGCAGTCAGGCATGTCGCGATCCGCGAGAAGGATGGGCATGACGAGCCCTATCTGTTCGTGGACACGCCTGCCGGACTTCTGACCTGCGTCCAGATGGGCACGATCGAGTTCCATGGCTGGGGCGCTCGGATCGAGGACGTCGAGATGGCCGACCGACTGGTGTTCGATCTCGACCCCGACGAGGGGGTGGAGTTCAAGGATGTGGTCTCGGCGGCTGCCCATCTTCAGGACGTGCTGGGTCAGATGGGTCTCGCAACTTTCCCGATGGTGACCGGCGGCAAGGGAGTTCATGTCATCGCGCCGCTCACGCCGACCGCCCAATGGCCAGTGGTCAAGGATTTTGCGCACCGCTTTGCCATGGCCCTTGCGCAGGCCGATCCCGACCGGTTCACTGCGGCCCTGGCCAAGGCCAAGCGTACCGGACGCATCTTCATCGACTATCTTCGCAACCAGCGCGGCGCCACGGCCGTCATGCCGTACAGCGCGCGTTCGCGCCCCTTTGCGCCGATCGCCGTGCCGCTCAGCTGGGAGGAGTTGCGCGATCTGGACAGTCCGGCCCACTGGCATATCGGCGATGCCATGGAGATGGTGAAGCGAGCACGGTCCAAGGCACTCGCGCAATGGGGCCGTGCCGACCAGGTCCTGCCAGATTTGTGAAGATCGCCACCTGCAATGTAAAAGGCGTGAACGGCCGTTTGCCGGTCCCGCTTCGCTGACTAGCAGAAGCCGGGCCAGCCATCGTCATGCTCCAGGAACTCAAGGCGCCGGAGGAGAGGTTCCTGCAGAGCGCGCTTTGCGATCTTGGCTATCCTTCCATCTGGCATGGCCAGAAGAGCTTCGCGATCCTCAGCGCATTGATGCGCCGGTTGATGCTCATATGCGGGGTTGGGAGATATCGAGCGACCATGCGCCGGTGTGGGTCGAGCTTGGCGACAAGAAGGTTCGATGCCGAACCGCAAAGTCATGATGTGCCAGGGCGTGCCCCCTGTGTTCCGACTCATCTGCACTTGAACCACTGTCTGGCTGACAAAGTCTGCGGTGAATTATTTCAGCTGACTGTCCTTGCTGCCACGGCGATTGATCCCGACAGAACGGGCAGCCCTATCACGTTTGGACTGGCACGCAACACAGGTCCGGGTGCCAGGTAAGGCCTGCCGGCGTCGCTCGGGAATCTCCTCGCCGCAATCATCGCAATATACCGCGCTCTCGCCGGCAGGCATCATCGTCCGCGCACGCTGCACCGCGTCCTTGATCGTATCGTCAATCTGGCCTTGCACTGCGCCATCGGGCGCCCAACCATTTGCCATCGCCTTGACCTCCATATCCTAAATGGAGCTCCGGCGCGCTAAGTTCCAGTTGTGTGCCCATTGACGCAGTCATGGGGTTCCTGACCAAGCTGACGGGCAATAAGCGACCGCCGATCTATACAGTGGTGAACGACAATTTTGCCTATGTTCGACCGTATGCGCTTAACTATGAAATCAGCGTGCCAGCGTTTCTTCCAAAAAGGGCCACTCCACCGCAACCCATCTCGATAGAGGAAAAGCCAAAGGCGCTGCCTGCAGGGATTACGAGCGCCTCAATCTGTCACGCCCTCAAGCTTTCCAATGCCATGGAGATGGAACCGCACTCTACTTCCCTCGCTTCTGGCAAAAACGAAAAGCGTAGGCGGGATCGACATAAGAATGAGCGAGACAGTGACGAATGGACACGGCACCGCCGACGCGCAAAGGATTGAAGCTGAAGTTCTGGGCCTCGACAAAGGGACGGATCCCTTCGTAGCTGCGGTGCGGGCCACGCGCATGCCGATGATCATAACCAATCCGCGTCTGCACGATAATCCGGTGGTGTTCGCCAATGACTCCTTCTGTCGGCTGACGGGTTACGAGCGCGAAGAAATTCTGGGTCGCAACTGCCGATTTTTACAGGGACCAGAGACGGATCGGGCGGATGTCCAGGCCATTCACGATGCGGTGGAGGCGATACGCCCTATCGAGATCGACATTCGCAATCATCGTAAGTCCGGGGAGCCATTTTGGAACCGGCTCCTTCTTGCCCCCGTATTCGACGAAGCAGGAACGCTCGCATATTTCTTCGCCAGCCAGGTCGACGTGACGCTGGAGCGCGAACGCCTTGAGGGGCTCGAAAATTCGAACGCTGCCCTCATGGCTGAAATCACCAGCCGGCTCCAACGCCAGAACGAGCAGGAACGCGAGCTCGATTTTGCCCTTCGCGCCGGAAAGTTCGGGACTTGGAGTATCAATTTCGAAACCGGAGAGCTCACAACCTCTCCTGCGTGCCGGGCGCTGTTTGGCGTAGACACGGAAAAGCCGTTTACATTTGATGACCGCCTCGCGGCCATTCATTCCGCCGATCGCGCGGCTAACATCGATGCGATCGACCTGACACGGCGTACGGGAGGGGATTTCGACGTCACCTACCGGATCGTTACCCCGGAGGGTGAAATTCGCTGGCTGACGTCTCGCGGTCAGCCGTTTCTCAACGCCGACGGCAAACCCTTGCGGCTTGCAGGCATATCTTCCGATGTTACAGAGCAGAGGCGCGCTGAGCGAATGCGCATCGCGCTGGTCGCACTGAGCGATGTCGTGCGCGACGTGCAGGACCCTGCAGACATCTCCTTTGCGGCAGCCCGGATATTGGGCGAGGCACTGGAAGTCAGCAGGGCAGGCTATGGCGTCATTGATCCGGCTCTTGAGACGATCACGATCAAGCGCGATTGGAATGCCGAGGGCATATCGTCCCTGGCCGGGGTGCTGCAGTTCCGGGACTATGGATCCTACATCGAGGATCTCAAGCGCGGAAAAGACGTCATCATCGCCGACGCTGACCTTGATCCGCGGTCGGTGGAGGGGGCTGATGCACTCAAGGCCATAAGCGCGCAGGCAGTGGTCAATATGCCGCTCACCGAGCAGGGCGGCCTCGTCGCGTTGCTCTACCTTAACCATGCCACCGCGCGCGAATGGCTCGACGACGAGATCGCTTTCGTCCGGGAAGTCGCGGAACGAACCCGAATCGCTACCGAACGGCGACGGGCTGAAATCGAACTTCGCGAGCTGGCGGCCTCACTCGAGCAACAGGTCGAGCAGAGAACGCGAGACCTGATAGCCGCCGGAGAAGCGTTGCGCCCATCGCAAAAAATGGAGGCGGTCGGGCAGTTGACGGGTGGACTGGCGCATGACTTCAACAACCTGCTCACCGGGATCACGGGCGGGCTCGAGATGATCCAGATGCGTCGGGCGCAGGGTCGGCATGAGGATGTGGACCGCTATGTATACGCAGCGCAAGGTGCCGCGCGTCGCGCGGCCGCGCTGACACACAGGCTGTTGGCCTTTTCCCGCCGCCAGACTCTCGCGCCAAAACCAACCTGCGTTGTCGACCTCGTGAATGGCATGGCCGACCTCGTCATGCGCACCGTGGGGCCCTCCATTGAGGTGGAGGCGGTCAACGGCGTAGGGCTTTGGCCGGTCCTTGTGGATCCGAGCCAGCTGGAGAATGCTCTTCTCAATCTGTGCATCAATGCGCGTGACGCCATGCCCGATGGCGGGAAGATCACGATCGAAACAGGAAACCGATGGCTGGATCGCCGGACTGCTGTCGAGCGGGACATGGAGCCAGGGCAAAATGTATCCCTCTGCGTATCGGAAACCGGCACAGGGATGAGCAAGGAGACAATCTCCAAGGCTTTCGATCCATTTTTCACGACGAAACCCATAGGGATGGGAACGGGGCTCGGCCTCTCGATGATCTATGGATTCACGCGCCAGTCCGGTGGGCAAACCCGGATCTATTCCGAGCTCGGTCGCGGCTCGACGGTATGCCTCTACCTTCCACGCCATCTGGGGGAAGCGGGCAGCCCTGTAACACCGGAAGCCGAGCCGGCGCTGGCGCTTCAAGCACGGGAAGGCGAAACCGTTCTGGTGATTGACGACGAACCCACCGTGCGGATGCTGGTCGTCGAGATTCTGGAAGGTCTTGGCTATGGTGCGATTGAAGCCGTAGACGGCGCGGCAGGACTAAAAATTCTGGAGAGCGATGCACGAGTGGACCTGCTCATCACGGATGTCGGCTTGCCTGGTGGAATGAACGGCAGGCAGGTGGCAGACGCAGCCCGCGTGAAAAGGCCGGACCTTAAAATCCTCTTCATCACCGGTTATGCGGAGAATGCGGTATTAAGCCATGGGCATCTTGATCCCGGTATGCACATCCTCACCAAGCCCTTTTCGATGGAAGCCATGAAGCAGCGCATCACTGATCTGCTTCACTAAGAAATTGGATGGGGAGACAATAGCTGATCGCGCGTTTGCCGCGCCTATCCACGCGATCGCCATTATCGGCCTTAAGCTTCTTTCGGCCAGATGCATCGCCGCCAAGCTCGACCCTGCTACGCAGCCGCTGAATTGCATGACGCATGAAGCGCCGATTACTCCGCGCTGTTGGCCTTGTCTCGTGCGTCGCGGGGGTCCCGAGCTTTGCCGCGCGAAACAGTGCCACGACGGTTGGGCATCTGAATGTCATCGTCAGCGTGATCTGGCACCGGGTCGCGATGGGGAAACAGGCGTTCAACCAGGGTTGCTGCTACGAGCAACAAAAGGGCCAGAACCGTCCCAGCCAGCACGAGGAGATACTGACCTGCACCTGCAGTGATTCCTATGGCTGCTGCCATCCACAAACTCGCGGCTGTCGTCATGTTCCGGACATCGCCGCCGCGCACGAATATGAGGCCGCCGGCGATAAAGCCGATCGCCTGAGCAAGCCCCTGTATCACCCTTACGGGGTCACCTTCACCGTGATTTTCCACTAGTTCGAGCGCCGACAAGGTCAGCATGCTGGAGCTGAGCGAAACCAGCCCGTGCGTGCGAAGACCGGCATCATGGCCGCGGCGCTCACGCTCGAAACCGAGTGCCAGACCCAGTGCAGTGGCCAGGCCGAGCCTTGCGAGCGTCGTCATGAGATCGTCTTCAAGCATTGTCGGTTCGAGCCTGGAAAGTGAAGACGCGGTAGAGATAGTAGAGGAGGATACCCCCCATGATTACCATGCCGGCGGTCCCCAGATACTGATCTACGGCTCCCGATTTGCCTTCAAGCCAATATCCCATCCCAGCAAGCACGCTGTTCCACGCGGTTGCGCCAATGATCGTCAGCATCAGGAAACGCGGCAATTTTGTGCCGAACAGGCCAGCAGGTATGGATATGAGGGTGCGAAAACCCGGAATGACATGGGCAATCGGGATCGCCCAGATACGATGTCGCTCGAACCACCCGTCAATATGATCGATTTCTGCCGGTGAGAGCGTGAGCCAACGACCATGACTGCCGGCCCAGCCTTTCAATCTCCGCTCGCCCAATTTGCTGGCTATCCACCACCAAAAGAAAGCGCCGGCGCTTGTGCCGACCGTGCCAGAGAGGATGACGAAAATGATATTGAGTTTGCCGTCTGCCGCCGAATATCCCGCAAGCGGCATGATCACCTCGGATGGTATCGGTGGAAAGATATTTTCCAACATCATCAATAGAGCGATAGCCAAATAACCAAGCCGGCCAACAAGCTCGGTAATCCACTGTGTCATCGCCACGTCCTCGAGTTTCGCCTTTTGCTGTGCAGAAATAGCAGTTGAAGAACCGACCTGGCGCCAGCGAGAGAATCTCCGCCTGGGTCAGGCCAGCTTGAGCCTTTCCCGATACATCTGGCGCATAGGATCATCGCCATCTGCCTTTTTTTAGGGCCAACTCGAGACGAGGAAAGAGATCATGCTCCTCGCCCCGCATATGGGTTTCGATGTTTTGGCGAGTGGTGACAAATAGCTGTGCGTTGCCATCATACTCTCCTGATATCTTTCCTTCTCAACCATGCTGGCACAAAGGCGTTCCCGGGCGGAGAAATGGCGCTTGCTTCTGCCGGTGATCGATTGCCCCTGGTTAGCCTGCATGGGTGCGCGCCCCGATTGAGATGCCCCCAATTCAGGATGATCGAAAAGCAAAATAGGGCGAATCCATCCAACACAAGTTAAGCGGGAGGCACCTGAACCGATTTTATCGGAACAGTCGCGTCGTTAGCAGGTTGGTACCCGAAGGTTTAAGCGCACGCGCAGCCGCGGTTGCCCCCGGCAAAACCGCTTTGCACATCTGAAATGCAGGAGACGATCATGGCAGATCTGACCGCCATAGTTGAGCGTATGAACATAATCGGCGCTGATGGCGTCCACATCGGGACCGTGCACCGGCTTGAAGGTCACAGGATCAAAATGGTGAAGGCCGATAGCGGTTCTCATGGTGACCATCATCACTTCATCTCGACCGGCCTGGTGGCTGCGGTGGAAAACGATCAGGTGCGCCTGTCGGCTAATGCCGATTCCGCCATCCTGCTCGAAGAGGAACAGGATGGCGGGGGCCATCATGGACGACGGCTGACAGCCAGGCGAAGCTAAGGATTGGAACATGACGGACACGGTACGAAAGACGCACGAGGACGATGTCGGGCTCATGACTGACAAGGAACTGATCGACACTTGGGAGGCGGCCTCCGGGAAGGAGATCGAAAATGCTTCCCCCTTCATGCGGGCCGTCATCGAGGCAATGGCCAAGCGGGACATCTCATCATCATCGCATCCACGGGTGGCGTGGTGAAAAAGCCCCTGAAGGCTGGAGATGCGGTTTCATGGAAAAGCCCTGGCGGTGATGCGCATGGCACTGTGGCGAAGAAAGTTACGGTCCCAACCCATATCAAGGGTCACAAGGTAGCAGCCTCCCGCGATAACCCGCAATTCATTGTCAAGACGAACACAAGCAAGCGTGCTGCGCACAAAGCTCAGGCTGTTACCAAGGGACGGGCTTGAGCAGAAAGGCCATTTCCGAAGGATTTGATATGGATGGCCGCCCCCTCGTCGCCGCGCAAGAAGGGAAGGGCCGTCTTGCTGATAGCGGGAATCGTGATTTCTCTCTTACTATCGATCTTCATGTGCCACAATTTCTGGCAAGCAGAGGAGATGAATGAAGATCAGGCAGCGGGCAACAATGCCGCCACCGCGCATACCGGCCCATCCTACAGTCAAAAGCCATGATATAATCGAACGTCCCGAATGCGACGTCGACATGGACCTCCATGGCCCCATATTACCGTAGGAACTGTCGTCGAGTTAACCCCGCAGCGATCGGCGGATCTTTCCTACTCATTTTGCGATAGCGGTCCCTGAGCGCGGGGCATGTCCTCGGACAAACGCGCACGCATCGCATATTGCTGCGCCATTTCACAATGGAGCCGCTTGGCGAGAGGGCCTGCGATTTTCTCGGCCGTGGCAAGCTCCTGAATCTCACGCCTGCGAAAATAGGCGGCATCGTCTTGACGGTGCATCGTCATTTCTCCTCATATATCTGCAATTCGAACAGCCAGCCGGGCGCAGCAACGAGCGGAACCTCTCCGTTCATTAGACAGGATCAAGGCGAAATCAGCGGGACCGATCACGAATGACAGCCAGTGACTGCATTGGATCAGGAAATCGGCGCGCGCCATGGGGATGAACGCTGCCCACCGCGGGGGTGTTCGCCACGTTCGGACCGGTGGCCTGTCGCAAATAGCTGCGCCACTGTAATCGGCAACCAGCGATCCTATATCGCAATCAGCAAAATGAGCCCAACCGCCTCATGCACCACCACGCGATGGCCTGGATGACGATGATGTCAGATTTATTCGACATGCCGGTGGTTCCTGGCCTTGCGGCGCGGGACGATCTGCTGACCAAAATGGAGGAAGCTGAGCTCATCGCTAATATCAATGGCAGTAATCTCACCCCCTTTCGGTTCCAGCAATGGACTGGGAAGCGCCTGACCCATAGCTATGGCTGGAACTATGACTTCGAGCATCTCCGCTTCGCGCCAGCCGAACCAATGCCGGACTGGCTCCTCGAAGTGCGAAGCCGCGCTGCTGCTTTTTCCGGGCTTGCAGCAGACGAACTCGCTCAGGCTCTGCTGATCCGCTACGATCCAGGTGCCGGCATCGGCTGGCACAAGGACAGGCCGGTGTTCGAGCATGTCGTGGGCATTTCGCTTGGCAATGACGCTGTTCTGCGCCTGCGCCGTCGAACGACCGCCGGGTTCGATCGCGCCAAAGTCTCGCTGCCACCGCGCTCCATCTATCATTTGTCTGGTGAAGTACGTCACGCTTGGGAACATAGCATTGCCCCTATCGAGGTGCCGCGCTGGTCGATCACCTTCCGCAGCATTTCTGACAAGGTCCGAACGCTGTGAGCAGCCGCTCCTATCCCATCACGCCGGACGGACGGTATTTCGCGGTGCGCGGGCGGCTCTGGCGCATGAGCAACCCTGCTCTCGAGCCTGACGAGCGTGAACGCCTGGTGAAGGAACTGATGGACGCTCGCCGTGCCGTCGGCGCGGCGCGGCGCGCAGCCGATGCTGCCGCCGAGGCAATCGCGCATGATGCGGTCCATCGCGCCAAGGTGGCGCTTGGCGAACGTGGCTCGGCCTGGTGGTGCGATGGCGCACCCGACCTTAATCGCCATCTCGCGCGCACAGGCCCCTATGCACAATGGTATGCCGGCCTTCCTGAAGGGGAGGGCTAGGGCATTCGCTTGCGCTTGAGCTTGTCGACCAATTCCACGACAACCGGGGCATGGTCGCTGGTCCTGTCCCAGCCGCGCGGACGGCGATCGACCTCGGCCGAAATCAGCCGCGCTACGGCCCTGTCGTTCAAAAGGATATGGTCGATCCGCAGGCCCGCGTTGCGCTCGAACGAATTGCGCCAATATTTCCAAAAGGTGTAGACGCGCTCGTCAGGGTGAAGATGCCGCAGGGCATCGGTCCAGCCCAGCTCGAGCAGCCGCGCATAAGCCTCGCGAACTTCCGGCGCGAACAGCGCATCGTCGCGCCAGCGGTCAGGGACATAGACGTCGAGATCGGTCGGCATGACGTTGAAGTCGCCAGCGATCACCACCGGCGCATCGAGAGCCAGAAGCGTCGAAAGATGATCATGCAGCCTGTCGAACCATCGCAGCTTGTAATCGAACTTGGGGCCGGGTCTCGGGTTGCCGTTGGGAAGATAGAGGCCGGCGATCAGCACACCGTTTACTGCAGCCTCGATGTAGCGGCTCTGCACATCCGCCGGCTCCCCCGGAAGCCCCCGGCGCGTCTCGTGGATCTCGCCGACGCGGCTCAAAATCGCCACCCCATTCCAGCTCTTCTGCCCTAGCCAGATCGCCTCATAGCCAAGGTCGCGGAGGGCGGCTTCGGGGAAGCGCTCATCAGGTGCCTTGAGCTCCTGCAAACATACCAGGTCCGGCTCGGCAAGCGCGAGCCAGCGCAACAGCACCGCAAGCCGCCCGTTGATACCATTGACGTTGTAGGTTGCGATCTTCATGGCGTGGACAGGCGGATCAGATAAGCCTCGGCCGGGCTACCCTTGAAGACCCGTCCGACCTCGATCAGGCAGCTGCGCTTGTCCCGCAACAAGGGCATCATTCCATAACAGCTATGCGCGACTTTTCTTTGCGCACGTCCCTCTCCGTGAGCGAACGGCTTCATGCAATGCAGCGCTTCTGCCGGGGGAACCGGGAAAACGACCATGCTCGAACATCTCCCGTCCTGGCTGGGAAAGCGCTTGTCAAATGTCCGCGCCCGGCGTGTTGCGCCCTCTCTCGGCAGCGAGATCCAGGGCTCACAAACTGTCTGACCTTACCCAGAGGCTAAGGGATCCGGCGGGTGAAGCAACCTCAACATTACCCTCTTCGTCAGCAAAGATTTCACCTTCGACATGTCCCAGGAAGTCGCGAAAACATGCGCCTGAATGTTCCTTTCCCAGAGCCACCTTCTTTTCTGTGGCTGTTGCGTTTGAAAGCACAAGGATTGCGCCGGGATGATCTTCCGTTCCGTGACGCACCACTGCAATGCAATGAGGATCGTCAAACAGATCTGATTGGGCGCCGTGAGCAAAGCGCTGACGCGCTTCGATCAATCGAGGCAGGCATTTTACCGGGGAAATGTCGATCTGATGTTCGTCACCATCACCACCAGTGTCGGTGTATGAAGCCCCGTAAAGGTCCGGATGGAATATGCATGGAACGCCCTGCTCGCGGATGAGGATCAGCGCGTAGGCCAGCGGTTTGAACCAGTCTTCTACAGGAGCTTCCAGCGCCTGTAGAGGCTGAGTGTCATGGTTGCCGACAAGGGTCACGGCATGATCGGGGGAATGCGCGACCAGCGTCTCGTCGAACAGCGTGCGCAAGTCGAAACTCTCACCGGCTAGGGAAGCCTCATGGAAGCGGTGGCACAGTGCAACATCAAAGAGCATCAGCTGCTTGTCGACCTGGTCGAGATAGCGATGCAGGTTATCCATATCGGGGTGCCAATATTCAGCGACTACGAACAGATCCTGCCTGACCGTATCGCGCATATGACCAACCCAGTCTCGGAAGAACCAGGCGGGTATATGTTTGGCAGCGTCGAGGCGGAATCCATCGCAGGCGACCTGATCTGCCAGCCATCTTCCCCAATATTTCAGTTCCTCATACACTGCATGATTTCGAAACTCGACATCGGCACCCATGAGATAGTCGTAGTTACCAAGTTCATCATCGACCTCATCGTGCCATTCGCCTTCGCCATATTCATTTGCGATGCGAAACACGCCATCTTCCACTGGATCCTCAATATGGTCGATGCCGGTGAAGCAGCGGGCATCCCAGATGAAACGGGAATGTTTCCCCCGTCGTCCGGGGAATGTGAATTTCGTCCAGGCCCTGGCCTTGATGATCTGGTCATCCAATTGGGTGCGATCGTCTGGATTTGCCCGGCGCACGGATACCGACTCTGTCTCGTCAGCTCCAATCTTGTGATTGAAGACGACATCATGGATTATTCGCAGCCCCTCATTTCGTAACATGGTGGTGGCGCGTTCGAGCGCAGCCCGATCTCCATATTTGGTCGCGACGCCTCCTTTTTGATCGAACTCGCCCAGATCAAAAAGATCATAGCTGTCATAGCCTACAGACAATCCTCCCGACGCCCCTTTATATGCAGGAGGCAACCAGACATCGGTAATGCCGAGCTCGGCAAGATGCCGAGCCTGCTCGGCCACATCATTCCATAATCCGCCCCCTGCCGGATAATACCAGTGGAAGAATTGAAGCAGGGTGCGTTGCGACATGGCGGTTCCTCAAGAGATTGAAGCAGCCGCTAAACGGTCAGCACGGGCCGCGGTTGCCCGAACAGCACCAGCTTTTCGCGTTGCCGTCGCCAACACGCGCCTGACGGCCGGGGCTTCACCGCATCGATCCCACATTCAAGACGTGATGGTTGGTTCAGGCTGACAATTGCGGCTCGATCGAGCCAGGTCCAAAGTCGAGCACCTCGCCGCGATTTTCCTCCGCCGTCACATTCCGGACGAAGTCCGGAGCTTTCTTATTGAGCCAGGTTAATCTATGGATTTTTTCCGGAACATTGATGACTTCAGCGCGTCTCCCAGCAGCAACTGGCGTAAAAAAGTTGCATTTCGTGGAGACTGGGATGTCAGATTGCCGGATACTGGAATGGCTGTCGTCGAACACCGAAAATTTCCGGCTCTGGCATAATGCGCACCGGGAAAGCGCCATAAGCGTGGAGCGATACCTGCTGCATCGCGAACATATCCAGGAACCGATTTCATTTGTTGATGCCGACATGCGCCGATGCGCGGTACGGTCGAACAGCTTGTGGGAACTAAGCGTCCGACATCTCGATGGCTCGCAAACACATATTGGTGCCCCCACATTCGAACTTTGCCTCAAGGCGGCGCGCGAAATGCTTCTCCAAACCTTTCCGGGTGCAGTCGCAGCCTGAATGTAGCGGGCTGCCCAGTCCGGCTAATTTTTTGCGCGCAGCGGCAACCATGCGCCTCTGCGTCGCATTAAATCACCTTCTCGTGGCACTGCGATGCACGCATCACCTTTTCACCTGGATGATAACGCGGCTTTTGGAATTTCATCCGGGCTAAGGCCAAAGCTTCCCTCCTGGATGCTGTATCCAAAATCGGTAGCCTTCCCTGATCTCGCAACATTGTTCATGGACCAGCGTTGACCTTCATCTCCATGGAGGGTCATGCATGCCTGAGAACGACAACCGTGCTTATCCAGTGGATCGAGATCATGTTGCTTTGGGCAACGAAGACCAGATCCAATATTGGACCAGCCATTTCGGCGTTGATCAAGTGCAGTTGGAAGAGGCTGTCGATGCAGTAGGCGATGATGTCGCGGCTGTCGCGGCCTACCTTAATCAATAGGCAGCGCGGCAAAATGCAGTGAGAAAAACAAGAGGAAGATGCGGCCGGGCCGTATGGGCGGGCCGCCCGCGCGAAGCCTATCGTCCGCATGAACCGAGAGCCTTGTTCGACACGACCATGTCCGCCGCACTGACCTGTCATCGCCTCCCCACCTCATCGACATGCCAGCATCCCCATGGCTCCAGCGTTCCCCACCGCTTGAGCCTATTTCGGTACAGCCTCGCAAACTGCCTGATCTACATCAGTAGGCGCATCCAAACTTCCTCTGATGCATTTGGGTTTTGTTCCAGATCCCGAACCAGGAAGCCATCATGACAGAGGAAAATGAAGCGAGAGTTCGCCAGCGCGCGCATGCCATCTGGGAAGCGCAGGGTCACCCTGAAGGCCTGGCAACCGAACATTGGCGCCAGGCGGAAGCCGAAATTGCCCAGGCACAAGCGGCAGTTCAACTGCCAAACCCCCTGGCAAGCGGCGCTGCAGCCCAAGCGCTTACCGGAAAGAGATCAACCAAAGCCCGGGGCTGAAACCCTTTGCCTGACTTAGCTACAGGACAACACCGCCCTTGAGCCTTTATGCTGATCGTCTCGAGGGCGGGTCGCCCTATCCCCTCGGCGCCAGCTTCGATGGCCTTGGCGTCAATTTCGCCATTTTCTCCGCCAATGCCGACCGGATAGAATTATGCCTGTTTGATCCTGGCGGGCGAAAGGAAATGGCGCGCCTTACCCTTCCTGAATGCACGGATGAAGTATGGCATGGCTACCTGCCAGATGCGCGCCCGGGTCTGCTTTACGGCTATCGTGTGCACGGTCGCTACGCGCCAAAGGAGGGCCATCGTTTCAATCCCAACAAGTTGCTGCTCGATCCCTATGCCCGCCGCCTGTCGGGCAATATTCGATGGAATGACGTGCTGCATGGTTATCGGGTCCGCGGCAGGCAAGAGGATCTGGGTTTTGATCGCCGGGACAGCGCACGCGCCATGCCCAAGGCCGTAGTGACACATGACAGCTTTGACTGGTCCCGCGATATACGCCCCAATATTCCCTGGTCGCAGACCATCATCTACGAGGCCCATAGCAAGGGCCTGACCAAGCTCCTGGAGGCTGCGCCAGCACAGGAACGTGGTACATTCGCCGCGCTCGCGCATCCCAAAGTGATCGACCATATGAAGCGCCTCGGCGTCACCGCGCTCGAACTGATGCCCATCCACGCTTTCACCCAAGATCGCTTTCTGTTGGAAAAGGGCCTGCGTAACTATTGGGGCTATAACAGCCTGAGCTTCTTCGCGCCCGAGCCAAGCTATTTTGCGAGCGATACGCATGACGAGTTGCGCGTGGCCGTGCGGCGGCTTCACGCGGCCGGTATCGAGGTCATCCTGGATGTCGTCTACAATCATAGTTGCGAGGGAAGCGAGCTGGGGCCAACCCTCTCCTGGCGCGGTATCGACAATGCAACCTATTACAGGCTCCTGCCCGAAGATCGGCGTTATTGTCTCAACGATACCGGCACAGGCAACAGTTTCAACCTGACCCATGCCAGGGTGATACAGATGGTAGCTGACTCGCTGCGCTATTGGGCGAACAGTTTTGGTGTGGATGGCTTTCGGTTCGACCTCGGTTTGACGCTTGGGCGTACAGAATATGGGTTCGATCCCAATGCAGGCCTTTTTGACGTCCTGCGACAGGATCCGGTACTTGGAAGGCTCAAGCTCATCACCGAACCATGGGACGTGGGCATGGGCGGCTATCAGCTCGGTAATTTTCCGCCCGGCTTTGCCGAATGGAACGACAAATATCGTGATACCGCGCGTCGGTTCTGGCGAGGGGATCCTCTGCAGAGAGCCGATCTGGCGGCGCGGCTGTCAGGCTCTGGCGACATTTTCGATCGCCGCGCGCGGCGCCCCTGGGCCAGCGTGAATTTTCTGGCCAGCCATGACGGCTACACGCTTGCCGACGTCGTTTCCTATGAGGAGCGACATAATGAGGTCAATGGCGAGGATAATCGCGACGGCCACGATAATAATCTCTCGCGCAACTGGGGCGCGGAGGGATCGACGGATGACCCGAGGATCATTGCCCGACGACACAATGTTCGTCGCGCCATGCTCACGACCCTTCTTGCGTCTCTTGGCACTCCGATGCTGGTAGCAGGCGATGAATTTGGTCGTACGCAGGGCGGTAATAACAACGCCTATTGCCAGGATAATGCAATCAGCTGGCTCGACTGGTCGATGATGGAAAGCGAGGAAGGGAAGGCGCTTTTCGATTTCACCGCCAGATTGATCGCGTTGCGCAAGGCCCATCCGGTGCTGCGTGCCCCAACCTTCCTCTATGGTCAGGACTCGCCAGGCTTCGGCATCAACGACATCGAATGGTGGGATGAGCGCGGAGAAAAGTTGACGCACGACGACTGGCACAATCCCGAAGGGCGCGCCCTTGTCATGCGACGGGCAAGCCTGCTGGAGGATGGGCGCGTCGAGGCTCTGACGCTGCTGCTCAACGCAAGCGAGGATGCAATCGACTTCACGCTTCCTTCACCCTCCGCTCCGCGACAGGTGCTCATCGACAGTGCGCAGCCCGAGCGAGCGCCCTTTGCTATCGGCGACGTCTACAAGGTGGAGGCACATGCGGCAGTGTTGATATGCTGGCTTGGCGAAAGGCCAGCCATATGACGCAATGGGGCCCGAGCGATCTTGGCGAGGGGCGATGGCGCTTTGCGCTTTGGGCGCCGAACCGGGACAATGTCACTCTGGAAATTGATGGAGCCCAGGCGCTGCCGATGGCACCGTCTGATGGAGGCTGGTTCTATCTCGAGACTGAAGCGACAGCGGGAGACCGCTATCGTTTTCGCCTTACCGCCGACCTCGCCGTCCCGGACCCTGCATCGCGCCGACAATGTGGCGGCGTTCATGGCTGGAGCGTCGTCACTCCGATCGCCGCGCCCGCTAGCGGCTGGCAGGGGCGCCCCTGGGAGGAGGCTGTCATCTATGAGCTGCATGTCGGACTGTGTGGAGGATTTGCAGGCGTAGCGGCAAGACTGCCTGCTCTGTCAGAAATTGGCGTGACAGCGATCGAGCTCATGCCGATCAATGCTTTCAGCGGCTCTCGCAACTGGGGCTATGATGGCGTGCTCCCCTTCGCGCCGGCCGAAGCCTATGGTGGCCCGGCGGACCTGCGCGCGCTGATCGACGCTGCTCATCGCCTGGAGATGATGATCTTCCTTGACGTCGTCTACAATCATTTCGGGCCCGATGGAAACTATCTCGGCAACTATGCCACGCCCTTTTTTCACGCCCAGCGCCATACACCATGGGGCGGAGCGGTGGCGGTCGACCGACCGCAGGTCGCGGCCTATTTTCGCGAAAATGCGTTGATGTGGTTGAACGATTATGGCTTTGACGGACTTCGCTTCGACGCGGTCCATGCGATCGGCAACGATGATTTTCTTGACGGTCTGGCGCGCGATATCCGCGCAGCCACGCCGGGCCGCCGCATATATCTGATGCTCGAAAATGAGCGAAACGATGCTGCCAGACTAACCCCCCACACCTATGATGCGCAGTGGAATGACGATTTCCACAATGTCATGCATGTTCTTCTGACGGGGGAACATGATGCCTATTACGAGGATTTTGCCGACCAACCCGCACAGAAGTTGGCACGCTGCCTCAGCGAAGGGTTCATCTACCAGGGGGATCCCTCACTGCATCACAAAGGTGCGCCGCGTGGGAGCCCCAGTACGCACCTGCCCCCTCACGCCTTCATCGCATTTCTGCAGAACCACGACCAGACCGGCAACCGCGCGCTGGGCGAGCGGCTGATCCATCTTGTATCTGTAGAACGGCTCAGGGCCGCGACGAGCCTGCTGCTCCTCATGCCGCACATCCCCCTGCTGTTCATGGGCGAGGAGGTGGGCGCCAAAAGTCCCTTCCTGTTTTTTACGGATTTTCGCGATGATCTTGCCGATGCCGTCCGTGAGGGCCGGCGTCTTGAGTTCAAGGGCTTTGCCAGCTTCTCGAGCAGCGATGCCAGGGAACGCATTCCCGATCCCAACGCGCTCGAAACCTTCAACATGGCAAGGGTTATGCAAGGCCAGGACGCCGCGGACTGGCGATCCTTCTATGCCACGCTTTTAACCCTCCGCCGCCAGGCGGTCATGCCGGGGATTGCTGGCGCACGGGCGCTTGGCGCAACTGCGCTCTCCAGCGGCGCTGTCAAGGCGAGATGGATGCTTGGCAATGGTCGCCTGCTTACCATCCTCATCAACCTTGGCGGCGTGGCGGTCGACCTTTCTGAAAGCACGCAGCCCTGCTTCTCGACAGGGGATCCGGGCGCGCCGGCCAGTTGCACCATCTGGATCGGGCAACCGCAATGATACTGCTTCACCAGCTCGCGCAGGAGGCCGGCATCGCGCGCCTGTGGACCGATGCGGACGGTATGGAGCAGGTTGTAAGCGATGATAGCCTGCGCGCGATCCTGGCCTCGCTCGGCCTTCCGGCCGACAATGACGCTGCTGTTACAGTGTCACGCGCCGCGCTCCACCAGCGACGCTCTGCCCGCCCCGGATTGGTGACCGTTGATTGCGGCGAGCCTCTCCCGCTGCCTGGCGGAAAATTCACCCTCCGGGACGAGACGGATGCCGTCCTGAAAATCGATTCCGAATGCGGCTTGTCCGTTCCTGGCTATTATCGCGCTGATCTGGATGACGGCAGCGTCATGCTGGCGGTCGCGCCTCTCACCTGTCCTGCTATCAGGACTCGAGGGTGGGGCGTCACTGTTCAGATTCCCTCGCTTCGCGAAGAAGAGAAGGATTTTGGTGATTTTGACACTCTTATCGAGGCCGTCACACGGCTGGGCGCCTGCGGCGCGGATGCAGTAGCCCTCAGCCCGGTCCATGCCCAATCGCTTCTCGCACCCGGCCGCTTCGCGCCTTACTCACCCTCGAGCCGCGTTGAACTCAACGCGCTGCTGCTACCAGTGCACAGGCGGGGCGTGGCGCCGTCAGCCACGCTGATTGAATGGGACGTCGCTGGTCCGGCCAAGCTCAAGGCGCTTGAAGAAGCGTTCAGGCGTTCTGCGGCAAAGGGCAACGCTGACGCTCAAGTCGACAGTTTCGAGGCTTTCACACAGGCGCAGGCCCGTGCCAAGCTTGATGATGTCCAGCGTGAGGCAAAGAATGCGGGCATGGCGATCGGCGTCATCACAGACCTTGCTGTCGGCGTCGATCCGCAGGGAGAGGAAGCACGCAAAGATCCGGGTGCCTTTCTCCAAGGCCTGCACATAGGCGCGCCGCCCGACCCGCTGGGACCTCAGGGTCAGGACTGGGGCCTTACAAGCTACAGCCCTCAGGGCCTGGCAGATCGCGGATTTGCCCCCTTCATCGCTTTGCTGCGGACCAATATGCCCCGCGGCGGAGGCATCCGGATCGACCATGGCTTTGGACTGCAGCGTCTTTGGATCATTCCCCAAGGTCGTCCGGCAACCGAGGGCGCCTATCTCTCCTATCCCTTTAACGACATGCTGCGCCTTGTCAGGCTTGAGGCCTGGCGCGCAGCCTCCGTCGTCATTGCCGAGGATCTTGGAACCCGACCTCCTGGATTTGGCGAGGCGCTGGAAAAGGCAAATATCTATGGCATGACCGTTCTGCCTTTCACCCGTGGCGAAGAAGGATTTCGGCCAGCATCAGCCTATCCCGAACGTTCCGTGGCCATGAGCGGAACACACGACATCGCTACAATCACGGGCTGGTGGACTGGTCGCGATCTGGACTGGAACCGCAGGCTTGATCGCGGAGGGGAGACGCCTGCCGAACGGGCCGAGGCCCGATCAGCGCTATGGACCGCTATCGGTGGGGGCGCGCCGCAGCCCGCTGATGATGACGCGGCGCCTGTCATTGAGCGCGCGCTTGCCTTTCTGGCGGGATCAACTGCTCCTCTGTTGCTGGTGCCGATGGAAGATCTCCTTGGCCTTGCCGAGCAGCCCAACCTCCCGGGCACCACGAACGAACATCCCAATTGGCGCCGCCGCCTTCCCGCGCCGATCGAAAGGCTGCTTTCCGACCCCGATGTCCAGCAACGTATCGCCTGCCTCTCCACGATCCGTCCGAAGACCGCTTTGCAAAAAAGGGTTCAGCCATGACACCGCGCGCGACCTACAGGGTCCAGCTGACGAAGCAGTTCCCTTTTGCAGCTGCCCGGGCAGTCATACCCTATCTCGCGGATCTGGGCGTGAGCCATCTTTATGCTTCTCCCATCACCACGGCGCGCCAGGGCTCAACCCATGGCTATGATGTCATCGACCCAACCCGGATCAATCCCGAGCTTGGCGGCGAGGACGGGTTCCGCCAACTGGTTGCAGCCCTGCGAGCCCATGGCATGGGCATCATCATCGACATCGTCCCTAATCATATGGGGGTAGCTGGCGGCGAAAATCCCTGGTGGAACGATGTATTGCGATTGGGCCCGACCAGTCCGTTCGCCTGCTATTTCGATATAGACTGGAACGGTCCCCTGAAGCTTCCCATATTGGGCGGGCCACTGGCTGCCGTCATCGCGCAGGGCGATCTCGTCGTTGGATCAGCGGGAGCACCCCATCTACTGCTCTATGGTGAGCAGAAGCTTCCCCTGCGTCCAGACGGACCCCAGCAGGGCGATATCGCGACTATCGCGGAAGCACAGCATTATGCCCTCATTCATTGGCGTACTGCTGGCGATCAGCTGAACTGGCGCCGATTTTTCTCAATCAACGATCTGGCTGGCGTGAGGGTTGAAGACCCGGCCGTCTTCGAGGCGACGCATGGCCTCTATTTCCACCTCTATCAGGAGGGATTGATTGACGGGCTGCGCATCGACCATGTCGATGGCCTGTCGGACCCTGCGCGTTATTGCCGCCGTCTGCGATCGCGAATGGACCAGATCCGTCCCGGCGCCATCATCCTCGTTGAAAAGATAGTTGGGCCCGGGGAAATGCTTCCTCCCGACTGGGGCGTCGAGGGGACCAGCGGTTATGATTTCATGCGCGATGTCACGGCCCTGCTGCACGACCCCATTGGCGAAACACCTCTCGCAAGCCTGTGGGAGGCCCTCGATCCTGATCAGTCCGACCCGCAAGATGTCGTCCGGCGCGCGAAACGCGACATGCTCGAATGGCAGTTCGAGGCGCAGCTGGCTGCCTGCGTTCACGCTTTCAGCGCCGTCGCCCAAAGCAGCGGACAAGCCGCGATCATGGCGTGGACGGAGCCGATGTTGCGCCGATCGATCAGCTGCCTACTGCAGGCCTTTCCTGTCTATCGCACTTATGGCGACGGACAATCGGCTCCTGCAAGCGACGAGGAAGTGAGGCTCGAGGCGTGGGAAGCGGCAAAGCCCTCTCTGCCCCCCGGCGAGAGACCGGTAGGACAGCAGATTCTGGCATGGCTTGCCGGTGATGGCCCTGGCCAGTCCGAGCTTGCGGCCGAGGCTGTACGCCGATTTCAGCAGCTTTCGGCGCCGATAGCCGCCAAGGGGGTGGAAGACACCGCCTTTTATCGCCGGGCACCACTATTGTCAGCCAATGAGGTTGGATCGGCGCCGGCGGAATTTTCCATTTCGCCGGCGGAATTTCATCGCCGGGTCCTTCAGCGGGCCAGCGAGTTCCCGGCGGCCATGCTCGCGACCGCGACCCATGATCATAAGCGCGGTGAGGATAGCCGCGCCCGCATTGCGGTACTCAGCGGCGTGCCAGATCTCTGGGAGCATCATGTCCAAGGATGGATTAAACGCGCCAGGACGCATCATGGCGACATTCATCCTGCCGATTGCTATCAGCTTTTCCAGACCTTGTTTGGCACTTGGGACGGCTCAAGCGATACTCTTGCCTATATGGATCGCATCCTTGCCTGGCAACAAAAGGCGCTCCGGGAGGCCCGGCTTCGCTCCAGCTGGGAGGAACCATGCATCGACTATGAAGAAAAGGCTGCCCATCTTGTACGTGATCTTGTTGGAGCCTCCGACTTCAGAGACGATATGGAGCGCCTGATCGGACGTATCGGGCCCGCTGCCCAGGCTCACAGCCTGGTGCAGACCGTTCTGAAATTCTGCCTGCCCGGCATTCCTGACATTTACCAGGGCTGCGAATTGGAGGATCTGAGCCTGGTTGACCCCGATAATCGCCGCGCCGTCGATTATGCGCGACGTCAGGCTTTGCTTGCCCCCGGTGAAATGACAGAAAATGCCAAGATCAAGCTTGTTCAGAGGCTTCTGGCACTGCGCCGGGACAATTATTCGCTTTTTGCGTCTTCCCGCTACGAGCCTGTACTGGCCAGGGGGCCGAGAGCCGGAAACATCCTTGCCTTCACCCGGCGAAACGAAACAACGCAGCTGACCTGCGCAGTCCTCATCCGCGCGACCTCCGCTATCACGGAGTCTGGTTGCCTGCCGTCATCGCAATGGTGGCAGAACACATATCTGGAAGCGGGCGCCTCAATACCAGCGCATCAACTCTTCGCTCAGCAACCCTATTATATGTCCCTCGACCGAACCGCTCCCTAGATCTGAGCGCAAGCGCAAACCCTGTTGGGCAGATTTTCCTGCGGGCGCTTTTCATGCTCTGCTGCGCGGCTGACAAAGCTTTGTTCTGGTGCTGCAGGAGGGGGGGCTTTTCCAAGGACCCGCGCCGATCGAAAGGTCGAACAACGAGTTTTTCGCCACGTTTCAGGAGAATGACCGCACCTCCGCTCGGATGCACTATAGCAGATTCCGGTCCAACTTCGTCAGCTCGACTGCTCTAGACCGCTGATTCGACGCGTTTTCCGAGTCATCAGGTGATTCCATCTGATTAGAAAACGCTTTAGCGACCGCGATGCCGGCAGTCCGGTCAGCCGGGTCGAACCCGACGCCGTCACTCCAGGCAGGGCTCCACCGCGACATATTGATCGATCAACCTGGCGCCGCCAAACGTCGTGAGAAACGCGACGTCGGCTGCATCGCGGCCTACGCCGATCTTTGCCATGCCAGCTTCCCGCGCCATGCCCGTAGCATCGACAAGATGCCATTCTCCCTCAAGGAAAATCTCGGCGACCGCATGGAAATCGGGAGGCTCAACGCCAACGGCATAGACGCTCGCGATCCTGGCAGGAATACCGGCAGACCGGGCCAATGTAATCAAAAGATGCGCATAATCGCGACAAATCCCACGGCGCGAGATGAAGGTGTCGGCCGCAGTGGTCATGACGTCGCTTGAGCCGGGAACATAGCGCACATGGTGATGAACCCAGTCACGCATGGCTATGACAAGCTCGCCCCCCTGAAGCGTCCCGAACTCCTCTTCGACAAAGCTTTGGAAACGATCGGATTCGCAGTACCGAGACGAAAGCAGATAGGGAATGGTTTCACCGGGCAATTGATGCGGCGGCACCCTTTGCAACTGTCGGCAGTCAGCCAAATTACGGTTGACGACTATCCTGGCTCGATAGTCGACGACCATCTTACCGGACATCCGCAACCATATCCGCTCGCCGATACCGTCCTGCGCGGGAACATGGGCGATATGATCCGCCCGGGGAAGGATGAGGTCCTTCCATTCGATCGCCTGCTCAGGAATATCAGCGGCCTCGATCTGCAAGAGCAGGTCCGTTGGACCAGCCAGCTCGTAATCGAGATGAACATGGACGCTAAGTTTCATGCAAACTCCAAGCCTTGGGCGACTGAGCCGAACCGAAGACAAACTCCGATACATATCTAGAAATATCAAGTCTTTGTTCTGTGTGCTTCGCTACGCACCAGATATAAAAACAGCTCACTAAAAAAGTTGATCCAGCGCAGGCATAAAATGGACACGGCAAATCGCGGTTGCATTCGCCTTGGAAAATAAACCTAGGTTATAGATTGATCTGGATTATGAAGATTTCTGGTATTTAGATTCGGAATCTGAGGAAATTAATCGCGGCATTTGTGTTGAACGCTTGCCGATCGCAATCCTCGCGCATCGTCGCTGGGAGAGCGTGGAGTGCGTATCGCCATCATAGCCCATCTGAAATATGCTATCGGCGAGCCATTCGCTGGCGGTCTGGAAATGCACACGCATATCCTTGCCCGGTCGCTTCGGGAACGGGGCCATGACGTCACCCTTTTCGCTTCGACGCGATCCGACCCAAGTCTGGGGCTAGAAGCGATCTGCGAGGAAACGTCGCTTCTCGAGACCGGTATTGACGAGGCGAACGATGTCGCCTTCTTTCGTGAACACCATGCTTATCTGGACCTGATGACTGCGTTGCGGTCACGCTCATTTGACCTCATTCACAACAATTCCCTGCATTATCTGCCGGTCAGCATGTCCGAAACATTGTCGGTCCCCGTCGTCACCACCCTCCATACGCCGCCCTTCTGCTGGCTCGAGAGCGGGATCAGGCTCAATCGCGGACCAATGACCTATGTGGCGGTCTCCGAAGCGACGGCCGCGATGTGGCGCCATGTTGCGCATGCCCACCACGTCATTCCCAATGGTATCGACCTCAGGCATTTTCCCTACCAGCCCATTGCCAACCAGAAGCCCTATCTCATTTGGTATGGCCGGATTGTTCCCGAGAAGGGACTGGATTATGCGATCGACGCCTCGCGTCTGGCGGGGTTGCCCTTGCGGATCGCGGGACCGATCTCGAACCAGGGCTATTTCGATAAGCTCATCGCGCCCCGATTGGGAGGGGATGTCGAATATGTCGGGCATCTTTCTCACATCGCGTTGTCCAAGCTTGTAGGCGGTGCCGTCGCCGCCCTTTGCACGCCGCGCTGGGAAGAACCTTACGGTCTGGTCGTGGCTGAAGCGCTTGCCTGCGGTACCCCTGTCGCCGCATTCGCGCGTGGCGGCTTGCCTGCGCTCCTGACGCCCGATTGCGGCGTTCTCGCGGAACCGGACAATATTTCCTCTCTCGCATCGGCCGTACTTGCCGCCTCGCTACTCGAGCGCAGCGCCTGCAGGGCATATGCCGAGCATTATTGCTGCTCGCGGCGCATGGTCGACGAATATGAGGCTTTGTATCGGCATCTTGCGATGGCGCCGATCGCGATCCCGAATGCGCCGGATATTGGGCTCCCACCTGTCGCGGATGTCGCATGACGCAGGTCTGTATCTGTGTACCGGCCCGCAACGAGGCAGAGCATATCGGCCGCCTGATCAAAGCCTTGGCCCGGCAGGGAACAGGGGCGCCCTTCGCTGTCGCAATCTGCGTCAATAACAGCAAAGATGCGACATACGCCGTCGCACTCGACGCCGCGCAGCGCTTCAACGCCCGCTTCCCGCTCAAAATGATCCAGCGAGAGTTCGACCCCGTCCTTGCGCACGCCGGGTCTGCTCGCCGTGCCGCGATGGATCTTGGCGCCGAATTAGTGGGCCCGCGTGGTATGCTGATTTCTACAGACGCTGACTGCCGGCCTCCGGCAGACTGGGTCGATGCCAACCTTGCGCATTTCGCCCTGGATCGGATCATTGGCGGCCGGATCGAACTGGATGAGTTGGAGGCCGCTCAAGCACCGGAAATATTTTCGCTGCGTCGTCGCTTCGAGGCCTATTGGCGGACGGTGCGCGCAATCGAGGATGCGATCGATCCGGTTGATTGGGACATGCCGCCCCGGCATGGCGATCATACGGGCGCGAGCCTTGCGCTATCGGCAGATCTTTACATCCGCGCAGGCCGCGTGCCACTCCTTCGCACAGGAGAGGACCGTGCCTTGGTCGAAGCAGCGATCGAAGTGGGCGGCAAACTGGTTCACCCCAATGCCGTATGGACGCGGGCATCATCCCGCACCGTGGGGCGCGCCGATGGCGGCATGTCGGCTGATATGCGGCAATGGCTGGGCTGCGCACAGAGGGGAGACACACCTTTCGTCCCCGCTTTATCGCATTGGGAGGCGCGCGCACGATGGCGGTTTCAGGCCAGGCGCGAAATGAGCGCAGCGGCATTTGTAGAGGCGGAACGCACCCTGCCTGCATTGCCCTGTGACATGCCGCTTCCGAGGCCGGCCGCTATCTCATGAGCCGCCCGATCGGCTATTACGTCCATCATCATGGCGACGGTCACCGTCAACGCGCGATCGCACTTTGTCGGTCGCTGGGGAGCGTCACGCTGCTGGGGACCGGGCTGATGGCCCGGACTGAAGGCCTTCCCTGTCTTGAACTGCCTGATGACCGCCTCGATGATGGGTTCTGGGGTATCGACGGCTCCCAGCGGCCTTTGTCGCTCCATTATGCTCCGCTGGACCATGAGGGAATCCGGCAGCGCACCGCACTGATAGCAGCCTGGATCGCGCAGGCGCGGCCGCGCCTGATAGTGGTAGACGTATCGGCCGAGGTGGCAATGCTAGCCCGTCTCGCATCCGTGCCCACTGTTTATGTCCGTTTGAACGGCAGAAGACTTGATGCTGCACATCTTGAAGCCTTCCGCGGGGCAACTGCTCTGCTTGCCCCCTTCCATGAAGCTTTGGACGATGATGAAATCCCCGGCTGGATCCGCAAAAAGACCATCTACGCTCCTGGCATTGTCCGATCAGCGCGCAGCGAGGCAATTGAACGTGATGGCGACGTATTGATTGTCCTTGGGCGAGGGGGCGGCATTTCTGACGGGAATAGATGGGCCGAAATTGCCCGTGCGACACCCGAGCGTAAGTTTCGCATCATTGGCCCCTGCACGGCGCCTGCATCCTTTCCGGACAATCTGGAATTACGGGGATGGGTCGAAGATGCCGATGCACAGATCGCAGCCTCAGCGGTCGTTATCGGGGGTGGGGGAGACGGCGTTGTCAGCGCGGTATTGAGCGCGCGTCGTCCCTTCATCTGCGTGCCCGAACCACGTCCCTTTGACGAACAGGTATCGAAGGCGGAAAAGCTTTCGGCTGTAGGTGGCGCGATCGCATGCTTTGAATGGCCGCCAGCAGGCGACTGGCCGGGAATGATCAATCAGGCGATCGAGCGCGCCAGATGTTGGCCCGACTGCCTGATGGACACAGGTGGAGCCGAACCCATCGCCCGCTGGTTGAATGACCTTGCCGGCACATCGCCGGCAGACAGGAGTCGTGCTACGTGATCCCCGATATCCAAAGTCAGGACCCCGGAACGATCGATATTGTCGATCGGCTGGCAATATTGGGCGCGCGCTATGATGCGGCACCCAACTTCCCCTGCGAGAGCATGTCGGCCCTGATCGAAAGCGGGCACCATCGCTGGTTTGCCCCCCAAATATGCGGGGGCCTTCCCTTCGAAGACGAGGCAGCGCGCTGCCGTGCGATGGCGCAGGCCTTGCGCGAAGTGGGACGCGGCGATCTCAGCATTGCTCGGCTCTACGAAGGCCATGTCAACGCTTTGTCCCTGTTCGAATGGTATGGGGTGCCCGATCAGTTCCGCTGGCTGGCAAATGCCCTCGATCGCGGAGCATGGTTCGGAGTTTGGGCGACCGAGCCATCTCCCGGCGTCCGATTGACGCGAGAGACTGTTCCCTCGCTACTTGGCGAGAAGATATTTGCCAGCGGGGCTGGGGGGCTTGATTATGCGCTTGTAACGGCCGCGAGTGAAGGCGAGCACCGTCGGCTCGTCATTGTTCGCGCTGATGAGAAAGTCCGCGCGGACCTGTCAGGATGGCGTGTACGAGGCATGCGCGCGAGCGTGAGCGGACGCTATGTGCTGGACGACGTAACGGTCGAACCTGACATGCTGCTGGGCAAGCCAGGTGACTATGACCAGGATCCCCGTTTTACCGCCGGGGCATGGCGCTTTTGCGCCGCGCAGCTTGGTGGAATTGAAGCGCTCGTCACAGAAATTCGTCGCTCCATGCGCGACGCGGCGCGCGAGGATCCTGTCCAGCGCGCGCGGTTCGCCGATGCCACCGTTGCTGTCCGAACCGCTGGCTTCTGGGTGGCGGAAGCTGCACAGCGTTTCGCATCTGGTCATGACGATGCCGTCGCCGTGGCTCGGATGACACGCGGTGTCGTCGAGGACGCCGGGTTCATTGTAATGGAGGCCGCCGCGCGGATCCTCGGGACACAAAGTGCCCTAGACGGGCAACGTGCTGACAAGATCGTCCGCGACCTATCTCTCTATCTGCGGCAGGCAGGTCCAGATCATGCCCGCGATGAGGCCGCCAAGGCACTTCTCGACCACGATATCTGGGTTGAGGGCGAACGCTTGTGGTGAACACCGAGCTTCTTTCGCGCAGCCGCTGGTCGCAGGCGCGCTGGCTCATATTGGCACCCCATCCTGACGATGAGACGCTGGGGGCCGGCGCGCTGATAGCGCATTGCGCCGCCAGAGATCGATTAGGCGCTATCGTCTACCTGACCGACGGGGCGGGATCGCACCCCGAAGGTACGCCGCGCGTTGCGATCACCCGGCGCAAGGAAGCCCGGCACGCCATTGGGAGATTAAATGCTGCCGCCGCCCCGGCGATCTGGATGGGGTGGCGCGATGCCCAACCCCATCCTGTCGATAGCCAGATTTTCAGCCGAGATGCCGATAGACTGGCAGCGTTCATCCGCTGGCGCCGGATCGATGCGATTGCAGTGTCCGACTACAGCGAAACGCATTGCGACCATGTCGCCGCCTATCGACTTGCGAAGGCGGCGACGCGCCGGGCAAAGCGGCCAGTCACATTGTTCGCCTATCATGTGTGGAGCGATCCGCCGCCCTTTGCCCGACGGATTGCGACGCCTTCCATGGCTGTTGGACGCAGGCGACAGGCGCTTTTGGCGCATCGCAGCCAGATGTCGCCGATGATGGGCGATGGCTTCAGGCTCCCGCGCGAGAAGCTGCGCATGCCCGCACGGGACATACTGACATTGAGAAGGGATCGACAATGACCGTCACCAGCCTCAAGGCGGAATATTTCGATGACATATTCGCCTCAAATGATGATCCGTGGGATCTTGCATCCAGCAAATATGAAGCCGCCAAATTCGCCCATACCCATGATGTCCTGGCGGACCGCCGATATGCCCGTGCGCTTGAGATCGGCTGTGCCCATGGTGTTCTGACCAGCCATTTGGCGCCAATGTGCGATAGCCTGCTGGCAATCGATATCAGCACCAAGGCGCTCACAAAGGCGCGAGAGCGGGTGGGCGACCGTCCTGGCGTCACGCTCGCGCAGATGGCCTTTCCGCACGATACACCGGATGGCGAAGGCTACGACCTCGTCATTTTGTCCGAGGTCGCTTATTATTGGGACCTTGTAGATCTTGATCGGGCAGGTGAATGGTTGCGCGATCAGGTTGCTGCCGGCGGCCGTATAATCCTTGTCCATTATACCGGAGAGACTGATTACCCTCATAGTGGCGACGAGGCGGTCGAGGCTCTTTGGACCGAACTCGGTTCGAATTTCGAAGTGGAGCTGGCCGAACGGCACGACACATATCGACTAGACCTGTGGAAACGCTGCTAATGGGCGTTTCCGTCCTCACCATCGTTCGCAACCGTAGCCTGCATCTGGCGCAGCTTGTAGCCGGCTTGCAGCGGAGTGATCGTCAACCCAATGAACTGATCGTCGTCGATATGAGCGATGAACCGGTCACATTGCCACCGGCTCAGTTTCGCGTGCATATTGATCAATTCGAGGCCAACGGCCTCCCGCTGGCAGCGGCGCGAAATCGAGCAGCTTCGCTGGCCAGTCATGACAGGCTCGTGTTTCTGGATGTCGATTGCATCCCCATGCGACAGTGCATTGGGATCCTGGCTGATACCCTAAGCGAATATGATGCCCTTCTATGTGCGGATATCCGTTATCTTGGCCCAGATGATGCCCGCGACTGCTGGAACGAGACAGACTTGCTAAAGCGCGGTCGCGCGCATCCGGTGCGCTTATTTCCGGACAAAGGCTTAAGAGAAGAGGCTAATGCCGGACTGTTCTGGTCGCTTGCCTTCGCGCTGCGGCGCTCGACGTTCCAGGCGCTGGGCGGGTTCGATGAAGGGTTCATCGGCTACGGCGCTGAAGACACGGATTTCGGGTTCAGAGCAGTGGCAGCTGGCCTGAAGCTGCTATTTGTCGGTGAGGCCATAGCCTGTCACCAATATCATGACAGTCATGATCCACCGCTGCAGCATCTCGATGATATTGTACGAAATGCACGGCGCTTCCATGCGCGCTGGAAGCATTGGCCGATGGAGGGCTGGCTTGAAGCGTTTGAGCGTCTGGGCATCGTGCAGCGCCAAGGAGATAAGCTTGTCCAGCTTCGCGCACCGACACGAGCCGAGATGATGGGCTCAAAGGTTGAACCGGCAGACTGGACATCAGAACAAAGCCGTAACTATCACCATGCCGAACAGAGGGCTGACATTTCGCCCAAGTGACTGGCGGTTGCCCTACGTTGGGGTGGAATGGCGCCGAAGCCATCTTCCTGCCTAGCAAGACTGATTGCGTATCGTCATGGCCTGGCGCGCGGAGTCGCGGACCGCGCCGGGCAACCGCTCGCTCCTATCTCATGTTCGTAACTTAGCTCGCACGACGCGCCTCCATGAATATGCCGACAAATATATTGCTCTCGATATTATGAAGATCAGGGCGCCACGCCTTGCGTGCTGGCCGAACTCCCCCATATTGTGCGGTGCAGCATAAACAAATTGTCGCGAGTGAACGGCTGCTGTTGCAGGATAGGAGATTTTCGTATGTCTAGATTATCCGCTACAATCGCCCGATTGGCAGCCATGCGAGCCAGCCACTCGCTCCAGGCTCTATCCGCTGGTCCCAGTCGCCTGGTGGACCTCGATGCTTTTGGGACCAACCCAGGCGCGTTGAACGCCAAAATCTATGTGCCCGAGAAGATTGCTGAGAAACCGGCGCTGGTCGTCATATTGCATGGCTGCACGCAAACCGCCGAAGGCTATGATCGCGGCGCGGGCTGGTCACAATTAGCAAATGAGCACGGTTTCCTGCTGCTATTTCCAGAGCAGCGACGCGCAAACAACCCCAATCTCTGTTTCAACTGGTTCTCTCCCACAGACAATGGCCGCGATCTGGGCGAGGCGCTATCCATCCGACAGATGATCATGGCGATGGTGAATAGCCATGGGGTCGACCCGTCGCGCATATTCGTGACAGGTCTTTCAGCAGGGGGCGCAATGACCTCTGTCATGCTTGCCAGCTACCCGGAATTGTTTGCGGGCGGCGCGATCATCGCCGGCCTGCCGTACGGATTGGCGTCGAATATCTCGCAGGCGCTTGAAACCATGCGCGGATGTGGAGCTTTCGACGCGGAGGATCTGGGTGATCGGGTCCGTCGCGCGTCGGCCCATTCCGGCCCCTGGCCACGCATTTCGATATGGCACGGCAGCGCCGATGCGACAGTCAGCAGTTCCAATGCAGAGGCAATTCTTGCTCAGTGGTTGTCGGTCCACGGTCTTGAGCCGGCACCGGACGTTTCAGAGCAGATAGCGGGCCACCGCAGGCGCTCCTGGAACGATGCAGTCGGACGCCCGCTTATCGAGGATTATCGCATTGCCAAGATGGGCCACGGCACACCACTCTCCACGAGCGGGCCGGATGCTTGCGGCATGGCAATGCCGCATATGCTCGAAGCGGGTATCTCATCCACTCGCAGGATCGCATCGTCCTGGAACCTGTTAATAGCTGGCACGGAGCGCACTGTCGCGCAATCGGTCGGCAAAGCTCGGGAGGGCACACCGAGTCTGCCGGTATCAAAGGTAAATCGATTGGAAGCGTTGCCCTCCGAACCTTCATGCCCGACCATGTCAGGGAAGGCAGGCGTAGAAAAAGTCATCCACGATGCGCTCCGGGCTGCGGGCCTCATGCGCTGAGCAGATTTCACCTCATGGGTTGCATACGGCCGATCCGATAGGGACCATCGCGCGACGCCATGACTTTTCCCTTCCAACTCAGTTCGACCAACCCTTCGGCTACTAGCTGATCGATTGCGGCGTGGACGACCGGCATTTCTTCACGCCACGAGGGCCCTTTGGGATCAGCGTTCGCTTTACCGGCAACCATCCGTGCGACCTCGCTTGGACAGATTGTCGCCTGGCCCGTGCGGCGGCGAGCAAATGTAAAACCTTGTTTCGCGCATTCTCTATCCGCTCAAGGGCAATGTCAGAGGTCATCGGGTCAGGTAAGGATGGTGCCCGGCCTGAGGCGGTGCCAGGCGGGCAGCAACGCTCGGAACAGAATCTACCCGCGCCCAATACCGCGTCCATCTCGTGCGCCAGATGAACGAGGGTCCGCAGCCAGTGCAGATTTTCCAGGAAAGCTTCAGCTTGTGGTGGGTCATGACAGGATCAGGATTAGAGCCCGATCTCCTCGAGTGCCCGAGCGACCTCGGGGTCCAGGGCCTGGTCGGATTTGGGCGTCAGGCGGTTTAGCGCAGTACGCAGCCGCTGTTGTGCAACCTGCAATGTCTTGTGCCGAACCTCACGCGTGACGTTGGTTCGCCATGATCGGCTCTCGCCCAGCAGAGCTGCCCATTTCGCCTCTTCTGCCGCCAGGATCGACAGGGCCAGCCTCAGACCATCCCGGCGGCCACGCGCATAATCCTCTTCCATGACCACCACCTCGAAGATTTGACACTCCGTACATCGGCAGCGCGTGCCTCCGGCGAATGGCTCAGCGCAGCACTGTTGCCAAGCTATCAGCAGTTTGCATCATTTTCTGACTCGAAACCCTGAACAGCTTTCACAACGCCGTACCCAATGGCGGTCAGCAGACCGACCTTTACCACAGTACCGACAATGCGCGGCATGAAGTAACCGATAACGGCTCCCTTCGCGCCGCTGTCGCCGTCCCGCTGGTCCAGCTTGGACCCTATGACCGCACCGATGATTTCCGTGATCATAACCTGCTTCCTTGTTGAGATCAGAGGAGCGCGCGACATCGCGTGAGGTTCCACTGTTATCGACTGATGCGTACGAGGCAGATCGCCAATTGCGCAGCATCGACTGAAGCGGACTAGCGCCATCTCCTGCTTTATGACCCTCAGTTACCTTTGCGCAGGAACGCCGATCGACACTGGCACCGGAATTACGCGAGTCATACACGGAGCGCTCAGGCGTTGGGCGCCGTGTTATGAATTGTTCGGAGCGTTTTTGATCGCGACCATCGCCAAATGCCCCTTCCACCAGCGGAGCTTATTCTCGCGGGCCTGGTACGGCCCCTGCTCGGCAAAACCGCTGCCGCCGTATATGCAAAGAGAAATCTCAGAAATCTGCCTTCGATCCGGCACCAGCTAGACCGCCTCGCGTTGGTCGCTTCTCACCTATTGATCATGGAGCTACCAGAGTTGGAAGATCTCGCCGGTTGGATTGCCCCTGCCGCCACCATGATTGCGGCCATGATGACCGCAGCCAATCTGGGCGCACGCGTCACGGGCTGGGGTTTCGGGGTCTTCACCTTGGGATCGATCGCCTGGTCGATAGTCGGTTTCTCTTCGGGACAGACGAATCTGCTTGCCACCAACGGATTTCTAACTCTGGTCAATCTCATTGGCGTCTGGCGCTGGCTTGGCAAGCAGCGCGCCTATGAAGATGGCGGTAAGTCCGCCACCCTGGCAAGCCAGCGGTCCCTCTATCCAACGCTTTTCACCGCGACGAGCGTCGCTGGCATGCCGGTCGTTGATGCTGAAGGCGAGACAATCGGACATGCAGTCGAAGCCCTCGTGTCCTGCGAGAGCGGCAGGGTAAGTTACGTCGTGGTTGCGTCTGGCGGTTGGGCGGGCGTGGATGAAGAGCTTCGCGCTGTGGATTGGACGGATATGAACTTTGCCAGTGCTCGGCTGACCCTGCTGCGCTCACGCGCGTGGTTCGATCGTTTGGCACCGCTTCCCGAGGGAGAATGGCCCGCGGCACCGGCGGAGTTTGACGAGAGGCGGAGCAAATGAGGTTTCTTCACGACCTTTACGATACCGCCCATATCTGTGCCGGAATGTGAGCGCAGATCGCGGCCTCGACATGGCGGAAAGGGGCATTGCTGCTGTAACATATCCTTCCCCCAATTTCCGGGGACGGCCTGGAACTCGCCAGCGCCATCTGCAAGTATATCGGGGGAGATGTCGCC
Organism: Sphingobium sp. VMM; assembly: GCF_056790315.1. Lineage (NCBI taxonomy): Bacteria > Pseudomonadati > Pseudomonadota > Alphaproteobacteria > Sphingomonadales > Sphingobiaceae > Sphingobium > Sphingobium sp. VMM. The sequence continues at coordinate 183,501 of NZ_JBXGSI010000001.1, forward strand.
AGCGCTCTTCAGGCGGAGTCTTGCTACACGGAGAGGCTGACCGCTCCTGTGAAGGATCGCGTCGGATGGCGGTTGCAAGACATGAGCCGTCGCCATTTTCAGACGCCGGCCCATTGCGTTTTACCGGCTGATTAGGCTGCGAGCAGGTTCACAGCTGTCGGCTTTGCAGCGGGCAGCCCGTCTGCCTTTGCTTGCGCAAGCAATTCCTTCTTGCGTGCAGCCATCGCGTCGCGGAGTGCCACAAGATCGACATCCGTCTTCCGACACTGAGCGAACATGCCCTCCGACGGCATTTCCTCCTCATGGACATGATGCTTGATTTCTTCCGAAAGCACCTTGACCTTTGCATCGTAGAAAGCGTCGTCTGGCGACCCGGCCTCCAAATCGTTGATCAGCACCTTGGCGCCATCATGTTCGACATAGGCTTCGTCGAGCGTGTCGTCCTCGATCAACCCGCGGAAGGCGGGATAGAAGATTTCTTCCTCGATGAGCGTGTGGATTTTGAGCTCGACGCAAATCTCGTGCGCCAGCGCCTGCTTGCGGTCTGCGGATTTGGCACTCTCGAACTTCTCGAACAGATCCTCGACCTTGCGATGGTCGGCCTTTAACAGGGCGATCGCATCGGTGAATTGCGGCTCGGCCATCCTAATTCTCCTATGGGGTGATGGCCAATGAAGCAGTCGGCACCAATTATGGTTCCTCGCTAACGACTCGCAAAAAGGAAGGAGGCCGGGAGTATGGAGCCATCCACATCTGCTTACTCGCCCGTCTGACTATGAGGGGCTGCTACAGCCTTGGATTCCGGCGATTCCCGTTGGCGCAGAAAAATGGATAGAAGCACCAGAACGGCAGTCGAGAGAAATTCGCTTTGCCAGTTTTGGGAGGATTCAAACCAAAGCTGAGGATCGCCGAGATAGGCTATCGTTGTCAGCGGCTGTTCTCCATGTGCTATTGCATCCTGCGCTGCCACCCTGGCGCTTTGGCTCCAGTGGATGACAAAAGAGATGACGAAAAGGGCGGCCAGAGCCAGGCCGAGCGATTGCGCATAGAGAGCGCGCCAGATTGGCCCCCATCGCAGGATTTTCGGTGCACCGGGCTTGCTCGCCTGGAGATCGAGGTCTGCGTCTCGCGGCGGGCCGTCCGGGTCCTTGGATTCGGCCGAACCGCGCTGGACGAGGAAAGCGGTCAGCACCACATAGGCTGACATTTGCAGGAACTCGCTCTCCCAATTCTCAAAGACGCTGGAGAGAAATTCGGGGCTGAAGCTGTAGGCGCTGAGCGAAAGCGCCTGTTCGCCATGACGGTGCGCATCTTCGACCTGAACATGCCAGCCCGCGATCCATTGTCCGATAATGCTCGCCCCAAACAACAACAGCAGGACGAGCGTCAGTCCGTTGTTCCGCACCATGACCATCTTCCAATCCTCATGATCCTTTGGGTGACGGCTTGCTGGCTCGCGGACCGTCGGTAAAGATTGCCACGTAACACCCCGGGTGCAGCGGTCCGGGGTCGAATGGACAAGTCTGCGCCGGTTCGCACGGCGCTCGCCTTCGGGCCGGCGGGGGCTATCAGATGATCGCGCCGGCGCTGGTTGCGGCGCTGTTGGGCTCGATAAACTGGTAGGCGGCTTCCGCGACATCCTGCCAGCCCGGTTCATTGCAGATATAGTGGCTGCGGCCGGCGAAGGGCAGAAACTCCGTCAGGCTCGCTACGTCCGTGTAGGCCCTGAAATTTTTCTCGCTAAGATGTGCGGGAATGATCTGATCCTCTTCACCGCCGATCAGCAGCAGGGGCGCGTGCGGCGCATCGAGATCGATCCGGCCATCTTCGCCCATGCAATCGCGCAGAATGTTGCGGCTGTCATGCGTCGCCGTCGCCTCGAATTCGGCTGCTGCGTCCGGTGGGCTCAAACTATTGGCGAACGCATCACGGAAGGTCTTCTCGTCCATGAGCACAGGCGCATTGCCCTTCAGAGGGTTTGCGATGATCGCGCTGTTTTTGATGAAGCCCCAATCGAGATCGATAATTGCGTTGGGGGCGACCGAATTGATGGCAACGCCGCTCGACAGCAATCCGCGACTGAGCAGGATCTGGGTGATGAGCCCGCCGACCGAATGACCGATCATGATCGGCAGGTCGTAACGACGCACCTGGGCCTCGACCGCTTCGATCACCTCGCGAAGGCGAAGGTCGCCCAGACCTTCAGGCGGGTTCTCACGCAGATCGAGTGGGTTTCCTGCGTGAAGCGGCCAGGCCGGTGCCACGCACTCATAGCCCTTCTCGCTGAAATAGTGGGTCCATTTGCGCCAGCTGACAGGATTTTGAAACATGCCATGGACGAATATCACGGTTTTCATGGATCACTCCTCGACTGGTGGGGGACGCCCAGGCGAACGGTCCAGGCTACCGTCCGTTCCAGTGCCAGAGAGCAGGGCATTCACGCCTGAAGACCCTCGTGCGGCCGTTTATCGCGCAACCCGGCGCCCGCTGTGGCTCCAACACTGATCTCCATCAATAAGATTTATCCCCGTGTTTATGGGACTATTGCTGCGGCAGTCGCGTTGAGTAGCGGCGAGACCAAGGCTCGCTTTTGCTGCGCCCATCCATGTTGGCGCAGCCTATTTCCCATGCCCAAGGAGCTATGCCCATGAGTCATGCGACAGACGATGCCCCTGCGGCCACTGCAAAGTCGAACGAGCAGAAGAAAGAGGCTTCAACCGCAATCGAGGGGGCGGATCATGGAAGCCTCATTGGCAAGTCCGTGACCATCAACCGCCCTCGCGCCGACCTCTTTGCCTATTGGCGCGACTTCACCCGGCTGCCCAGCTTCATGGAGAATGTGGAGCGCGTGGACGTCCTCGCCGCTGGACGCTCCCACTGGGTGGTGAAGGCGCCGGCGGGAAAGACCGTAGAATGGGACGCGGTCATCACCGAAGAGATAGACGGTGAGCTGATCGCCTGGGCTTCTGTCGAAGGCGCTGACGTCCCCAATAGCGGTCGAATCGAATTTCGCGACGCGGGCGAGCGCGGCACGATCGTCACGGCTACCATCACCTATGATCCGCCCGCCGGCTTCATCGGCAAGATCGTCGCCAAGATGTTCCAGCGCGAACCGGCCATTCAGGCGCGGCGCGATCTGCGGCGGTTCAAGCAGCTCATGGAAACCGGCGAGGTCGCCACTGCCGCCCGCACAGCACAGCAATTTGCCGAGGAGAAGAACTGATGCGCGCGCTAACCTGGCACGGCAAGCATGATGTCCGCGTCGATACCGTCGACGACCCTGAAATCCTCAATCCGCGCGACGCCATCATCAAGATCACCTCGACCGCCATATGCGGTTCGGACCTGCATCTTTATGATGGCTACATCCCGACCATGAAAGCCGGCGACATCCTTGGCCATGAGTTCATGGGCGAAGTGGTCGAGACCGGTGCAAAATCGACGTTGAAGAAGGGGCAGCGGGTCGTGGTGCCTTTCACCATCGCCTGCGGGAACTGCTACCATTGCGGCAAGCATCAATATTCCGCCTGCGATAACGGCAATCCCGCCGACAATCAGGATATCGGCCGGGAAATGTATGGCCAACCAATGTCCGGACTGTTCGGCTACAGCCATCTGACCGGCGGCTATGCAGGTGGGCAAGCCGAATATGTCCGTGTGCCATTTTCCGACGTCGGGCCGATCGTCGTTCCCGATGGGTTGGATGATGACCAGGTCCTTTTCCTCTCCGATATTCTCCCAACCGGCTGGCAGGCGGCCGAATATGCCGATATCGAGCCGGGCGACACCGTCGCGGTCTGGGGCTGCGGACCGGTCGGCCTGTTCGCGGTCCAGTCCGCCTTCCTGATGGGCGCGCATCGGGTGATCGCGATCGACCATTTCCCGCATCGCCTTGAGCTAGCGAAGCGCTTCGGCGCGGAAACCATCAACTATGAAGAAACGAAGACATATGAGGCGCTGATGGAGATGACTGGCGGCATCGGTCCCGACGCAGTCATCGACGCCGTTGGCCTCGAAGCGCACGGCTTCTTCCTCGACAATGTGGTCGATCAGATCAAGGCGTCGATGTTTCTTGGTACCGACAGAACCCATTCGATCCGACAGGCGATCCATGCCTGCCGCAAGGGCGGCCGCGTTTCCATGCCGGCCGTCTATGGCGGCTTTGTCGATAAATTCCCGCTGGGCGCCTTCATGGAGAAAGGGCTGACGCTCAAGACCGGCCAGACCAGCGTCCAGCATTATATGCCCGCACTTTTGAATGCGATCGTCGAAGGGAAGATCGACACGACCTTCCTCATTTCGCATCGGATGGGGCTGGAGGATGCTCCCATGGGCTACAAGATGTTCCACGACCAGCAGAATGAAGTGACCAAGATCGTGCTGAAGCCCGCCTTTGATCGCGTTGCGGCGTGAGGAGAAAAGACATGGCTAGTAAATTCGCAATCATCTCCGGCGCGTCCAGCGGGATTGGCGCTGAATTGGCAAAACTGGCGGCCGCAGATGGCTATGATCTCCTCGTGGTTGCCGACACGCCCTTTGCCGATGCCTCGGCTGGACTCGCAAGTTTTGGTGTCGCGGTCGATACGCTCGAGGTCGATCTTTCTACCGTACAGGGCGTCGATCAATTGCTCGATCGTGCCGGCGGGCGACAGGTGGACTTGCTCTGCGCCAATGCCGGGCATGGCCTGGGACATGCGTTTCTCGACCAGCAGCTATCCGATTGGCGCCATGTCATAGACACCAACATCACCGGGACCATCTACCTCCTTCACAAGGTGCTCAGTCCGATGGTGGCGCGCGATGCGGGAAAGATCCTCGTCACTGGCTCGATCGCTGGATTCATCCCCGGCAGCTTCAACGCGGTCTACAACGGCACCAAGGCTTTCATCGACAATTTCACCGAAGCGCTGCGCAATGAACTCAAGGATCATGAGGGCGTCACGCTGACGACGCTGATGCCCGGCGTGACCGATACGGAATTTTTCGACCGCGCCGGCCTGGGAACCGACACTTCAGTGGGTGCCGACGACAACAAGGCCGATCCGGCCAAGGTTGCAAAGGATGGCTGGGACGCGCTCTTGGCGGGAAAGGGCCATATCGTTTCGGGCTTTTCGAACAAGCTGCAGGTCGCAGCAGCGGGTATAGTGCGACAATCGTTTTTGGCTGAGCAGCATCGCAAGATGGCTGAGCCCGGCAGTGCGCAATAGGAGGCCAGAATGTCCAAGGATACCAGTAGAGTAGCGCGAGGACCGCTCGGCGATGCCCGTCCGGACCATGAGGCTGAGGATGATCGGCCCAAGGGGAAACCCTCCGAAAAGGTGGAGGACCGGCCCAATGTCGGCACGGTAAAACCCGAGGATTATCCGGCCGAGGATCGCGACAACGCGCGCCCGGATTGAGATGTTTCAAACTATCGCCGGAGGCCCGATGAGCAGCCCGATCCCCTATACGACCGACATCGAGCGGATTGACCAGGATGAGGCGGACGTAAATGCCGAACTGGCGGACACTTTCCGCCAGATCATCGAGACCACATATCGTGATCTGGGCCACGGGTTTCGCGGTGTCCATGCCAAGAGCCATGCCCTCCTTCAGGCGCGCGTTCGCGTGCTTGAAGGATTGCCGCCTCACTACGCGCAAGGCGTTTTTGCCGAGCCGAAGAGCTTTGATGCTTTGGTAAGAATATCCACTGGTGCTGGCGATATATTGCCTGACAGCGTCTCATTGATCCGTGGCTTTGCCATCAAGCTCGTCGGCGTCGAAGGCGAGCGGCTGGCAGGGAGCGAAGGCGACAGTACACAGGACTTCCTGTTCGCCAATGGTGTTGCCTTTCCGACCCCGGGTCCAAAGAAGTTCCTCGCGAACCTGAAGCTGCTCGCCAAGACCACCGACAAGGTCGAAGGACTCAAGAAGGCAGTATCTGCCGTCTTTCGAACGGCCGAGAAGGGCGTCGAAGCACTGGGCGGGGAGAGTGCCTTGCTCGAACAGCTTGGCGGCCATCGCCACACCCACCCCCTTGGCGAGAGCTTCTTCACCCAGGCGCCGATCCGTTATGGCGACTATATCGCCAAACTTGGCGTCGTCCCGCTCTCAGAGAATTTCAAGGCGCTCGAAGATCAGGAAATCGACATCGCCGGTCGTGACGATGCGCTGCGCGAAGAGATTGCCAGCCTGCTGGCGGCGCAAGGCGGTGAATGGGAAATACGCGTTCAGCTTGCCCGTGATCTTGCTGCCAATCCGATCGAGGATGCGTCGGTTGCCTGGCCTGACGAGGACAATCCCTATGTTGCGGTCGCGGTCATCAGCATTGCGCCACAGCCGAGCTGGACTTGGGGCAGAGCGCGGGTGCTCGACGATCAGACAGCGTTCAATCCTTGGCATGGGATCAAGGCGCATCGTCCGCTCGGTGCGGTGATGCGAGCGCGCAAAGTGGCCTATGCTGCGTCGTCCGAGCTGCGCGGGCGGTTGAACGGCTGCCCTTTCCATGAGCCGTCAAATGCGCAGCTACCCGATGCCGAATAAGGAGAGATGCGATGCCGAAAGGTGACAAGTCGAGCTATAGCGACAAGCAGAAACGCAAGGCCGCCCATATCGAAGAGGGCTATGAGGATCGCGGCGTTTCCCACAAGGAGGCCGAGCGCCGCGCCTGGGCAACGGTCAATAAGGAATCGGGCGGCGGAAACAAATCGGGTTCCGGACGCGGCAAGGCTGAAAATCATGACAGTTCGCGCAAGGGCGGACGCAAAGGCGGTTCCAGCCAGAGCGCTTCCGACCGGTCGGCTGCCGCGAAAAAGGGTTGGGAAACGCGGAGACGTAAAGGCGCCGCGTGAATTCCTGCTCCATGGGCAATCATAACCAGACACCACCAGATCGGCCGATTTGCGTCTCAACTGCTTGGCGATCCGGGGTTTGTAACCCAACGGACAGCCGATGCGCTCGAGGTGATCGCCATTTTGGAAATCGCTCACGACGATGTCGATATCATATTCTCGGATGTCGTCATGCCGGGCATGAATGGCGTGGAACTGGGCAAGAAAATCCGTGCGCGCTGGCCCGACAAGACAATAGTGCTCACCAGCGGCTATGGCCATGCCCTGGCCGAATATAGCGGGCACGGATTTCCGCTTCTCCATAAACCGTATTCGGTATTATCTCGCATCCTCCGCGATGCGGCCGCCTGAGATTGGCCCGCGCTCTTGATGTAAGAATATGAAGGCGTCGCCGCGTTGCGTGTCGGGTGCCTTCATGAGGATGAACGCGCGATTTCCTCGACGCGGCATTTGCTGGCAGGGCCAAAAGCCCCTTCGATCTGCCTCATGCAAGATCGAAGGGGCAGGGAGCCGGGTCATGGGCGATCACCGCCATGGCCCGTCCGTACACGCAGAAATTCTGAAAAAGGAACCTTCGCTCAGGACTTGAGACCCTTCGCCATGTTGAGATGTGCGGTGACGATGGGAACAAGCTTGGTCGCGAACTCCTTCAACGAGGGGACGTCACCATTGGCCGAATAGGCTTTGAGCGTGTCGAGCGTCTCCTGATGTCCCCTGGTCTGCGCTTCGATATAGGCGGCATCAAAGTCGGCACCTTTCTTGCCCTTGAGCGCATCGAGTGACTGTTGCTGCTCGGAAGTCAGGATTGGTTTGGGCACGATAGCCGGGGACGCGGCGCTCGCAGCCTGGCCAAGCTTAGCCGTTGAATCGGTATGCGCCTTGATCATCGACTCCGCGAATTTCTTGACGGACGTCGACTGGCTGTTGGCTTGCGCCAATCTCGAGCTTTCGATTTCGAATGTATCGTTCGATGCTGCCGCATTGGCGAACATCTGGCCTGTGCTCTCCGCAACCGGCGCCGGTTCGAAGGCGTTGACGCTGTTCATCGGCACTGCCGCGGCGTTGTTGGGCGTCGTATCGACCTTCTTGCCGCATCCGCCAAGTAACAGCGCTGCCAATGATATCGCCACCGTCGCGAACTGCATTTTCATCGATCGTCTCCCGGATCATCCTCTGTCGGAACGTCAACCCTCCGCGTCCAAGCTCGTTCCCATGGGAGCCTTCTTTGCCACCCGCCGTTTGGTGATGATTGAACCATCACATGGAGGACAGGAACATGGGCATCTTCAGTAAGATCAGAGACAAGATTTTTGGTCATGATGACCAGAAGGCAAGCAATGGCGCTCCTGCACCGGCCACGAATGTTCAGACCGCCAGCCCGACCCCGCCAGCCATTACGCCCCCTGCGTCGCCCGCCACGGCCACCGCCTCACCTGAGGCAGCCTCGCTGCCGCAGGTCGATGTCGGCGTGGTCCTTTCGGCCATGGCCGACGCTAGGGGCGGCGGTGGAAATTACCAAAGTTCGATCGTCGATCTGCTGAAGCTCCTCGATCTCGATTCCAGCCTTACAGCGCGCAAGCAACTGGCCGACGAGCTGGCTGTTCATGAGGGCGCTGACGGCAGCGCAGAGCAGAATATCGCGCTGCACAGGGCAGTGATGGCGAAACTCGCTGAAAATGGCGGCGTGGTTCCCGATAGCCTGCGCGACTAAGGCCTCTGGCCGTGCCGCTCCTTCTTGAGGTGGCGGCCCGGCGTTAACCTCTCAGAACCATATCTGTCGGGACGTTGGCCCCGCGGTGACGCGGGGCCATACTCGCTTCAAGCGATCCCTGCGCCGCCGGTCACGCCATAGACTTCACCGGTGATATAGCTGCCCTCCTGCGAGGCCAGCAGCACATAGACGGGCGCGATCTCGACCGGCTGACCAGGGCGGCCGAACTGGCTCTGCTCACCGAACTTGGTGACCTTGTCCTGCGGCTGACCGCCACTGGATTGCAAGACCGTCCAGAATGGACCGGGGGCAACCACATTTGCCCGGATGCCCTTTTCGATCAGCTGCTTGGCCAGAGCCTTGGTGTAAGCGACGATGCCCGCCTTTGTCGTGGCATAATCGAGCAATATGGCAGAGGGCTCATAGGCCTGGACGGAGGCGGTGGTGATCACCGACGCACCTGCGGGAAGATGCGGCACAGCGGCCTGTGTGATCCAGTGCATGGCGTAGAGATTGGTCTTGAGCGTGCGGTCGAAATCTTCCGAGCTCACGGCCTCCACGTCATCGCGAAATTGCTGGCGGCCAGCGTTGATGACAAGAATGTCAAGCCCGCCAAGGCCATTCACCGCCTCATCGACGAGCTTGCGGCACCAATTCTCGTCCGTAATGTCGCCAGGCAGCGCGACCGCCTTGCGGCCTTCTGCTTCGATCAGGGCGATGACCGTCTTTGCGTCTTCCTCTTCGCTTGGAAGATAGGAGATGGCGACATCGGCGCCCTCGCGCGCATAGGCTATCGCTGCGGCTCTGCCGATGCCGCTGTCGCCGCCAGTGACCAGTGCCTTGCGGCCCTTGAGTTTACCCGAGCCGGCATAGCTTTCCTCACCATGATCAGGCTTGGGATCCATGTTCGCGGCGATGCCGGGAACCGGTTGCGGCTGCTCGGGAAATGGGGGCTTGGGATATTGTGCGCGCGGGTCCTGCATGGTGAGACGCTCTGCCATGTTCGCTCCTTGCTGATGGGGATGATGGACGACAGTCCAGTTTGCCGTTCTAGGCGACACGGCAAACTACGAGCCGCAGAGCCATCCAGTTCCACACCGGCTCAGCAGGATGGCAATCTTATTCATAGTTCTGATCTGGATCAGGAAAACAGGCCGCCTCTCGTGCGTTCTCCCCTGCAATCAGTTAAAGGGAATCGTCGCTATCAACATAATCCGGCTCGACAACGCTCGCCCCCGGCGCGACGCGGAAAACTACCTCCATCTCGAACATTATGGGGCCCTGGGCGATGGCCGGACGGTGGCCCTGAGCGGTAGCGATGGGTCGCTCGACTGGTGGTGTGTCCCCAATCTCGATTCTCCGCCCCTGTTCGACAAGTTGGTTGACCCGCAGGAGGGCGGTTATTTCGCCATCACGCCTCGTGAAGCGTTCGAGGTCGAGCGGGCATATCGTCCAGAGAGTAATGTCCTCGAGACTATATTCACGACCGCTGGCGGTAAGGCGCGAATGGTCGAAACGCTCAACAGCGGTTCTGCGGGGCGCTTGCCCTGGTGCGAATTGGCGCGACGTATCGAGGGGCTGGAAGGCTCGGTACATTTCGACATCGCGTTGAGGCTTGGCCATCGGGCGGGAACCGCTTCGCCCTATATGCAGAAAGTCGGTGGCCATGATGTTTTCCATGTCGGCGGCGTGCTGGGTCTCTTTCTGCGGGGATCGGGCGTGATCATCGAGCATCTGGGCGATAGTGGGGCGACCGCAAGTTTGACGATCGAGGCGGGCCGGAGGGAGCTGCTCGCGATCGTGGCGGGCGAAGACGAGCCGCTGGTTGCGCCTTCGCTTGACGAAATAGATGCCCGGATCGATGGCTCGGATGACGAATGGCGCACATGGGCGAAGACGGTCCAATGTGACGGACCATGTCGGGAGGCATTGGTCAGAAGTGCCCTGGCCCTCAAACTCCTGCTCTTTTCGCCCAGTGGAGCGATCGCAGCAGCGGCGACCACCTCTCTTCCTGAACGGATTGGCGGACCGAAAAATTACGACTATCGCTTCGCCTGGGTCCGCGACGCAGGCTATACCATCAACGCCTTCCTGCGCGTTGGTGCCCAGGCGGAGGCTAAGGCTGCTCTGACCTGGTTGCTCAAGCAAATCGAGGAAGTGGGGCCGCGCGTCTGCTATTCGATCTGGGGCGGCGCAGCTTCAGACGTCCGGACAGTCGACCTGCCCGGCTATCGCCGTTCACAGCCGGTTGTTGCTGGAAACCGCGCCACGGATCAGCGGCAGCATGGAATTTATGGCGATATCTTCGAGACCGCGGCATGCTTCGTAGACCATGGCAATATTCTGGACGCGCGCAGCGCAGAGATATTGGCCCATCTTGCCGATCAATGTGCGGACATCTGGCGCCAGAAGGATAGCGGCATCTGGGAGCTTGCCCAGGAGCAGCATTATACCATGTCGAAAATCAGTTGCTGGCAGGCTCTGGCCCGCGCCGTCGAGCTGGCTGACGCAGGACAATTGCCGACGACTTGCCGCGATCGCTGGTCACGCGAACGAGACAGGATCGAGGCCTGGATAACGGAACATTGCTGGTCCGAGAGCCTGGGCGCCTATAGTTTCTATCCAGGCTCGGATCGCCTCGATGCATCCCTCGCCCTTGCTGTGCGCTTTGGATTCGATGGACGGGATCGCCTGCGTCGAACGGTCGAGGCGATCGATCGGGAGCTCGGCTTTGGACCCTATCATTATCGCTATTCGGGAGCAGAGAAAGAAGAAGGCTGCTTCCTCGCCTGCACCTTCTGGATGGTCGAGGCCAAAATTCTACTCGACCAGCCTGAAGCGGCGTCCAGGGCATTTGCCGAAGCGATTGAGGGACTGGCGCCCACAGCTGGCGTATATCCTGAAATGATCGACCCTGTGTCAGGCCAATATCTGGGCAACATGCCGCAAGGACTGACCCATCTGGCTATTATTCAGGCTCTCATGTCGCTGGAGGCTAGCAGAGGCTAGGCTCCAGCGAACAGGGCCAGCTTCCAGGCTCCTTTGAAAGCTGTCCGGTTCAAGGCTGCTGGTTATAGGATGGGCCGGTATGCTCGGTCGCGACGTTGTTGCCAGTGGCCTGATCCCGCTCAAGTTCCTCGCCATGCCAGACATTCCTCGCGACGAATATGATGATGAACAGGGCAATGATCACGCCGCAAAAGACTGCACCGGCCTTCGCGAGCCGGCGCGGCGAGGGCTTCTCATCCGATACCATCAGTGAGCGCCCTCCAGCGATAGCTCGCCTTCCTCTTCGCCATCCCAATAATGCGCGCGCTCGCCAATCACCTGGATCAGGACGAGGCCAGGCGTCTGCGGACCCTGCGGCCACCACCGTTCCAGGCCTTTCGTCCAATGCGCTTCAAACTGGTCCTTGTCGCGGATGAGCATGGCTGTCCCTTCCACCGCCAGACAGAAGGGGCGTTGTCCCAACAAGCCTGATTTGCCCTGATAGCTTAGATTTACTGCCGGATCGGCCTTGATATCCGACACCATGAGCGTGGTCTCTTCCGTGAAAAACCAGGCGCTACCGTCATAATCGACCTCACGATTATTGCTCATCGGACGCGATCCGATCGCGCCACCGCCCGTATGCATGGCCAGCATCGCGAAATCGATCTCCTTCATCTTGCGCGACAGATCTTCGAGCGACATGGACATGGCCGTCTCCTTCTATTGTTGCGGCATCAACGCACGAACAGGAATAACGGCCACCCCACAGTGAAGCGCCGCTGTAAGAACGCATCCGCTGGGACAGGATCAGCTTTGTGCGAGCTTCCTCGCCTGCGATGGAAGTTGAGCCTCTGCCTGGGCGTCCGACGACGGGCGGCGGCCGCCCCGGACCATCTCCTCTATCCAGGTGAGCAGCAATTGATTGTAGGCCCGTCGGCCAGCTTCATCCCGCAGCGAATGATCAGCGCCTTTTAGAATACGATAGCTCAGCGAATTGCTGTTGTGGAACGCCGACATATAGGAGCTGATGGTCGCGTGCGGCACATAATCGTCATGTTCCGATTCAACGATCAGAACGTCGCCGGCAAAGTGCTCGCAAGCGGCCAGAGCCTTGTCTTCCCGGCCCGTTCGAAAGCGCGCCCGATAGGCATTGATGAGATTGCGGTCGAGCTTCGCTTTGGGCACATTCCAATGTTCGTCAGGATAGAGCGCAGGAACACGAAGCGCCAACCAGTTGACCGGGCGAGCCGCAGTCAGCAATGCCGCAAGATAGCCACCATAGCTGGTGCCAACGACCGCAATCGCCGACGGATCGACCTGGTCCTGCTTGACGAGATAATCATAAGCCGCCGTCACATCTGCAAGACCGTGCGACCGGGTCACGACATTGCGCTCTTCGGCATGTTTGGCATGGCCTCGCAGGTCGAAGGTGAAGCAGATACAGCCCAATTGCGCGATCTCTTCGGCTCGCACCATGTCTTGTTCGCGCGAACCGCCCCATCCGTGGATGAAAAGAATGCCAGGGACCAGCTTGTCGGGCGACAATAAGGTTGCTTCCAGGCTCTCGCCCTCGACGTCAAAGGATAGCTGACTACCTGTCATTCCAGCTCCATCGCATATTTTGTCATCGGTCCTGCCACGGGATCTACCCCGCTATAATAGATAATGCTGCCGTCCGGAGCAGCGTCTACCTCGCCATAAATCTCCATCGTCATGCACGTCACAGCCGATCGGCCGGGATCACGCGCCAGGGCTTCGAACGCTGCGATCTCCGCGCCGCTCGCGCCGCCGGCACGCCAACTCTGCTCGAGCACGCCGATGCGGCGTTCGCCGTAGGAATTGACGCCTGCGGCGACATCGTAATTGCGGCGAGACGCCAGCAAATCCGGATAGAATCGTGAGACGATAGCGTCATAGGCGATCGCCTTATCGACCCCCTGCTGCAGTTCGTCAGCCAGACCCAGGCTCACAAGCCGTTCCAGACCGCCCCTCACGACATGAAGAGTGGAGCCGCCATAGACAGTCGCGCCACTGTTGTTGGTGGTGAGCCGCTGCGTGCCCCAATAGGAAATCGCCTCGCCAAAAAGGCGCGTCGTGCCGACGCTGTAGGTGACAACGTCATCAAGATTCTCCTCGATCACCACGCCATGCTTCGAAATGGCAGCCTCGTCGAGCTGGGCCATCGCTTCGTCCAAATCCTTGACCGACGTCGCGACGAACTGGCCTAGTCCGGCAGTGGCCTCGACCTCCTTCAGACGGGTCGCCGTACGCCCGAGCATATCAAGAGCGGCATCGCGAACCGCATCGAAAGTAAAGGCCGACCAGCCCGAAAGAACGTGAGGAGCAAGAGCTAAGCCCAGTTCAGCGCGCCATCCGGCGGGAATTGCAGGGTCGTCCCCGAAGGCCGGATGCGTGATGACCTTGCTCCCGACAAAGGGAAACGGCACGACGCCACCGTAGATCTGGCTCTCAGCCTGGATGCCCAGTTTTCTTGCCGTTGAGAGATCGACCGTGCCGGTCGGAATGAAGAGTGTGTCCGGCTTGCCGCTTGATAGCTGTTGGTCACCCGGCATGTCATGATCGACAAATCTTGTCTCGCCGAGCCGGGCAATCCTGCGGGCAAGTTCGCTCCGTGAGGCCTTGTCATGTTCATTGTTCAAGGCAATGGATTGGGTGGGATGGATCTTCACAAAATGGGTCTGATGCGAGCGAGCCATTGGGCCTCACGGACTTGGAGGGGCCGCCAAGCGGCAGTCCTGCAACAACCCCAGGCTCGGACATTATATCCCTGACCTTGCAAACCAGGCTTCCCTGATCTGCGGCTCTGGGTCAGGGCAGTGTCAGGGCCTTTTCCGAAATAGGCGCCACCAAGGCATCTCGCCACTTAAATGCCCCTGGTCGCCCGCAAAATGATCCAAAATCTCACACATATGGTCTGCGCAGGCTCGTACCAGGATCCAGCTTGGATCGCTTTTATCCTGCGTGGAAAGGTCGCGGAGCAGCGAAATTTCCTCCGCCATGAGTGTCAGCGCTTCGACATCATCACGCATGCGTGATTCCCGGCTAATATGGTCCTCTCATATTGGTGAACTCAACGGAGAAGCGAAATATCCTTGATCGCGCTTCATCTCCCGCACGCGAAAATGGGATCATTTGGCCAGCCCATCCATTTCTTTCAAAAAGGAGAAAAGCGGTGAAGCAGATGCATTGGCCGAGGAAACTGACGATCGTTCGGCATGGCCAGAGCGCTGGCAATGTCGCGCGGGATGCCGCCATGCAGGCCAATGTCGACCGCATAGATTTGTCCGAGCGAGATGCTGACGTGCCCCTGAGCGAGTTGGGCCGCGACCAGGCTGGAGCGCTGGGACGCTGGTATGCCGGCGAGGCACCGCATGAGCGTCCGGATGTTCTCCTTGCATCTCCCTATCGGCGCGCCTGCGAGACCGCAGATCTATTTCGTCAGGCCGGAGGTTGCGCAGGCAATGTGCCCATCTGCTTTGACGAGAGGCTGCGGGAAAAGGAATTCGGCATCCTCGATGGGCTGACATCTATGGGGGTAAGCAGCATCGAGCCGCAGCAAGCAGAATTTCGCAGGCTGCTAGGCAAATTCTATCATCGCCCTCCAGGGGGCGAGAGCTGGTGCGATGTCATTCTGCGACTGCGCTCCGTCATGGATACGATCGCGCTTCATCATGCGGACCGGCATGTGATGATCTTCACCCATCAGGTAGTGGTGCTGTGCTTGCGATACATCATCGAAGGCATGACCGAGGCCGAGATATTGGAGGTCGACCGTGAAGGCGATGTCGCCAACTGCGCCATCACCGAATATGCATTCAACGCGGAGAAGGGCAAGGATGGAGGGCTATTGCTTGGTCGATACAATGTGACAGCCCCGGTCGAGCAGGACGACACGCCCGTGACCCGCGCGCCCGATGCCATAGCGGGTGTACGCGGATGAGTTGCCGACAGCTCGACGAGGCGTGGCTGAAGCGACATCCGCTGCCGGCGATCGCGCAAGGCGCCGACAAGAATAGTCGCGGCCGCGTCCTGGTGGTTGGAGGGGCCGAGTTCGTGCCCGGTGCGCTTCGCCTTACCGGCGAAGCCGCGCTACGCGCAGGTGCGGGAAAGCTGCAGATGGCGACCGTGCTATCTTCGGCAATGTCGCTGGGCGTGCTCGTCCCGGAGGCAGCCATGATCGCGCTGCCCGCCGACGAAGACGGAGAAATCGCCCCCGCAGCAGCGGAAATATTGAAGGATCGAATCACGGCGTGCGACACGATCATCCTGGGACCAGGCATGAGCACGGGGAAGGCGGCGCGGGCATTTGTCGCCAGTCTTTTCGATAGCCTCGATTTCCCTGGCAGTCTCATTCTCGACGCTGCAGCCTTGGTTTCATTGCGTCATTTCGGCCCATCACGGTGGCGAGTAAGCAAGGATGCGATTTTCACGCCTCACCATGGAGAGATGGCGGCGCTGAGCGGCCTGCCGATCGAAGAGATCAAGGCGAGGCCAGCAGCGATAGCGGTTGAAATGGCAGCGCGATGGAGCGCCGTCATACTCCTCAAGGGAGATATTAGTTATCTGGCCCAACCTGACGGCCGATGTCTCATTTATGAGGGGGGCTGCGTCGGGCTTGGTACGGGAGGCTCCGGCGATGTGCTGGCTGGACTCATAGGGGGTCTTGCTTCTCGAGGTGCGACTGCATTTCAGGCTGCCGCCTGGGGTGCTTGGATCCATGGGAAAGCCGGCAACATCCTTGCAGAGACAATCGGTGAGGTCGGCTTTCTGGCACGCGAGCTTTTACCGCTCATTCCTGCTCTCATTGAGAAGACCATGCGAACTCAGGGTTCTGGTGAGGATGTCCTACCCTAGCTGCCGTCCATTTTTGCCTGCGTGAGCAATCGATCCGCAGATGCATGAAACATGGATTTCCGTGATTCTCCCGACCGTGGGCGTCGCGTCCCCTATTGCCCCGGATCGAGTACTGGTGCTGCTGGCAAGCGACTTCCTGACTTTGCGAGGGCCCCGATCCGCTGCTGATTGAAATCTGTGGCAGACACAAACGTCTGCACCGCTACAAAAAGCTCCCGTCCATCTTGATAGAGGGGAATGGAGTGAGTTGATCGACACCTGCCGCGATAGCGGACCTTCTGCACCTAGGGATCAGCATTTGATCTCTGAGTGTCTCAGAAGGGTCGCGACTTGCCCTTTCGCGGACCGACCGCACCTAGGACCGAAAAATTGGGCGCTAAATCACGACAAAGGGTCGCAAGCGGCGCGCGCCACGCCGCTAGCAACATTCTATCAGGCTTTTGGACTAATTCCCGGCCTTTCGTGCGAAAGCCAATAGCATCTCCGCGACCGCCGTTCGTGCATCGCGCTCGATCGCAAAACTTGCCGGGTCTAGGCTCTGATCGACCTCGCAGTTCAGGTGGGCCTGAGCGGCCCCTTCCAGGTCAAGCGACAAGCCCTGCAATCTTGCCATGTTGATGACGAACTCCAGCGTTGTCTGCGCCAGCTTGGTCGTGACGAGAGCCTGAAATCTTAGCGCATGAAGTTCTTCTTCCGTCATATCATTCCCTAGTAGTGATAGTAGGAAAAATATCCGTCATCGCCGTTTGTCGGTTCAGGACAGCCGCTTGCCAACTTCCGGCCCAGTGAATAACTATCCTTTCAACTCACGGCCGCGAGATCTGTTCGCCTTTCAGATAAATTTCGTGGAGACACTCTTGTTGGCTGTTTCGTCGGTGCGAGATTGCCGGCGGCCGGTAAGAAGCCCATTTTCGGCATTTGAATATGAAATCCAAGGCTCAACGGCCTGGGCCAGACGTTTCTGAGCTTATGCTGGCCGCTTCAATCTCTTCAAACCTGTAGCGAGCGGCCGCCTCCCGCTTCCAAGCGCATCGCCAAGCGTAGGCAAGTTCATAGATCAGGGTCGCAGACATCATGGCAATTGCAAACTGTAAGACTGCATTATCGATTATGATCGCGTTCAAGAGCAGGCCAATAGCCGTTGCGATGAGTGTCATGCGGAGCAATGGAGAACGCTTTGCGTTCAGCTGTGACGAGGCGGCGCTTCGATCCTCGACTTTGCTGAAGGAGCGCCTGGCTGCCGATTACGGGGGAGCGCAAGAGTTCGACGATGGAACACGGGGGGTGGCGAGGCGCTACCTAGGCTCAGGACTCATTGATTGAGCCAGAAGATGACGGCGGCGGCGATACAGATGGCGGACATGAAGGTGTGGGCGCAACGGTCGTATCGGGTGTGGATGCGCCGCCAGTCCTTGAGCTTGCAGAACATGTTTTCGATCTTGTGGCGCTGACGATAGAGCGCAGCGTCGTGCGGGATTGGCACCTTCCGGTTCTTCTTTGAGGGAATACAGGCGGTGATGTTGCGCTCCGCAAGCGCCTTGCGGAACCAGTCGGCGTCATAGCCTCGATCGCCGAGCAAGGCTTTGGCGGGAGGCAAGGCGTCGAGCATCAGGGCAGCGCCCTTGTAGTCGCTCATCTGGCCCTCGCTCAGCAGCATGACCAGCGGCCGGCCCTTGCCGTCGCAGACGGTGTGGAGCTTCGAGTTCAGGCCGCCCTTGGTGCGTCCGATACGTCTGGGAACATCCCCTTTTTGAGCAGGCTTGCCGCCGTCCGGTGTGCTTTCAGGTGGGTTGCATCTATCATCAACTGGTCGGGCTTGCCGCCCTTCGCCGCGAGGGCCGCGAAGATCTTGTTGAACACGCCGAGCCGGCTCCACCGGATGAAGCGGTTGTAGATCGTCTTCGGCGGGCCATAATCGGCAGGCGCATCGCGCCACCGCAGGCCGTTCCTGATCACGAAGATGATCCCGCTGATGATCCGACGGTCGTCCACCCGTGGCACCCCGTGCGATAGCGGAAAATATGGCTCGATCCGGCGCATCTGCGCTTCCGACAACCAGAGCAGGTCACTCATCACGACGTCTCCTCACGCCGTCATTGAATCAACCCTTCGCTATCACCGCAAGCGATTTAATAGGTCCTGAGCCTAGATTGGTGAAGCTTCGCGCCGCAAAAGCTTCTCTCTATATATATCTTGATGGCGCCCTACGCGCGCGTCATTCTCCACGGATGGACAGCGATACACTCCAGGTCGATTGGGCTGCCGGTGAAGTGGCCGATGGCGAGATGCGGATCCCGGCGACGTTCGAGGGCCTCTCAGGGATGCTCATTTTGTCTGAAGGCGAAATGCTAGCGGCAACCAAAGCTGCGGATGATGAAGTGCTGATAGCTTTCGGCGGGATGATCGGATGGATCGCCGATGCGGCCCAGAAGGCCTTCGCGCGGGGCGCCCTGGTCCAAGTCGATGGAAGTTTTCTGATGCTGATCGCCGCTGAAGACTTCAGTCTCACGCGACCAACGATCAACTAAAATGGCCCCGCCATTTCGGACGGGGCCAGTGAACGATCGATCGTGAAGACAAACCGTCGGGTCGCGCGAATCGGATAGCACATTTTGCAGCGCAGCGAATAACCCCAACGGGGTATGTCTCAGATCAGGATTGTGTCGCTGATCGCTTCCATCCCCATGCGGAAAATCGTTCGCGTTCCGGAGTATTTCTGGACGATGGAAATCGGGGAAGAAGCGCGCGCCATCTTCCCAACTGATCGTCTGCTCGACGGCGCAGGTACATGCTCTTCAACATGCGTCTAGCGACATGGTGAAGGACCGCACAAGGCGAAGGATCATGTTGGGATAGAGGGGGAGGGGACGCTCCACGCCAATGTCAGCGCTATCGTCTGCTGGGGGGGGCGATTAGCAGCGGGATGCCAACGTAATCGACGACATAGGACAAATGATCCAACGGTTCGGGCGGACTGTCGAAGCGGTCCATGATTTCATGTCGGAGGGCAGGCGAAGGTGGTTCGTCGTTATCGCATATGAGGTATTTCGCGGACGACTTGACCCCAAATACGCCCGCTGATTTTGACCGCGCACGGGACGCGCTTGGTAATAGTGGGGTGCGGCGCGCTATCTCCCGGATCGGCACATGATCGCCAAAATGTCGGCGCCGGATAACGCTCACTAGCCATGTCCATCACTCCATATATCTTCGCTTGTCAAAGCCAGGGACGAGTTGAGCATGGGTCAATTCTCAATGGAAATTTACGCCCTACCCGGGTCAATTCTCAGTGGAAACGAACACAGCTGCGGATTTCGTCAGCATCGAGGATGTGGGAAGGGCCGCGCCACCTGGCGCACCTCGCGCGGGGATCGTTGCCCGAATGGGACAGGACACTGAAGGTGGCTTGGTCGAAGCGTAGTGGAGATGGAGCCGTGTCCGTCAGGACCGCGCCAATTCGATGCTTCAGGAGAAGTTCTGTGCGGAAATTGGAGGTCCATCCTCGGCTTTTGAACCCGATTGGATGGCTTGCGCCAGGCTATGTTGAGGAAAGTCCCGTATTGAAGTTCATGATAAAATCCGTCTAGCCGCCAACCATCCCAACCGGCACTCGGCACGTGTCGCTCGAACGCGCCCTGCACGGGTCAGCCGATCTTCCCATGTCAGCACCACGGATTGGTAGATACTGGTCGTCGGCGTGCTACATCCGAAGCTCTGTTCTGTCTCGCAGGCGAAATAAAACGCCGCCGGAGCAAACTAAAACACGGGGCCAAGGTTCAGGGAGTTGCCAGCCAAAGGGGGGAAGGGTGGCACACTCAACCGAGAGGCCGAGCGTGGATATTCAAGCTGACGGTGGTGACTGATCAGGTTCCTCTCAGAAATCAGGTCGTCGGTTTTTCGCCGGCCCCTTCGTTCAGTGCGTTGGCGATCATAGCCGCAAGCGTCTCTTCAGCGCTGCGGCGGGCATTCGCATCCTTGCCGCCAAGATCATTGCGCAGCCATTGGGGCGCGCGCTCGACCGTCCGTTCGATGATCGCTTTCATATGGTCGTCCATGGTCATCGCCTATGAGCGTCAATGCGTATTGGCGCAATAGCGGGCGGTCACACGGCATCTCTCCAATTATCTGTGGATAACTCGCAGCGCCTCTTGCACGTTGCGTTCTTGATATGTTCTAGGCGTCGATCATGGAATCAGATGAGCCAGATCGCCCTTTAGCCGATGACCTTCACGTGCCCGAGGGCCGTGAGCGGCTGGGGCGCGCGCATCAGCTTCGCGTCGATATTTCCATCGCACTTTCGATGGCACCACTTTGGCTGCGCCGGGCTCTGTCCGATCGCAATTTTGCCCGTTCCCGCGGCGCGCGCCTCGATATCGTCGAGCGAATTGCCGCAGCCATCGAGCGGAGATTTACCGTTCAGTGGCGCGGCTCAGATGATGAAGGCCAAAATGCCCGTCCAGTTGAGGACGGCGGGCCGCTTTTTGGCGGACCAGATTTTTGTGACGCGCATCAGGCACATGCGCCACTGAAATCTCGATCAATTGACTCCGTGACAGTATCAGAGGAACATATAGAGAACACGTGAGTCTCATCCATCATGCCGACTGTCCCGCGCCCGGAAAGGCTGCAAGCCCTTATTGCCGAAATCCAGGCTATAGCGCCGGTTTCGCGGGCCGATGTGCCGTGCCTGCCCTTCGGTATTGCCGCCGTCGATGACCGCCTGGCAGCAGGCGGGCTGGTGCGCGCCGCGCTGCACGAGATTGCCGGCGACACCGGCGCGCTGGGCGATGACGCCGCCGCCACCCTCTTCACTGCGGGCATCGCGGCCAGAGCGTCGGAAGGCGATATTCTCTGGATCATGTCCCAGCCCGACCTGTTCGCGCCCGGCCTTGCCTGCGCCGGTGTACCGGCGACCCGGCTGATCCAGGTCGAAGCCGGCAAGGACGACCACGCTCTTGCCGTAATGGAAGAGGCGCTGCGCCATGGCGCACTGGCAGCCGTGGTATGCGAGGTTACCCGCATCGGCATGACCGCCACGCGTCGCCTGCAACTGGCGGCTGAGGAGGGAAACACCACGGCCCTGCTGCTGCGGCGCTGGCGACGGTCCGCGCAAGATCCGCTGGGCCAACCTTCCTCTGCGCTGACGCGCTGGCGCATCGGCTGTGCGCCGTCCGATCCCTTGCCGGTATCTGGCGTCGGTCGCTCGCGCTGGCAGGTGTCACTGGTGCGCCAGCGCGGCGGGGATCCTGATAACTGGCTACTGGAGGGCTGCGATGCGACGGGTCGCCTCGCTGTTCCTGCCGAGCCTCGCCGTCGATCGGCTGCGCCGAAACGAGGCGAGGACCGGCAGGCCGCCTGAACGGATATCTGCGCTCCAACTGCCCGTCCTTCCGCTCGAAGAGGAAGACGGCTCGTCCTGCTCCTGCCCACGTGGCGGCGGGTGGCGTCCTGGCGCGCGCTGGGCGCAGACTGCCGGGGCGGGCGCCGCGATGGGCACGCGCGAGGAACAAATCGATAGCCTGCCTGCGCATCAACGTCCCTCGCCGCGTGAACTCGGTCGCCGCTCGGAGGCGGCCGACAATCCGTTCAAATCGGGCAAGCAAGCGGCAGCGCCAAATCTGAAGCCCCTTGGACATGCGCAGCCAGACGCATCGCCGCTGGTCACCAGCATCCTTCACAAGCAGCGCATGGTGATCGCCGCACTCGACGCGCAAGCTGCAAGCCTTGGTCTCTTTTCCGGCATGCCGCTCACCCAGGCTAAAGCCATGGTGCCCGGCCTCGATACGCGCGACGCTGACCCGGTGGGAGATGTGCGGGAGCTGGAACGGCTCGCGCTGTTCGCCGTGCGGCGCTGGACGCCGACCGCACAGGTCAACGCGCCTGACGGGCTGCTCATGGACCTGACCGGCGTTGCCCATCTCTTCGGAGGCGAGCAGGCGATGGCGCGGCGGATCATCGGCTTTTGCCGTCGGATCGGGTTGGACGCGCGCATCGCTATAGCGGGCACGGCGGGCGCTGCCCATGCGCTCGCCCGCTATGGCAAAGAGCGCATTGCGATCTGCGACGTGCATGGGGAACTGGAAGCGATCAGCAGCTTGCCGGTAGCGGCACTGCGGCTCGATGACCGCCAGCGCAGCGCCGCCCAGCGCCTCGGGATCGAGCGCATCGCCGATCTCATCGCCATGCCGCGCGCGCCGCTCGGCCGCCGTTTTGGGGCCAGTCTGCTTCACCGGCTCGACCAGGCAATCGGGCGGGTTGGCGAGCCGCTCGTCGGCATTGTCCCATTCGAACTGCCGCAGGTGCTGCGGATCTTTGCCGAACCCATTGGCTCGGCTGAGACGATCGCGCGGGTCATGGCCGACCTTGCCGATGATCTGGCGCGGACATTGCGCGAACTGGGGCTTGGCGTGCGGCTTCTGCGTCTTGTTTGCGAGCGGGTGGACAAGGAAGAACAGATCGTCACGGTCGGGACCGCGCGCGGCACGCGCGACATCGGCCATATGCTGCGGCTGCTCGCGATGAAGATCGAGACCATCGATCCAGGCTTCGGCATCGAACGCATGCGGCTGCTCGCGTTGCGCAGCGAATCCCTGGCGCCCACGGCGATCGACGCCGATCTGGGGACGGGCGAAGCGGCGGATATCGCACTCCTCGTCGATCAGATCGTTGCTCGGCTGGGGCAGGGGGCCATTTACCGTCCGACCATGCGCGAGAGTGATGTACCCGAGCGCGGCGTTGGGCGCATCGCGCCACTGGCTGACGCTATGCCCTGGCCGACCTTATGGCCACGGCCCGCCCGCATTCTGCGGCGGCCAGAGCGGATCGACCATGTCATGGCCGAGCTTCCCGACCAGCCGCCACGCCGCTTCGTCTGGCGCGGGGTCGCCCATGTCGTGGTGCGGGCAGATGGACCGGAGCGTATTCGTGGAGAATGGTGGCGTCGGCGCGGCGAGAGCTATGCCGTGCGCGATTATTTCCGGGTGGAGAATGAGCGGGGCGAGCGTTTCTGGGTGTTCCGGCGCGGCGATGGCGAAAATCTGCGGTCGGGCGATCTCTCCTGGCACATCCATGGTGTGTTCGGATGATGAGCGAGGATTATGTCGAACTTCAGGTCACCACGCATTTCTCCTTCCTGCGTGGCGTGTCCTCCCCTGACGAACTGTTCGCTCAGGCCGCCTGGCTCAAGATACCGGCACTGGGCGTCGTCGATCGCAATTCGGTAGCCGGGATCGTGCGCGCCTGGCAAGCGGCCAAGGAAACCGGCGTCCGTCTGATCCCCGGCTGTCGGCTGGATCTTGCCTGTGGCACCAGCCTGCTGGTCTATCCAACCGACAAGGCCGCCTGGTCGCGGCTGACCCGCCTGCTGTCCGTTGGCAAGGCGCGAGCAGGGAAGGGGGCCTGCGAGCTGCATTGGGAGGATGTCGAACAATGGCACGAGGGGTTGATCGCCATCCTTGTTCCCGATCTGCCCGACGACGCCAATGCACGAGCGCTCTGCCGTTTAAACCTTACATTTGGCGATCGCGCCTATCTTGGGCTGTCGCTGCGCCGAAGGCCGGACGATGCGATCCGGATTCATGGTCTCAATGCGCAGGCGCGATCGCATCATGTGCGATCGGTGGTGCTGGGTGACATCCTCTATCACAGCAATGATCGCGAGCTGTTGCAGGATGTTGTGACCGCGATCCGTCACCATTGCACCGTCGATGCGCTGGGGTTCAAGCGCGAGCGCTATGCCGATCGGCAGCTCAAGTCCGGCGCGGAAATGGCCCGGCGCTTTGCCGCCTATCCCGATGCGCTGGCAGCAACGGCCGACATCGCGCATGCCTGCACCTTCGACCTCGATCAGCTTCGCTATCAATATCCGCAGGAAGCAAGTCCGGGCGAAACGCCGCAGCAATTGCTGGAGCGGCTGACGGGGGCGGCATCGGCCCGCATGTTTCCCGATGGCGTGCCCAAAGCCTATGCCGATCAGCTTGCCCATGAGCTCGGGCTGATCGAAAAGTTGAGCTATGCCCCCTATTTTCTGACCGTGAACAGCATCGTCGCTGAAGCGCGAAGGCGGGGCATTCTCTGCCAGGGGCGGGGATCGGCGGCGAACAGCTGCGTCTGCTTCGTGCTGGGCATCACCTCGATCGATCCCATCAAGCATGAATTGCTTTTCGAACGGTTCGTGTCGGGCGAGCGCAAGGAACCGCCCGACATCGACGTCGATTTCGAACATGAGCGGCGGGAGGAGATCATCCAGTGGATCTATGAGACCTATGGCCGCACCCGCGCCGCTCTGACGGCGGTGGTAACGCGCTATCGCGCCCGCGGCG
Organism: Sphingobium sp. VMM; assembly: GCF_056790315.1. Taxonomy (NCBI): domain Bacteria; kingdom Pseudomonadati; phylum Pseudomonadota; class Alphaproteobacteria; order Sphingomonadales; family Sphingobiaceae; genus Sphingobium; species Sphingobium sp. VMM. The sequence goes on from NZ_JBXGSI010000001.1 coordinate 208,229, forward strand.
CGGTGCGCGAGGTCGGCAAGGCGCTGGGTTTGCCCGAGGACATGACCGGGGCGCTCGCGGGGCTCGTGTGGGGATGGTCGCTCGAAGGCGTGCGCGACGATCAGGCAAGCGAACTCAATCTCGACACCAGCGATCCGCGTCTTGCCCTGACGCTGGAGCTGTCGCGTGAACTGATCGGCACACCGCGCCACCTCTCGCAGCATCCTGGCGGCTTTGTCCTGACCTCGGACCGGCTGGATGAGCTAGTGCCGATCGAACCTGCAGCCATGGAGGACCGGCAGGTCATCGAGTGGGATAAAGATGACATCGATGCGCTGAAGTTCATGAAGGTCGATATTTTGGGTCTGGGCATGCTGGGCTGTATGCGCCGGGCCTTTGCGCTGCTGGCGGAGCATCGCGGCGTCGCCATGACCATGGCGTCGCCAACACTCCAGCGAGATGATCCGGCCGTTTATGCCATGATCCAGCGCGCGGACACGCTCGGAGTCTTCCAGATCGAGAGCCGTGCGCAGATGTCAATGCTGCCGCGGATCAAGCCGGAGAAATTCTACGATCTTGTGATCGAGGTGGCGATCGTTCGGCCCGGGCCGATCCAGGGCGACATGGTGCACCCCTATCTGCGGCGGCGCGAGGGCAAGGTGAAGCCGGAATATCCGCGCGAGGAGTTGCGCGCCGTGCTGCAGAAGACGCTGGGTGTGCCGCTGTTCCAGGAGCAGGCGATGAAGGTGGCCATTGTCGGTGCCGGGTTCACGGCCGCTGAGGCCGACCAGCTGCGCCGCGCTATGGCGACGTTCAAGTTTACCGGCGGCGTCAGCCATTTTTACGACAAGCTGGTCGAGGGCATGGTGGGGCGCGGCTATCCGCGCGACTTTGCCGAGCGCACCTTCAAGCAGATTGAGGGCTTCGGGTCCTATGGCTTTCCCGAAAGCCATGCGGCGAGCTTTGCCAAGATCGCCTATGCGTCGAGCTGGATGAAGTGCCACCATCCCGATATCTTCTGCGCGGCTCTGTTGAACGCGCAGCCCATGGGCTTTTACGCGCCTGCGCAGATCGTGCGGGACGCCCGTGCCCATGGCGTGGAGGTGCGGCCGCCCTGCATCAACCGCAGCCGTTGGGATTGCACGCTGGAGCCAACACGCGGGCGATACCTCGCCGTCCGGCTGGGGCTGCGTATGGCACGTGGGCTTTCCAACCTGCACGGCGCCATGATCGTGTCGGCGCGAGGGGACGCGCCCTTCGATAGCGTCGAAGGCGTTTGGCGACGGGCAGGGGTGCCGCCGGCCGCCATCGAGCGGCTGGCGGATGCGGATGCATTCCACGCCCTTGCCCATGATCGAAGGCAGGCGCTTTGGCGCGTGAAGGGGCTGGGCGACAAACCCCTGCCACTCTTTGCGGCTGCCGACGCGCGGGAAGGGCGGTTCGGTCCGGAAGGGGACGAGCCCATGGTGACGCTGGAGCCGCTCAGCGAGGGAAGGGAGGTGGTCGAAGATTATCGGACCATTCAGCTTTCGCTTCGGGCGCATCCGCTTGCGTTTCTGCGCGAGGATTTGCGACGGCGCGGGGTCAAGTCTGCAGCCGAACTCGATCAGGTGAAGGACGGGCAGCATGTCGAGGTGGCGGGGGTCATCCTTGTGCGGCAGAAGCCGGGGTCGGCTAAAGGTGTTCTGTTCATCACGATCGAAGATGAAACCGGGATCGCGAATGGCATATTGTGGCCGGACCGGTTTGAGGCGCAGCGGCGGACGGTCTTGGCATCAGCAATGGTCGGGTTGCGTGGGCGGTTGCAGCGCGAGGGGATTGTCACGCACATCATCATAGATCGCGTGATCGACTATACCCCTCTTCTCAGATCGATCGGTGAAGCCAAGCTGTCTGCCGCCACTTGCGCCGCCAGCGATGGTGAAGCAGACTTGTCGAAGCGGGCAGCGAGAGATGATGCACCTTGTTTGCGGCTTCAATCGCGCAATTTTCACTGAACAGATCATTGCGTGGAGGGCTTGCGGCTGCCTCTTGGAATTCGGTGGATCTGGCCGAAGTGGACTCTCAAGCCAGATGCCAACGGGCGGGCGCGACCGTCACCTGCACATAATCAGTTGGCGTTTCTGGTGCGCTTGTCCGCGCTGACAAGCGCGGGAATGTCGGCGCGCATTCCCGTGTTGGTTTGGTAAATCTCGGCGAGCCGGTCCAGAAGCGACTCGACGACCCCTTGCCCCTTCTCGGTCAGGCTAACCTTAATTCCGCGTCGGTCCCGATCGGTCGCGTTGCAAAGGACCAGACCGATCTTCTCCATTTCGTACACCTTGCGACATGCTGTGGGGAACGGGACATTTGCGAAACTGCAGAGCGACCAGAGATAGACGACCCTCTCCTCCCTCTCGGCAATATAGAGTTCCAGAAGCATGTCCCAGACGGGACTGGCGCAATAGCGATAGCCCAGCGTGTCACCAAGAGCTTTACGCATCGTCACCAGCTTGCGACAGGCATCCATGCGAGCAACGACTTGATACGGCATTGTCTTTCTCCCTTTGCTAAGGGCGCTGCGCGTGCTCGGCCGGGCCGATCGCTGCGGCGCCTGCCTACAAAAATCCTTTTCTACGAAAGCTCAGGCTGCCCTCCCGGGCGATAAGAATATGATCGTGCACCGCGACACCCAGCGCTGTGGCGGCCTCGACGAGCTTGCGGGTCATGATCCTGTCACTCCGGGAGGCTACAAGACGACCAGATGGATGATTATGCGCAACGATGATGGCGGTCGCGCCGAGCTCAAGACAGCGCTTGAGCACTTCGCGCGGGTAAATATGGACAGCGGAAACGGAGCCGATGCTGGCTACCTCGTCGCATAGAAGCTCATTGCCTGCGTTGAGATAGAGTACCCGAAGCTGCTCTTGCGGGGCAAACGCCATCGCGCCTCTCAGATAATCAAGGACGGCGGGCTCATCGGCCAGCACGGCTCCACGTGGAAGGCGATCTCGCAGGACGTGGTGGATAGCCGTTCGAACCGATGAAAACAGCCCCTCCAGATCATCGCCACCAACAGCTTTGACGCGCTCCCCCTCCGTAGCGTTGAGGGCCTCGGGAAAGGACCCAAATCGTTCGAGAAGCCGGTCAGACAATTCTCTCGCGCGATCGGGCGCTCCCAGACCGATCAGGTCTTCCAGGATTTGTCGACACCCAGCCGGGCCAGCCGTTGCTGGTGTCGCCAGGTCGCGGCAATCAGAATGATCTGGGCAATCCAGCTCCAGAGCGCCACGGCATCCATATAGGCTTTTGGCACCACAGCCGGCACAGCCACGCGCATGATGTGGATCGAAAGTTCGGCTACCAGCATTCCCGAAACCCAAAGCGGCCAAAATCGCGTGCTTTTGAAAGAAAGCCATAAGAAAATACCCAGCATGGCCGTGTCGACAAAGAGCATGCCGTGCTCGACACCCTGGAACCGGAAGGCAATGGGATGGGCGAGCGCAATGCTGGCGATGACGCCGCTCACAAAGGTTGCCGCCCCGATCTGCTCGGGCCGGCCACCCTTTGCGAACCCATAAATCGAGCTCACGACCAAAAGTCCGACGAACATCATTTGTCTGGTCATATCGACTTCGAAACGGAAGTGTCGTTCCCAGTCAAGCGCTTGACGATCGTCGCTCAGGCGGCGCGGAGATGGTTCGGTACCGCCGGCTGCTGGCTTTGGCCAGTTGCGACCTTGAAGACATCGCCATAGGCCTGCTCGCCAAGACCGATGTCGTCACTCACGCGCTTGAGCTGGTCATGGGTCGCGACGAGCTCTGCCCGCGTCTTGGCAACCAGCATGATGGCCGAGGCGGAGGACTGGAATGCGTCCTGCCCGATCGCTGCGTCCAGGCGCCCTTCGAGACGGGCGAGGGGAAGGGCGGCATTGAGTTCGGCGATGCGAGCCGCCGCAAGGTCGATAGCTTCCTCCGCAGCGTGCATCCGCTGCGCGATCGAATGGGCGATAATCTGACGTTGTCTGGGCATGATGTCTCCTCCCGCATTCCACAGGAATGCATGGTTCATGAAATTGATTGTCGGATGGTGCCTTACGGGTGGGCGAAACTGTCCATGACCGTAAGAAGCGATATGGCCGAGCCGGCAAGCAGGAGCCCCAAGGCGCCCAATGCCGCTACGGTAACGATGGCTTTTGATTGGTTCAGGTCATTACTCGGTCTCCTGCCTGAGCGGAGCGGGACCCAGTCGACGAGGGAGGTTGTGAGGCGTTCGAGCGAATAGCTTCCCTGTTCCTCAACAAGCTGCCCATCATCATCCGGATGCCCATCCGCTTCGTGATCAGCAGGGATAGTTGCCGCTCTCTCGACCTTGGAGGAAATTACCAGCGATTCGGGGGGTGGTAAAAAATAGGTATCGACAAATTGAATTTCGCGGCCGGTTTCGAAGGCCAGCACGATCTGCGCTGCATCAGCGCGACTCATCCCATTCAGCGCAACCCGAGCTTTATCAACATGTTTGTCGACCGTGCCGGGCATGATGCCTAGCTTGGGTCCGATTCGCTTGGAAATCATCCCTCGCGCAACAAGCGCTAGACATTCACGCTGACGATCGCTCAGCGACTCGACGGCGGCGCGATATTTCTCCAGCTCGGGAGGCAAAATGTTGCTTGTCACGGTGCGACCCGACCCTTGCATGCGTCGGCGACCATAGCCGGGAGAGCCAGGCGAGGTGGCCGATCCGTTTCGATAAGCTATGAGTGTCATCAAACTGACACGCAAAAGCAACGCTCTTATATCGAATGGCATAGAGCCATTGGCGTACCGTCTGGGAACGAACAGGAGAAAAGGAAGAGGGGAGAGGTCGGCTTCTTTTAACCTCAGGATTTCCCCCATGTGCAGCCCTTTGGCCGCTGGTCTGTCGAGTTGTCTCGAAACCATCCTCTCGCAGGAGCACTGGCTCGGGCGAAAGCATGTTGTAAGTTTAAAGCGATCACGCCCCTGCGGTTGGCGCATTCCTCGGCATCGCAATCCCGCTGATGCGAGCATTATGGCATCTGACTCGCGGAGTTTGCCATGAGCGCTGACATGGCTGCAGCCGGAGAGCACATTGTCCGGCGACTCGGGGGCGTCTGGTCCAACGGGTGGGGCATGTGCCAATGCCCGGCTCACGAGGATCGCACGCCGAGCCTGTCCGTACGGTGCGGTCGGACCGGCCTCCTGTTCAAATGTTTTGCCGGCTGCACAATTACCGAAATTCTGGCCGCACTCAGGCGCGAAAAGCTCGATGTGCCAGGTGGGGAGAGCCGAAAGTTCGAGCGCCTCCAGCCTGCCACCGACATGCGGCGATATGCCGCTCGTCTCTGGCGCGAAGGACGACCTGTCAGCGGCACTCCGGCGGAGCGCTATCTGCGCAAGCGGTCAATTCCGGCGATCCATGATCTCATGCGCTACCACCCGGCCACACCCTTAGGTCGAGGTCGAGCGGTTCGACGGTTGCCCGCATTGCTTGTCGCTGTCGGGCAACCGCGCCGACTGGCAGCTGTCCAACGGATATTTCTGCAGCCCAATGGTCGGCCGGCTTTGCTCAGCCGGACAAAGCGCGCGCTCGGTCCGCTATATCGAGATGCCGTGCAGTTGTTCGAACCGATGGATACGCTGGGTCTGGCAGAAGGCGTGGAAAATGCCCTATCCGCGTCCTTGCTTCTCTCCATCCCGGTTTGGGCGAGCCTTGGCGCCGAGCGATTCGATCGGATCGAGATACCGTGCCGCATCAAGCGCCTGATCCTCCTCGCCGATAACGACGATGCGGGCAGGCGGGCCGTAACCAAAGCTTTGCAGAGCTACGCACTTCCGGAACGCGAGATCATTGTCCTTTGGCCGGCAGCGCCATTCAACGACTGGAACGACATGCTGCGGGCAGGAGGGAAAGTGAGGTTGGGATGGGAGCGGAATGCGGCCTGATGGTCAGGGCGCCCGCGAACAGGAGAAAGCTCATGTCCCAGGCACTGCCCGACATTCAGGTTCCCGCTTCCAAGCTCTCGATCGCTCCTTCCAATGTCCGCAAGCGGACTGACCCCGTGGCCGATAGCGAACTCAAGGCCAGCATCCTCGCACGCGGCATCATCCAGAACCTCATTGGCCTGCCGGTGGCGCGCAAGAAGGGCGAATATCAGATCACCGCCGGCGGTCGCCGTCTCACGCAGCTCAAGGCACTGATCGATGAGGGCAAGCTGCCGGCCGATTACCCGGTGACGGTGAAGCTGCTGAGCAATCGGAACGATGCGGCAGAAATCAGCCTTGTTGAAAATTTCAATCGGCTCAACATGTCGCCGGCAGAGGAATGCCGCGCGTTCCAGACGATCATGGAGACCGAGAAGAAGAGCCCGGCCGACGTTGCCATACGTTTTGGGCTCACCGAGCGTTTCGTGCTGGGGCGTCTGCGACTTGCTGGCCTTGCGGATCCCGTCTTTGACGCCCTCGCTGATGGGACCATTACGCTCGATGTGGCGAAGGCCTATGGCAGCATCACCGACACAGCCCGCCAGGCAGCCGTCTTCGAAGAACTTGCCGACGGCTACTACGCCACGAACTGCGCGGAAATCCGGCGCCGCCTGATCTCCGGCTTCTATCGCGGCAATGATCCCAAGGCCCTGCTCGTCGGGCGCGACGCCTACCTCGCCGCCGGTGGCAGGATCGACGGTGATCTCTTCTCCGACAATGCGAGCGAAAACTGGATCGACAGCGACATAGTCGAAACGCTGGCGCAGGAACGCCTGGAGGCAGCGGCCGCGGCGCTGAGATCAACCGAGGGCTTTGGCGAACTGCGCGTCGTCTGCCACAGCCGTGTCCCGTACATGGAAACCATCGGCCTGGATCCAATCGAGGGTGAACCGGCGGAGCTAACTCCCGAGGAGGAAGAGCGGCAGCGCGCGATCGAGGTCGAGCTGGAGACAATTGCCGAGAATGCCGATGAAGATGGCTATTCCGACGAAGAGATCGAACGGATCGAGGGGCTGGAATCGGAATATCAGGGCCTGACTGAGCGCCCGCCGGTCCTCGGTGCCGACCAGAAGGCTACGTCGCTGGCCTATCTCGTGATCGGCGATGACGGCACCCCCCGGCTTCACGAACAAATCTACGCGATCCCGCAGCCTGAACCGGAGGTCGACGAGGATGCCGATACCCAATCCCAGGAGGAGGATGAGAGCGCCGATGAGCCGGTCGATGAGGCTTCCGGACGGTCGCCGATAAGCCAGAAGCTGGCAGAAGAATTGGCTCTCATGAAGACGGAAATCCTCCGGGTCCATGTCGCGAGCGATCCCCATTTTGCTCTCGACCTCGGCGCTTTCATCATGGCCGACGCGGCGGTTGCCTATCGCTACGACATGCCGAGCGATCTGCGCGCCACCGTGCCCAGTACCCGCGTCGGCAATTTCGAGAGCGACACGCCCGCCGCGGAAAGTTGGGATGAATTGCAGGCGGGCCTCGACCGCAGCTGGATCGATGCAGGCGGGATATGCGAACGGTACGACGCTTTCTGTGCGCTCGCCGATACGGCGCGGGCGGCCTGGCTTGGCTGGGCGGTTGCCAGAACCCTCCATGCGGTGCCCGCAGGTGACCGTTCGGCCATGCTCATCGACCACCTCGGGACCAAGCTCGACATCGATGTTGCGCAATGGTGGCGTCCGACCGCGCGACGCTATTTCGATCGGGTAGCCAAGCCAACGATCCTGGACCATTTCCACGAGGTTGGCGGGGCCGAACTGCGCAGCCGGTACAGCGGCTTGAAGAAGCATGATCTCGCGCTTTCTGCCGAAAAGCTCTTTGGCGGCCAAATCATCGTCGAGGCCGATATCAAGGATCGGGCGATGCAATGGCTACCGGACGCGATGCGCTTTGGTCCGCTTGAGGATCTCGCTCCCCCGGAAAGCGAGCCGCAGTCCCCCAACGGCGAGCCTGCGTCCGCTGATCAGCAGAGCGACTTGCCCGAAGCGGCCTGAACGATCGTGGGCGGGGCCGCATGCGAGCCTCGCCCAAATTTTCCGAACATCGAAGTCGGGCAGGCCCTGCCGTCCGACAATCTCGCCTGGAGCCGTTCGGCTACGGGCATCAGGAGCTTGCCATGACCTCAGATCATTTCGCCGCCGTTACCGCTGGCACCGGGCCGCACGATCAAAAAATCTGGACTCTCACTTCGGTCGCGAAGGACCTCTGCGAACTCATAGCGAGCGGTCAGCCGATCAGCCGGCACCGTCTCACCCGTCTGATGACCGCCTATTTCGGTGCTGGCGACGCGACGGGCGTCTGGTCGCTGCGCGAGGCGTTCGACGCGCTGGAGACAGCTCAGGCCTTGGCGCTCATGCGAGATCCGCTGAACGAGGCGTCGCCCGAAGCTGTCCTTGCTGACCTGCTGGCGCGATCCGAGCGGCTGCCAACCCAGTCGGTCCGATCGGAGCGCCAGGTCGACATGCAGCAATTTTCAACGCCGTTGCCACTGGCCTATCTCGTAGCACGCGCTGCCGTCATCGGGGCCGACGATCTGATCCTTGAACCCTCTGCTGGTACCGGGCTGCTGGCCATTTTTGCGCGACTGGCGGGCGCGGGCCTTTTCTTGAACGAACGCGATCCCGTGCGAGCCGGCCTTCTTGGGCAGGCCCTAGGTGCCGAAGTCAGCTGCTACGATGCCGAGTTCATCGACGACTTTTTACCTACAGCCGTGCGGCCCAATGTCGTGCTTATCAACCCACCTTTCGCCCGCAGCGAACAGCGGGGACGCGACGCGCATGCCGGTGCCCGGCATCTTCGCTCCGCCCTCGCGCGTCTGACGCCCGGCGGCCGATGCGTTGCGATCATGTCGCCGGCATTTGCCCATGATGGAAGCGGGGAGAAAGGCTACCGGGCTGTCGCTGACCTTGTCCCGCCGCGCGTGGAAATCACGATCCAGGGCAGGCCGTTTGCAAAGCATGGCACCAGCGTGTCGGTCCGTCTGATGATCTACGACAAGGGCTGGACCGGCGCGCAAGAACGGATTTGCGTGCCAGACATAAGAGCGGCCCTGCCGCATATTCTTTCGATGCCGCCAAGGCTGGGATCGCTCGATAGCGCGCAGCGTGAGCCGGCAGGAACGACTAAAGCACGGATCCCGGTGCGAATGCCTGTCAGAACCCATGCGCCGCTGATAGCGCTGCCTTCAACCACAATTGGACGCAAGCTCAGGCCGCGCGCTACCGCCGCGTTGGATACGACGGTAGAACCGCTCGCTTACGCTGTTCGCGAAACGCCGCGGTCCGCCGACGAGCAGATCGGCATCTATGTGCCCTGGCGTCTCTCGCGGATGGATATTCCGGGCGGAAAGCCGCATCCCGACCAGCTCGTCGAGTCGATCGCAATGTCCTCGATCCTTCCTCCCGCGCCGACCTATGTCCCGATGCTGCCCCGCTGCGCCGTCACCGCGATGTCGGACGCGCAGCTCGAAACCCTTGTCTACGCGGGACAGGCGTTCGAGCGCGATCTGCCCGGTCTCCACGCGCCCAATGAAGCTGGCACGATGCTTATGCCTGACAGTGCGGGGCGCGCCTATCGCATGGGCTTTTTCATCGGCGACGGCACTGGCGTCGGCAAAGGTCAGCAGGTCGCAGCCTGTATCCTGGACCAGTGGAGCCGCGGTCGCCGCAAGGCGATATGGATATCCAAGAGCTCGGCACTGATCGAGGATGCGCGCCGTGACTGGGCGGCGCTGGGCGGCCTGCCGATCGACATCCAGCCGCTGGACGCCATTCCATTCGGGGCGCCGATCTCGATGGAAAGCGGCATCATCTTTCTGACCTATGCGACGCTGCGGTCCCAGCGCCATGACACGGCCTCGCGCCTTTCGCAGCTGCTGGCTTGGCTCGAAGATGATTTCGAAGGCGTCATCTGCTTTGATGAAGCGCACGAAATGGCCAACGCCGCAGGCACCGAAACCAAGTTCGGCACCCAGAAGGGGTCGGAGCAGGGTCTGGCCGGCGTTCGCCTTCAGAACCTGCGCCCACGCGCCCGCGTCCTCTACATTTCGGCGACCGGCGCCACCGACCCCGCCAATCTTTGCTACGCGATCCGCCTGGGCCTTTGGGGGGCGGGCACGTCGTTCGATGATCGAGCCGCTTTCATGGGCGGCATCGAGAAGGGCGGGATCGCCGCGATGGAAATCGTCGCGCGCGATTTGAAAGCCCTTGGGCTCTACACGGCGCGCGCGCTGACATTCCGCGGCGTTGAATATGATCCCCTCGTTCATCCGCTGACCCCGGCCCAGATCGAGACTTACAACGCTTATGCCGATGGTTGGGCCGTCATCCACCGCAATCTCGATGAAGTGCTCGCGCTCACCAACATCGTCGACCGGATGGAGGACAAGGCGCTCAATGCCCAGGCCAAGGGCTCTGCGCTCTCGCGGTTTGAGAGCGCCAAGCAACGCTTCTTCGCGCAATTGCTGATCGCAATGAAAGTGCCCAGCCTGATCGATGCCGTGACCCGAGAGCTTGATGCAGGCAATCATGCGATTATCCAGCTTGTGACGACGGCCGAAGCCATGCTGGGGCGACGGCTCGCAAGTCTGTCTGCCGAGGAGCGCGCCAACCTCGATATCGAACTATCGCCTCGGGAGGCGATGATCGATTACCTCAAGACGGCCTTCCCAGTCCGCATGATGAAGATCATCACGGGGAGCGACGATGCAGAGCGCTCCGAACTGATGGTCGATGAGGCTGGCAACCCTGTCTTCTGCCAGGCGGCCCTCGCCATGCGTGACGAGATGATCGAGGCGCTTTGCGCCTTGCCGCCAATTGGCTCGGCGCTCGATGAAATCATCCGACATTTCGGCACCGAAGCCGTGGCGGAAGTGACCGGACGGACCCGACGGCTCATTGTTGACGCAAATGGCCGCCAGCGTGTCGAAAGCCGGAGCGGTCGAAGCAACATCGTTGAAGCCGAAGCCTTCATGTCTGGGGCCAAGCAGATACTGGTCTTCTCCGACGCCGGCGGCACGGGGCGGAGCTACCATGCCGATCGCAACTGCAAATCCGCGGACCGCCGGCGGATCCATTTCTTGCTGGAGCCTGGATGGCGCGCGGCAAACGCCATTCAGGGTCTTGGTCGCTCCAACCGCACCAATCAGGAGAGTGCGCCCGTCTTCAGGCCAGTGACCACGGATTGCCGGGGCGAGCGCCGCTTCATCAGCACCATTGCGCGGCGGCTCGACAGCCTTGGCGCCCTCACTCGCGGCCAGCGACAGACGGGCGGACAGAATATGTTCGACCCCTCGGACAATCTCGAAAGCGATTATGCCCGCGATGCGCTCATCCAGTGGTACCATCTTCTTTACCGCGGCAAGCTCACCAGCACGACCCTTGCCGCCTTCATCGACATGACGGGCCTGCGCCTCCTGGACAAGGAAAGCGGCGGTCTGCTCGATGATCTCCCGCCTATCCAGCGATGGCTCAATCGCCTGCTGGCTCTGCGGATCGCGATCCAGAATGCGATCTTCGAGGAATATATGGCGCTGATCCGGGCGCGCATCGATGCGGCGCGTGAGGCCGGGACGCTCGATGTCGGCGTCGAAACCATGCAGGCAGAGCGGATGGCCCTCCTCGACGAGCAGGTACTGCGGCGTGATCCTGTGACGGGCGCCGAAACACGGCTTAGTCGGATCGAACTGCATTTTCGCAAGCGTGCCCTCAGCCTCTTGCGGCTGGAGCGTGATTATGGCGGTGTCGAAGCTATTCGGCTGCGCAACGGTCGGTCGGGTCGCGTTGCACTCCGGGTGCCAAGCTGGAGCAGTATGGACAATGATGGCAATGCGATCGCCATGTGGCAGCTTGTTCGTCCAACCGGCCGCGACCGCATCCGCGATACCGCCCTACAGGAGAGCCTCTGGTCTCCTGTCGATAAGGAGGAATTCGAACGCCTCTGGGACACAGAGGTCGAAGAGACCCGATCAAAGCTCGACGTTGAAACGATCAGCATGGCAACCGGCCTCCTGCTTCCGGTCTGGGATCGCCTTCCTGATGACGATATGCGGGTCTGGCGGGTTACTGACGCGGAAGGCAACTCGCTGCTCGGACGCATCATTTCGCCCTATGGACTGGAGAAACTCGCCCGTTCCTTCGGTGTCGACATGTCCACTGTGCTGAGCCCGGCGGAGATGATCGCTGGCGCCAGAGGGAGGCAAGGGGTTCCGATCGTCGGCATGGATACTGCACGACTGGTGCAGGTCCATATGAACGATGCGCGACGGCTCGAAATTCGTGATTTTCCCGCCGCACGGCGGGATTGGCTGAAGTCGATCGGCTGCTTCACCGAGATCATCAATTACAAGACGAGGCTGTTCGTGCCCACTGACCGTGCCGAGGCCATCCTCGACCAGATCGTCCGCACCGGCGAGCAATGGAGCCGGCTTGCTGGCGTGAAGGCGGCCTGAGGCAGCGCCGACCAGTCAGGCGAGCAGAAGGGAAGGGGGGTGGGGAAGGGCGGCGGCGAAGCGCGGTTGGAAGCTGCGCGGGATCGCCAACTTTCCCACCTTCGGAGGCATTCATGAACGCCCTATCTTCTGCCCCGCGCCAGCAGGCGCAGCCTTATCGCGTCGATATATCCCGCGGGACCGTTGTTTCTCGCGTTTCGTCCGAATGGTTCAATCGCCCCCAGGATGAGCGCTATCTCTCGCTGAACGATCTCTACGCCAGCGTGCGCTCGCGCGCGGAACGGGCGACGACGCGGATCATCGAGAGCCGGACGGTGCGGGTCGAGGCCCGTAGCGACCAGCCCGAACGGCTTTCGCTCCTTCTTCCCGGTGACAGCGCACCGGTTGCACCCACCAACTGGTCGTTCGGGCAGCTGTGCAGCCTGGTTGGCGCCCCGGCCTCCTATCTGCGGCAACTTCCCGCCGCGCTTGCCGGCATCAACCTCCAGCATGGCCTCATCCGCCATCCGGCCGAGCATGTGAAGCTGCTCCAGACGCACGATGGCCGGGCCGAACTGCGGGCGGTCACCGGACCGGATTATGGTCGCATCTGGGATCATGAACTGGTCGCCGCGGTGATGAAGATCGCGGGCAATGGCACGGGCGACACAAGATGGAAGGTGCCGGGCGTGCTCGATTGGGGATCGATGACCTACAACCCCTGTGTCGATGTGACGAGCGACACGACAACGCTTTATGCTTCGGACAGGGATGTGTTCCTATTCCTGGTTGACGATCTCAACCCGATCGAGGCCGGCCGACTGCCCAATGGGGAGCCGGATCTCTATTTTCGCGGATTTTATTGCTGGAACTCAGAGGTTGGCAGCAAGTCACTGGGAATAGCCACTTTCTACCTCCGTGCCGTATGTCAGAACCGCAATTTATGGGGCGTCGAAAACTTCCAGGAAGTGAATATCCGGCACTCCAAGTTCGCGGCGAACCGCTTCGCGCATGAGGCAGCACCAGCGCTCGCGCACTTCGCCGATAGTTCGCCGCGCTCGTTCATCGACGGGATATCGGCGGCGCGATCAGCCATCGTCGCGCGCAAGGACGAGGATCGGGAAAGCTTCCTGCGCAAGGAAGGCTTTTCCAAGGCAGAGACCGCCAAGGTCATCGCGACGGTTCTGGCTGAAGAGGGGCATCCTCCGGCTTCGGTTTATGATTTCGTCCAGGGGATCACCGCGCTTGCACGCAGCCGCCCGCATCAGGACGGACGCCTGGAGCTCGAAGGCAAGGCCCGCAAGCTGCTCGAACGCGCTCGCTGAGCGAGCCGGCACCACCCGACCAAAATTCAAGGAGATTTGTCATGGCTCACATGACCACGACGCTGCGCGCCTATCGGATCGATGTCGAATTCTTTAGTGGAGGCGACCTGTTCGCTTCCGATGTCATTTCATTCGAGATCGAGGACGGGGCTGACGTCTGGACCGCGGCCTATCTCGCCGCGGAGGGTTCGACCTATTTCGACCTGCGGATTCCTGATCTTTCGTACAGCTTCAGCTTCGTTCCGAGTTTTCCCGACGATCCCGATCCAACATCGCCTGCCGGTGGCCTCAAACCTGTCTGCAGGGACTGCGGTTGCGACATGCTCGTTCGCGACGCCAGCGCAAGATGGGACATTCAGCGGCAGGCCTGGGCGATCTCCGGCGTCTATGACTGCACCTTCTGCGACCTCTGCAATGCGGAAAGCGATGATCTGGCTCGATGGGTGCCGGCGGGTGATCTCACACCCTTAGATCGCTTCAGCGCCGCCCTAGCAGACGCGCTGTCCTCTCCGGAACTCGCTTTCGACACCTTATTCCAGCTGTTCTGCGTCGATCACGCGCTCACCCACACGGTCGAAGACGCTCGCGCCGAATGGGTCGAAGCCGTTGGGCCGCGATTATCGGCGGACAGCGTAGACCGCCGTCCCGGTACAGGAGGTGATCATGCCTAGTCCGATGCCCGATGCGGCATATGTGCATCGCTTCAACGCGCGCCTTGTGAACTCGGCGCGCGTCGCATTGATACGCCTCGACGCCCATTCTGGGATGCTAGAGCTGAGGGGCGAAGAGGGGAACTTCCTCGACCTCATATCGCGCGACGCATCACGGGACATGGCCAGGACCGCATTCGGCCTCTACGCGCGTGGCTTCAGCCTCGGTGTCCAAGGGCGCGCGCGGCCATGGTAGACAGCATCGGATGGCCCTCAACCTCCTGGACATATGACGGAACAAGGCGGGCTAACATGTATTAATGTGCTGCCTGAGCCTGACTTCGTTGGGTAAAAGATGGCGAGCGATTACTGTTTAGAGACCGTCATGCAGAACATCTCCGCCCCAGATATTTTAATGCGAAAGCTTACCACTCACTCGCATTTATCGAATGCAGAATCGGTAGCAATTTCAGCGCTGTCCTTGCGGGTCATGAACTATGAACGCGGCTCATTTATCTCCCGGCAAACAGATTTCGCTAAGAACGCCTTCGTGATGCTGACAGGCATCGCGTGCCAGCAGCAGACGACGAGGGCTGGCACCCGCCAGATTTTGAGTGTGTATCTGTCGGGCGACGTCGCTAACGTAGATCCCGGCTTTGCTGAGGAAATGCGGGATGTCATCGCTATAACGCCAGTCATGGTAGCGCTGATTCCTCTCGATGCGCTGGACCAGATATTTATTGAATTTCCTAATGTTGGAGCCGCCTTTCGCCGAGAGGCAGCAGCTGAGCTAGCTCTGCTGCAATCGCGCCTGGTAAGTCTTGGACGATGTAATGCGAGGCAGCGTATAGCTAGATTTGCCTGCGAAATGGCTTCGCGACAAAGGGCGTCGGGTGCGAGCCAATCTCAATCCATTGAATGGCCTTGGACACAGGAGCAACTGGGAGATCTGACAGGGCTGACGGCGGTTCATGTCAACCGGATGCTGAAGAGTTTGCGGGAGGACGGCGTTCTCGCACTTTCCCGCGGTCGCCTTCAGATAACGGACTGGAACGCGATAGAGCTCGCAGCCGGACTGATTAGACATTCCCAGGATCAAAAAACGACCCGCACTTCACAAATGCCTGGCCGTTCTATTTCTTCGGCTGCCGCGGCCTGCTAAGAATCGATCCATATGAATAGGACGAATTGGTTTCGATGGGGTCGGCTGTCACCCTTCGATCATTGCCCTGATCCGCGTTGCGAGCGCTTCCATCGCGAATGGCTTGGTTATCATTTCCATTCCTGGTTCAAGGAAACCAGAGGCAAGAGCCGCATTTTCCGCGTAGCCAGTCATGAAGAGAATTTTGAGCTCAGGGCGCAGATCGCGCGCGGCATCAGCAACCTGTCGCCCATTCAGGCCTGGCAGCCCGATATCGGTCACCAGCAAGTCAATCCTACGTCTGGACTGAAGGATTTCGAGGCCCTTTGGCCCATCCGCAGCCTCCAGCGCCTGGTAGCCCAGTTCCTTAAGCTCTTCGACGATCAGCCCGCGGACGATCGGTTCGTCTTCGACGACAAGGACGACCTCGCCGGCGTCAGCCATGTGCGCGTCGGTTAGCTGAGGCGCGCGCTCATCCGTTTCCTCGGTGCCGCGGAAGCGGGGCAGGTAGAGCTTGAACGTCGTGCCCTTTGCGACCTCGCTGTAGATTTTTGCGTAGCCTTCAGACTGTTGCGCAAAACCATAGATCATCGATAGACCAAGACCGGTGCCCTGACCGATCGGCTTGGTCGTGAAGAAGGGCTCGAATGCTTTGGCAATGGTGTCAGCATCCATGCCCACGCCGGTGTCGGTCACGCAGATGCAGACATACTGGCCCGGATTCACCCCCCGCTGGCGCGCAGCGTAGGCGCTATCGAGATGGGCGTTGCAGGTCTCGACCGTCAATTTGCCCCCATCTGGCATCGCGTCGCGAGCGTTGATCGCAAGATTGAGGATCGCGCTTTCAAGCTGATTGGGGTCGCATTTGGTAATCCACAATCCGCCGGCGAGAGCAAGCTCGAGCTCAATGCGCTCGCCCAGGGGCCGGCGCAGGAGATCCTCCATAGACGCTACGAGCCTATTGGCACGCACGGGCTTGGGATCGAGCGGCTGGCGCCTGGAGAAAGCTAACAGACGGTGGGTGAGGCCCGCTGCCCTGTTAGCGGCGTTAGACGCGCCGGCGATGTATCGATCGAGTTCGGTGACGCGCCCCTGCATCACGCGACGCTGTATAATTTCCAGATTCCCGGTGATGCCTTGCAGGATATTATTGAAGTCGTGGGCGATGCCACCAGTCAGTTGTCCGACCGCCTCCATCTTTTGCGACTGACGGAGCGCGGCTTCGGCGTCGGCCAGCGCGGCCGCGGCCTCTGCTGCCGCGGTTATGTCTCTGCCAAAGCCGTAGAAGGTGCCGCCCTCGGGCACAGTTGTCCATTTGATCAAGCGCTCATGACCGTCCTTGGCGCGCAACCGTGTCTGGTATTCGAGCATAGGCTGCCCGGCGGACAGCGTCCGCACCCGCTCGCCCCAAAAGGCTTCATCGTCGATCATGAAGTCTGTGCTGCGCTTGCCGAGCGTCTCTTCACGGGTCCAGCCGAGCGCCTTGGTCCAGGACGGGTTGACGTCGGTGATGTAACCCTGGCTGTCGGTGACCACCTTTAGGATAGGAGACAAGCTCCAGGTCCGATCCCGATCGCGCAGAAGTTGGCGCTCCTGCGTGATATCCCGCCCGACGGCGTGAATGCGGTCGGCATCTGGAACTGCAGTCCATGCGAGCAACCGATAATCGCCACCATTCGTGCGATAGCGGTTTTCAAAAGCGAGCGTGGTCACACCGCGAGAAAGCTTTTCCACCTCTTCCTGCGTGCTCCTGATGTCATCGGGATGGAGGAAATCTCCCAAATTCTTTCCGACCATTTCCTCTTCGGCCCATCCAAGGAGGCGCCGCGCTGAAGGATTGACCGCTGTGATGACTCCATCGAAAGTGCATACCAACATAAGGTCGCGAGATATCGACCAGAGGCGATCGCGATCTGCTGTACTCTCGGCCTGGCTGAGCTTTTGTTCGTGAATATCTGTGTTCGTACCAATCCACCGGATGATACCGCCGGCATCATCACAAATCGGTACCGCCCGCACCAAATGCCATCGATAGCTGTCGTCAGCCCCGCGGATGCGAAATTCCGTTTCATAAGGCTTCGCCGAGCTTAGTGAGGATCGCCATTGCTCGGCCGCCGCGGATACATCATCGGCATGGACGATTGCCGTCCAGCCATTCCCTATCAGGTCTCGCTCGGAAGCACCGCTATATTCCAACACCCGGTCATTAAACCAATCGAGATTCCCATCGGGGGTTGCCGTCCAGATATGGCTGGGAAGCGCCTGCGCGAAGGTCCGGAACTGCGCTTCGCTGGCACTGATCGCCGCCTCGGCCCGCATGCGATCGGTGACGTCGATGCCCGACACGAAGATGCCAGTAGTCTCGCCTTTTTCGTTTGCGACCGGTTGATAGACGAAATCGAGACGGCGTTCGAGCGAGGGATCGTCAGGTGACCCCTCAAGCCGAAATGGCGCTCCTGTGGCCTGGAACACTTCCCCGCTGGCATACACCTCGTCGAGAATGGCCACGAAATTTTGCTGCAAGGCTTCCGGCAGCACCTCGACGATCGGTCGGCCGATCACCTCTCTGCCGCCAACCAAGGCTTGATAGGCCGGGTTGGTCATCAGGAACCGATGCTCCGGGCCTTCCAGCAGGGCCATGAAGCTTGGACTATGCTCAGCCATTTGAAGCAGCTTGCGGCGCTCGTCAGCGATACGTTCATTCGCAAGCACGGCCTGCGTGGTCTCCAGGACGATGGCGATAACGCCCAGAACGGAACCATCATCGTCAAAAGCCGGGGAATACTCGATATCAGTCCAGAGGCGGCGGGGCGTGCCGTCGCGGATAAGGGTCAGCTCCTGATCCTTGTAGGAGAGTGTTCCCCCACCCTGATAGACCTCCCGCATCACGTTGGCGTTGAATTCGGCAACCTCGTGCCAACCTTGAAGGACATCACTTCCCAGCAGGCTAGGGTGCCGGTCGCCCGCAAACGCGCGATAAGCGTCATTATAGATCATGATGCCTTTAGGACCCCAGAGCGTGACGATCGGGGCTTGCGAGCGCAGCACGAACGCCAGATTCGCGCGCATCGCCGCAGGCCATGTTGCGATAGGGCCGATGCTGGTTTTGGCCCAATCGAAATCCGCGATGATGGCACCCATTTCACCGCCGCAAGCGAGAAATTCCAAAGCCTTATGATCGCCGCCTGAGTTCATAGATCTGACTTCTGCCCCCCAAATTCATCCATCAGGCTTTCGCGCCGTTTGACTTTCGCGCCACTCGCAGCGCGCGCGCGAGACCATCAGCGGTGTAGGGCTTGTGAAGCAAGTCGAAACCGTGCGTCCCTTCCGCCGCCAGGACATGACTATAACCGCTGGTAAGAACCACCGGCAGGTCGGAAAAGCGCGCGCGCAATATTTCGGCAAGCTCGATCCCCGACATGCCGGGCATGACAACATCGGTAAAGACGATATCGAAACGCTCGGGATCGGCTTCGATGAGAGCCAGAGCATCCTTGGCGCTCGACACCCAGATATTGCCATATCCCAGGTCGCCGACCAACTGGGCTGCAAATTCACCGACTAGCTGATTGTCCTCAACCAAAAGGACACAGCGCTCCTGGCCCGGTTGCGGCTCGGTCGGCGGAGATACGTCAACCGGCCGGCTCTGCGGCTTTTCCTGCGCATGGGGAAGATAGAGGATGAAGGTCGCGCCTTTGTCGATCTCGCTTTCGATACTGATTTCGCCTCCGGACTGCTTGGCAAATCCGAACACCTGGCTGAGCCCGAGGCCGGTGCCGTGTCCGACATCCTTGGTGGTGAAAAACGGTTCGAAGATCCGTGATATATCGGCCTTTGATATGCCACCGCCAGTATCCCTGACGAGGACCGCTATAAACTTGCCCTGGACCGCGGCATGGCCCCGTGTTGCGGGTATGCCGTCACGCTCCTCGACAACGATTTGCAACCGTCCTTCACCGCCCATTGCATCACGGGCATTCACGGCCATGTTTAGCATCGCGGTGTCGAACTGAACCGGATCTGCCTCTACCACACATGGCTGGCACCGGATGTCCAGTTCGAGCGTCACGCGTGAACCAGATACACTGCGAAGCATTTCCTCGTCCTTGCGAAGGCGCTCGGCGATATCGAAGGCTTCGGCCTGCAACGGTTGACGCCGGGCAAATGCTAGTAGCTGATTAGTAAGCTTTGCCGCCCGCTGCGCCGTTTCGGCGATCGCATTTACATATCGCTCGCGCTTGTCCTCCGGAAGGTTGGGTCGCTTCAGCAGGTCGATGCTGCCGAGAATAACTGTGAGGAGATTATTGAAGTCATGAGCCACGCCGCCCGTCAGCTGGCCGATAGCTTCCATCTTCTGGCTTTGGCGCAATGTCTCTTCGATGCGCTCACGCTCTGCAACTTCGGCCTGCAGGCTCCGCAGAGACTCTGCCAGCGCCTCACCCTGGTCCGTCACCGCATGTTCGAGTGAGAGGTTAAGTTTTTCGAGCGTAGCGCGCGCCTGAGCCTCATTCTCGACGTCGATGCATGTTGCAATCCAGCGAAGAATACGGCCGTCATCGTCGGTCTGTGGCAGCGCGCGACAGGAAAAGCATCGGTAGGTGCCATCCTGCGCCGCCACAGGGAAGGTTTGGTTGAACGCCGCCCCTGAACCAACCGCTTCCGACCAAGCCGCCTGGGTCTTGTCGCGATGATCCGGGTGAATCGCGTCCAGCCAACGATTGCCGAGCAAATCCTCGTCTCCGCGGCCGGTATATTCGCGATAGCGCTCGTTGATCTGAACGATATGCCCGTCCGTATCCGCCTGGAACACAAAGCCCGGTAGCGCATCGGTAAGAGTGGCAAGGCTGCGTTCAGCCTCGCGCTCGCGGGTGCGATCACGGACGATCTTCACAAACCCCGGTTCGCCTTGAAGCGGCATCATGAGACCCGAGCCCCAGAATCTCGACCCATCGGCGCGCATGTGGAAACGCTCGTCGAGCGCGCGACCCTCTTGCGCCGCACGGCTCATTTCATCTTCCGGCGATCCTGCGGCCTGATCTTCAGGGGTGAAGAAAATCCGCCCATGTTTACCTAACGCCTCTTCCGGCGACCACCCCAGTAGATTGGCCGCGCCGGGGTTCCAACTGGTTATGCGCCCATCGGCAGCGAGGGTAATAATGGCAAAATCTGTCGAGCTTTCGACAATACATTGGGCAAGAGACGGGTCGATCATCGTTCTGGTTGTTTCACTCGGCTTGAAGTAGATGCTGGCTGCGCCGCGAGCGTTCTAAGGCCCGCACGAACAACTTCGCTTGCGTTGGAATATAGTCCGGATGCGACCTGATCCGATATGAATCGGTCCAGCTCGCGGCTGAGCGAGATCGTGCGTATTTGGCGACCTGACATGCATACCCCCGGCATTGTATGACAATGCAATACACATAAAATGGCTGCGGGTTCCTCCTAAGCCGTCAATTACAACGGCGATCTGGGTATCGGTCGGATGCTCGATGCCGACGAATTTGGGGCGCGCCTCAGCCGGGGCGCAAACAGGTGGACTGTCAGGTGACGGAATACTGAAGTGGCGGACCGCTCTGGCGAGACAATGATAAGCAACGTGGAGATGGTGAACCATCGGGTGACCCATAATCTGGGTCAACGGTCGCGATGGCGGTGAACACACGGTCAATTATCCTCAACTTGGCCATGATCGCTGAAGTGAGCGAATATCCGGGTAAGTGGCACCGCGATAAATCGGATCAACTGCCCGTCTCGCTATGGGGCGCTGCGACGGCCTTCGATTCTGGAGATTCGCGCTGACGCAGGAAAATCGAAAGCACGACCAGGACGGCGGTCGAGAGAAACTCGCTTTGCCAGTTCTGGAAAGACTCAAACCAGAGTTGCGGGTCGCCCAGGTAAGCAAGCGTGCTCAACGGCACCTCACGATGTTCGATTGCGTTCTGCGCAGCGACCTGGGCACTTTGGGTCCAGTGAATAACGAAAGAAATCAGAAACAGTGCGAACAGCGCCAAGCCGAGCGATCGCGCATATAGTGCGCGCCACATCGCACCCCCACGTAGCACAGTCGGGGCGCCGGGCTTTAGTGCCTGCTTATCCAGATCTTTGTCGCGTGGCTGCGCATCAGGATCCTTGGATTCAGCCGATCCACGCTGAATCAGAAAGGCTGTCAGGACGACATAGGCGGACATTTGAAGGAACTCGCTTTCCCAATTCTCGAAAACCGAGGATAGGAATTCTGGGCTCGACGTATAAGCACTAAGGCTCATCGCGGCCTGATGGTGACGCTGTGCATCCTCGGCCGCAACATGCCAGCCCGCGAGCCATTGACCCGCTATGCTGCCGACAAAAAGCAGCAAAAGGACAATTGTCAGCCCATTATCGCGCAGCACCCTCATCCGACGTCTCCCTCAGCCTGTTCTTGTGTGCTGGAACGCAGGTGGAACGATTATGGTTCTTTTCCTGTAACGCAGCCAGTTCGCCATCCAGTTGCAAGAGGACATCGCTTGTGAACGCTGCCGAAATGGTGCGTGGGACACCATTTTCGTCCGGTGGGTTGCCGTGTTCAGCAACCTTTTCCCCTCAGGCCCCAATTCAAGCCTATTGCGCACTGACCGGGCCTCGTGACCCGGTCAGATCCAAAATTTACGCCGGCATCAGATTGACGGCCGTTGGCTTGGCCGGCGGCAGCGCGCCGGATCCGGCTTGCGCCTGCAACTCGGATTTTCGCGCCAGCATGAGGTCGCGAAGGGATACGAGATCGACGTCGGTCTTGCGGCACTGCGCGAACATGCCCTCCGACTGCATCTCCTCTTCATGGACATGGTGCTTGATCTCTTCGGATAGGACCTTGACCTTAGCATCGTAGAAATCGTCGTCGGGGCTTCCGGCTTCAATGTCGTTGATCAACACCTTTGCACCGTCATGCTCGACATAGGCTTCGTCCAGGGTGTCGTCCTCGATCTTCCCCCGGAACGCGGGGTAGAACAGCTCTTCCTCGATCAGTGTGTGAATTTTGAGCTCTGTGCAGATTTGTCGCGCGATCGCCTGCTTCTTCGAGGCGGATTTTGTCTTTTCGAATTGCTCAAAAAGGTCTTCTACCTCCCGGTGATCGGCTTTGAGCAGTGCGATCGCGTCAGTGAAGCTGTCAGCCATGGTGAAACTCCTCTTGTTCGCCCCCGCTGCTAAGTTCTCCAAACCTACTCTCGTTCCAAGCGAACGACTCGCAAGAGCCGGCCCCCTGGGGACGGCGCACCACAATCGTCGCCAGATTGGCGGCAATTTTCTGTCCCGTTAATAAGAATGGCGAGGGGGATCCCGGATTTGTCCGGCTCTTTGGGTCGACGGCCGGGCGGAAGCCCGGTGCGAGGCGGGCTCCTTCGGGGCCGACGGTCGCGCCGGACGGACGCGCCGCGTGTGAGAGGGGAGAAGGATCTTGGAGAGTGTCGCTTTCGGATGGTCGAGAGCGGAACTTCCAAGGAGTTGAGGTTATGAATATCGGTGAAATCAAGCCCGTGAACGGTCGTCTTATCGGTCATATCGCGACCCGTTCGATCGACTTGCCGCGGCTTGGGCTCAGGCCTGTCGAAAGCACCAATGAGCGCGCGCCGGTCTTCGAGATCGTCGCGCTTAACGTGGGGCAGCGCTGGGTACAGATCGGTGCGCTCTGGGAAGCGACCGCCAACAAGACTGGCGAATGCTTCCTCCAAGGATCGCTCGATGATCCGAGCCTGGCCGAACCGCTGCCGATCGCTTTGTTCGGTAGCGATGCTGAAGGCTATCGGGTCGCATGGCGGCGCCGTGATGCGCTGAGCGGCTTTGGCGGCGGCCAGCGTTCGGAACGTCCGGGGGTGGGCGGCGAGGCAGTGGGCGGGTTCGGCGCGAGCACAGCCGGCATGGATGGCAGCTACATGGGCGGTAGCGATTTCGACGATGAAGTGCCTCACTGAGGTCTTTGTGCGTCATGGGCCGGGGGAGCAATGGCTTCCCCGGCCTTTCTTTTTGTCTGCCAATTTTGGAAAGGATGCGCATCATGGCTACCGCCCTGCGCCACAGCATCGATCGATTTGCTGACTTGCCCGCCCTCTACGCACAAATGATCGCAACGCCGGAATATCAGGCGGCTTTTGGCGACCCAATGCCGCTTACAATCGCCGAGCCTGGAGACGCGCCTGCGGAGCATGAGATGCCCGAGCCGATCGCGGCCCAGGCTGAATGCGGCGGGATTATCGCTGCGATCTTCGACCTCTTTACCGGTACCCGTTTGGAGCCTCTGGCACCTGATATCGCCTGGGGTTTCGTCAACAGCTTCCACTTTCTCGCGGGGGAACTCGAAAAGCGCGAGGATGGCTATGCCAGGGAACTGGGGGAGCTGGCGCGAGACCCTGAAGGGAGCGAGATCTATGCCCGTTCGCTCGAAGAAAAGCAGCTTCAGTGTCAGTCGGTCGCCGAGCAGCGGCAGGCCATTGAATGCATGCGCGACTATGCCGCGGAAATGTACCGGGCGCAGTCAGGCTGGCCCTGGTCGCCGGCCAAGGGCACGCGAGCCTCTTCTGCATCGAGCGCCAGCCAGATCGCTGCGGTCGACTTCCTGCGTGCCCGTCAGCTGGAGCAGCGCGAACGTCACCTGCCGCAGGGGCCGGTGGTCGTCGTCACCGGTCCGGCCGACTGGCATGATTGGCAGGCGATTTGGGCACGGCTTGACGCCATCCATGCACGGGTCTCCCATATGACTTTGGTCACCACCGGGCAACGCCGCGGTGTGGATCAGATCGCCGCGGCCTGGGCGGCTCGCACCGGCGTTGAAGTGCCCGTCGTGCGCTATGGCCTATACGGAACCGGGCGAAAGACCGCTTTTACCCGCAATCGCAAGATTCTCGATCTGAAGCCCGTCGAGGCAGTGCTCTGCGAGGGCTCGGGTGTGCAAGCCAATCTCTACCAGTTGCTTCGCCAAGCCAATGTTCCCATCCATGCGTTGCGCAAGGCGGACCAGGCGGCTGACGCCGTCAAAATCCCCACGCGCGCTTCCCGCGGCAGCCATTGAAG
This sequence comes from Sphingobium sp. VMM, assembly GCF_056790315.1. Lineage (NCBI taxonomy): Bacteria > Pseudomonadati > Pseudomonadota > Alphaproteobacteria > Sphingomonadales > Sphingobiaceae > Sphingobium > Sphingobium sp. VMM. Next base: position 232,780 of record NZ_JBXGSI010000001.1, read on the forward strand.
GAGGGTGGCATGGCAATACCTGACTATCTTAGCGCCAATTTCCAGTCGCTCCTTCGGGCAGCGGAAGATGGAAACCTCGCTTTTATAGAATGCCAGGACTCAGCGTCAGGGGACCCGCGTTACGTGATCTGCGCGGTCGGGCGGGAGGAGGGGGCCTATCTCATGACCCCTTTCGGCCACCTCGCGGAAGGTAACCCTTACGACGCCTACCGGGCGCTGACCTGACAGCGGACGACGAAATCCAAATTTACCTTGGGACCGCAGCCATTCGGGCGCGCGGTCCTTTTTTTATCGACGCGGGTGTCCGGGGCGATGTCAGAAGGGCGCTTGGGCACATGTCGCGCGAGGATCATAGCGCTCCAGGGGGCATCGAGCCCCCTGGAGCGCTGCCACACTTCTTCTCTCAAGTCTTTTAATCTTGGCACGGGGACAGCGCCGGCCTCAAGGATGACGGGGCCCCACCATTTTTTTCGGCAGGCAGGCGGCAGTCCGTCCATGCTGGCGGGGGCGCGTGCCGAAAAAAATCGTGACCCCCATCGCCGCTTCGCGGTCGGGGCTGCGCCCCGATCCTTGACCCCGTCACTCGGAGCCCGTGCAGGGGGAAGACCTCTTTCAATCACAGGAGGTTCTCATGACCAAGGCATTCCGTTCCGTCCGCAGCTTCACCGAGATTGCAGCGCTCATTGCGGACGAAAGCGCGGTTACGTCCGACAGCTTTCTAGCCGCATTCGAAACGGACCTCGATGGCGTCCGGGTCAGCAGGGACGACGAAGAGCGCACTGCGCAGATGCCTGACGCGACCGAGGTTCAGCTCGCGGTCGAGTTGATCGTCACGACGCTCTTCGATGTTCTGCGGGACAGCAGGATGGAGAAAGTGGCGGGACGCATCGCGTGGGGCATCGTCCACAGTTTCCACCGAGTGAGCGATCGGGCAGCGGGACAAGCCGACGGTGCTGCAAGACAGATGCGCGACCTTCTCCGGCAGGCGGACGGCAGCGAAATCCACGCCGTCGAGCTGGAGCGCGCGCAGGAGGAACTGGCGTTTCTCGATGAGGCATCGGATGCACTAGCCTGCATGCGGGACCATGCCGCGGCGGTGTATCATAACGAAACCGGTAAGCCCTGGTCTGCGCCAAGGGCGACGCTGGTGTCCTCTAAACGGACAGCGAGCGTCATCAACGGGACGGACTATCTGGCCGCGCGACGCCAGCGCCGGATCGGGCAGTATCATCCTGAAGGCCCGCTGGTCGTCTTCTCGGGCGGCAGCCAGTGGGCAGATCCCGAGCCGATCTGGAAGGCGCTCTCGCGGGCCAAGGCGACCCGGCCGCAGATGGTGCTGCTCACCACCGCGCAGAATAGCGGCGGCGATGCGATTGCCGAGGCATGGGCGGCAAAGACCAAGACGCCGGTGGTGAAACTGGGCATCGACAAGGGGAGGTGGGGGAACCGAGCCGGGTTCGTACGCAATGACCAGATTGCGCGGCTGCGGCCTGTCGAAGCGATCGTCGCTGAAGGAAGCGGGGTTCAGGCTCAACTGGTAAGGGTTATGCGCTCCATCGGTGTCGCGCCGGTGCTCCTCTCACTCTATGGCGGCCCGGCGCACTGGGCTTCCTGAAGTCATGCGGATATGCGGGAGCGGTCGGGTTCAGGCCCGATAGCTCCCGCTTTTTTGTCTGTCGCTCTATGTCGTTGCCCTCGAGGACAGGCGCTGCGCGCCCGTCCCGTCGGACAACGATGCCGCGCTCTTAAGGAACGCGGGCCTCCCGCGCGCGGCTACGCCGTGCTCGTCACAGGGACGCCCTACGGGCGCTTTTCCGGTTGAGATTTCGACGTCGTTGGAATGCCTTTCAGTGCAGTGATTGAGGCTGGCCCACCCGCCCGTATCGCGTTTTGGAGAAGGTCGCGAAAGTCTTTTTCGCTGAGCCTCTCCACCTCCATGTCGCTCAGGATAGAGGCATATTTGCTGCGCAGAGCGCGGCGGGCGTCCAGGATCTCTTGCGCGATTTTCGTTTGGCGCGCTTCGAGGTCGGCAAGGCGGTCACGGTCATTCAACTTTGGCATTGATCATCCTTTCACGTCGGATGGTCTGCCCGCCAATTTCATTATCAAGGATCATGCCCATGAACGCAACTCGTTGTGCCAATCAGAGTCTCGGCTGGCTGCCGCCGGGAAGAGAAATCCCCTCCGGGGTGCCCCGCGCCTTCCGGCACGAGGCAGCGCAGCGGGGCGAGCCCGCTGCGAAAGGGGTACTCACGCCCAGGGCGTTTTGTAATGCACCGTACGCACGGGTGCTGCGGGCGCGAATCGCGAGGTTTTCCGCGGGTTTCGGCAAGGTGCCAGCCGGTGCCGATGTCGCTTTCTTCATCGGTAGCTGGTACCAAATGGTCACCATATGAAGGCAATTCAGGGCTAAGTGCCTGATAAGCTTTGGCACCATGTCGGTGCCGCACTTCCTCATCGTAAGGCGTTGAGATCCCCTGTAAATAGGCGTATAACGACCGGGCTTCACCCCATCTGGACAGGCATCGAACAGGAGTTCGGCGTTTGCCCAGGATCAATATCAGATTGAAGGATGCTCTTTACGAGCGCCTTGTCGCTGGCGCCCGATCGGCGCGGCTCAGCCTCCCCGAATATGTCCGCGACATCCTCGATCGCTTCGAAGGCATCGATGCCGGCGGCTATCATGGTCGCTTCGATGAGGTGCAGGCGACGCTCATTCAGGTCTTCGCTATATTGGCCGCCTCGGTCGGAACGCGGCGCCCCGACATTCTCCAGAAGGGCATGGACGATGCCCGCGCCCTGCTCCTCGAAAGGGGGCTGCTCGCGCCCGAGGATGGTGCACTATGAGCATCTTCCGCAACGACACGCTGGGCTCCTGGACCCGGGGTGGTCAGGCCATTGTCCACAATGTCAGGATGACCACCCAGGTCTTTTTCCAGACCTCGCTTGCGGGTCTCGCGATCTGGGTTGGCGGCATCATCTGGTATGTCCTCGAAAAATCCAGCGACTATCAGCGCTTCGTCGCGATGAAGATCGCCGAAGCTACGCTGAAAAGCGACGTGCCGGGTGGGGCGCCGATCCTGTTCAGGACCCCGGCTGGGCGCCAATATTGGACGAACTCGGACGCGCTGCTGGCCTCCCCCATCGCGAAGAAGACCATGCAGGCGATGGAGCAGCATCTGATCTATGGCGCGGGGCTGTCAGGTGCCTTTGCCGCGCTTATGCTTCTGTGGGCCTGGTTCTATTTCACGCGAACGGGGAAAGGGCTTGGGTCCAATCAGTTCATTCGCGGCGCCCGGTTCGGGACGGCACGGCAATTGCGCCGGCTGTTGTGGCGGTCGAAGCGGGGAAGCTTCGCTATCGGCGGTGTGCCGGTTCCTGAAGAGTTTGAGCCTGAGCATATATTAATCTGCGGTGCGCCGGGGACGGGCAAGACCAACATCATCGTCAAGATGCTGGCGGGAATGCGTGGGAAGGGCCGCCGGGCGATCGTGTTCGATACGGCCGGCACCTTCGTCGAAAAATTCTACCGGCCCGGGCATGACATATTGCTCAACCCGCTCGACGCTCGAGCCGACAGCTGGTCCCCTTGGGTCGATGTGCCGCGCGACTATCATTATGATCAGATCGCGGAGTCCACGATACCAGATAAGGGCGGCGATCCCTTTTGGGCGAAGGCGGCGAGGGGAACGCTGGTCGCCGTCTTCCGCAAGCTTGCGAAGAACAAGCAGATGCTCGTTTCGGTCTTGCTCGACACGCTACTGCGGAGCCCTCTGAAGACGCTGGCGGCCTTTGCGGAAGGGACGGACGCCGCCGCCTTTATTTCGCTGGAGGGAGACCGTACGTCCGCGGGCATTCGCGCCGAACTGGCCTCTGTCATGCGCAGCTTCTCCTATCTTGACGACACACTGGACGGCTTCTCGGTGCGCGACTGGGTGGCGAATGAAGAGGATGACAGCTGGCTTTTCATCACGGTGAAAGCCGACCAGCTTCCTTCTCTGCGGCCGCTCGTCACCGTCTGGCTCGACATCGCGATCAGCGCGATCATGAGCCTTCCGCCCGACCAGAAGCGCCGCCTCTATTGCGTCATCGATGAGCTGCCTACGCTTCAGCGCCTGCCCTCGCTGAGCGACTTCCTGGCGCGCGCCCGCAAATATGGCGGATGCGGCATATTGGGGTTCCAGTCTTATCCGCAGCTGGAGGCAACCTATGGCATCCAGGATGCGGCCGCGATCACCGGATACTGTTCCACCTGGGTGGCGCTACGAGCGAACGATACCCCCACGGCCAAGCATGTGTCCGAGAATTTGGGGCAGGTCGAACAGGTCGAGGCCAATGAGGGCATGTCCTATGGGGTCAACGACATGCGGGACGGCGTCAATCTCTCCCGTATGCAAGTCACCCGCCCGCTGGTCATGCATACCGAGGTCACGAACCTCCCCAACCTGTCGGGATTTCTCCGGTTCGGAAGAAATCTGCCCGTCGTCCATTTCCGGGATCGGTACAATGGGCTGCCAACGATTGAGCCGGCGTTCGTCGAGCGAACGGAACCTGCGAGGAGGTTCGAGGAGGGCAACGCTCTACCCCACCCCGAAAAGGTGTCGCAGAAAAAGCGCCGTCGCGCCGGGAAGGAAGCGCCGCCCGCGCCGCAGCTGCCCTTGGACGGCAGCTCACCCGAAGAAGCAACTGCGGGTGAACCGCCTGCGCATAAGGGCAACCAAATTCCGAAGCAGGATGGGGACAGCTCGAACGCCGAACCGCCCAAGCTCCTTGGGCCAAGGAGTGGTTTCAACCTCCACAAGCATAGCCGTTCCAACGGTGAGCGTGACGATGCGAGGCCGGCATGATGCATCCGCGCCGCCTCAAGGGCTCCCCGGGCAACATCGCCCGCTATTACACCGTCGGGGACTATTACACGAAGGGAGATGCGGAGACATCTTCCTGGGGCGGAGCGCTCGCTGGCGAGCTTGGTTTGCACGGAGAGGTGGATTCCGCGCAGCTTAATGCGCTGCTCAGCGGCGCTGTCGAGGACCAGCAGTTAGGGCGTCGGCGTGCAGACGGGATCGACCACCATCCCGGATGGGATTTTGCGATCAGCGCCCCCAAATCCGTATCGATCATGGCGCTTGCCCTTCGCGATGAGAGGATGGTCGCGGCGCATGAGAAGGCTGTCGACGCAGCGCTTTCCTATCTTGAAGAACATGCCCAGCTGCGCCGCCGGGAAGAAGGGAAAATCGTTCATGAGACGACGGGGCGGCTCCTGTGGGCACGCTTTACTGAGCATGCCAGCCGCGAACTCGACCCCCATCTGCATACCCATATCGTGATCCTCAACATGACGAACCGCGATCCGGGCAATCCGATGGCCAGTCTCGAAACGCGGGCCATGTATGCCGAGCAGATGGCCAGCGGCCAAATCTACCGTAACGCCCTTGCCCACCATTTGCGGGAATATGGATTTGAGATCGACTTCGATCCGCGCCAAGGATTGTTCGAAATCAGGGGCGTCCCAAAGGCATTGATCAAAGAGATGTCGCAGCGTGCCGAGCAGATCAACGCTCATGCCGCTGAGCATGGCCTTTCCGGGCAGGCGGCGCGTAGGCAGAGCTTCTATCAGACGCGTGGCGCAAAGGTGAAAGTCGGGCTGAACGAGCTGCATGATCGCTGGGATGCGCGGCTCATCCCTTATGAGCCCAAACTTGCAGCTGTCCTCGCCCAGGCCATGGAGGCTGGTGAGCGCCCCGTCCCGGTTGAGCCCGCCGACGCAGCGCGGGCGGCCCTGTTTGGGATCAGGCAATCGGAAGGGCGCGAGGCGGTCAATCCACTTGGTCGCGTCATTGCCGTAGGCCTTGCCTCCCATGTGGGAGAGGTTCGGTTCGAAGACCTGAGACCGCTCCTGATTGACCATGAGAGCCGCCGCAAACTGCTCGCTACTCGGGGGCAGACCGGCGACGCAATCCTCACGCGTGGGCGAACCAGCCGCAGGACGGTAAGGCTGGAACAGGCGCTGACCCAGCATCTCGCGCTCTCGCTGGGAGACGGCAGACAGGTAGCCAGCGCAGACCGGCTGCTGCCCGTTCTGGAAAGCGCTGGTCTATCCCCGGCGCAGGAGCAGGCTCTCGTGCACATGGCATTGTCAGGAGACCGGATAACGGCCGTGCATGGCGTGGCCGGGGCCGGGAAATCCATGCTGGTTCGCTCACTCAAGAACGCCGCGCATCCGGGGATGGTACTGACGGCGCTTGCGCCGACATCATCTGCCGCCGCTGAACTGGGTGATCGCGCGGGGATTGCATCTCGCACCGTCGCCAGCCTGTTGGCGAGTGGCGGGCATGGCCTGAGCAGCAACGATGTCCTGGTCCTCGATGAGGCGGGCCAGCTCGGAAACCGCCAGGCGCTGCGGGTGCTGGAGATCAGCCGTGCGACCGGTGCGAGACTTATCCTGCTTGGTGACAACCGGCAGACCGGCGCGATCGAACAGGGAAAGGCATTCTGGCTGATGCAGAAGCTTGGGCTCGCGACCGCCGAGCTGGTTGAATCACGGCGGCAGGAAACCAGGGCGATGAAGCTTGCTGTCACCCAGGCTCGCGCCGGTGATTATGCCGGTTCGCTGGACCATCTCGATAAGGTGGTCAGCGGCGGAGACGCGGAGGAACTGGCCAAGGGGCTGGTGAGGGAATGGACGCGCCTCAAGCCTGAAAGCCGAGCAACCACGAATATCCTCGTTCTGGAGAATGCGACGCGCCTCATCGTCAACAGTCAGATCCGCGAGACATTGCAGCGGGAAGGCGTCGTTGCGGCCGAGGACACCCGGCTCGCGGTCCTAACCCCCGCCGGGCTCAGCGACCAAGAGAAGCAGATGGCCCGCTTCTATTCCGGCGGCCAGGTTCTGAAATTCAACCGCGATCAGGTCGGCGCTGGCCTGGCGCGCGATGGCGAGTATCGGGTGGTTTCCGTGGTGCGCGATGCGAAGGGCCGGCAGCTTGTGCGACTGGCGGATGAGCAGGGGCGCATCCACAATTGGAATCCGCGAACCAGCAAGGCGGCGCACGTGAATATATTCCTCTCCGAGCATCGCAACCTCGCCGCTGGTGATCGCATCCAGTGGCGGCTCGCGACCAAGGAGCTTGGTCTCAAAAACGCCGAACGCGGAACGGTGGAGCGGCTCGATGGCATGGTGGCGACGGTTCGCTGGGACCGCGGGGATCGGGTCCAGCAGATTGACCTTGGACGCCACTCCACTTGGGACCATGGCTATGCCGAGACCGTCTATTCCGCTCAGTCAAAGACCTATGACCGCGTCTATGTGCTGGCCCCTGTGGCGTCCCCGCTTGTCAATGGACAAAACTTCTACACCGCCATCACGCGAGCCCGTTACGGCGTCAAACTCTGGACAGAAGACCCTAAGAAGCTCATCGCGAAACTCGAAGAGAGGTCGGGCGAGAAGACATCGGCGCTCGAAGGTTTGGGCCGTCTGGAGCGCGATCACAACAGGCGCTTTGCCGCACGGAACGAGGCGCGGTTGAAGGGAATGAAGCTCGAACAGGTTGAGGAGCGGCGGAAGGCAGAGGGAAGGGCGCTCGCGCGCAAACTTGATCAGCGAGAGCCGGACCGCGGAATTGTCGGACGTCTTGCAGGCGATGCCCGCTCACTGTTCGAGACGCTCGACCGTCATTTGCAGACGCTGGCCGAGAATCGGCAAGCCCATGCGCCCAAGGCGGAGGACCTTGCCACAGAGCGGAACATTGGGGAGCGATCGCATGATCACGATCGGTAAGCGGACAGCCGCCCTGATGATACTGATCATCTGGCAATCGGATTGTCTTGCAGCACCGTCGGGTCATAATGCAGCCGATGAACGGAGGGTCGCCCATTGCATCAGGCAAGCAGCGGGCGGACAGAAATGGCTCGAAGTGACCCTGTGGGGGCTGCGCGATCAGGAAGGCGGTTGGATCGGCGCAGCGGTTCCGAACCGCAATGGGAGCCACGACCTCGGACCTCTCCAGATCAATAGCTGGTGGGTGCCAAAAATCGCAGCAACGCTTGATCGTTCACCGGAGGAAGTTCGCCATTGGCTGCGTTACGATCCATGCTTCAATGCCCACGCAGCCCGTTGGATTTTCGTCGCTGCTCTGGCATCGACGGGCAGCTATTGGAAGGCGGTGGGCGTCTATCACAGTCCGAGGTCTGATCGGCAGAGGCGATATGCCCGCAGCGTAGCGGAACATTTGAAGCGCCGGTTTGGTGTAACGATTTTCTCATCTTTCGGCGCGGGGGGCATTGGAGGAAGAGTTCGTTGAGCGAACAAAATGATCGGCGCCCCCGGTCATCTGAGCCTGCCGCAACGGTATTCAGGAAAAGCGAATGTGACGCTGTGCAGTGCACATTTTCGATTCGGAGTTCATTCAACCAGCCCTTTTCCGGGCACCTTGCCGGCGTGCCGCGCTGGCGACACCGTGAGGCGTCAGGGTCAGGACCTGCGGCTCTTTCAGTAGGTTTATGTTCCTCGTAAACGGTGAGGCCTCGCCGCGCGCGCATTTCGCCGCCCCATACCTGTCAGCTTTGGACTTCCAATTCCGCATAGTTCCGATAGATTGAGAAGGCTTCATCCCATTTGGCAGACTCCAACAAGGAGACCTTCTGCCGTGCGTAAGAGCCTGCCAAGAATTAACGCGCCACTTCCTGTCGAGAAGTCAAAGCCACCTACACTCATTGATCCCATCAGCGTAAGGATCGCGGTAGCGGTGACAATGACGGGGTTAAGCCGGTCCCGCCTCTATGAGCTGATCAAATCCGGTGAGTTGGAGATCGTGAAAGATCGAAGTTCGACTTTGATCATGGTTGCAAGTTTGCGTGAGGCGATCGAGCGACGGCGATCACGCTAAAGCCCAGACAAGAATGCGGAGTGGGGCTCAGGCAGGTGTAGCCTCGCGCTGCACAACGCTGGTCAACTGAGCCAGCGGCGAGGCACTACGCCGCAGTTCATCAAGAAAAATTTTTCCAAGCGCGTCCTACACAATCCCAGACGGTCAAAAGGACAAGAAATAGGCAAAATGGTATTTTGGGGCCAACCTCAAGAGCTAAGTCATTGAAAAGATTGGTGACCCCTACGGGAATCGAACCCGTGTTTCAGCCGTGAGAGGGCCGCGTCCTAACCGCTAGACGAAGGGGCCGTATGTCGCATGGGCGACAGGCAGGGGCGTGCCTTTAGGCAGGGCTGGCGATGGCGTCAAGCGAAAGCAGCGAAAATTTCCGGCGACCTACGCTGACTGCAGCCCATAAAAAAACCACCCCATGCGATGCACGGGGTGGCCAGGTTCAGGGAGGAGACGCCTCCAAGGGGGAGGCGCCCTATACGACACACCCGAAAGGGGGGCAGGTGCATCGCATGCAACAGAAATAGGACAGGGCGCGGCTGCTTTCAAGAGCAAGCCCCGCCCTGTCCCGATATATTTGCGATTAACGGAGTTAATCAGGCTTTAGGCGTCTGCTGGCACCGGTGCGGCCGGTACAGCGATGGGGCCCTTGCCCTGGCTGACCTGGCCTTCAAAGATCTCGCGCATCAGCTGCAGCGAGAAGAGGTGGGCGTGAATCAGCGGCAGCAGGCCGTTCTGATTGATCTTGCGCAGCTGGTCACCGCGCAGGTCGCGCAGCTTTTCCTCGTTCACCATGCGGAAGCCGCGATAGACGAAGGGCTGTTCGTTGTTCGGGGTCTGGATCGCGACTTCGCCGTCCATCAGCAGGTCCATCTCGGCCAGATCCTTCATGAACTGGCCGGTGCGGGCGGCTGCCTGCTCAAAATCCTCGCAGAACTTCAGGATGCCCTTGGTCACGTCGGTCGGCTGGCCATTTTCAAACAGGACCGGGCCATCGCCTTCGGTGCCGATCGCCTTGCTGGTCGGGTCGAAGCAGAGCGAAAGTTCGTCGCTGTCGGGACGCAGCTTGGCCAGCATCCAGGGGTAACGGCGGACATAGGCCGGGACATAGGCCGGGCCGCGCAGCTTGCCTTCGTCATCGACGAAGACGTTCACGCCTTCATTGAGGCCCATCAGCGCGAGCGGCACCGAATCCTGACCAGCCGAGAAGATGATCGGCACGAAACGCTGAGCCGAGACGAATTCGTCGATCGTCAGCGGCACGGCGTGCTGGGTCACCAGGAACGGAGCGGCATCGACCGGCTGGGTGCGATAATCGGCATGATCGACGGTGCTGAGCGGGATCAGGTCGTTGTAGAAGATGGGAAGGCTGTTCGCGGGCGCGCTGGCCATGATGTTGTTCCGTCCTGTTAGAAAGCGCGCAAGGCTTGCGTCGCTGATCCGAATATGGGTGTGACGGGATAATCGGAGCTATCCCGCTAGGCAATCGCTTTGTGGATATGCTGCGCTCAACCCTCGTCGGGGCGAGGGATGAGCTTGTCGGGGTTCATGATGCCGCCCGGATCGAAGGCTGTCTTTATCGCGCGCAGGGCATGGATGCGGGCCGGGCTGGCGAGGCGTCCGAGTTCGGCGCGCTTCATCTGGCCAATGCCATGCTCGGCCGAGATGGAACCGCCCGCGGCGACCACCGCGTCATGGACGAAGGCGTTGATCGCCTGGCCCTGCGCCGCGATCCAGGCCGGACCGTCGCTGGTGCCCCTGGGCGCGCGGACATGGAAATGGACATTGCCATCGCCCAGATGACCGAAGGAAGAGGCGGTCGTGCCGGGGAAGGCTGCTTCGGCGGCGGCGGCAGCCTCCAGCATGAAGGCCGGCATGCGCGGCACCGGCACGCTGATGTCATATTGCAGCGCGGGCCCCTGCGCCTTTTCGGATTCCGACAGGGATTCGCGGATGCGCCAGAAGGCCTCTGCCTGGGATTCGCTGGCGGCAATGGCGGCGTCGATCGCGATGCCGCGTTCCAGCGCCAGGCTGAGCGCACCTTCCAGCCGCTCGGTCGGGCCGGGCTCGCGCATGTCGCCATGGTCGACCTCGATCAGCACATGCCAGGGCGTGCGGGTCTCGATCGGGCAGCGCGTGCCGGGAATATGGGACAGGACATGGCCAAGGCCATCGTCGGCAATCACCTCGAACCCCTCGACGCTGTCACCCAGTTCGCCTTCGACCAGACGCAGCAGGGCGAGGGCATCGGCGGGCGTCTGCACACCGACCCAGCCGACCGCGCGGGCGGCGATGGCGGGCACCAGCCGCAGGGCGGCCGCGGTGATGACGCCCAGCGTACCCTCCGCACCGATCAGCAACTGTTTGATGTCATAGCCGCGATTATCCTTCTTGAGCGCGTCCAGCCCGTCGAAGATGCTGCCATCAGGCAGCACAGCCTCGATCCCCTCGACCAGCGCGCGCATCGTGCCGTGGCGCAGCACCTGGGTGCCGCCGGCATTGGTCGAGACGAGGCCGCCGATCGTGGCTGATCCCTTGGCGCCCAGGCTGAGCGGAAAGCGACGGCCGGCCGCTTCGGCGGCGTCGTGCAGGTTGGAAAGGATGACCCCGGCCTCGCACACCGCCAGATTGTCGTCGGCCGACAGGTTGCGGATCTGGTTCATGCGGCGCAGCGAGAGGATCAAGGCCGATCCGTCGGCCGGCGGTGTCGCGCCGCCGACCATTGATGTGTTGCCGCCCTGGGGGACGAGGGCGATGCCCATCTCCGCTGCCAGCGCCACGCAGTCGGCCACTTCGCGCGTCGTGGTGGGGGACAGGATCGCGCGGGCCTTTCCATGATAGCGGCCGCGCCAGTCGCTGACCCAGGGGGCGATATCGTCGGCATCGGTAATGACGCCCTTGGGGCCGAGCAGGGCGACGAAGCGATCGATGGCATCCTGTGCGATTATGGCTTGTTCTGTCATGGGACATGCTATGCCCCGGAATTCATCGACGGTTCAACCGTTGGCCGATAGCTTGCCACTCCCAAAAGGGGTTCCGCTTGGTTCATACCATCCTGATGCTGCTTGCAGCGCCTGCTGCCGACCCGGTGCAATGGGCGCAACTGACGATCGAGCAGCGCGTGATCATTCGTGTTCCGATGGCCAAGGGGCGGGCGCCGACGCGAGTCGTGCCCAAGAGCGACGAGCGCTGGGACGAGAAGAAGGGGCCGCGCTGTGTGGCGCTGCGATCGATTCGCGGGGCCAGCATCGTGGTGTCCAACGGGGTCGACCTGATCCTGGCGGACAAGCATCGCTACCGCGCGCGGCTGGAGCGGGGATGCGATTCCGCCAGCTTCTATTCCGGCTTCTATGTCGAGCCGGACGAGGATGGGTCGCTCTGTTCGGGGCGGGACGAGTTGCAGGCCCGCAGTGGCGCGAGTTGCGGGATCGACAGCTTCAGGCGGCTGGTGGAAGCGGACGCCGAGGATTGATCGGCAGAAAAACGGCTGGTTCGGCCAGCATATTGCGCGATTTCCTTGACAAGATGGCGATATTTTCGCAAGTCGCGCGCGATTTCCGTCGTGCGGACGCGCAGGACGGCCAACCTCCTGTCCCGGACATTTGAATGACTTTTGCCGATCTCGGCCTCTCCGACGAATTGCTCAAGGCCGTAACTGAGGCGGGTTACGACACGCCCACGCCGATCCAGGCGCAGGCGATCCCGCCGGTGCTGATGATGAAGGACATCATCGGCATCGCGCAGACGGGCACGGGCAAGACCGCCAGCTTCGTGCTGCCGATGATCGACATCCTCGCGCACGGCCGTGCCCGTGCGCTGATGCCGCGCAGCCTGATCCTGGAGCCGACCCGCGAACTCGCTGCCCAGGTGGCCGAGAATTTCGAGAAATACGGCAAATATCACAAGCTCTCCATGGCGCTGCTGATTGGCGGCGTGCAGATGGGCGACCAGATCAAGGCGCTGGAAAAGGGCGTCGACGTGCTGATCGCGACGCCGGGGCGCCTGATGGACCTGTTCCAGCGCGGCAAGATCCTGCTCAACGGCTGCAACATGCTGGTGATCGACGAAGCCGACCGCATGCTCGATATGGGCTTCATCCCGGACATCGAGGAAATCTGCACCAAGCTGCCGGCGCAGCGCCAGACACTTCTCTTCTCTGCCACCATGCCGCCGGTCATCAAGAAGCTGGCCGATCGTTTCCTGGACAATCCCAAGTCGATCGAGGTGGCGCGCCCGGCAACGGCGTCGACCAACATCACTCAGCGACTGGTGAAGGTCGATTCGCGCAAGAAGCGTGAAGCGCTGCGCGCGATGCTGGAAGCAGAAGACGTGCAGAGCGCGGTGATCTTCTGCAACCGCAAGACCACGGTTCGCGAACTGAACAAGAGCCTGCAGCGTCACGGCTTCAAGTCGGGCGAGATCCATGGCGACATCGACCAGGCATCGCGCATCGCCGAACTGGAGCGGTTCCGCGATGGCAGCGTGAACATCCTGGTGGCGTCGGACGTCGCGGCCCGCGGCCTCGATATCAAGGGCGTCAGCCATGTCTTCAATTTCGACGCGCCCTGGCATCCCGATGACTATGTCCACCGCATCGGCCGTACCGGTCGCGCGGGGGCCAAGGGTGTCGCCTATACCTTCGTCGCGGCCGAGGATGCCGAGGCGATCGACAATATCCAGAAGCTGATCGGCACCAAGATCGACTATGTCGAAACGCCGGTCGCGGCTGCGCCTGCGCCGCGCACCAAGGAAGAGCCGCGCAAGGCCGATCGCGAGGAGCGCGACAATGAGCGTTCCGGTGGCCGCGACGCGCGCCGCAAGCCCGAGCGCAAGGATGACCGGCGCAGCGACAAGCGGGATGATCGTCGTGACGACCGCCGCGATGCGCCGGCTGCACGCCCAGCGCCGCATAGCCGCCGTCAGGAACCCGATGATGGTCCGGACGATGGCTGGAACGGTCCGGTGCCCGAATTCCTGAATTTCGGTTTTGGCGGCTGAACGGCGCCACTTTGATTGAAAAGGCCCCCGTCACGCGCAGGCATGGCGGGGGCTTTTTTGTCATGTGACCATGATGGCGCAACGGGAGGGTAAGGCCATGTCCGCAATTCCAGGCGTCGGCGCTTTCGCGATCGTGCCCAGCAATGACGCCGCCCTTGCCCTGGCCTTCTGGGAAAGGCTGGGCTTCGCGCGGGTCGGCGGTGATCACCATTATCATATCATGGAGGGATGGGGGTGCGAGGTGCATCTGACCCAGGCCGGCGCGCCGCCCTGGGATGTGCCGGCGCATAATCCCTTTGGCATCTATCTGCGCACGCCCGATGTGGCGGCGATCGCGGCGCGGGTCGATGATCTGATCATCCGGCCGGGCGGCATTTTGCGCCATCGCGAATGGGGACTGTATGAGGTCGGGATCAACGGGCCGGATGGGCTGCTGGTGCGGATCGGCTGGCCGTCCGAACTGATCGAGGGCGCCTGATTCTACAGCAGTCCCTGCGCACGCAGGCTGCTATGCCCCTGCGCGCCGATGATGATATGGTCGTGGACACCGATGCCCAGCCGCTTGCCTGCCTCGACGATCTGGCGGGTGATCTCGATATCCTGCTTGCTGGGGGACGGATCGCCCGATGGATGATTATGCACCAGGATCAGGGCTGCCGATCCCAGTTCCATGGCTCGTTTGATGACCTCGCGTGTATATATGGCCGCCTGGTCGATCGATCCGTCGCCCATATTCTCGTCGCGGATCAGCATGTTGCGGCTGTTGAGATGCAGCACGCGCACGCGTTCGACATGGAGATAGGCCATGTCGGCGCGCAGATAGTCGAGCAGTGCCTGCCAACTGCCCAGCACCGGTCGTTCCGCCACATCGTTGCGCAGCATTCGCAGTGCGGTGGCCTGGACGATCTTGATCGCGGCGACGCTGGTATCGCCCATGCCGGGCACCCGTGCGATCGCCTGCCAGTCGGCCGCCATCAATCCGCCGATCCCGCCAAATTCGCGCAGCAGCAGCCGAGCCAGCGGCTTGGTGTCGCGGCGGGGGATGGCAAGGGCGAGCAGATATTCGATCAGTTCATGGTCGAGCAGCCCGTCGCCGCCTTCGGCCAGGCGCTGGCGCAGGCGGGCGCGATGACCGGCACCATCCTGGCTCGCGCGTTCGTCCTTTTCGGTCATGCTGGCGATCCCCCATTCCCCGGCAAATGAAGGCTAGGCTTTGCGGATTTCGTGGGCAAGGCTATTTCAGGGGTGGATATTTCCAATGGGTCGGACGTTATGGATGCGTTACGGACCTGAAGTGCGAGCGAAAGTCGGGGTTGGCCAGGCAGATGGAAGACGAGAACGGCGAAGCCGAAATTCGCCGGGGCTGGCTGCGCTGGCTGGGTGTCGGGACGGGTTCGCTCGGCCTGGTGCTGGTCGCGCTGTGGACGCAGCGCGCGCCGATCGCCGAGAATTTCGTCAATCGCGAACTCAACCGGCGCGGGGTCCAGGCCAATTATGACCTGACGCAGGTGGGCCTGCGCACCCAGCGGATCGAGAATGTCGTGCTGGGCGATCCGGCACGGCCGGACCTGACCGCCCGCTGGGTGGAGGTCGACATCGCCTTTTCCGGCGTGACGCCACAGGTGGCGGCGGTTCGCGCCAGTGGTGTGCGGATGCGTGGCGCCTATCGCGACGGCGTGCTGACGCTGGGCGAACTGGACAAGTTTCGGGATCCCGATTCGACTGCCCCCTTCGCCATGCCCGACCTGCTGCTTCATCTGCGCGACGCGCGGTTGCGGCTGGATACCGACGCGGGGGCAGTCGGCATGCAGATCGATGGCAATGGCAATCTGAAATCGGGTTTCCGCGGCAAGCTGGCCGCTGCCATGCCCAGGGCACGGATGGCCGGCTGTGGCGTGGCCAGGGCCAGCGCCTGGCTGGACGTGGCGATGGTGGACGGCCGGCCGCATCTGCGCGGGCCGATCAAGGGCGATGCGCTCGCCTGCGCGGACATGGCGATGGCTGCGCCGACGGCCGACATCGATCTGTGGCTTGGCCAGGGGCTCGACCGCTGGAACGGATCGGCCAAGCTGGCGGGCGAGGCGCTCAAGGCGCAGGGCATGCTGCTGGCGGCCCCGGTCGGTCGGATCGAGTTCGACGGTACGGCCAAGGCCATGGCCGGGCGGGCGCGGATCGGCGCACGCGCCTTCTCCGGTGCCGGGGTGCTGGCGGGGCCAACCGAACTGGCCGGTGACTGGACGCTGCGCGGCGGTGATGCGACCTTCAGCGGCGATCTGACCGCGCGGAACGGACGGATGGCCGGGCGCGATCCGCTGGCGTCGTTGCGGACCTCGACGGCCGGCACGCCGGTGGCGCCGCTGGCCCTGCGGTTGGCGGATGCAGCCCGGCGGGCCGGGGCGGATAATCTGCTGCGGGCGCGCGTGGCGCTGGCGCAGAAGGGCGATGCCGGCAGTCTGGTCCTGACCGATACCGAATTTGCAGCGCGCAGCGGCGCGCAGGTGGCCGTGGCGCGCGATGGTCGGGTGACGCTGGCCTGGCCGGGCAAGGGCGGCGCAGCGATCGACTGGGCGCTGGACGGCGCGATCACGTCGCAGGGCGGCGGCTTGCCCAAGGCGGCGCTCCGACTGGCCCGCCGCGCCGGCGGCGGTTTTGGCGGGCAGCTGTTCATCGATCCCTATACGGCCGACGGCGCTCGACTGGCGTTCGAGCCTGTCCGATTCGTTGCCGGGCCGAAGGGCGACACGCGCTTCACGACCGCGTTGCGGCTGGATGGGCCGCTGCCCGATGGGGCTGTTCGCGGTCTTGGCCTGCCGATCGATGGCCGGCTGGCGTCTAATGGCGCGATCGCGATCAACGAACATTGCGCGCCACTGACCTTGCTGGAAGCGCGCTATGGCAGCTTCGCGCTGGGGCAGACCCGGCAGACGCTCTGCCCGCTGCCCAATTCGGCGCTTTTTGCCATGGGGCCGGGCGGCATGAAGGGTGGTGCGGAGCTTCGCAATGTCGCGCTGAACGGGCGAAGCGGTGACAGCCCGATGCTGATCAAGGCGGACAATGCCCGGCTGATATTGGGCCAGACCGGCTTCACCCTGGGCAATGCAGACTTCGCCATTGGCCCGGAGGATGCGCCGGTTCGCCTGTCTGCGACGAGCGTCACCGGCGCGGCGACGAAGAATGGCTTTGCCGGCGACATCAAGGGCGCGGGCGGAAGGATCGGCACCGTGCCGCTGATCGTCGAGCAGGGTGCGGGCGGCTGGGCCTTTGCCAAGGGTGCGCTGTCGCTCAAGGCGGCGATGCAGGTGCGCGATGCGCAGCCTTCGGTGCGCTTCAACCCCTTGTCTGTGTCTGACTTTGCCCTGGCGATGAAAGATGGCCGAATCACCGCGACCGGTACGCTGCAGGTGCCGGGCAAGGGTGTCACGGTGGCACGCGCCGATATTGCGCACGACCTGGGCAGCGGGAAGGGGCATGCCGACCTGACCGTGCCGGACCTGGGCTTCGGGCCGGGATTGCAGCCGGAGGAACTGACGCCGCTGACGCTCGGCGTGATCGCCAATGTCGCTGGCCGCGTGACCGGCGAGGGGCATATTCGCTGGACCGGTTCCGATGTCAGCAGCGATGGCGTCTTCCGGACCGACCGGCTGGATCTGGCGGCGGCCTTCGGCCCGGTCGAGGGACTGTCGGGCGAGATCCGCTTCTCCGACCTGCTCAACATGGTGACGCCGACCGGACAGGAGGCGCGAATCGCGCTGGTCAATCCGGGGGTCGAGGCACGCAATGGTACGGTGCGCTATCGATTGGGTGCCGGCCAGAAGGTGCATATCGAGGGCGGCGGCTTTCCCTTTTCGGGCGGTGAACTGGTGCTTCTGCCCACGACCATGGACTTTGGTGCTGATGTCGACCGCTATCTGACCTTCCGGGTCATCGGCCTCGACGCCGGCGCCTTCATCCAGGCTATGGACCTCAAGAATGTGTCGGCGACCGGCACGTTCGACGGCATCATGCCGCTGATCTTCAATGCGCAGGGCGGGCGGGTTGCCGGCGGCGTGCTGGTCGCACGGCAGCAGGGCATGGCGCCGCTGATCATGCCCGAGGGCGTGCTGCCTAGCATCCCCTGCGATCCAACGCGCCAGTCCGGCGTGCTGTCCTATGTGGGGCCAGTGTCGAACGAACAAGTCGGAGTTATGGGCAAGGTCGCCTTCGATGCGCTGAAGGATCTGCAATATAAATGCCTCACCATCCTGATGGATGGCGCGCTGGATGGCGAGATGGTGACCAATGTGGTGTTCAACGGCGTCAACCGGGGCCAATTGGGCGGGGCGCCGCAGGGGATAGCGAAAAGCTTCGTCGGCCTGCCCTTCATCTTCAACGTGCGGATTTCCGCGCCTTTTCGCGGCCTGATGAAATCCGCCCAATCCTATGTCGACCCGTCGCAGGTGATCCGCGACCAGATTGGCGAGGATGCCCAGCAGAAGATGCGCGCACAAAGCGCGGCCGATCTGCAATCTGGTCTTGCGGTTCAGCCTGCGGCAAGCGAGACTGTGTCAAATACGGAGCCGAAATGAAGATAGCAGCAATCATGATGGCCGGTCTGGCCGCTTCGGCCCTGGGGGGATGCATCCAGGTCAAGGCCCCGGACAAGCCGATCGAGATCAATCTGAACGTGAAGGTCCAGCAGGAGGTCGTCGTCCGTCTGGAGAAGGACGCCAAGGATCTGATCAACAATAACCCGGAGTTGTTCCCGCAATGACACGCAAGTTCATGCTGGCCGCCGCTGTGCTGGGCGGCCTGGTCCTGGCCGGTGCCGCGCAGGCTCAGGGTGGTACGGCCGCCGCGATCGCCGCCGGCACGGTGGGCGAGCAGGCCGATGGCTATCTGGGCATCGCCGGCACGGTGGGCGCGGATGTGCGGGCCGAGGTCGAATCGATCAACATCAAGCGCCGCGCCGTCTATACCGATCTGGCAGGCAAGCGTGGTGTGACGGTGCAGGATGTGGCGGCCGCAACCGGTTGCCAGACGCTCAGCAGCCGGGTGAAGCCGGGGCAGGTCTATCGCGTCGGCGGTGGTGCCTGGCAGACCAAGGGCGCCGGGGCGATCTCTTTGCCGGCCTATTGCGCCACCGCAGGCCAGTAAAATGCGCGTGGCTGGCGGACTTTGACCGCCAGTTCGTCTGGGCAGGATAATCTCCTGCCCAAGTATAGTTGACTATCCGTCATCCCCTTTCTAAACGGGCCGCGCCTTGACGGGTGCAGCCGCAAGCGCCATGCCGCCTGCCATTGGGTTTCAGCCTGATGGAAGGATTGGCAATGGTTGCGGGTGAATCCGGGCAGGACCCGGCGGGGGAAGATGCGCGGATCGCTTCACTGGAAGCGAGAATTGCGCAGGCGGAACATGCCGAGCAGGTCAGACAGGGGACGAAGGTGCAGCAGGCGGACGATGGTTCGCGTCTGGGCAACAGGGTTCTCGCAGAGCTGATCGGTGGTCTTGTCGGTGGTGCGTTGATCGGCTGGGTTCTCGACCGGCTGCTCGGCACATCCCCATGGCTCCTGCTTGTCTTCCTCGGTCTCGGGATCGTGGCGGCGTTCAGGAACATCATCAGATTGACGACGACGAAGCGTTCCGATCAATAGGGGCGCTTTTGTCTTAGTCCGAATATTAGACGGTACAGGGGTCCAAGTGGCAGAATCCGGCAAAATCGATCCGATGCATCAGTTTGCGATCGAACCGCTGTTCGGTACCGATCACCTGTCCATCGGCGGCTTCAACATCGCCTTCACCAACAGTGCGCTCTATATGGTCGCCGCTGCGGTGGTGCTGTGGATCTTCGTGATCGGCGGCATGAAGCGCGAACTGGTGCCCGGTCGTTGGCAGATGGCGGTCGAATATTTCACCGGCTTCATCAAGAACCTGCTGATCTCGAACGTGGGTGAGGGCGGCAAGAAGTACATTCCTTATGTCTTCTCGCTCTTCATGTTCATCCTGATGGCCAACCTTCTGGGTCTGCTGCCGCTGGGTCTGGTCGGGGTCCACCCCTTCACCTTCACCAGCCATTTCACCGCCACCGGCGTGTTGGCGATCATGAGCTTCTCGATCGTGCTGATCGTTGGCTTCTGGAAGCATGGGCTGCACTTCTTCTCCCTGTTCGTGCCGCACGGCACGCCCCTGCCGATGATCCCGGTCATTTTCCCGATCGAGCTGATCTCGTTCATGGTGCGTCCGTTCAGCCTGGGCCTGCGACTGTTCGTGGCGATGACCGCCGGACACGTGCTGCTCAAGGTGCTGGCCGGCTTCGTCATCAACAGCTCGAATGCTGGCCCCGGTTTCGGTCTGACCGTCGGTGCCGCCAGCTTCGTGCTGATGGTCGGTATCAGCGCACTCGAAGTGCTGGTCGCCGTGATCCAGGCCTATGTGTTTGCGCTGCTGACCTCGGTCTACATCAACGACGCCGAAAACCTGCACTGAGTTTTCGTACATTCTTCAACGTTTAATTGGTTTAGAAAAAGGAGTTTAGAACATGGACGCAGAAGCCGCAAAGCTGCTCGGTGCTGGCCTGGCCGCGATCGGTGCGGGCATTGCCGCCCTCGGTGTGGGTAACGTCTTCAGCTCGTTCCTCGAAGGCGCGCTGCGCAATCCGGGTGCCGCTGACGGCCAGCAGGGTCGCCTGTTCATCGGCTTCGCCGCCGCCGAACTTCTGGGTCTGCTGGCGTTCGTTATCGCCATGATCCTGGTCTTCGTGGCCTAAAGATCGACGGGGCGGGCAGCCTGGCTGCCTGCCCCTTGACGACCGCCCCCTTTTCGGACGGATAAAAATGCCTCAAATCGCGCAAATCGCCGATACCTATGCTTCCCAGATATTCTGGCTGCTGCTGACGTTCGGCTTCGTCTTCTTCGTCATCGGCCGCGGCATGGTGCCCAAGGTGCAGGCGACGGCCGACGCGCGCGACGCGAAGATTTCGGGTGATCTCGATGCTGCCAAGGCAGCCTTCGCCCGCGCCGACGAAGCGGAAGCGGACTATCGCGTCCGTGATGCCGAAAGCCGTACCGCCGCCCAGGCGACGCTGGCCAAGGCGAAGGCGGATGCCGCCAAGGCTTCGGAAGCGAAGCTGGCCGCCGCCGATGCGGAGATCCAGGACAAGATCGGCGCTGCCGAAGCCCGGATCAAGACCGCCACGGATGCCGCCATGGCACAGATTGAAACCGTCGCCGCCGATGCGGCGCGCGACATGGTCGTCCGGATTTCCGGCGTGGAAGCGTCGGACGAAGCGGCCCGCAACGCAGTAAAGGCGGCACTGGCTCATGGCTGAGGCAGCAGTAGAGCATAGCGAGGCGCAGGCCCCGCACCTCAATCAGGCAATCCATGCCGAAGGCATGGAGCCGGTTGGCACCGTGGCGCATGAAGGCGTCGCGCCGCATACCGATCCCAAGGCGGTCGGCATGGATGCGACGGCTTGGGTCAGCCTGGCGATGGCGGTGTTCATCGTCATCCTGCTGATCAAGAAGGTGCCCAGCCTGATCGGTGGCGTTCTGGATGGCCGGATCGCCCAGATCAAGGAACAGCTGGCCGAAGCATCGAAGCTTCGTGCCGAAGCCGAAGCGCTCAAGGGCGAATATGAAGCCAAGCTGGCCGCTGCGGCCGGCGAAGCCGACGCCATGCGCAAGTCGGCCGAGCATGAAGCCGAAACGCTTCTGTCCGATGCCAAGGTGCAGGCTGCCGATCTGGTCGCCCGTCGCCAGAAGATGGCGGAAGACAAGATCGGTGCGGCTGAGCGCAGCGCTCTCGCAGACATTCGTGCCAAGGCGGTGAAGGCCGCTACCGGCGCTGCCGCCGCCCTGATTGCCGAAGGCCATGATGCCAAGGCGGACAAGGCGCTGGTCGATGATGCGATCAAGGGTCTCGGCCCGGTCGCCTGATCGAAAAACAGGCAGAATTAGCAAAAGGGTCGGCACCGAAAGGCGTCGGCCCTTTTTGTTTGGGTTCAGGCTGGCGTGCTGTGCGTCCATTCGGATCGCAGCATTCGCATGATCGCGGTATCCCATCGCGCATCGCCAACCCGAACGGAGGACAGGCGGACGCCTTCGGTCACGAAGCCGAGCCGTTCATAGCTGCGGATGGCGGGCCGGTTCCAGGCATAGACATTGAGCTCCAGCCGCTCGACGGCATCGAAGGCAAAGGCGGCGGCGAGCCCAACACGCAGCATCGGCACCGCCAGACCCCGGCCTCGCGCATCGGGCGCGATCGCGACCCGGCCCAGCGTGGCATTGCCGTTGCGCCAGTCGAAGGCGATCTGGACATGGCCGACAAGCTGACCGTCGTCCTGGGCCATCCAGCACAAGCGCGCGGGCGGATCGCTGCGTCCTTCATCCAGCATTGCCGTCATCTGCTCACCGGACAGCGGGAAATGGACAAAAGGCCCACCCCACTGAACGACATCCGCGTCGCTGCCGAACCAGCCCGACAGGGTGGAGAAATGATCGGGGGTGAAGGGAAGGAGATGGACCATAAGACGGTCATAGGCGCGCCAGCCTGCGGAGTGCCACGGCCGGTTGTCCGAAGGTGGCGCGGTCAACGGATCAGACGAAGATGCTGTTCCAGTCCTGCTTCATGCTGACCAGGGTCAGGCCATAATCAGGGGCCTTGTCCAGCGCCTCGGCCAGGGGGCTCAGGAAGAAATCCCGATCATAGGCAAATTCCCGAACGGCATCGTCATGATGCAGCAGGAGCGCCAGCCGTGGCCCTGATCCGGTCTTCACATAGCGGAGCATGGCGAGGTCGCCGTCCGAATTGCCGAAGGCCAGGATCGGGCGACGGCCGATATGAAGGGCGATATTCTGCGCCTTCGCCTCGCGGTCGTCGAAACAGTGGAGTTCGGGCAGCTTGACAAGTTGCGCGACGCCATCACCGTCGATTTCGAACCGGGTGCGAAGGCTGGAGCCGATCACCTGTTCGGGCGGAATGCCATAGACGTCTTCGGCGAAGGCGCGCATCAGGTCGAGCCCGCCGCCCGAGACGATATAGGTCTTGAAATCATGGGCGCGCAGGAAATCGAGCAATTCGATCTGCGGGCGATAGACGCATCGGGTGAAGGGCCGGTCGAGCAGGGGATGATGTGCGGTGGCGAGCCAGTCGCGTGCGATCCTGTCAAATTCCTCTTCGGTCGCACCCGCATGTTCACGGGCGGCAACCTCCAGCAGCCCTAGCTTCCCCAGCGCTTTCATGGCCGGCATGTCCTGCTCGACATAGGCCTTGAAAGGCTGTTGCTGCGCCAGTTCCGGTTCCTGTGCGATCAGCTTTGCGCGCAGCATGCGGCCGAACAGGAACTGGGTCTGAAGTGGCTGTTCCGCCCAGAGCGTGCCGTCATTGTCGAAGGTGGCGATGCGCTGCGGGGCGAGGACATGCTCCGGTCCCGCGCCTGTCACGCGGGCGACGAAATCCAGGATCGCGGCCTTGGCAGGTCCGTCATTCCAGGATGGCAGCGGATCGGACATGACTGGCTCCTTCGCGCTTGGACGTCCGGTGATTGGACCGGGACGGGAAGCTGGGAGCAATCGGGGTTTCCCCCGGAAAGGGGCGGGCATGGCCCGCAGTCGGGGCGAATGGCGCCTGGCCATTCGCCCCTTTGCCTGGCGATCAGGCGGCCAGCGTGGCGTTGTCGATCACGAAGCGATATTTGACGTCGCTCTTCTGCATGCGGGCATAGGCGTCTTCGATGTCCTGGATGCGGATCATCTCAATGTCCGCAACGATGCCCTTCTCTGCGCAGAAATCGAGCATCTCCTGCGTTTCGGCGATGCCACCGATCAGCGAGCCGGCAATGCTGCGGCGCTTGAAGATCAGCGCGCCGACATTGGGCGAGGGGTGGGCATGTTCGGGCACGCCGACCAGTGTCATCGTCCCGTCGCGCTTCAGCAGAGTGGTGAAGGCGTCGAGATTATGGCTGGCCGCGACGGTGTTCAGGATGAAGTCGAAGCTGTTGGCATGGGCCTGCATTTCCTCGGTGTTGCGCGAGACGACGACTTCGTCGGCGCCCAGGTCCAGCGCGTCCTGGCGCTTGGATTCCGAGGTGGTAAAGGCCACCACCTTGGCGCCCATGGCATGGGCCAGCTTGATGCCCATATGGCCCAGGCCGCCAATGCCGACGATGCCGACCTTCTGGCCGGGGCCGACCTTCCAGTGGCGCAGCGGCGACCAGGTGGTGATGCCCGCGCACAGCAGTGGCGCCACGGCGGCGAGCTGATCGGCGGGGTGGCTGATCTTCAGGACGAACTTGTCCTTCACCACGATATTCTGCGAATAGCCGCCCAGCGTGTGGCCCGGCGCATCATCGGTCTTGCCATTATAGGTGCCGACAAAGCCGCTCTCGCAATATTGCTCCAGCCCTTCGTCGCAGGAGGGGCAGCCCTGGCAACTGTCGACCATGCAGCCGACGCCGACCGTGTCGCCGACCTTGAAGGCGCTGACATGATCGCCAACGGCGGTCACATGGCCGACGATCTCGTGGCCGGGAACGCAGGGATAGAGGGTGCCGTCCCATTCGGAACGGACCTGGTGCAGGTCCGAATGGCAGACGCCGCAATAGGCGATATCGATCGCGACATCATGCGGACCGACGGCGCGGCGTTCGATGTCGAGGGCT
Organism: Sphingobium sp. VMM; assembly: GCF_056790315.1. Lineage (NCBI taxonomy): Bacteria > Pseudomonadati > Pseudomonadota > Alphaproteobacteria > Sphingomonadales > Sphingobiaceae > Sphingobium > Sphingobium sp. VMM. The sequence goes on from NZ_JBXGSI010000001.1 coordinate 257,288, forward strand.
TCGAGCGGCTTGTCGGCGGCGTTGGCGCCATAGGCTTTGGTGGCCATGGGGATGTCCCTTTGCTTGAGGTTCGCGGTGTGCAGGGCATATGCCCCTCCGCTGCTATTCTTGGATGGGCGCGGGCCGTGGGACGGCCTGTGCCTGTCTCATGTAGGAAGTCGACAGGCTGTTGATTAGGCCGGCTTTCGGTAAAACAGCCATGAATGGCAATCATGAATGCCGGTGTTGGCCGCCCTTTGTTCCACACCGCCATTGCGATCCGCGCCGGTGCCGCTATCTCTGCGGCCATGTCGCAGCCGCAATCCCCCGACCGTTTCAATGAAGACAAGGCGACCTATACCGTCACCGGCAGCCAGCCCGATATCGATGCGGGCGTGGAGGCGATCCGCACGACGCTCAAGACGCTGCCGATCCGGCCTGGCGTCTACCGCATGCAGGATGCGCGCGGCGACGTCCTCTATGTCGGCAAGGCGCGGGCGCTGAAGAATCGGGTCGCCAATTATACCCAGGTCGACCGGCTGCCCAACCGGCTGCGGCGCATGGTGGCGCAGACCCGCAGCATGACGATCGTCACCACCAACAGCGAAGCCGAAGCGCTGCTGCTGGAGGCGCAACTCATCAAGCGCTACCGCCCGCCCTATAATGTCCTGCTGCGCGACGACAAAAGCTTCCCCTTCATCCTGTTGCGCGAGGATCACGCCTTTCCCCGCGTGCAGAAGCATCGCGGCGCGCGTAAATATAAGGGGCGCTATTATGGCCCCTTCGCCAGCGCCGGATCGGTGACGCGGACGATCAATGCGCTGCAGAAGCTGTTCCTGCTGCGGTCCTGCACCGACAGCTTCTTCGCCAATCGTTCGCGGCCCTGCCTGTTGTATCAGATCAAGCGCTGCTCGGCGCCCTGCGTCGATCGCATCGACACGGCCGGCTATGCCGAACTGGTGCAGGACGCACAGGATTTCCTGGGCGGCAAGTCAACCGCCGTGCAGCAGAAGCTGGGCGCGGCGATGGAGGCAGCGGCCGAGACGCTGGATTTCGAACAGGCGGCGATGATCCGCGACCGGCTGAAGGCGCTGACCTTCATCCAGGGATCGCAGGCGATCAATGCCGAGGGGCTGGGCGATGCCGACATCTTCGCGCTGGCGGAGAAGGGCGGATCGATGTGCATCCAGGCCTTCTTCATCCGCGGCGGCCAGAATTGGGGGCATCGCAGCTTCTTCCCGGTCCACACCAATGATGTGGCGACCGAAGAGGTGCTGGAAAGCTTCATGGCGCAATTTTACGAGGAAGTGCCGCCGCCCAAGCTGATCCTGACCGACCGTGAGCCAGCCGAGTGCGAGTTGATGGCGCTGGCGCTGAGCGAAAGGCTGGGCAGCAAGGTAAGGATAGAGGTGCCCCAGCGCGGCGAGCGCACGCGCCTGATCAAGCAGGCGCAGCGCAACGCGGTGGAGGCGCTCGACCGGCGTCTGGCCGAGACCACGACCCAGGCCAAGATATTGGACGAGATGGTCGAGGCCTTCGGGCTGGACGGCGTGCCCGACCGGATCGAAATCTACGACAACAGCCACATCCAGGGCGCCCATGCGCTGGGGGCGATGGTGGTCGCCGGGCCGGAGGGCTTCCGCAAGAACGCCTATCGCAAGTTCAACATGAAGAACCCCGAAATCTCGAACGACGATTTCGCGATGATGCGCGAGATGTTCGAGCGGCGCTTTGGCCGGGCGGCGCGCGAAGACCCCGATCGCGACGGCGGCGAATGGCCGGACCTTGTGCTGATCGACGGCGGCAAGGGGCAATTGTCGGCGGCGCGGGCGATGCTGGAGGATATGGGCATCGAGGATGTCTGCATGATCGGCATCGCCAAGGGGCCACATCATGGCCGCGACGGGCGCGAGGTTTTCCACCTGATGGACGGGCGGGAGGTGAGTTTCCCGATCAATCATCCGTTGCTCTTCTACATGCAGCGCCTGCGCGATGAAGCGCATCGCTTTGCTATCGGCGCGCATCGGGCGAAGCGCAGCAAGGCGATCACCGTGTCCTCGCTGGACGAAGTGCCCGGCATCGGCCCGGCCCGGAAAAAGGCGCTTCTGATGCATTTCGGGACGGCGCGGGCGGTGCGCGATGCAGCGCTGGAGGATCTGCAACGCGCCCCCGGCGTGTCGAAGGCGGTGGCCCAGCAGGTCTATGATTATTTCCACGGCTGAAAAAAATGTGACGATAACGCAATGATTTCTGCTGGCTCATAAGTGTCGCGTTAACAATTGTTGGTGATGTTTCCCCGGCCGATCGGCAGGGGAGACAAGAGTGGGGAACAGGTGGGGGCTTGCGGCTGCGCAATTGGCGACAGTCGCTTTTCTGATGATGGCGGGCGCTCTGGCGCCGCCGGCGCGGGGCGACATGCTCGCCATTCCCCTGACGACGACCAGCGGCCATGGATTGGCGGCGGGGTTGATTGCGGTCGGCGCGATCCCGATCGGCAAGGGGCAGATCGAGGGGGCATTGGTGGTGCGGGGGGACCGTGATCGCCTGGCCTGGCCGATGCTGACGCGCGGCGTATTGTTGCTGGCGGCGCCCGATTTCCTCTGCGCGGGCAAGGGAGAACGGGCATGAACGTCGAACGCCCGATGGAAAGTATCCGCCTGGCCGGTGCGCGCATGCTGATGTGGCTGTTCTGGCTGAATGTGCCGGCATTGATGCTGATCGGATGGTGGCTGAAGGCACCCGATGCGGAAGTCGGCGCGCTGGCGGCCGCGCTGCTGGCGCTGCTGCCGACCCATATGGTGCGGCGGCGCGACATTTCGGCGCCAGCGCGGATGACGCTGGCGGTGACATCGGTGGCGATCCCGGCGCTCTATGTCTTCCTGCTGCGCGGCCATGGCTGGCAGATGGACATGCATATGGGCTTTTTCGCGGCGCTGGCGGCGCAGACCGTGCTGCTCGATCGCCGGGCGCTACTGGTGGCGGCCGGCGTGACGGCGCTCCATCATCTGATCCTCAACTATAGCTACCCCGCCTGGGTGTTCGCCAGCGAGGGCGATCTGCCGCGGGTGCTGGTGCATGCGCTGATCGTGGTGATCCAGACCCTGATGCTGTGGTGGATCGTGTCGCTGCTCACCCAGACCATCCGCCTGCAGACCGAGGAGCGGCAGCGGAGCGAAGGTTTACGCAAGGAAGCTGACGCGGCGAAGGATCGGGCGGAAGTTGCGCTGGCCGAACTGGAGCGGGCGCAGACAATTGCCACCCGACAGCGCGCGATCGAGGAAGCGGCGCGGCGGGCCGAAGAGGCAAGCGAGCGGCGCCGGCTGGTGGCCGATGCGCTGGAGGCGCGGTTGGGCGCGGTGGTCGGCGATCTGGGCCAACTGGCGGGGCAATTGTCGGCCAGCAAGCAATGGCTGTTCGATCTGCTCGATCGCACGACCCAGCGCTCGGCCGAATTGCGCAAGGCCCATGCCCGCGCCGATGGCGATGTCCGCGCGGTGGCGCAGGATACGGAAAAGCTGGCCATTTCGATCAATGGCGTGGGCGGCAGCGCCAGCCATACCCGCGACAATGCGCTGCGCGGCGCGATGGCGACCCGTGCGCTGACGCCGGAGGTCGACATGCTGTCGGCGACGGTCGATTCCGCCAGTTCGATCGTCGCGCTGATTGCCCAGATCGCGGCGCAGAGCCGGACCCTGTCGCTCAATGCCGGGATCGAGGCGGCGCGTAGCGGCAGCGAGGTGCGCGGCTTTGCCGTCGTGGCATCGGAGATGAAGAGCCTCGCCGCGCAGACGGCCGAGGCGACCCGCCAGATCGACATCTATCTGCAGGATATCCGCCGCGCGGCCGACAGCGTGTCGGGCGCGATCGATGTCGCGACCCAATCGGCCGACACGATCGACCGGTCGACTGCCGGCATCGTCGATGATGTGGCGGAGCAGATACGCGCCACCGGCGAGATCGCGGCCGCGACCGAGGAGATGGCCCGCCATATCGCCGAAGCGGCGTCCCAGGCCGAAGCGCTGAGCCTGGCGCTGGCGGAGGCGCAATCGGCCATGGGCGAAACCGACGCGGCGGCGACCGCCTTGTCCAGTCGTTCACAGGAATTGCAGGAAACGGTGCGTAACGTGCTGGAGGAACTGCGTGCCGCTTAGCGCTGGGGCGGGTCGCCGGGGAAATTCGCCTTCAGGAAATCGAGCACCAGCCTGGCGCGGGCGGGCAGGCGCTTCAGCGCGGGATGCACCGCCAATATGTCGATCGGGTCGATCTGGCTGGCGGGGAGGACGCGCATGAGGCGCCCCGCCTCCAGATCGTCCGCGACACGAACCGCGGGCAGCATCGCGATGCCGAGGCCGGCGAGCGCGGCGCGATGCACCGCCTCGCTATTGTCGCTGCGGAACGGGCCGCTGATCAACTGGTCGCGGCCGTCCACGGTCCATTTGGCGGGCAGGTCGCCATAGCCATAGGCGATGCAGCGATGGCCGGGCAGGTCGTCGGCGCTGGTTGGCAGGCCATGGCGCGCGACATAGTCGGGATGGGCGACCAGCATGCGGGGCAGGGCACCGAGCCGATGCACGACCAGCATATCGTCCCCGACCGGGCCGACGCGCAGCGCCAGATCGAGCCGGTCCTGGACCAGATCGCGCTGCCAGTCGGTCATCGCCATGTCGATCCGCAGGCCGGGATGCTGATCGCTCAGCAGGCTCAGCAGGCCCAGATAATAGAGGCCTAGCGCGGTGGTGACGCCGATCCGCACCGTGCCGCTGACATCGCCCTGGACCGGGCGCAATTCCTGTTCGGCCACTTCCAGCGCATCGACCAGCATTCGGGCATGGACCAGCAACTGGTCCGCCTCTGGCGTCGGGACCAGCCGGCGCGTGGTGCGATGAAACAGCACGGTGCCAAAATGGGCTTCCACCTGATCGAGCCGTCGCGCTATGGTGGTGTGGCTCGCATGCATCTCGGCAGCGACGCGCGTGAAACTGGGCTTTTCGCATAGCCGTATGAAGGTGCGGATCGAAAGAAGCAGGTCGCTCATTTGAACATGTCCTGCACAGATATTGTGCCGGGAATCCCTATTGTGCGGAGAACGGAAAAGCCAGACCTAAGCGCCGGCGCAGGGACGCCAGTCAGACATTTAATGGAGACGAGAGGATGGCATCGGATCGTATCGGTCATGCAGGGTTTGCGGCAAAAAGGCGCAGTGCGCAGGACGCAGCTGCCCTGATTGCCGACGGCATGACCGTGGGCATGAGCGGCTTCACCGGTTCGGGCTATCCCAAGGCCGTCCCTCTGGCGCTCGCCGACCGAATCACCGCCGCCCATTCGGCCGGCGATCCGTTCCGGGTAAAGGTGTGGACCGGCGCATCGACCGGGCCGGAACTGGACGGCGCGCTCGCCAAGGCCGACGGCGTCGAATTTCGTCTTCCCTATAATAGCGATCCGATCGCCCGCGAGCGGATCAACCGCGGCGAGATGCAATATTTCGACATGCATCTGAGCCAGGTCGCGCCGATGGCATGGCAGGGCTTTTTGGGCGAACTGGATGTCGCGGTGGTCGAAGTGACCGGCATCACGCCCGACGGCCTGCTGATCCCGTCCGCCTCGGTCGGCAACAACAAGACCTGGCTCGATCGTGCCAAGGGCATCATCCTGGAGGTCAATAGCTGGCAGAATGCCGCACTCGAAGGGATGCACGACATTTATTACGGCACGGCGTTGCCGCCGAGCCGCGTGCCGATCCCGCTGACCCGCGCCGACGATCGCATCGGCGAGCCCTATTTCCGCGTCGATCCCGCCAAGGTGCTGGCGGTGGTCGAAACCGACTCGCCGGATCGCAACGCGCCCTTCACCCCGCCCGATGACAGTGCGCGGGCGATCGCCGGCCATCTGCTCGAATTCCTCGGCCATGAAGTGAAGATGGGCCGCATCCCGGCGTCGCTGCTGCCGCTCCAGTCGGGCGTCGGCAATATTGCCAATGCGGTGCTGACCGGCCTGATCGATGCGCCCTTCGACAATATGGTTTCCTATACGGAGGTCATTCAGGACGGCATGCTCGACCTGCTGGAATCCGGCAAGCTGCGCATGGCGAGCGCCACCGCCTTCTCGCTCAGTCCCGAGGCGGCGGCGCGGCTCAATGCCGACATGGCCCGTTTCCGCAACAAGATGATCCTGCGCCCGCAGGAAATCAGCAACCATCCCGAACTGGTTCGCCGCCTGGGCTGCATCGCCATGAACGGCCTCATCGAGGCGGATATTTATGGCAATGTGAACTCCACCCACGTCATGGGATCGCGCATCCAGAACGGCATCGGCGGATCGGGCGACTTTGCCCGCAACGCCTATCTGTCGATCTTCATGACGCCCTCGACCGCCAAGCAGGGCAAGATTTCGGCGATCGTGCCGCATGCCAGCCATGTCGACCATATCAATCAGGATGTGCAGGTGATCGTCACTGAGCAGGGGCTGGCCGACCTGCGCGGGCTGGCGCCGCGGCAGCGGGCCGAACTGATCATCAATAATTGCGCCCATCCCGATTATCGCCCGATGCTGAAGGATTATTTCAGGCGGGCGATGCAGGGCAGCTATGGCCTGCAGTCGCCGATGCTGCCGGCCGAGGCCTTCGCCTGGCACCAGCGCTTCATCGATACCGGCTCCATGATGCCGGGCTGATCATAAATGGCCCGGTGCAGCCTGACCTGCGCCGGGCCACTGATCATTGCTGTTCGATTGCCGCTTTCCGACATATTCCCGCTGAGGGAACCGGGAGCCATGCCGTCCGCTTGACCTGCATATTCGCAGCACGGACCCATCATGGATTTCCTGACGACCGACTTTCTCGACAAGCCCATCTGGATGTGGGCGCTCTTCCTGACGATCATCATCGCGCTGCTGGCGCTGGATCTGGGCGTGCTGCATCGCAAGCAGCGCGAGATCGGCGTGCGCGAGAGCGTGAAGCTGGCCGGCTTCTACATTGCGATCGGCCTGGCCTTTGGCGGCTGGATCGCCTGGCAGATGGGGCAGGAGGCGGCTGTCGCCTATCTCACCGGTTTCGTCGTCGAAAAATCGCTGGCGCTCGACAATGTCTTCGTCATCGCGATGATCTTCTCCTTCTTCCATGTGCCGCGCCGCTATCAGCATGAGGTGCTGTTCTGGGGCATCATCGGCGTCATTGTCCTGCGCGCGATCATGATCGGGCTGGGCGCGGCGCTGGTCCAGAATGTCTCCTGGGCGCTCTATGTCTTCGCAGCGATCCTGATCTTCACCGGCATCCGCATGTTGTGGACGGTGGGCAAGGAACAGACGATGGAGGGCAACCGGCTGCTCGGCTTCCTGCGCCGCCACATGCGTGTGACCGACCGGGTGGAGGGCGACCATTTCTTCGTGCGCCAGCCGGCCGAGCCGGGTGGCAAGCCGCTGCTCCATGCGACGCCGCTGTTCCTGGCGCTGGTGATGATCGAGATTGCCGACGTCATCTTCGCGGTGGATTCTGTACCAGCGATCTTCGCCATCACCACCGATCCCTTTCTGGTCTATACCTCCAACATCTTCGCGATCCTGGGCCTGCGCGCGCTCTATTTCGCGCTGGCGGCGGCGGTCCACCGCTTCCATTATCTCAAATATGCGCTGTCGGTGGTGCTGATCTTCATCGGCGCCAAGATCTTCCTGGCCGATGCGCTGGGGCTGGAGAAGATCCCGCCGCTCTTTTCCCTGCTGGTGACGGCCGGGGTGCTGGGCGCGGGCATCGGCCTGTCGCTGTGGCGCACCCGTGGCGAGGCGCAGCCGCAACATTAGCTTTGGCACGGATGCCGGATCGTCGATAGGAAGGCGCCATGCCCGTCCTCATCACATCCGGCATCGTCTGCGCGCTGCGTGCCCATGGCGAACATGGCGCGGTCGCGCGGCTGTTGACGCCCGATCATGGGCTAGTCGCGGGCTATGTGCGCGGCGGGCGGTCGCGGGCGCTGCGCCCGGTGCTGCTGCCGGGCAATGCGGTGAAGGCCGAGTTCCGCGCCCGTACCGAAGATCAGCTCGCGAGCCTGACCGTCGAATTGGAGCATAGCCGCGCGCCTTTGCTGGGCGAGCCATTGCCGGCGGCAGCGATCGACTGGGCCTGCGCGCTGACGGCGGCGGCTTTGCCGGAAGGAACGCCCTATCCGACGCTTTACGAAGCGCTCGATGGCGTGCTTGGCGCGGTCGAGGCGGCGCCGGCGGCGCGGGGCTGGGCGGCGGCTTTGGTCCGCTACGAATTGCTGTTGCTGGCGGAGCTGGGTTTCGGCCTTGATCTGAGCCGCTGCGCCGCCACCGGGACTGCCGACGACCTGGCCTTTGTCAGCCCGCGCAGCGCGGCGGCAGTCAGCCGGGTCGGGGCGGATGGCTATGAGGCGCGCCTGCTGCCGCTGCCGCCTTTCCTGTTGCAAGGCGGGGCTGGCGACTGGCCGCAGATCATGGATGGATTGCGCCTGACCGGCTTCTTCCTGGAGCGGTCCGTGCTGACCGAAAGGCGGGCCGATGTGCTGGCCGCGCGCGAAAGACTGGTCGATCGGCTGAAAAGAGCGGTTGCGTAACGCGCGCAGTTTTTGCAAGGGCGGGCGCGCCGTTTCCGCATTCTCCGTTCGCCCGTCGGGCAACGGCGGCCATTTTCTTTCGCGGAACCGTGCCGGCAGAGATTTAGAAAGAGGTTTCCCATGTTGATCGCCCTGTTCCCTGGAGATGGTATCGGCCCCGAGATCGTCGCGCAGGCGAAGCGCGTGCTCGATGCGCTGGCGATCGACGGCCTCACCTATGAAGAGGGTCTGGTCGGCGGTTCGGCCTATAAGGCGGTCGGCCATCCGCTGCCCCCCGAGACGCTGGACATCGCCAAGCGCGCCGACGCCATCCTGTTCGGCGCGGTCGGTGATCCCGACTGCGACTCGCTGGAACGCCATCTGCGTCCGGAACAGGCGATCCTGGGCCTGCGCAAGGAACTGGGCCTCTTCTCCAACCTGCGGCCGGCCAAGGTCTTCCCCGAACTGGCGCACGAAAGCGCGCTGAAGCCCGAAGTGGCCGGATCGATCGACCTGCTGATCGTGCGCGAGACCAATGGCGACGTCTATTTCGGCGAGAAGGGCATGCGCACTATCGCCGATGGCCTGCGCGAAGGCTATGACATCATGTCCTATAACGAGGCCGAGGTGCGCCGCATCGCCCATGCCGGCTTCCAGGCGGCGCGCGCCCGTCGCGGCAAGCTCTGCTCGGTCGACAAGGCCAATGTGCTGGAAACCAGCCAGCTGTGGCGCGACGTGGTGATCGAGGTGTCGGCCGAATATCCCGACGTCGCCCTGACCCATATGTATGTCGACAATGCCGCGATGCAGCTGGTCCGCAACCCCGGCCAGTTCGACGTCATCGTCACCGGCAACATGTTCGGCGATATCCTGTCGGATCAGGCGAGCATGTGCGTCGGCTCGATCGGCATGCTGGCGTCGGCGACGCTCAACGGTAGCGGCCAGGGCCTCTATGAACCGATCCATGGGTCCGCGCCCGACATTGCCGGCCAGGGCAAGGCCAATCCGTTGGCGACCATCCTGTCGGCGGGGATGATGCTGCGCTATTCGCTGAACCTGTCCGAGCCGGCCGACCGGATCGAGGCGGCAGTGGCCAAGGCGCTCGCCGACGGCGCCCGTTCGCCGGATCTGGGCGGCACGATGAACACGGTGGAGATGGGCGACGCGGTTCTCGCTGCGCTCTGATCCGACTTCGGTTCGTCGCATTTGCGTGACGCGAACGTAAAGTTTCTTCGTTTCCGGTCGATATGAGCGGTGAATGGGGACGCAAATGCCGACTGAACTGATTGAAGACCATCATGTCCTGCGGGGCATGATGCGGGATTTTGCCAGCATGATGGACGATGACGTCCGCGACATGGCACTTCTGACCCGCTGGCGTATTCGCTTCGCCCAGCTGTTCCGCGACCATATGGGGCGTGAGGACATGCTGGCGCGGAGCTTGCGCCAGGGGCCGCTGGCGATGGAAGCCGAGCCGGTCGTGCATCAGCATGGCCGCACCATGGTGGCCCTGTTCCTGCGCTACAGCGACCATATCAAGCAATGGACCCCGGCCCAGATCGCCGCCGACTGGGGCAATTACAAGCGGGCGACGCTGGCGCTGCAGGATTCCCTCTATGACCATATGGAGTGGGAAGAGGCGCATCTGCATCCGCTGATCGAGGGTAGGGTGCGCAGGGCCGCCTAGACCTTGATCGCTTCAGGCTGAATCTGCCTGAAGCGTGAATCAAGGTCTAGCATCCAAGAATAGAGCCTGATTCACGCTATCGGTGGAAGCGCAAGGCGCTTCCGCCTCAAACGATCAGGCTCTAGGGGGCCAATTCGCGCATATCGGTCCTGTCGGCTCTGCCACGCGCCAGCTAGGCAGCGGCATGGACGACTTTTCCCTGCCCAGCCTTCGTGCCGCCGCCGCCATGGTCCATGACCAGGTGCCGCCGACCCCGCAATATGCCTGGCCGCTGCTGGCCGGGCGGATCGGCGTCGAGACCTGGGTCAAGCATGAGAACCATACGCCGACCGGCGCCTTCAAGGTGCGCGGGGCCATCACCTATATCGACTGGCTGCGCCGCACCCATCCCGAGGTGAAGGGCATCATCACCGCGACCCGCGGCAATCATGGCCAGGCGCAGGTGCGTGCGGCCCGCGCCGCCGGGCTGCAGGCGACGATCGTCGTTCCCCATGGCAATGCGCTGGAAAAGAATGCGGCGATGCGCGCATTCGGCGCGACCCTGATCGAACATGGCCATGATTTCGACAGCGCCAAGGCGGAGGCGGTGCGCCTCGCCGCCGAGCAGGGGCTGTTCATGGTCCCGGCCTATCATGCGCAATTGGTGCGCGGCGTCGCCAGCTATGGGCTGGAACTGTTCGACGCGGTGCCCGACCTCGACACCGTCTATGTTCCCGTCGGTTGCGGATCGGGCCTGTGCGCCACGATCGCGGCGCGCGATGCGCTGGGCCTGACGACGAAGGTCGTGGGCGTCGTGTCCGCCCATGTGGATGCCGCCAAGCGCTCGTTCGAGGCCGGAGAATTGCTCACCAGCCCGACCGCCTATACCTTTGCCGATGGCGTCGCCGTCTGCACCCCGGTCCAGGCCGCGCTCGACTATTTCGGGCCGCGCGCCGACCGCTTCGTCGGCGTCACCGACGACGAGGTGGCGGCTGCGATCCGCATCTACTGGCAGGACACCCACAATCTGGCCGAGGGTGCCGGTGCGGTGGCGCTGGCCGCGCTGATCCAGGAAAAGGATCGAATGCGTGGCAAGGAGGTTGCGGTTATCCTCTCGGGCGGTAATGGCGACATGAGCCAGATGGCACAGATATTGGGCGGCGAAACGCCGCGCGTCACGACGGATATGCGGAAGGCGATATGAAGCGGAAGAGCGGGCAGAACCCTGAGATCACCAAGAACTGGAAGCCCGCGACGCTGGCCATCCGGGGCGGCACCGCGCGCACCGAATATGGCGAGACGTCCGAGGCCCTGTTCCTGTCCAGCGGCTATTGCTACGACCGGGCCGAGGATGCCGCCGCGCGCTTCGCCGGTGAACAGCAGGGCATGACCTATAGCCGGCTGCAGAACCCGACCGTCGAGATGCTGGAGCAGCGCATCGCCCTGCTGGAAGGCGCCGAAGCCTGTCGCGCCACCGCGACCGGCATGGCGGCGATGACCGCTGCCCTGCTGTGCCAGCTGTCGGCCGGCGACCATGTCGTCGCGGCCAAGGCCGCCTTTGGCTCCTGCCGCTGGCTGGTCGACACGCTGCTGCCCAAGTTCGGCATCGCGACGACGACGATCGACGGCAGCGACGTTGCCGCCTGGGAAGCGGCGGTACAGCCCAATACCAAGGTCTTCTTCTTCGAGACGCCGGCCAACCCGACCATGGACGTGGTCGACATCGCTGCCGTCTGCGCGATCGCCAAGGCCCGCGGCATCACCACCGTCGTCGACAACGCTTTCGCCTCGCCCGCGCTGCAGCGGCCGATGGAGTTCGGCGCCGACGTGGTTGCCTATAGCGCGACCAAGATGATGGACGGGCAGGGCCGCGTGCTGGCCGGCGCCATCTGCGGCAGCCGCGAGTGGATCGACAATGTGCTGCTGCCCTTCCACCGCAACACCGGCCCGACGCTCAGCGCGTTCAACGCCTGGGTGGTGCTGAAGGGGCTGGAGACGCTGGACCTGCGCATCCGCCGCCAGAGCGAGAATGCGCTCAAGGTTGCCCAGTTCCTGGAAACCCGCCTGCCCAAGGTCAATTATCCGGGGCTGGAGAGCCATCCCCAGCATGCGCTGGCGATGCGGCAGATGGACGCGGCCGGACCGATCTTCTCGCTCTATGTCGGCGGCGGCCGGGCCGAGGCGCATGGCCTGCTCAATGCGCTGGAACTGGTCGACATCAGCAACAATATCGGCGACTCGCGCTCGCTAATGACCCATCCGGCATCGACCACCCATTTCGGCATGGCCGAGGAAGCCCGGCTGGAAGTCGGCATCACCGAGGATATGCTGCGCCTGAACGTCGGCCTGGAAGATCCGGACGATGTGATCGCGGACTTCGACCAGGCGCTCAAGACGATAGGGCGTTGACGGAACCGGGCAGGGAGGCGCATGCGGGAGATATGAACGCATTGTTCCCCCTGCACGCGACGACGCGGGACATCATCATCCATGTCGCCGTGACTTTCCTGCCCGAACAGTCGGAGCCGGACCGGGGGCGCTGGTTCTGGGCCTATCATATCCGGATCGAAAATCAGGGCGAACAGCCGGTGCAACTGCTGAGCCGTCACTGGATCATCACCGATGGGCGGGGCATTCAGCAGGAATTGGAGGGTGAAGGCGTGATCGGGGAACAGCCGGTGGTGCAACCGGGCAAAAGCTATGACTATGTGTCGGGCTGCCCGCTCAACACGGCAACGGGGTCGATGCGCGGCGCCTATACGATGATCGGTTCCGATGGCGAGACGTTCGAGGTGACCATTCCCCATTTCGCGCTGATCGCGCCGGCGGTGGCCGAATGAAGCGGACCCATTTGCCGCTCAACGGCCTGCGCGTGCTGGATGCAGCGGCACGCCACCTGTCCTTCACCCGCGCGGCGGACGAACTGGCGGTGACGCCGGCGGCCGTCGGTCAGCAGATCCGCGCGCTGGAGGATATGCTGGGCGTGGTGCTGTTCCGCCGCACGCCCAAGGGGCTGGAACTGACGCCCGAGACCGAGGCGGGGCTGGAAGCGCTGCGCGCCGGTTTCCTGGAGTTCGAGGAAGCGGTGCGGGCGATGCAGGCGGGCCAGTCCAGTTCGTCGCTGACGATCGCCGCGCCGCGCGACATCACCGCCAAATGGCTGCAGCCGCGCCTGGCCGCCTATGCTGCGGGCCAGCCCGGCCTGACCTTCTCGCTGGTCGCCGCCGATGAGGCGCTGGACTTTACCGAGGCCAATCTGGATCTGGCGCTGCGCCTGACCGATGGCGCGGGCGAGCATGAGGGCATCAAGATCGGCGAAACCGCCTTCGTCACCGTGGAAGCGGCGGCGGGCGGGCCGGAGCAGCGGATCGAATGGCCCGGCTGTCCCTCGGGTGGCCTGCCCGCCGCAATCCGGGTGGCGGATGCTGGGCTGGCGATCGAGGCGGCGGCGAACGGCTTTGGCCGGGCGAGTGTGCCGCTGTTGCTGGCGCAGGCGGATATCGAGAATGGACGGGTGCGCAAGGTGGGCGATGCCCTGCCGACAATGCTCAGCTACTGGCTGATCGCCCCGCTGCCGCAATGGCGCCAGAAGAAGGTCAAGGCGCTGGTTGAGGCGCTCACGGCCTGACCCGGCGGGGGCAGGAAAATAGGATTTGGTCCGCTTAACTTCGCATATTTCCCGCGCATTTTGACATTAAATGTCCAACTGGTGATGGATTGTTGCGAGCGTCGTCCATGTCCCATCGGGCATGTGTAGAGGATCGGCGGCGTGTAGGACAGGCGCCGGACCGGGCGATCAGTCGGCGAGCAGGTTGAGCGCGCGCGTCATCAGCATGACGAAGCGGCCTTCGTCGACGCGGGCGACCGGATCATTCCAGGCGCCGCTGACTGCGTAATATTGGCCGTCCTGCGCCTGCACCAGGAAGTTCATCGCAATGACGCCGGGTTCGCTGCCGCCCTTATAGCCGAAATAGCGCCAGCGTTTCGCGTTGGCGGGGGCGATGCCCGGATTGACCGCCATGATCGACAGGGCATCGCCACCGGTGCGGCGCAGCCAGTCGAGCTGGGCGATTTCCTCCTGCGGGCTGGCGAACCATTCGAGCGTGTCGATCGCCACCGGATTTTCCGACACGGTGCCGACATCGACATGAGCGGCGGTCAGCCGGGTGGCGGCATCCCGCAACAGGGCGCGGCGATCGGCGATGGTCCCGGCCTCATAGCGGCGGCGCAATTCGGCATTGGCCGGCATCTTGAGGGCAAAGGCCTCGGCCGTGGTCAGCATCGGCAGGCTGCGGGGATCGGCTATGCCGAAGCGCTGGCGCATGGCGTCGACCTTGTCGCGGTCGAGGCCCAGCAGCAACGTGTCCGACGCGCTATTGTCACTTTCGGCGATCATCGCGGTCGCCAGGCTGTGCAGCGTCATCGGCGCGTGATCAGGCCATGCCATCAGCCGGCCGGAAAAGCTTTTCGGACCGAGCGGCATGACATCGCTCCAGCGCCGCTCGCCGGCCTGCACCGCACGCGCCAGTTCTGCCAGCACAGTCAGCTTGAAGGAGGAGCCGGTCGCCATCGGCTGGTCGGGATGGTGCGACTGGAGCAGGACGGGGCCGGCATCGGTCAGCCGGGCGATGGCGAAGCTGCTGCGACCCGGCAGGGCGGCGATGTCGCGCAGCACTGTGGCCATGCTGTCATCGGCCTGGCGGCTGCCGATGATGCGCAGGCCGACGACGCGGTTGGGCGGATCGGGGGCGATCACCAGCGTGATGGCGACGATCGCCCGTTCATAGCGGACCTCCATCTGCCCGGCGGTTGCGCTCTGCTGGGTGAGCGCGCCAAGCGCGACCGGCCGGCCATGTTGGCGGCGCAGGTCGGCGGCGAGCGCGCGCCAGCGGTCGACCGGGATGGCGTCGATGAAGACGGGGGAGAAGAAGTCCGATTCGTTGCCGGGGCCGGCGAGGATGGTCACCAGTTGCGCGGCGCGCGCGCGAAAGGCGGGGGCGGGATCAGCCATGGCGCGACCCGGCAGCAGCGCCATCCCGATGAGGACAAGCGCGGCCGCCAGCAGCCTCATGCGTCAATCGCTTCCTCATCGACCGCTGCCGCATTTTCCTGAATGAAGGCGAAGCGATGGGCCGGGTTGGTGCCCATCAGCCGCTCGACCAGATCGCGCACCTGCTGCCGATCCTCGATATCGTCGGGCAGGGTGATGCGGATCAGGCTGCGGGTCTTGGGGTCCATGGTGGTTTCGCGCAACTGCATCGGGTTCATTTCGCCCAGCCCCTTGAAGCGGCTGATCTCGACCTTCTTGCCCTTGAACTCCTTGGCCAGCATCGCCTCGCGCTGGGCATCGTCCATCGCATAGAGGCTCTTGCCGCCGGCGGTCAGGCGATAGAGCGGCGGTTGCGCCAGATAGAGATGGCCGCGCCGCACCAGTTCGGGCATTTCCTGGAAGAAGAAGGTCATCAGCAGGGTGGCGATATGGGCGCCGTCGACATCGGCATCGGTCATGATGACGATGCGTTCGTAGCGCAGATTGTCGGGGTTGCAATCCTTGCGCGTGCCGCAGCCCAGCGCCAGGATCATGTCTGCAATTTCCTGGTTTGCCAATATCTTGGCGGTGTTTGCTGAGGCAACGTTGAGGATCTTGCCGCGCAGGGGCAAGATTGCCTGCGTCTTGCGGTCGCGAGCCTGCTTGGCCGATCCGCCGGCCGAGTCGCCTTCGACCAGAAAGATTTCAGCACCTTCCGGGTCGTCGTTCGAACAATCTGTGAGCTTACCGGGCAGGCGCAGCTTGCGCGCGCTGGTCGCGGTCTTGCGCTTGACCTCCTTTTCCTGCTTGCGCTTGAGGCGCTCGTCCATGCGGTCGATGACATAGGCGAGCAGCGCCTTGCCACGGTCCATATGGTCGGTCAGGAAATGGTCGAAATGGTCGCGCACGGCATTTTCGACCAGGCGCGCGGCGTCCGGGCTGGTCAGGCGATCCTTGGTCTGGCTCTGGAACTGGGGATCGCGGATGAAGACCGACAGCATGATCTCCGATGACGTCATGATGTCATCGGCGGTAATGTCTTTCGCCTTCTTCTGCCCCACCAGTTCGCCAAAGGCACGGATGCCCTTTACCAGCGCGGCGCGCAGGCCGTTTTCATGGGTGCCGCCATCGGGCGTGGGGATGGTGTTGCAATACCAGCTATAGCTGCCGTCGGACCAGAGCGGCCAGGCGACCGCCCATTCGACCCGGCCGGCTTCGCCCGGAAAATCCTGATTGCCCGAGAAGAATTGGGTGGTGGCGCATTCGCGGTCGCCCAGCTGCTCCTTCAGATGGTCGGCCAGGCCGCCGGGGAACTGGAATACCGCTTCGGGCGGGGTGTCGTCGCCGATCAGTTCGGGCGCGCATTTCCAGCGTATCTCGACCCCGGCGAACAGATAGGCCTTGGACCGGGCAAGGCGATAGAGCTTGGCCGGCTTGAACTTCTGCTCGCCGAAAATCTCGCCGTCGGGGATGAAGCTGACCGCGGTGCCGCGCCGGTTGGGGGCGGCGCCGACCTTTTCCAGGCCGCTGGTGGGCAGGCCCTGGCTGAAGCTTTGGCGGAACAGTTCCTTGTTGCGTGCGACCTCGATCACGGTCTTGATCGACAGGGCGTTGACGACGCTGATGCCCACGCCATGCAGGCCGCCCGAGGTGGCATAGGCCTTGCCCTCGAACTTGCCGCCCGAATGGAGCGTGGTGAGGATGACTTCCAGCGCCGACTTGCCGGGGAATTTGGGATGGTCATCCACCGGAATGCCGCGACCATTGTCGGTGATGGTCAGCTTGTTGCCCGGTTCCAGGCTGATCTCGATCCGGGTGGCATGACCGGCCACCGCCTCGTCCATGCTGTTGTCGAGCACTTCGGAGGCGAGATGGTGGAAGGCGCGCTCGTCAATGCCGCCAATATACATGCCCGGACGGCGCCGGACCGGCTCCAGTCCTTCGAGCACTTCGATGGTGGAGGCGTCATAGCCCGGCGAGGTGGTGGACTGGGCGGAGGCGAACAGGTCTTCGGACATTCCGCCAAGCTATAGGCAGCCGGGCGTCGGGCGCAAGCGCTGCGCGCACGCGATCGCTAGCAATCAATTGTTACAAGGCGCTTTGCAACAAATTGGCCGACAGAGCCGTTGCCTCCATCAGGGTATATTCCCAAGGTCAGGCTGGAGAAATTCATGACATTCAAGCATTTTGCGCCGATCGGCGCCACGCTGGCGCTCGCCCTGGCGACCCCCGCGCTGGCGCAGCAGGACAGCGGTAAGGTCGACTGGACCGGCCCCTATGTCGGCGGCTCCTTCGGCTATAACTGGTCGAAGGGTGACGGCGGCGAGCATCTGCGCTTCGACACGGACGGGGACGGCAATTATGACAATGTCGTCACCACGGCGGCCGGGGCCAATGCCTTTTCGCCCGGCACCTGCGGCGGTTCGGCACGGGGCGCGACGTCGGCCAGCGGCTGCAATGGCGACAAGGATGCGATCGGCTGGATGGGCCATGTCGGCTATGACCGGCAGTTCGGCAATATCGTGGCGGGCATCGTCGGCGAAGCGGGCAAGGCCTATGTCAGCGACAGCGTGACCGAATATTCGACCACGCCCGCCAGCTATACCATGACCCGGCGGATCGGCTGGAACGCCAATCTGCGCGCGCGGCTGGGCTACACCACCGATGGCGGGGTCATGCCCTATATCACCGGCGGTCTGGCCTATGCCAAGGTGAAGAACCATTTCGACACCAGCAACACCGCCAACAGCTTCACCGAATATGATCGCAAGGAAGATGCCTGGGGCTACACCATGGGCGGCGGTGTCGAGGCCAAGGTCGCGCAGAATTTCTCGATCGGCGCGCGCTATCTTTGGACCCGTTATAACACGGGCGACTATCGCGTCGATGTGGGGCAGGGCAGCGCGCCCGCGACCAACCCCTTCATCATCACACCATCCGGCGGCACCAGCATCAACCGTGGCGACAAGTTCGACAATCAGAGCCTGATGGCGACCGCCAGCTTCCGCTTCTGATCCGCCGCAATGAAAGGGCCGGGGCGATGCTCCGGCCCTTTCCTCTTGTGATCTTTACCTGATCCCGCGCCCGACATAGCTTCCCGCCGACAGGATTTGGCGGGAGGTCGAGAAAATGCCGGCAGGTTTCAACCCCGATGCGGCGACCGCCGCCTATCTCGCGACGCTGTCGCCGGCCCAGCATGAACGGGCGATCGCCTATACCCAGGGCGGGCATTGGCTGCTGCTTTGGGGCATGCTGGTGACACTGGTCGCCATGGCGCTGATCTGGCGCAGCGGCCTGCTGGTGCGGCTGGGGCGGCGGGTGCATGTGCGGCGCCCCAATCTGGCGGTGTTCCTGTCCGCCTTGCTCTTCTTCCTGCTCGACTGGCTGATCGAACTGCCCTGGTCCGTCTATGCCAATTGGGGACGCGAGCGCAGCTATGGGCTGACCAGCCAGGGTTTCGGCGGCTGGCTGGGCGAGGATATATTGTCGAGCGCGATCAGCATTCCGTTGGTGGCGCTGCTGGCGGTCGCCATCTATGCGCTGATGCGCCGCACGCCGCGCTGGTGGTGGGCCTGGTCGGGGCTGGTGGTCGTGCTGGGCATCATCCTGATGGTCGTCATCGCACCGGTGGCGATCGAACCGCTGTTCAACAAATATACCCCCGCGCCAGCCGGGCCGACCCGCGATGCGGTGGTCGAACTGGCCCATCGTGCCGGCGTGCCGGGCGACAAAATTTATATTTATGACGGGTCGAAGCAGTCGGAACGCTATACCGCCAATGTCTCCGGCCTGTTCGGCACGGCGCGAGTGGCGATGAGCGACACCATGTTCAAGCGCGGCGCCGACCTGGCCGAGGTGCGGGGCGTGGTGGGCCATGAAATGGGCCATTATGCCGAACATCATGTGCTGTGGCTGGCCGGCGGCATGAGCCTGCTGGCGATGCTGCTCTTCTTCCTGGTCGACCGGCTCTATCCGGTCGCGGCGCGCTGGTTCGGCGCGGGCAGCGCGATCAGCGATCCGGCGCATATGCCGGTCGCCTGGGCGGTCGCAGCGGTGGTCGGGGTATTCCTGGTGCCGCTGATGAAAAGCATCAGCCGCTATGACGAGAATGCCGCCGACCGTTTCTCGCTCAAGGTCGCGCATGAACCCGATGGCCTTGCCAAGGCGCTGGTCAAGACGATCGAATATCGCGCCTCATCGCCCTCGCGGCTGGAGGAAATCCTGTTCTACGACCATCCCAGTGTCGAACGGCGCATCCATGCGGCGATGGTCTGGAAGGCGGAAAATCCGCAACTGGTCGGCAAATAGGAGCAAAAGAAAAGGCCGCCCGGTGGGGCGGCCTTCCTTGTCTCGTTTGTTCAGCGAACCCGCGGGCCGCCAAAGGGCAGCGGCGGGGGCGGGCGGCGCGTGCCGCGCGGCAGCTGTGCCTGATAGGCGCGGCCGCAATGTTCCACGCAATAGGGGAAGCCGGGGTTCACTGCTTCGCCGCAGAAATGGAAGTCCGGCTCGCCCGGATGGCCCATCGGCCACTTGCAGATCCGCTCGGTCAGGTCGAGCAGGCTGGTCTTGCCGGCAATTTCGGCGCTCGGCTTGGCGGGCACCAGACGGCGCGGCGGTGCCGGCGGGATCGGTGCCTGCTGGTCACCGGGGCCCTGGCGCAGGAAGCCGCCGGGGCCGACCGACACGATGCGCGGCTGCGGCGCGGCGGGCGCGTCGCTGGGGGCAGCGGCGGCAGCCGGTGCGGCAGGCGCAGTCGGTGCGGCGACCGGGGCCGGACGCGGCGGCGGCGGCGGGGCGGCCACGGGCGCGGCGGCGCGGGGCGCTTCGGCTTCCGGGGCAGGGGCTGCCGGCTTGCGGGCGGGCGCGGCCTTCTTGGGCGCCTCGTTGGCCTTCACCGGGGACGGGCGCGACTGCAGGCCAAGGCGATGCGCCTTGCCGATTACCGCGTTACGGCTGACGCCGCCCAGTTCGTCCGCGATCTGGCTCGCGGTCAGGCCCTTTTCCCACATCGCCTTGAGCTGGTCGATACGTTCGTCGGTCCAGGACAATGAAAACTCCTCACAATCTGTGCTATGCGCCCTATATGGGGCATGCAGGCGCGACTTCCAACCGCGCAGAACGCCCTTGCGGCATAACGGACCAGCCGATAGTCGATCCCATCATGAACGACCAGCCCAAAATTGCAGCCGCCCATCCCGCACCCGTTCCCTTCCATGAACCGGGGGAGTTGGTGATCCGCAACGTCAACTGGGCCGGCATGCGCGCGCTCTACCGCAAGGAAGTGCGGCGCTTCATGAAGGTGCAGCTCCAGACGATCTGGGCGCCGGCCGTTACCACGCTGATGTTCCTGGTGATTTTCACCATCGCGCTGGGCGGGGCGAACCGCCAGGTGCTGGGCGTGCCCTTTGCCGATTTCATCGCGCCGGGCCTGATGGTGATGGGCATGATGAACAATGCCTTTGCCAACAGCAGCTTCTCGCTGCTGGCGGGCAAGATGCAGGGGACGCTGATCGACTATCTGATGCCGCCGCTGTCGGTGGGCGAATTGCTGCTGGCGCTGGTCGGCGCGGCAGTGACGCGCGCGGTTGCGGTCGGTCTGGCGCTGTGGGGGGCGATGGCGCTGTGGCCGGGCGTGCATGTGACGCCGACGCATCTGTGGGCGGTGATCTGGTTCGGCCTGATGGGCGCCAGCCTGACCGCGTTCATCGGCGTGATGACGTCGATCTGGGCAGAAAAATTCGATCATGCCGCCGCCATCACCAATTTCGTGATCGGGCCGATGACCCTGTTGTCGGGCACCTTTTATTCGATCGACCGCCTGTCGCCGCTCTTTCGCGCGATCAGCCACGCCAACCCCTTCTTCTACGCCATTTCCGGTTTCCGCTATGGCTTCGTCGCGGCGGCGGACGGCAATGTGCTGGTCGGCAGCGTCGTGCTGCTGGCGCTCAATGCCGGGCTGGCGGTGCTCTGCTATGTGCTGCTGCGCAAGGGCTGGAAGCTCAAGGCCTGACGGCGTCAGGTCAGGGCCGCAAAGATCGGCACGGCCAGCATCGCGCCCAGGATCAGCATGGCTGCCAGCAGCCAGTGGCGCAGTCGGGGGAGGGCGCTGACGCCCTCCTCTTCCCATGGCCACATCAGGCGGCGCTGCCCTTTCCACCCACGCGGGTGACGGTGAAGCCCGCGGCTTCCGCTTCCGCGACCGGATAGATGTTGCGCAGGTCGACCAGCACCGGTGCGCTCATCGAGCTGGCCAGGCGCTTGAGATCCAGTGCGCGGAAGGCGTCCCATTCGGTCACCAGCACCAGCGCGTCGGCGCCGGAAGCGGCCTCATAGGCCGAACCGGCCATGGTGACGCCGGGCATCATCGGCGCGGCGACGTCCATGCCCTCGGGATCATAGGCGACGACCTTCGCGCCGGCATCCTCCAGTGCCTGCACGATCGCCAGGCTGGGCGCGTCGCGCATGTCGTCGGTATTGGGCTTGAAGGTGACGCCCAGCAGGGCGACGGTCTTGCCGCGCGCTTCACCGCCCAGCGCCTTCACGATCTTGCGGCCCATGGCGCGCTTGCGCAGGTCGTTCACCTGCACCACCGTTTCGACGATGCGGATCGGCGCGTCATAATCCTGCCCGGTCTTGACCAGGGCCAGCGTATCCTTGGGGAAGCAGGAGCCGCCATAGCCCGGACCGGCATGCAGGAACTTGCTGCCGATCCGCTTGTCGAGGCCGATGCCGCGCGACACGTCCTGCACTTCGGCGCCGACCGCCTCGCACAGGTCCGCCATCTCGTTGATGAAGGTGATCTTGGTCGCCAGGAAGGCGTTGGCGGCATATTTGATCAGTTCGGCCGTGCGACGGCCGGTGAACATCAGCGGCGCCTGGTTGAGGTTCAGCGGGCGATAGACCTGGCTCATCACCGAAATGGCGCGTTCCGATCCGGTGGTGCCCACGACGACGCGGTCGGGGCGCTTGAAGTCGCCGATCGCGGCGCCTTCGCGCAGGAATTCGGGGTTCGACACGACCTGGATGTCGAGGTCCGGGCGCAGTTCGCGCGCGATCCGCTCGACCTCGTCGCCGGTGCCTACGGGCACGGTCGACTTGGTGACGATGACCGCCGGGCCATCGAGGGATTCGACGATTTCCTTGGCGGCGGCATAGACATAGCTGAGGTCGGCATGGCCATCGCCCCGCCGCGAGGGCGTGCCGACGGCGATGAAGATCGCGTCGGCGCCCTTCACGCCTTCGGGCAGGTCGGTGGTGAAGGTCAGGCGACCGGCGGCGGCGTTGGTGCCGACCAGCTGGTCAAGGCCGGGTTCGTAGATCGGCATGGTGCCGGCCTCGATCGCGGCGATCTTGCCCGCATCCTTGTCGACGCAGACGACATCATGGCCGAAATCCGCAAAGCAGGCCCCGGAGACGAGGCCGACATAGCCGGTGCCGATCATGGTGATTTTCATGAGTTGGTGGAACTCCAAACGGGAAGTGATTGGTTTGAGGCTCTAGCATAGTCATAACGCAATACAATTCGCGCCTTTGCGTAATTACCATGCTACCGTTTAGCGGCTGGTTACCCTTTTTTGCCAGGGAAGGCGCATCCGAACGAAAGGGCACAGAGTGAAAGTAGCGCTGGTATTTGGGACACGGCCGGAAGCGATCAAGCTGTTTCCGGTGATCCACGCGCTCAAGGCGCGTGCCGATATCGACACCCGCGTGATCGTGACGGCGCAGCATCGCGGCCTGCTGGACCAGGTGCTGGAGATTGCCGGTATCGTGCCCGACATCGATCTGGACGTCATGACGCCCAACCAGACGCTGGACGGGCTGACCGCCAAGTTGATCGTCGCGCTGGGCGAGGCGTTCGACGCGGAGAAGCCCGACCGGGTGGTGGTGCATGGCGACACGCTGACGACGATGGTGGCGAGCCTGGCGGCCTATTATCGCAAGATCCCGGTCGCCCATGTCGAGGCCGGCCTGCGCAGCGGCGACATCCATCATCCCTGGCCCGAGGAGGTTAATCGCCGCGTTGTGGCGTGCATTGCCGACATGAATTTCGCGCCGACCCAGGCGGCGGCCGACGCACTGCTGCGGGAAAATCGCGATGCGGCCGGCATTCATGTCACGGGGAATACCGTGATCGACGCGCTGCTGGCGACGGTCGATCGGGTCCATGGCGAACCAGCGCTGGCCAGCGGCCTTGATGATCTGGCGGCGCGTTTCGCGGGCAAGCGGATCGTTGCCGTCACCAGTCACCGGCGCGAAAATTTCGGCGGCGGCATGGAGGCGATCGCCCGTTCCATCGCGGACATTGCCGCGCGGCCCGATGTCGCGGTGATCTTCCCCGTCCATCCCAATCCCAATGTCCGTCCGGTCATGGATGCGGTGTTGGGCGAGCTGCCCAATGTCGCGATGATCGAACCGCTCGACTATCCCCATTTCGTCCGCCTGCTCGACCTGTGTCATCTGGTGCTGACCGACAGCGGCGGCGTGCAGGAAGAGGCGCCTTCGCTCGGCAAGCCGGTGCTGGTGATGCGCGAGACCACCGAACGGCCCGAAGGGGTGCAGGCGGGCACGGCGAAGCTGGTCGGGGCGGACCGGGACCGGATCGTGCGCGAGGTGCTGGCGCTGCTCGACGATGATGCCGCCTATCAGGCGATGGCCCGTGCCCATAACCCGTTCGGCGATGGCAAGGCGGCGGAGCGGATTGCCGATATCATTGCAGGAAAGGCCGGCGCGGCGCATCTTGCCGCCTGATATTACCGGAATCTTCAACATTTCCGGGCAATGTCGCTCCGAAACTTGGTGAATGAAGGATTATCTCCCCCATGCCCGTCGACAGCAAGCAGAAGGTTTCCGTCATTGGCCTGGGCTATATCGGCCTGCCGACTGCGGCGCTGATCGCGCGCGGCGGCGCGCAGGTCGTCGGTGTCGATGTCAGCGCCCATGTGGTCGAGACGGTCAATTCGGGCCGGGTCCATATTGAGGAAGTCGATCTGGACGGCCTGGTGCAGGGCGTGGTGGCACGCGGCAATCTGCGCGCGTCGCTCAGCGTCGAGGCCAGCGACGTCTTCATCATCGCGGTGCCGACCCCGGTGGCCGAGGACCGCGCGCCCGACATCTCCTATGTGCTGCAGGCGGCGCGGACCGTCGCGCCGGTGCTGAAGAACGGCGATACGGTGATCCTGGAGTCCACCTCGCCGGTCGGCACGACCGAGGCGATGCGCGACCTGATTGCCGAGCTGCGCCCGGACCTCAAGATGCCGGCGCGCGGCGTGGCGGGCGACATCGCCATCGCCTATTGCCCCGAGCGGGTGCTGCCTGGTCGCATCCTGGTCGAGCTGATCGACAATGATCGCTGCATCGGCGGCATCACGCCGCGCTGCGCGCGCAAGGCGCTGGGCTTCTATCGCCAGTTCGTGCGCGGGGCCTGCATCACCACGACCGCGCGCGCGGCCGAGATGGTGAAGCTGGTGGAAAACAGCTTCCGCGACGTCAACATCGCCTTTGCCAATGAATTGTCGGTGATCGCCGACCGCATGGACATCGACGTGTGGGAGGTGATCCGCCTCGCCAACCGCCATCCGCGCGTCAACATATTGCAGCCGGGGCCGGGCGTCGGCGGCCATTGCATCGCCGTCGACCCCTGGTTCATCGTCCATGGCGACCCGGAAAATGCCCGCATCATCCGCACCGCGCGCGAGGTGAATGACGGCAAGACCGATTATGTCGTGGCCAAATCGTCGGACATGATCGACGCCTTTGCCGGCGAGGATGTCGCCTGCCTCGGCCTTGCCTTCAAGCCGAACATCGACGATTTCCGTGAAAGCCCGGCGGTCAAGGTCGCCAGCCGGCTCGCCCGCCGCTACGGCAAGCGGGTCAAGCTGGTCGAACCCTATGCCCAGGATCTGCCGATGGAGTTCGCCGGCACCGGCGCCGAACTGATCGATCTCGATACGGCTCTGGAACAATGCGGCGTGTTCATCATTCTTGTCGATCATGACATGTTCAAATCCGTTCCCGTCGACGAACGCGCCGGTAAGGCCGTCTATGACACGCGCGGCATCTGGCCCGACCAGCCGCGCCGTCAGCCCGAGCCGGCTGCGCAGCGCATCGCGGTCTGATCGTCGGCCGGGCGGTTCGTCCTGCCCCCCGCGCGGTTGCCATGACGGTGCCGCGTCGCTAACCCCCGAGCCGAGCGGTCCTTTTGCGGGCCGCACCCGGTTCGCAATGGGGTGTTGATGCGCATGAAGCGCCAGATTTTGGGGCACTATGGCAAGGGCATGAAGGGCGGCGCCGTCGCGGCAGCGGCGATGCTGCTCGCCGGCTGCTCGACTGTTGAGGATGCCCCCCGCGGCGAGGCCGCCTATGCGCTGATGCCCGCGCCCGCCGCGGTGGGCCGCGACTATGTCATCAGTCCCGACGATGTGCTGCGTATCCAGGTCTATCATGAGCCCGACCTGTCGCTGGAGGATGCGCGGGTCAGCGCGGCCGGCATGGTCCGCATGCCGCTGGTCGGCGATGTGTCGATCGGCGGGCTGACCGCCGGCGAGGCGTCGGACGTGATCGCCGGTAGGCTTGGCGAGCGCTATCTCGTGTCGCCGCAGGTCACGGTGTTCGTGAAGCAGGCGGTCGGCCGCCGCATCACCGTCGATGGCGAGGTGCGCGAGCCCGGCCTGTTCCCGATCGAGGGACGGATCGGCCTCATCCAGGCGGTGGCGCTGGCCCATGGCCCAACCCGGCTGGCGAGCCTGGGGCAGGTGGTGGTGGTCCGCACCGTCGAGGGGCAGCGCCAGGCCGCGACTTTCGACCTGGGTGCCATCCGCAAGGGCGAAGCGCCCGATCCTGAAATATTGCCCGGCGATCTGGTGATCGTCGGCCTGTCGCGCGCCAAGGCTATCCTTGGCGGCGCGCTGATCGCCATTCCCGCCGTCGCGACCGGCTTCATCGCCATAGACGGAGGCAATTGATGGTGTCCCGGATCATCGAACTGGAACAGCGTCAGGCCGGGGAGGAGGATCGCACCACCCGCTTTGTCGAGAGTGCGCGCGGCACATGGACCGTGGTGCGGCGGCACAGGGTGATCCTGTTCGTCACCATGGCGCTCTGCGTGCTGGCGGGCGTCATCTATATCCTGCTGTCGACGCCGGACTATCGCGCGACCGCCTCGGTCGAGGTGGAGGATGTGCCGGCGGGGGCCGCCGGCGCCGGCGCGATGCAGAAGCCGGTCAGCGCGGCCGACACGGAAAGCATGATGCAGACCGAGCTGGAAGTGCTGCGCAGCCGGGCATTGGCCGAGGATGTCGCGCGCGATCTGGCGCTGGTCGGCAGCCCGGTCTTCTTCCAGGGCATGGATGCGCGCCGCCCGGCACAGGGGCAGGGCAGCCTGACCCAGCGCCAGGTCGAGCATGAGCAGGTCATCAAGTTGTTGCGCGACAATCTGCAGGTCGAACTGCCGGGCAAGTCGCGGGTGCTGCGCATCAGCTTCGTCAGCGCCGATCCGGCCTTGTCGGCGCGGGTGGCGAATAGCTATGCCGACAGCCTGATCCGGGCGGACCTGAAGCGCGGCTTTGAGTCCGGCGTGCAGGCGCGTCGTTTCCTGCTGGGCGAGCTGGATGGCGCACGCAAGGATCTGGAACGGGCCGAGCGCGATCTGGCGGTCTATGCCTCGCGCACCGGCGCGGTGCCGGCAGAGGCGGCTACGGACGAGGACAAGAAGAGCGACGGCAAGGATGCAAAGCCCGATGCCGCGCCGGTGCCGGAAGGATCGACCGCGGCGCGTCTGGCGCAGCTCAATGCCTTCCGCGCGCAGGCGGTCGCGGACCGTATCGCCGCGCAGAAGCGCTGGGAAAGCGCGAAGGCGGCGAGCGCCGACACGCTGCCCGAGGTGCTGGGCAACGGCGCCATGCAGCAGTTGATGGCGGAGCGGGCGAAGGCGCGCGCGGCGCTGGTCGAGGAACGGCAGTTCCGCAAGGACGCCCACCCCGAAATGCGCGAGGCACGGGCGCGGCTGGCGGCGCTTGACGACCAGGCCGAGAGCATGGCGAACACGATCCGCGCGTCGCTGCGCCAGGAATATGAGGTGGCGGCGCATGGCGAGAAGCAGATCGCTTCGGAAATCGCCGCGCTGGAAGGCGATGCACGGGTCGAGCGCGGCCGCGACATGCAGATGAGCATGATGAGCCGGTCGGTCGAAACCTATCGCCTGCTGCATGACAGCCTGTTGCAGCGTTATCGCGACATGGCGTCGCAGGCGGGCTTCCAGGCCGGCCGCATCCAGCCGCTTGACCGGGCGGCGGTGCCGACCACGCCCTTTGCCCCCCATGCCGGCCAGATCATGCTGGTCGCGCTGCTCGGCGGCATGCTGCTGGGCCTGCTGCTGATCGCGGCGCGGCACATGTTCGACGATGCGGTGACGTCGGCCGATACGCTGGCGGAGCGGGTCGACCTGCCGCTGCTGGGCGCAGTGCCGACCACCGGCGACCAGCCGAGCGCGCCCGACATCTTCGCGCCGATCGCGGCTTCGTTGCAACTGGCGTCGGTTGCCGGCCTGCCGCGCTCCATCCTGGTTACCAGCGCGCAGGAGGAGGAAGGCAAGTCGCTGACCGTCAACGCGTTGGCCCGCGCGCTGGCGCGGCTGGACAAGAAGGTGCTGGTGATCGACGCCGACATGCGCCGGCCGGTGCAGCACAGCCTGTTCCGGGTGACCGCGACGCGCGGCATCAGCGAGGTGCTGACCGGCCAGGGCAAGGTCGAGGATCTGATCCTCGACAGCGGTGTCGCCGGCGTATCTCTGTTGCCCTGTGGCGCGGTGCCGCCCAATCCGGCGGAACTGCTCTCCACCCCGGCACTCGATGCACTGCTGGGCGCTGTGCGCGACCGCTATGACACGGTGCTGATCGACGCGCCGCCGATCCTGGGCATGTCGGACGCGCAGCTGCTCGCCGCCAAGGTGCAGGTCACGCTGCTGGTGGTCGAATGGGGCCGCAACCATCATGGCGGCCTGCGGGTGGCGGTGGAACGACTGCGCCGGGCCGGCGGCTCGATCGTCGGCGCTGTGCTGACCAAGGCGCATGGCCGGGCTTATGACTATGACTATCACCGGGGCGGCTAGAGCCTGATCGTTTAGCGCGCCTTGGCGGGCGCGCACGCAACCTTGTGGAGGCTGTAGCTGGCGAAGGGCTTTTCGGCATTTGCCTCGTCCCGCGCGACGATGCTCCATGTCAGTTGCGCGCCTTTGATGCGCCAACGGTTGACGAAGGTCGCGTCGGGATAGGCATAGTCGATGTCGAAGCCATCGGGCTGGCTTTCGCCTTCGCCAAGGGCCGTGAAGGCGCCGCCGAAACTGTCGGCCCAGAAACCGATGATCGGATGGGATTTTGCGGTGCCGCCGAAGATCAGATGCGCAGCGTAGCGATCCTTGGGATCGGCCAGGGCGCTGCTTTCCACATCGAGTGCGAGCATGGCGTCGAGCGTGATGGGCTGACTGCGGATGGACACGCTGACCGACTTGCCCATCACGCTGCCTTCGCCTTCCCAGCAGCCACTTAGCGCAAGGACCGCTTCGGGAACTGCGATCGTGCCGGGTTCGGCGGCTTGAGCGGCCGTCGGCAATAGTAGCAAGGCCATCAGCTGCGCGCGCGATTTGCTGATCATTGATCCCTCTTGGTCATTGTCCATCTGGTGTAGAACAAAGGGGGAATGATGCAAGTCAGGACCGATGCCGGCATCGCCGCAACCGGACGTAAAAAAAAGCCCGCCGCGCTGATGCGTGGCGGGCTTTTTTGTGATCTCGATCCGGAGGATCAGGCGCGGGCGAGAAGGCCCTCGACCAGGCCGGCGAACAGGCGCTGGCCGTCGGTGTTGCCATGGGCCGCCTCGATCACGCGCTCGGGGTGGGGCATCATGCCCAGCACATTGCCGGCTTCGTTGAGGACGCCGGCGATGTTGCGGGCCGAACCGTTGATGTTTTGCGCGTAGCGCAGCGCGACGCGGCCTTCGCCTTCCAGCCGATCGAGGGTGGCGTCGTCGGCGAAATAATTGCCGTCATGATGGGCGACCGGGAAGCTGATCGCTTCGCCGGCGGCATAGCGGCTGGTGAAGGCGCTCTGGGCGTTCTCGACGGTCAGGGCGACGTCGCGGCAGACGAAATGGCCGCCGGCGTTGCGCAGCAGCGCGCCGGGCAGCAGACCGCTTTCGGTCAGCACCTGGAAGCCGTTGCAGATGCCCAGGACGAAGGCGCCCCGGTCGGCGGCGCGGGCGACGGCCTGCATCACCGGCGAGCGGGCGGCCATCGCGCCGGAGCGCAGATAGTCGCCATAGGAAAAGCCGCCGGGCACGCCGATCAGGTCGATGTCGTCGGGCAGTTCGGTATCGCGATGCCACACCATGGTGGGCTTGGAACCGGTCGCAGCCTCGAACGCCACCGCCAGGTCGCGGTCGCAATTGCTGCCCGGAAAGACGATGACGGCGCTCTTCATGGCTCAGGCCACCTTTTCGATGCGATAGTTTTCGATGACCGTGTTGGCCAGCAGCTTGCGGCACATGGCGTCGATATCCTCGTCGCTGGTGCCATCGGCCAGGTCCAGCTCAATGAGCTTGCCGGCGCGCACGTCGTTGACGCCGCCAAAGCCCAGGCCTTCGAGCGCGTGATGGATCGCACGGCCCTGCGGATCGAGGACGCCGCCCTTGAGAGTGACGAAGATGCGGGCTTTCATGAGGTGCAAACTCCTTGGCATGCCGCCCGCCGATGCGGGGGGATGAACTTTGCCGCTCCCCCTAGGCGCGGCGCGGCGCGCAGGCAAGAGATTATGACTTTCTTAGGAAGCTGAGGATAATCTGATCGCCGAGTTTTTTGCGGGGATATGGGGCATGTCCGGTCTGGCACTGGCAATGTTTGTGGGGCTTTTTGCCTGGGGGCAGCAGATTGTGGGCTATGACGACCCGCATGGGCGGGTTCAACTGGCGCTGTTCGCGACCTTCTGCTTCGGCCTGCTGGTCGGCTATCGCGCCAAGTCCGCCTGAGGATCAGGGGCGATAGCGGCTGGGCGAGACGCCCAGCGCCCGCTTGAACATGGTCGAGAAATTGGCCGGCCCGTCATAGCCCAGATCCAGCGCGATCGTCGTGATCGGTTCGCCCGCCGCCAGCCGGGGCAGGGCCGCCGACAGGCAGGCCTGTTGCCGCCATTGCGCGAAGCTCATGCCCGTTTCCTGCCGGAACAGCCGGGTGAAGCGGCGCCGGTTCATCGCCAGCGCGTCGGCCCATTGGTCGATCGTCACATGGGCCTGCGGCTGTTCGACAAAGGCGTGGCAGCGTGCGGCAAGCGCGGCATGGCGCGGGAAGGGCACGGCGAGCGGGATCAGCGGTGCCCGCTCGATCTCCGCCACCAGCAGCCGCATGACAAGGCCATCGCGCGCCGCTTCCGCATATTCGACCGGAACATGGGCAGCCTCCACCAGCAACTGGCGCAGCAGCGGTGACACGCCGAGCACCCGGCAGGACCGGGCCAGGCCGGGATAGACGGCCTGATCGACCAGCACGCTGCGCGTCTGCACCGCGCCGACCATCCGCACAGCATGGGGCGTGCCGCCCGGAATCCAGACGGCCCGTTCGGGTGGGGCTACCCAGGCGCCCTGCGGCGTGTTGACCGCGACCACGCCGGACGCCGCATAGAGCAATTGCCCGCGCCGATGCTGATGCTGATGCTCGGCCAGTTCAAAGGAGGGCGGATAATCATTGCCGATGCCGACCACGGGCCGGGGGACATGCTCATGATCGTCGGGGTGCCGCTGGTCCATCATTGTCCCGATCGCAAAAGAGATTGACCCATATGCGGAAGCGGGACGGGAAGGGAAGCGCTAATCGGTCCGGCCTCAGAAAGGAACGGACAATGAAAGAGATAAGGATAGACAAGACAGGCGCACAATTGGCAGCGGGCGGCACGGCGTTCGGCGTGATCGTGGCGATCAGCTTCTGCCATCTGCTCAACGACATGATGCAGTCGCTGCTTCCCGCCATCTATCCGGGCCTCAAGAGCGAGCTACATCTGAGCTTCGGCCAGATCGGCATGGTGACCTTGGTCTATCAGATCACGGCGTCGATCCTACAGCCGATGATCGGCCTCTATGCCGACAAGCGACCGACGCCGATGGCGCTGCCGGGTGGCACGCTCTTCTCGCTGGCGGGTCTGACCGTGCTGTCGATCGCGCACAGCTATGGACTGGTGCTGGTCGGCGCGGCGCTGCTGGGCGTCGGCTCCTCGGTCTTCCATCCCGAATCCTCGCGAGTGGCACGGATGGCGGCGGGCGGTCGCCATGGCCTTGCCCAGTCGCTGTTCCAGGTCGGCGGCAATGCGGGGCAGGCGCTGGGGCCGCTGGCGGCGGCGCTGGTCGTGGTGCGCTGGGGCCAGTCGAGCCTGGCCTTCTTTGCGCTGCTGGCGCTGCTGTCGGGCGCGGTGCTGTGGAACGTCGCCAACTGGTATCGCCATCATGGCCTCAGCCGGTTGCAGGTCGGTGGCGCCGGCGCGCTGCATATCGAACTGCCGCGCGGTCATGCGGCGCGGGGCATCGCCATCCTGCTGGCGCTGATCTTCTCCAAATATGTCTATCTCGCCAGCCTGACGAGCTATTACACCTTCTACCTGATCCAGCGGTTCGACCTGTCGGTGCAGAATGCGCAGCTCCATCTGTTCGCCTTCCTGGCCGCGGTGGCGGTCGGCACGGTCGCGGGCGGGCCGCTGGGCGACCGGTTCGGGCGCAAATATGTGATCTGGTTCTCGATCCTGGGGGCGCTGCCCTTCACCCTGGCGCTGCCCTATGCGGGGCTGTTCTGGAGCGGGCCGCTGACCGTGGTCATCGGCCTGATCCTTGCCTCCGCCTTCCCCGCGATCGTCGTCTTCGCGCAGGAACTGGTGCCCGGCAAGGTCGGCATGATCTCGGGCCTGTTCTTCGGCTTCTCCTTCGGCATGGGCGGGCTGGGCGCGGCCGGACTGGGCTGGCTGGCGGACCATAGCAGCATCGAGATGGTGTTCCGGGTCTGTGCCTTCCTGCCGGCGATCGGCCTGCTCACCGCCTTCCTGCCCAATCCGGGACGCGAGCGGAACTGAATGTCATGGGCGGGGCGGCCCAGGTCGCCCCGCTTATTCTCTTTGCCGGCAACTGCTTATAAGGCTGGGACATGAGTCCCGACCTTCTCTATCTCGCCTGTGCCATCATCGCCGTCATCATATCGGGGCTCGCCAAGGGCGGCTTTGCCGGTGTCGGGGCGCTGGCCATGCCGATCATGGCGCTGGGCGTCGATCCGGTGCGCGGTGCGGCGATCCTGCTGCCGATCCTGATCCTGCAGGATGCGGTCAGCGTCTGGGCCTTCCGCCGCAGCTGGGACGGGCATATCCTGGCGGTGATGCTGCCCGGCATGGCGATCGGCGTCGGACTGGGCTACTGGTTCGCGGCGCAAGTCTCCGAAACCGCGGTGCTGGGCGCGCTCGGCGCCATTTCCACCTTGTTCGGGCTGCAGCGGCTCTGGGTCGAGCGGGGCGGGGCGATCGTCCTGCCTTCGACCTCGCCGGGCTGGGTCGGCACCCTGTTGGGCGTCGCGAGCGGCTTCACCAGCCAGATCGCCCATGCCGGATCACCGCCCTTCCTGATGTGGGTGCTGCCCAAGAAGCTGCCGCGCGACATGCTGGTCGGCACCACGGCTGTCGCCTTCGCTGTCATGAACTGGATGAAGGTGCCGGCCTATGCCGCGCTCGGCCAGTTCACCCGCACCAACCTGATGGCGACGGCGCTGCTGGTGCCGGTGGCGGTGGTGGCGACCTTCGCCGGCGTATGGCTGGTGCGGCGGGTCGATGCTGCGCGCTTCTACACGCTCATCTATGTGCTGATGGTGCTGCTGGGGCTCAAGCTGATGGCGGACGCCATCTTCGCTTGAGGCCCAAAAGAAAAGGGCCGGCGTTGCGGCCGGCCTTTTCGTAGATCAGTCCTTCTCGCGCTTCTTGCGATGCGTGTCGAGGTCGAGGACGGTGGTGTCCAGCCCCTCGGGCAGCAGGCCCAGGCGGCGGGCCACTTCCTGATAGGCTTCGACTTCCCCGCCGAGGTCGCGACGGAAGCGATCCTTGTCCAGCTTCTCGTTGGTCGCCATGTCCCACAGGCGGCAACCATCGGGGCTGATCTCGTCGGCCAGGATGATGCGGCTGTAGTCGCCGTCATAAAGGCGGCCGAATTCCAGCTTGAAGTCGATCAGGCGAATGCCGATGCCGGCGAACAGGCCGCACATGAAGTCGTTGATGCGGATCGCCATGTCGGCGATGTCGTGCATCTCTTCCTGCGTGGCCCAGCCGAAGCAGGCGATATGCTCTTCGGAGATCAGCGGGTCGCCCAGCGCATCATCCTTGTAGCAATATTCGATCAGCGTGCGGGGCAGCTGGGTGCCTTCCTCGATGCCGAGCTTCTTCGACAGCGAACCGGCGGCGACGTTGCGCACCACGACCTCGATCGGCACGATCTCGACCTGGCGGACGAGCTGTTCGCGCATGTTGAGGCGGCGGATGAAGTGGGTCGGCACGCCGATCTGGCCGAGCAGGGTGAAGATATGCTCGGAAATCCGGTTGTTGAGCACGCCCTTGCCCGAAATCGTGCCCTTCTTCTGGGCATTGAAGGCGGTCGCATCATCCTTGAAATATTGGATGATCGTGCCGGGCTCGGGGCCTTCGTAAAGGATCTTTGCCTTGCCTTCGTAGATCTGGCGGCGACGGGCCATGCGCGTTCCTGTCTTTTTCTTACAAAAGATTTTGCCCCGGCAAACGCGAATCGGAAAGGATCAGCGGGTGCCGGGGCTGCTTGGGGTGGCCCATAGAGCAATATAGGCGGGGGTGCAATTGTGGCGGCTATGCCCCCTTCATCTTCCGAAATTCGTCGAACAGGCCAAGGAAGCGGTCGATGTCCGCCCTGCTCAGGAAATAGGGGGTGGCGAGGCGCAGCTTGCTGGGGTTGCCGCCGCGAATGCGCACCTTGTGATTTTTCCAGAGCCAGTCCTGCAATTCCATCCGCTGCACCGGCGGCACGTTGACGGTCGCGATCGCGCAGCGCAGCGCCGGATCGGGCGAGGTCCAGTCCTCCGCGCCGCGCTTCACCATCTCGGCATGGATATAGTCGGCGAGCATGCGGTTGCGCGCCTCGATCCGCTCCATGCAGATGCTGTCGGCGAAGCTGATCGCGGCATTGAGGCCCATCAAGGTCGGGATGCAGGAGGAGCCGATCTGCATATAGCGGTCCGCCATGCGGGTCGGGTCGTCATAACCGCCGGTCGCGATCGTGTTCCAGACCCGGTCCATCACGCTCCTGTCGCGCAGATAGAGGAAGCCGGTGCCCTTGGTCGCGAACAGCCATTTGTGCATCGACCCGGTATAGAGGTCGCAGCCGATATCGTTGAGGTCGACCTTCATCATGCCCGGCGCATGGGCGCCGTCGAAGGCGGAGATGATCCCCTTCGACCGGGCGAGCGCGGCGATCTCCTTGGCCGGCAGCACCACGCCGGTCGAGGTGCTGATATGGCTGACGAAGATGATCCGCGTCTTCGGCGTGATTGCGTCACTGATGCGGTTGAGGATTTCGGCTGCGTTCTTCGCCGGCTTTGGCATGGCGAATTTCTTGACCACCACGCCATAGCGGCGCGACCGCAGCATCCAGGGCATTTCGCCCGATCCATGTTCCTCGTCGGATATCAGCACCTCGTCGCCCGGCTTCATGTCGAAGCCATTGGCGATGTAACTGTTCGCCTCGGTACAGTTGCGCAGGATCGCCATCTGCTCGACCTTGGCGCCCATGAAGTCGGCAAAGGGCTTGCGATACTGGTCCCAGGCGCCATAGCCCCAGATCGGATAATCCTCGGACCCCTCCTGGGTCATCTGCTCGGTCGTCTCGAACCCGTCGAAGATCGCCTTCAATACCGGGCGCGGCGAGGAGCCGACCGTGCCGACATTGAGGTTCACGACATCGGCCGGGATCAGGAACTGTTTGCGCAGCGCCGCCCAATAGGCATCTTCATTCTTCGCATGGAGATCGGCGGCTGGCAGCGGCACGCTGGTCAGCGCTTGCGCCCCGACCGGCGCGGCGAGCGAGGCGGCAGCGGCACTGCCGAGGAAGGAACGGCGATCGAGCATGGACATCCCCCATTTGGCGCTCCCGAAGCCGGAGCGGCATCATGTCTGCCGCTGGTTCAACGAGGCGCAAGGGGAAATCCGCAGGGGACGCGCTACAGCACGTCGCCGAACCTGAACCAGATCAGCGCCAGCCAGGCGATCAGGCCGATGCTGCCAATGATCACGCCGGATTTGGCGCTGATGGCGGCCCACAGGCCGCGCGGTTCGTCATCATCTTCGCTATGCATGGCACCGGCCTAGCGGGACCGGTGCCTGATCTCAATCATTCGGTGGCCGGTTCCGGTTCCGCCTCCGGCTCCTCCTGGCGGGTGGCTGCCAGCCGATCGGTGAAGGCGCTGCGCCACCAGCTGATATCCTGCTGCTCGACGCTGTCCATCATCGCCCGCCAGCGCCGCTTGCGCTCGTCGAGTGGCATGGCCAGCGCCCGGTCGATCGCGTCGGACATCTCTTCGGGGCTATAGGGGTTGATGAGCAGCGCGTCCTTGAGCTGCATCGCCGCGCCGGCGAAGCGGGACAGGATCAGGACGCCGGGATCGTCCGGGTTCTGGGCCGCGACATATTCCTTGGCGACCAGGTTCATGCCGTCGCGCAGCGGCGTCACCAGCCCGATCCGGGCGGAGCGATAGATGCCGGCGAGCTTGTCGCGCGGATAGCCCTGGTTGACATAGCGGATCGGGGTCCAGTCGACATCGCTATATTCGCCGTTGATCCGCCCGGCGAGCGAGTCCAGCGTGGCGCGGATCTGCTGATAGCTTTCCACCTCGCCGCGGGAGGGCGGGGCGATCTGCGCCAGCACGACGCGGCGATGATGTTCGGCATGATCCTTCAGGAAGCGGGCATAGCCGTTGAACCGCTCTTCCAGACCCTTGCTATAGTCGAGCCGGTCGACGCCGACGATCAGCGAGCGATCCTGCAGCGAGGCGCGGACCTGGCGGTGCATCTCCACCGCCGCGTCGCTGGCGGCGGCCTGCTTGAACTCCTCGGCATTGATGCCGATCGGGCAGGCGACGGCCTGGATAGTGCGACCGCCGACGGTGACGAAATCGCCATCGACGGTGCCGCCCATCTCGCGCTCGACATAATGGCGGAAGGATTCCAGCCATTCCTCGGTATGGAAGCCGATGACGTCATAGGCGAAGAGGGTGCTGACCAGCTTGGTATGATGGGGCAGCGAGACCAGCAGGCGGGTCGGCGGCCAGGGAATGTGCAGGAAGAAGCCCATCCGGTTCTGATGGCCCCGGTCGCGCAGCATCTGGCCCAGCGGGATCATGTGATAATCCTGCACCCAGATAATGTCTTCCGGTTCGATCAGTGGGCTGGCGGTGTCGGCGAAGCGCTGGTTGACGCGGTTGTATCCGCCCTCGAAATCGCGGGCATATTCGGCCAGGTCGATGCGATAATGGAACAGCGGCCACAGCGTCTTGTTGGCATAGCCATTATAATATTCGTCGACATCCTGCTCTTCCAGGTCGATCGTCGCGGTCTTGACCCCGTCATCGTCGGCAAAGCCGATATGGCCGGTGAAATTGTCGGTCGTGCCGCCCGACCAGCCGACCCAGATGCCGCGGCTTTCGCGCAGCGCCTGCGCCAGCGCCACGGCAAGGCCACCCTGATTGGCGGCGCCATTGGGGCGACTGACCCGGTTGGAAATGACTATCAGGCGGCTCATCGCATCACGCTCCACGGTTTGCTCAGCAAGACGGCGCAGTTGATGATGCCGACCAACGAATAGGTTTGCGGGTAATTTCCCCAGAGTTCCCCATTATGGGGATCGATATCTTCGGACAGCAGGCCGGCGGCGGTGCGGCGGGACAGCATCTCCTCGAACAGTTCGCGCGCCTCTTCGGTCCGGCCGGTGCGATGCAGCGCCTCGATCAGCCAGAAGGTGCAGACGTTGAAGGCGGTGACCGGCTCGCCGAAATCGTCCGGCGCGCTGTAGCGCAGCATGTCGTTGCCGCGGCGCAGATCCTTTTCCAGTGCTTCGAGCGTGCCGGTGAACATCGGGTCGTCGGCGGTCAGGAAGCGCAGGTCGAGCAGTTGCAGCAGCGACGCGTCGCGCGCGTCATCCTCGAAATTGGCGGAGATCGCCTTGCTGTCGGCGCGCCAGGCGGATTCGATGATGCGGGCGCGCATGGTTTCGGCGCGATTTTCCCAATGGGCGGCGCGCAGCGGCAGGTCGAGCGCGGTGGCGGCATGGGCCAGCCGATCGCAGGCGGCCCAGCACATCACCGCGCTGTAGCTGTGGACATGGGCGCGGGTGCGCAATTCCCACAGGCCCGCGTCCGGCTGGTCATAGACCTGCCAGGCGCGTTCGCCCACCGCCTCCAGCGCCTCGAAATCGGCATGGCCGGCCATGCGCAGCAGGCGCCGGTCGATGAAGCCCTGGACCGAGGACAGGACGATCTGGCCATAGGCGTCATGCTGGATCTGTTCATAGGCGGCATTGCCGACCCGTACCGGCCCCATGCCGCGATAGCCGGGCAGATGCGCGGCCTCCCATTCATGCAGCGTGGCATTGCCGCGCACGTCGTAGAGCGGCTGGATATGGCCGCCCTTGGCGCCGTCGACGATGTTGCGCAGATAGACGAGATAGGTTTCCAGCACGTCGAGGGCGCCGAGCCGGTTCAGTGCCTCGACCGTATAATAGGCGTCGCGCACCCAGCAGTAGCGATAGTCCCAGTTGCGGCCGCTGTCGGCATGTTCGGGGATGGAGGTGGTGAGCGCGGCGACGATCGCGCCGGTTTCCTCATGCTGGCAGAGCTTGAGCGTGATGGCGGAACGGATCACCGCCTCCTGCCATTCGGGCGGGATGGCAAGGCCACGCACCCAGAGCTGCCATTCCAGGATGGTGTCGTCCAGCATCCGCTCGATCGCCGGGCGCAGCGCGTCGGAAAACCCCTCGTCCGGCCCCATGAAGAAATGCATGTCCGATTCCAGCCGGAACCAGCTTTCCTGGGAAATGAGGCCAATGGGTGCATTGGTCGATATCCGCATCGCCATGTAGGACAGGACCATGCGGATATGGTTGGAGCCGTAGGTGACCGGGACATTTTCCTTGCCCCAGCTTGTCGTGGGGCGCAGGCGGACGCGGATGCGCGGGCTGCCGGCAGCGGGGCGCACGATGCGCGCGAAGGCGACCGGGCGATACATGCGGCCCTTATGCTTGTGGCGCGGGCAGAAATCGAAAATCTCGATCGCATTGCCCTGACCGTCGCTCTGGCGGGTGACCAGGATCGGCGTGTTGCGGATGTAATGCTGTTCGATCGCGACGCAATTTTCCAGCTCAATCGCCCAGAAGCCACGGGCTTCCTTGCTGTCCCAATGCTTGTTGTCGAGCAGGGCGGAAAAGACGGGGTCGCCGTCGACCCGCGGCACGCAGGCCCAGACCATGCGCCCGGCGCGGTCGATCAGGGCGGATGCCTGGCAGTTTCCGATCGGCCAGAGGTCGAGGTCACGCTCGTTTCCGGCCAGGATATGGTCGCTGGTATCGATGATGTTCGACCCCCTTCGTTCATGCGAATGGTGGCCGCCGGTCAGATGATCGCGGCGACCCCCTGCGCCAGATAATGCCTGACGGCGGCAACCTGTTCCAAGCCGAAGGCCGCGTGCGTGTGCCGCGCCGGCCCGACCAATATGCCATGGCCGCCCAATTGCGCGGCGGCGGCGAAACCTTCCTCGTCCGTGACATCGTCGCCGATGAAGATCGGCGTGCCGCCGGCCATCGGCGCCTGCTGCATCAGGCGGGTGAGCGCGCTGCCCTTGTCGGCGCCGCCGGGGCGCAGTTCGAACAGCATCTTGCCGGCCTGCACGGCCAGGCCATGTTCCTCTGCAAGCTGATGGGCAAGCAGGCCGGCGGCCTCGCCACAATCGGGCGCGCCGCGGAAATGGAGGCCGACGCTGATCGACTTGCGTTCGACCAGCACGCCGGGACGGGTGTCGGCAAAGATATGGAAGGCCCGTTCGACCGCGTCTATGGCGGGCAGGCGGGGCGGCGCATCCGGCGCTGCGCCGGGCGCGGCAAATTCAAGGCCGTGGGTGCCGGCGAGCAGGAAATTCTGAAAGCCGAAATCGCGCAGCGTGGCGATCGACCGGCCGCTGACGATGGCGAGGCGCCCGTCCAGCTTGCGTCGTAGCGCCGCCAGCAGGGCAAGCAGATCATCATCGACATGCACCCCGTCGGGCGTGTCCGCGATCGGCGCCAATGTCCCGTCGAAATCGAGGAACAGGGCGGCGCCGGTCAGCAGCGCGGGCGGGGGAGCGGGAAGATCGGGCAGAGGGGGAAGAGCGGTTTCGGGCACGGCCTAAAGGTGGCGCCTGTACCGGAAACCGCAACCCCTGTTTTGCCCCTTGCCGGGATTTTCACGATTGGCAGGGGCGCTTGCATTGGCGTTCATCGGCCCAGGGTGCGCTCCATTCGATGCGGTGAAGCACCCGAAATGCCTGCATCACGCGATGCAGGAAATGGTCGGCACTCTTGCTGATTTCTTCATGGCTGTCGTTCCACAGCCGGGCGTCATATTGATCGCGCATCACTGTTCCTTCCGTCCATGATCATCGCCGGGCGCGGAGGGCCGCCGGCACCGCTGTCTCTGCCCGAACGGCACGCTTGGCGCCAACAAAAGCATGGACAGCATAGATAAGCCTGGCTTATCGAATGGCGCATGTCGCCGCTGCCGCCCCTGTCCGCCATTCGCGTGTTCGAGGCCGCTGCGCGGCTGGAGAATTTCACGGCCGCCGCGCAGGAACTGGGGATGACCCAGGCGGCGGTCAGCTATCAGGTGAAATTGCTGGAGGAGCGGCTGGGCATCAGCCTGTTCCAGCGGACCGGGCGCAAGGTGGCGCTGACCGAGAAGGGGCGGGAGATCGCGCCGATCCTGACCCGCGCCTTCGACCAGATGCGGCAGGGCTTTGCCGCGCTGACCCAGGATCATTCGGCGGTGCTGAGTATAAGCTGCACCAACAGTTTCGCGCATCTCTGGCTGGCGCCGCGGATCGGCGCCTTCCAGATGCGCCATCCGAACCTCGCCGTGCGGATCATGGCGGATGACGCGGTGGTCGATCTGGCGCGCGACGGCATCGATCTGGCGGTGCGCGGCGGCAAGGGGGAATGGCCGGGGCTGGAGGCGAAGCTGCTGACCCATAACCGGCTGGTACCGATGTGCAGCCCGGCCTGGCGCGACCGGCACGGGCCGATCGCCGATGCGCAGGCGCTCCATGCCCTGCCGCGCCTGTCGCCCGACGACATGTGGTGGCACGAATGGTTCGCGGCGATGGGCGTGGAGGCCGACCCGGCCGATGGCCCGCCCGGCATCGCGCTCGACAGCCAGGTAATGGAGGGGCGCGCCGCGATCGCCGGGCAGGGGGTCGCCATCCTCAACCATTTTCTCTGGAAGGCGGAGGTGGAGGCCGGGCAACTGGTGGAGGCGGTACCCTCCTATGTCCGCGAAATCGCGAGCTATTGGCTGGTCTATCCGCCCCACGCCCGCAACACGCCCAAGATCAAGGTCTTCCGCGACTGGATCAGCGCCGAGTTTGCTGCCGCCATCGCCGCCGATCGGGACGCGCGTTTCTTGCCGCGTTGAGCGTTCATGCGTATATCTATGCGCATGCTATGTGCAGGAGCACCGGTATGACCAAGCAGGAACGGATCGGAGCGCGCAAGGCGACCAACCTGTCGCTCGACAGTGCCTTGGTGGAGGAAGCCAAGGCGCTGGGCATAAACCTGTCGCGTGCTTGCGAAGATGCCTTGCGGCAGGAGATCGTGGCAGAACGTGGTCGGCTATGGCAGGCGGAGAATGCCGAAAACATTGCCGCATGGAACCGTTATGAAGAGGAGCATGGTTCGCCGCTTGACCAATATCGGTCATTCTGATGGCGCGCTTCGACGTTTACCGGCTGGAAGGCGGGCTGGTGCTGGATTGTCAGGCTGATCTGCTGCAAGTCTTCGACAGGCGCTTTGTCGTTCCCTTGCTGTTGCTGTCGCCTACGGATGTCCCATCGCCCACGAAACGATTGCACCCGCAATTTGATGTCCAGGCGCAACCCTACATCATGGCAACGCATATGGCCGCGTCCGTGCCGACGCATTTGCTCGGGCGTCGCGTTGCGACCTTATCGCATGAGCAGGATGCCATCATGAATGCCCTGGACATGCTCGTAAGCGGCTATTGAGCAAATCCGTTTCCGTTTTGCCCCCATCCTGCTAAGCCACTCCCGATGACCGATTTTCGCGACCCGTTCGACGCTATCAAGGACCATCCTTTCGACGCGGCGCTCTCGCAGCGCTATCTGGTCTATGCGCTCTCCACCATCACTGCGCGTTCGCTGCCGGACCTGCGCGACGGGCTGAAGCCGGTGCACCGGCGCCTGCTCTGGGCGATGCGCCTGTTGCGGATGGAGCCGGGCGGCGCGAACCCGGACGTGCTGGTCGCCAATCCGGCGCGCAACACCACGTCCTACAAGAAATGCGCCCGCGTCGTCGGCGACGTCATCGGTAAATATCACCCGCATGGCGACGCGTCGGTCTATGACGCGATGGTCCGCCTGGCGCAGGATTTCTCGCTGCGCACGCCGCTGGTCGATGGCCAGGGCAATTTCGGCAATATCGACGGCGATAATGCGGCGGCCATGCGCTATACCGAGGCGCGGCTGACC
Organism: Sphingobium sp. VMM; assembly: GCF_056790315.1. Lineage (NCBI taxonomy): Bacteria > Pseudomonadati > Pseudomonadota > Alphaproteobacteria > Sphingomonadales > Sphingobiaceae > Sphingobium > Sphingobium sp. VMM. The sequence goes on from NZ_JBXGSI010000001.1 coordinate 299,309, forward strand.
CAGGCGGCGGCCGACCTGATGGCGGGGCTGGACGAGGGAACAGTCGATTTTCGCCCGACCTATAATGGCGAGGATGAGGAGCCGGAGGTATTCCCCGGCCTCTTCCCCAATCTGCTGGCCAATGGCGCCAGCGGCATCGCGGTCGGCATGGCGACCAGCATCCCGCCGCACAATGTCGGCGAACTGCTGGATGCCGCCACCCTGCTGATCGACAGCCCGGAGGCGGACGACGCCGCGCTGATGGAGATCGTCAAGGGGCCGGACTTCCCGACCGGCGGCGTGCTGGTCGACAATCAGGCGATCATTTCCGAAGCCTATCGCACCGGGCGCGGCTCCTTCCGCACCCGTGCCCGCTTCTCCACCGGCCGCAACGAGGATGGCAGCTGGGAAGCGGAGGGGATCGAGAAGCTGGCCGGGGGCACCTGGCAGCTGGTGATTTCCGAAATTCCCTATCAGGTGCAGAAGTCCAAGCTGATCGAGCAGATCGCGGCGCTGATCAACGACAAGAAGCTGCCGATCCTGGAGGATGTGCGCGACGAGAGCGACGAGGCGATCCGCATCGTCATCGTCCCCAAGAGCCGCAACGTCCCGGTCGATATACTCAAGGACAGCCTGTTCCGGCTGACCGACCTGGAAAATCGCTTTCCGCTCAACCTCAACGTGCTCGACGCCAGCCATACGCCGCGCGTGCTGGGGCTGCGCGCGGTGCTGGTCGAATGGCTCAAGCACCAGATCGAGGTGCTGGTCCGCCGGGCGCAGCACCGGCTGGAGAAGATCGCCGCGCGGCTGGAACTGCTCGACGGCTATATCATCGCCTATCTCAACCTCGACCGGGTGATCGAGATCATCCGCACCGAAGATGAGCCCAAGCAGGTGATGATGGACGAATTCAGCCTGACCGACCGTCAGGCCGAGGCGATCCTCAACATGCGGCTGCGCAGCTTGCGCAAGCTGGAGGAAATGGAGCTGCGGCGCGAGCATGCCGAGCTGGTCAAGGAACAGGCGGAGCTGGAAAAGCTGGTCGAGAGCCCGGCCCGGCAGCGCACCCGGCTGAAGCGCGACATTGCCGACCTGCGCAAGCGCTATGGCCCCGATACGGTGATCGGCCGGCGCCGCACGCTGGTCGAGGAAGCCGGCCCGGCGCGCGAAATCCCGCTGGAAGCGATGATCGAGCGCGAGCCGGTGACGGTGATCCTGTCCGAACGCGGCTGGATCCGTGCGATGAGCGGACATCGCGACCTGGCCGCCGCCGATACGCTGAAGTTCAAGGAAGGCGACGGGCCGCAATTCGCGTTCCACGCATACACCACCGACAAGCTGCTGATGGCGACGTCGAGCGGGCGCATCTACACGCTGGGGGCGGACAAGCTGCCGGGCGGGCGCGGCTTTGGCGATCCGGTGCGGATGATGGTCGACATGGACGATCAGGGCGGCATCGTCGCGCTGATGCCGGCCAGGACGGGCGGGCAATTGCTGCTGGCTTCGTCTGACGGACGCGGCTTCCTTGCCGATGTGGCGGATATCCTGGCGGAGACGCGCAAGGGCAAGCAGGTGGTCAATGTCCGCACGGGCGCGAAGCTTGCCGTGGTGCATGCGGTCGATCCGGAGGCGGACAGCATTGCCGTCATCGGCGAGAACCGGAAGCTGCTGGTCTATTCGATCATCGAAATGCCCAAGATGGCGCGCGGGCAGGGGGTGCAGATGCAGCGCTATCGCGACGGCGGCCTGTCCGACGCGATCGCCTTCCGCTTGAGCGACGGGATCAGCTGGGCGATGGGTGGCGAGACCGGCCGGACCCGGACCGAGGCGGACATGACGCCATGGCGGGTCGCACGCGGCGCCGCCGGTCGCATGCCACCGACAGGCTTCCCGCGCGACAACAAGTTCTGACGCAAATTCAGCACCATCGGCAGATGTTCGTTTCCCGAATATTTACCCTTGGCGGATAAGGCAGAGGCATGAAAGCCATGTCGGTGCGTAGCTGGCCCCCTGAACAGACCAGTGGCCTCCCCTTGCCCGGGGGTGATGACTCGCATCTGCCGCACATGATCGGAGCGAGCGAATGGCTCACCGCCCTGTCGCAGGCTGCGGCAATTTTATCATGTGAAAACAATGTCATAAACATTGTTGAGGCGAATGAACCGTTCCTCAAGGCGTTCCGGGAACATCGCGAACGGACGGCCGCAACGGCGCAGGCATCGGCCGAATGGCGCGCGCGCGTCACCGGTTTTGCCCAGTCGGATCGCGATTCGGAAAGTTTCGAAATCCGCCGCGACGGCAAGCTTGGCCCTGAATATTTTCTCTGCACGCTCGGACGGCTGCGGGCCACCGGCGCGCGCGCCGAACAATTTCTCTTCACCGCGATCGATCGCACCAGCGAGCGGACGATAGAGAAGAATTTGCGGCGCGAGCTGCTTTCCGATGGCCTGACCGCGCTGCCCAACCGCACCGGCTTTGGTGAGGAAATCGATGATCGGCTGGCCAATGGCAGTTGGCCGGACAATGCCCAGTTCGGTATCATCGCGATCGATCTCAGCCGCTTCAGCCGGGTGAATGAATCGCTGGGTCCGATGGCGGGTGACGAACTGTTGATCACGGTCGCCAAGCGGCTCAAATCCTGCCTGCGTCAGGGCGATGTGCTGGCCCGCATCGGCGGCAATGACTTTGCCATTTTTGCACGCTTGAACAATGGCTTGTCTGACTCTCTTCAGATCGTTCAGAGGATCAGGGAGGCGCTGAGTTCGCCGATCCGCCTGTCTGACCTGCAGATCCGCGTCGATTGCGCGATCGGCTGCGCCCTGTCGACGCATCTGGAGGATGATCCGGACGATGTCGTCCGCAAGGCGCAGGCGGCGGTCAAGATCGCCAAGCGCACCGGCAAAGTCGAGATTTACCGCAATGGCGTGCTCAAGGAAGCGCAGCGCCGCTTCTCGATCGAGAGCCGGCTGCGCGATGCGCTGGCCCATGGCGGGTTGACCCTGGCCTATCAGCCGCTGATCCATCTCCAGACCGGCGAAATTACCGGTTTCGAGGCGCTGGCGCGTTGGGATGACCCGGAACTGGGCCATGTCTCGCCGGTGGAGTTCGTGCCGGTCGCGGAAGAGAGCGGTCTCATCACCCCGCTCGGTCGCTGGGCCGCCTATGAAGCCGCGCAGGCGCTGAGCCGCTGGGACGCGAAATTTGGCCAGGCCCTGCCGGTCGGCGTCAACGTCAACCTGTCGCCGATCCAGATGGCGCGCGACGATGTCGCATCGATGTTCGAGGAAGCGCTGCGCTATTCGGGCATTGGCGGCCATCGCCTGACCGCCGAACTGACCGAAAGCGCGATCATCGCCGATCCGGACAAGGCGCGCAAATTGCTGTTCGCGCTCAAGGATCTGCAGATGCCGATCGCGATGGACGATTTCGGCACCGGCTTCTCCAACCTGGCGAGCCTGCACAGCCTGCCGATCGATATCCTCAAAATTGATCGAAGTTTCGTGTCCAACATGCTGGAAGATCACGATAAAGCCGTGATCGTCCGCACCATATTGTCACTGGCGGAATCGCTCAACCTGCGGGTCACGGCCGAGGGTATCGAAACCCAGGAACTGGCCGACATGCTGCAGAAGATGGGCTGCTGGCAGGGGCAGGGCTATTATTTTGCCCGCCCTATGTGCGAAGCCGATGCCTTCGACTATTGGCGCGTGCGCTGGAATTTCGAAACGATCTGATCGGCGATTTCGCCGACCCGGTCGGCGTCGGGGAAATCCTCCGCCACCCATGATTTCTGCACTTCCTGTAAGGCGCGGGCAATGTCCGGGCCGGGCTGAAGGCCGCGCGCGATCAGCGCGCCGCCGCCGATCGGCAGGCTGGGCGGCGTCCAGCCGTCGAGCGGGGCCAGTGCCGACAAGGGGGCGGCAGGATCGAGCAGGATGCGGTCGATCGCGCCTTCCACGCCGACCCGGTGCGCCAGCGCGCGCGGCCCTTCGGGTGCGGAGGCGGTTTCGAGCGCGGTGATCAGCCGCTTGCGCGCCTTGTTGGAGAGTTTGAGCCGCGCGCCGATCTGGTCCGCCAGCGCCGCGTCGGCCGGCACCAGCGCGGCCAGCCGGCGCAGTGCCGACGGCGCTATGCTCGCCTCCTCTTCCCGCGCAATCAACTTTGCCAGTCGGTCGATGCCTCCGTGCGTGATTTCGGGCAGAACCGGCAGCCAGATCCCGCCGTCCACCATCAGCCGCAGCGCCGGCACGGGATCACTCACCACCAGCAATTTGAGCAGTTCGTCGGCGATTCGCTCGCGCGACAGCGCCATCAGGCTGTTGGCGGCGGCGACGCAGGCATCATAGGCCGATGCGTCAACTTCGTTGTCACCATAGCGGGCCAGAAAACGGAAATAGCGCAGGATGCGCAGATGATCCTCGGCGATCCGCGCGCTGGCGTCGCCGATGAAGCGCAGGTACCGGGCGTCGAGATCGGCCACGCCGCCGAAATAGTCGCTGATCGCGCCGGTCAGGGGATCGGCATAGAGGGCGTTGAAGGTGAAGTCGCGGCGGGCGGCGTCCTGCTGCCAGTCGTCGGTATAGGCGATGGTGGCGCGGCGGCCGTCGGTGCTGACGTCGCGGCGCAGCGTGGTGATCTCGACCGGCCCGTCGGGCAACACGGCGGTGATCGTGCCATGCTCGATCCCGGTCGGCACCGCCTTGATCCCGGCCGCCTTCAGCCGATCGACCACATCCTGCGGCATCAGGCTGGTGGCGATGTCGAGATCATTGACCGGCAGGCCGAGCAGCCCGTCGCGCACCGCGCCACCGACATAGCGGGCACGGCCCTGGTCGGCGTCGAGCGCGGCGAGAAGGCCGGAAAGGCCGGAGCGGTGGCGCCACGGGGCGTCAGGAAGAATGCGGGTCATGGCCGAGCCTGCGGGAAAGATTGGCGAGGATGGCAGCGGTCACGCCCCAGATGCGGCGGCCCTGCCAGTCGATTTCATAATATTGCCGCTCGATGCCTTCGAACATCAGGCTGCGGCGCACCCGATTGGCCGGATCGAGCGCATAGTCAAGCGGCAGTTCGAACCAGTCGGCCACTTCGCCGGGTTGGGCGCGCAGCGGCAGGTCGGGCGGGATGACGCCCAGCACCGGCACGATGTCGAAGCCTGTGAAGGTATGATAGCGGTCAGAGGTGCCGATGATGTCGACCCTGTCGGAGGGCAGGGCGATTTCCTCGCGGGCCTCGCGCAGGGCGCCGGCAATCTCGTCGGCATCGTCGGGATCGACCCGGCCGCCGGGGAAGGCGACTTGCCCCGCATGTTTGCGCAGCTTCTCGGAGCGCTGGGTCAGGATCAGGCCGGGATTGGCCCGGTCGGTGATCGCGACCAGCACGGCGGCGGGGGCTAGTGCCATGTCGCCGACGATGCGCGGATCGCGGGTTTCGGACGGAAGCAACTGGATATCGCGGCTATGCCCGTCGATCAGTGCGGCGCGCAGCCGCTCGGCCAGCGTCATGCCGCGCCATCCAGCGGAAAGAAGCGGCCTTCGCTCCACAGGCCGACCCGCTCGCCCCCTTCATCCAGGGCCAGGTTCATCAGCTCATAATAGACGCTGCGCACGATCAGCGCGTCGAGCCCGGCACGGACGTGGAGATAGGGATGGGGGCCATCCTCCTTCTCGCGCAGGGTCAGGGCATGGTCGGGGCCGGCCGGCACCAGTTCGCCAGTGTTGAGCCGGAAGGCGAGCTTGCGGCTGCTGCCTTCGCCCTCGCTCTTGAGTTCGACCGCAACGAAGGGGGCATCCTCGACCGCGATGCTCAGTTTCTCGACCGGGGTGACGAGCACATAGGAGCCGTCGCCCTCACGCCGCAATATGGTGGAAAAGAGCCGGACCATCGCTTCGCGCCCGATCGGCGATCCCTGATGGAACCAGGTGCCGTCGCGCGCGATCCGCATCTCGCTGTCGCCACAATGGTCGGGATTCCATTTCTCGACCGGCGGTAGCCGCTTTTCGGCGGCTAGGCGGGCAATGTCGGCGAGCGACAGCTCGGCGAGGTCGGGCAGGGGCTCCATCGGCATGGAAAGCAGATAGGAGCGGCCGGCCCGCTTGGTAAAGGTCTTTCGGTTGGGTCAGGCGGTAACGGTGATTCGCGGCGACAGCATGCCGGTTCCGCCGACCGGGCGGCCATCGACCGACAAGGCGAGCAGGCGCCGGGGCTCGAACGGGCCGGGGCAATCCCAGCCGGTGGTGCCGTCGGCGGTGAAGCCCCAGAAGCGGCCATAATATTCCGGATCGCCGATCATCATCAGCGGTTCGCACGCCTGTGCGCGGGCGGCGGCGACCACCGCATTCATCATCGCGCGGCCGTGGCCGCCCTTCTGATGCGCCGGCGCAACCGCGACCGGGCCGACCATGATCAACGGCAATTGGCTGCCATCCTCGTGGGTTAGCGCCACCGGCCAGCTTTGCAGCGATCCGATCAATTCGCCCTTTTCGTCCAGCACCGCGAAGGACAGGGCGGGCAGCCAGGGCATGCCATCGCGGATCAGATAGGCGGTGCGGCCGTGCCGGTCAGAACCGAAGGCGGCGTCCAGCAGGCCCTCGATCGCGTCGGCGGGCTGGCTGTCGAGGGGAAGAATTGCTGACATGTCTTGCCGATCCGCCATCAATGGCGCATGGACCGCGCCGGAAGCGGCGGGCCTATAGCGTCCATGCCGCAAAAGGAAAGATCAAACTGGACCCGCGCCCTTCGCGCGACCGGACATGGCGAGCTATGGACAGCATTTTTGACGATTATCTGACGCTGGAGGTCAACAACCTGCACGTCGACGTATTGACCGGCATCTATTCGGAAGAGACGCATCTGCCCCAGCCGCTGCGCATCTCGATCCGGGCCAAGCTGCGGATTGCGGACCATTATGATCCCGATACGCCGCTCAGCGAGTCGAAAAACTACATGGACCTCAAGCATGCCGCGTCGACCGCGCTGCCCGAGGGGCTGCACTTCACCCTGATCGAGGGGGTGGCCGACCATATCATCGAGACCATCTTCCTGCAGGACGACAAGGTCCGCCATGTCGAGGTGAAGATCGTCAAGCTGGCGCTGAGCGAGCGGGGCGAGGAAATCGGCATTACCCTGGGCCGCGGCCGGAAATAAGCGCTGCTAGCGACGCATATAGAAAAGGCCCGCCGCTGCCGGACGCAGCGGCGGGCCTTTTCTTACGCCTTCTTGATGAGGCCGATCTCGATCAGTCGCTCGGTCAGATAGTCATGCGCACTGATCGGTTCCTCGCGGCGCGGATTGTCCGGCGTCACGCACTGCGGCAACGCGTCGATCATGAAGTCCGGGCGCAGATGCAGGAAGAAGGGCATGGAATAGCGCGAATGGCCGCGCCGTTCGGGCGGCGGATTGACGACGCGGTGGCTGGTCGAGGGCAGTACATGGTTGGTCAGCCGCTGCAGCATGTCGCCGACATTGATCGCGAGCGCGCCCGGCGGCGGCACGACCGGCAGCCAGTTGCCGTCGCGATCCTTCAACTCCAGCCCGCCTTCTTCGGCGCCCAGCAACAGGGTGATGAGGTTGATATCCTCATGCGCGCCGGCGCGGATGCCCGGAGCCTCGGGCGACACCGGCGGATAATGGAGCAGGCGCAGGATCGAGTTGCCATCCTTGATCGGGCCGTCGAACCAGCGTTCGGGCAGGCCCAGATAGAGGGCGATCGCCGACAGCAGTTCGGCGCCGACCCGGTCGAACTCGGCATAGAGCGGCGCGAACACGTCGCGGAACGCCGGCATCTCGGTCGGCCAGACATTGGGCGGCATGGTTTCGGCGAGCGGATCGCCGGGCGCAAGGTCGCGGCCGACATGCCAGAATTCCTTGAGGTCATTCTCGCTCGCGCCCTTGGCGATCTCCACGCCGAAAGCGGTGTAGCCGCGCTGGCCGCCATTGAAATTGGCATCATAGGCGCGCTTCATCTCGACCGGCTGGGCGAAAAATTCGCGTGCCAGCGCCCATCCCTTGTCGACCAGCGCCTGGTCCATGCCATGGTCCTTGACCATGGCGAAGCCGAAGCGTTGGAAGGAACCACCGAAGGCGGCGGCGAAATCGCCCTTGCTCATCTCTGCCATGGACAGGACGGGCACCTGGTCCAGCACGGATTGCGACACGTATATTCTCCAGATCGATTTGCTTGCGGATGATATAGCGATCAGCCGCCATGGTTCCCATCCTTGATCGTCCTTGGCGCCTGATGCAAGGATGCGGCATGAACTACTGGCTGATGAAATCGGAACCCGACGTCTTTTCCTATGCCGACCTGGTCAAGAAGGGGAAGGCGGAATGGGACGGGGTGCGCAACCATGCCGCCCAACTGCATATGAAGGCGATGCGCAAGGGCGACCTGGCCTTCTTCTATCACAGCAATATCGGCGTCGAGGCGGTCGGCATCATGGAGATTGTCGAGGAAGCGGCGCCGGACAGCACCGACGAGACCGGCAAATGGATCGCGGTACATGTTGCGCCGCACAAGAAACTGGATCGCCCGGTGACGCTGAAGACGATGAAGGCGGACCCGGCATTGGCCGACATGGTGATGTTACGGCAATCGCGCCTGTCCGTCGCGCCGCTGACGCCGCAGCAGTTCGAGCATATCGTCGCCTTGTCAAAGGCTTAGAAAAACGAGATGATCTCGATTGCGTTCCGCGCAACTGGAACGCCGTTTTTTGCGATTGTATGAGTTTTTGCGCTGCAACATATGGGTGGCAACAGAACAGAATGTCCAAGAGGTGTTTGAGGGCATTCACAAGGAGCACACCCATGCGAATGCTGTCCAAGTTTGTTGTCGCCGGCGCCCTGAGCGCCATCGTTGCCGTCGCTGCCCCCGCCAATGCGCAGGACGCCGCCAAGCAGCGCTTCACCCACGAAGGCTACACCTACGTCTATGACGTCAAGGATACCAAGACCGGCAAGGTGATCTCGGGCCGTCGTTACCCGGACGCCGTCGCCTTCAACCTGCAGGTCAAGGGTGACAAGGTTTCGGGCGTCTCGGGCGGCCAGACCGTGTCGTTCAAGGTCGATGACGCGCGCGGCGCGGCTTCGGGCGCGACCAACTAAGCCATTTGGCCTCGGCCATCAAAAAGGGCGGCTTCCCAATGGGAAGCCGCCCTTTTTCGTTGTCCTTGACGACGGGATCAGCGGCAGCGGCGCTTGCTGTCGATTTCCTTGCCGAGCAGTGCGCCGCCAGCAGCGCCCAGGATGGTGCCGGTCGCACGGTCGCCACGGGTGTCGATCGCGCGGCCGACCAGCGCGCCGCCGACGCCGCCGATGATCAGGCCGGTCGTGCCGTCGGACTTGCGGCAATAGGTGCGCCCGTCGCGACCGCGCCATTCCTTGTAGCGATAATGTTTGCGGGCCTGTGCGCCGTCCGTGGGAACGGCCATCGACACGGGAATGGCCAGCGACAGGGCGGCCATGGCCATCAGGGCGTTACGCATAATATCTCCTCCGAATTGCGTTGTCAGCCGATTGAACCCCTGCCTATTGACCTAGGTTGCATGAACCTCTGACAACGGCATAAGTTTTTGTTTCAGCAGAAATTAAATTTGAGGTGAAGCGATGAACGCAGGCGACGGGCAGGATGCTGCCGGACTGATCCGGGCGCTCGACCTGGCCCCGCATCCCGAAGGCGGCTGGTATCGCGAAACCTGGCGCGCACAGGCGGCTGTGGGCCAGAGGGCGGCCGGCACGGCGATCCTGTTCCTGTTGGAGGCGCATCAGGGATCACACTGGCATAGGGTCGATGCTGACGAGATGTGGTTCTGGCATGCGGGGGCGCCGATCGTCCTGGGCATAGCTCCGCCGCAGGGGCTTGGCGTCGATCATCACCTCGGCCCGGATATCGCCGCGGGACAGATGCCGCAGCGCCTGTTCCCGGCGCATCATTGGCAGGCGGCACGGCCGGTTGGCGGATGGGCGCTCGTCAGCTGCACGGTCACGCCAGGCTTCGACTTTGCCGGCTTCACGCTCGCGCCGCCCGATTGGGTGCCCGCCTGAAGCGCGCGGATTTCCGCCGATTTTCAGACTTATCCAAAGTTATCCACAGATTTGTGGCGCGACCTGTCTTCAAATTGTCGGAATCCGCTTTGTCCGACTCGCGGATCGTGACAGCATCCTCTTATCGGGACAGGCGGAACGGAGCGATCCAAAGCCGGAAAATCCAAGAGAAATCAAGGATTTTTTGCCCTGATGGTCCGTTGGAAGCTGCCATGCGCGAGGATGGCAGGGACGATCGGATCCAAGCCTTTCAGGATGATGCCGGGTACGCGCGAAAGTGAACGTCGGGCTTCGGATGAAAGGTCAGCATGGGTGAACAGGCCTTCGGGCTCGTTCTCCCGCGCGAAGATGTGGCAACACATCACATCGCCGGACCGGAAGGCGCAACCCGCAAGGGCATGTGGCCGAAAGGAACCGACGTTAGTGGGGGCCGGCAGCGATGTCGGCCCCCATTTTGTTTCCGGGATGCCGAGTGCCATCGAGTGCGCATGAGCGCACCGTTCAAGAGTCCGTCGGTGCCGGCTGAGGGGATCGAACCCCCGACCTTCGGTTTACAAAACCGAAAAGCCGTGTTCTCGGTGAAACCGAGCGAAACTGCCTGTAACCTGAAAATTCTATAAAATACAACGGTCTATTCCACGCTCTTTGTTTCAGGTCGAACCAGGCGGTTTTGCGCTGTTTCGACAAAAGTTTCCCCCAAGTTTCCCCCGGATTTGTGTTGCTCTGGATTCTGACCTTCGGTATCGGGGGAAACATTCGGAGGGAAGTATGGCAGCGAAAAAGGCATTCACCGACCGTTGGGTCGAGGCAGTCAAGGCGACCGATAAGCGGCAGGAAATTTCAGACCCTGGCTGTCGCGGCCTTTATCTGATCGTGCAGCCTGCGCCTGGCGGGAAAAAGTCGTGGGCTTGGCGCGGGAAGGCGAAAGGGGCTTCGGCGGTCCAGAAGAAGACGCTGGGATCGTATCCCGCGCACAGCTTGGCAGAAGCGCGTGATTGGGCCGACAAGCTGACTGCTGCGCGCGAAGCTGGGATCGATCTCGACGCGGTTCGACGGGAGGAAGAGGCAAAGGCGGCGGCGGCGGCCGCTGCGGCTTCTGATCGCGCCAGCCGGACGCTCGATTGGTTTTGGACGATTTACGAGCCGCGCTTTATCGACGTGTTGGACGACGCAGCCAATTCGCGGGGAATGTGGCGGAACGACATACAGCCTGCGCTGGGCGCCCTGGTAATGGCCGACATCAGGCACGAAGATGTCGAACGCATGGTCGAGAAAGTGCGCCAGCGCGCGCCGGTCAGGGCCAATCGCGTTCTCTCGATGACGAAGACGATCTTCAAACGCGCATTGAGCTTTTACCGCAGTCAAACGCTGATGACGACCAATCCGGCCGAATATGTCATGGCGCCGACCAAAGAAGTCTCGCGCGATCGGGTGCTTCGCCGCGACGAATTTGGAATCGTCCTACGCGTCATCGACGAAATGATCGACAGCCAAGAGTTCTACGGACCCTATGCGAGGAGTTTGCGCCTGATCGTTGCCACAGGCGTTCGTCGAGATGAAGCAGCAGAAGCGCCTTGGCATGAATTCGATCTTGATGGGGGAAGCTGGCTCATCCCTGGCGAGCGAACGAAAAATGGCCTGCCGCTCTTACTCGATTTGACGCCGAACACGCTGGAATATTTGAGCGGATTGAAAACACCTAACCGCAGCGAATATGTCTTCAATTCGGTGTCGAAGCCTACAGTGCCGATGTCGGGATTTAGCAAGGCGAAAGACATGGTTTTCGGACGCACGGTCGAAATTGCAACAGCGGAGGGGGTTCGGCTGGAGAATTGGACGGCGCATGATTTGCGGCGCACCGTTGCCACCATGATGAACGACCTGGCGGACGAGGACGGTAACCCGCTGATCCAACCGGCCATCGTCGAAGCGACGCTGAACCACATCAGTGGCGTCAAATCAGACGTGGCAGGCGTCTATAACCGGGCGGCCTACAGGGCACAGAAGAAGCGCGCGCTACTGGTCTGGGAAGCCGAACTGGACGCGATCCGACAGGAAAGCGTCCAGCGAGCCGAAGCAATCAAGCAGGCGGCCTAGAGGTCTGCCAGGCGGTGATATCGCTGGCCAGATAGCCGATCCTGTTTTTGGTCAACTGTCGGGGCGGGGGAAATTCCCCCGCCCTTCGCATGCGGAAAATAGTGGTGCGCGACAAACCGGTCAGACGGATGGCTTCGGCCTGGGACAGATAGTAGTCAGACATGGTGTTAGATGGTTTCAAACTGTTGAAGCCTGATCATAGCCGGGTCACCGCGTTTCGCCGATAAATCAATTAAATCGACAGATTTTCGGATTGGCGCTATCGTCGTCGCGCCCCGTCATTCCGGCCGTATCTGGCCAGCCGTCACCCGCACCGTCGTCGCCGGAAATTCCACCTCCAGCGATCCGTCACCATATACGGAGACGACGGTGCCGATTGTTCCGGCCGGGACGGTTCGGGTCTCGACGGCGCCGTTCGGGCTGACCCGATCTTCGGTGATCGGTTCGACCAGGACGACGACATCGAGGTCGGTCAGGGCGGCCATCACCCGATCGTCGGGCCAGCCCGTCACGTCCACCGTTTTGACCAGGCCACGATCGGCAGCGTCCGCAAGGGCTATCAGGCGGGCCAGATGGTCGGTCATTCCGACTGTCCCCCAGCATAGCACCGCGCAAAACCGATCAGCGATGAATAGGTCACGGCCGCGTAAAGGTGGTGGGGTGTCCATCCAAAGGCTTTTCGAACGGCGGCCATCTGTTCTTCTTCGGCCGATAGTTCGGCCGAGATTGTGTCTCGCCACATAAGGGCGAAAAAGACAGCATCGACTTCATCAGTGAACGTCAGCTTCCGGCCGTCGATGCGATGATCGGCGTGGGCGTTCTCTTCTATCCAAACACCCAAGCGGCCGACCAGGCGTTCGCCACGCTTCCCCTGGGACCATTCACGAAAGGTCAGGTCGCGGGTTTGCAAGAGGGATCGCGGCAGTGTGAAAGTCGTAGTTGTCATCCCTTCACCTCCCTGGCCGCAGGGGTCAGCACGGCCTGGCCAATCGATGACAAGATCGCTTCGAGATCGTGGTGCATCGCCTGCTGGTCGGGACCGTTCGGGTCGAGCATGTCGAGCAGCCGGTCCAGCTTGGTCTCGACGCGGTCCAGCCGGTTCTCGATGGTGATCAGCCGGTGGGTGATGGTTCGGTCGATCATGCTGCGCCCTCCGCGATCATGTCTCGGTGCGCCTGGACGAAATGACCAAGGGCGCGACGATGCGGTGACGCTTGCAGAACCAAGCGGCCGTCGATGACTTGGACGGTGGCGTAAATGGCGGCGTCGAGGTCAGGTCCGATGCGCTTCGAAGCGCGGGCGATGAAATCGTGGACATCGTCGATGTCATAGTCGCAACAGAAATCCTCCGCGAATTCGGTGACGATCGACGGGAAGTCGAGGAGGGCGGAAAGGTCGAATGTGATCACGGGTTTGGAACTCTCAATGCAGGGTGGTCGGGGTGGTGGCGGCGCGACGCTTGTCGGCGGCATTTTCGCGAGGCGTGGCCCAGCGAAGATTTGCCAAGCGATTGTCGCTGCGATCAGCGTTCGGCCAATGGGCGGCTTGTGCGCCTTCGAAGGGAGGAGGGCTGTCGTGCGCCATCAGCACCAGGCGATGGACATACATGTGACGGGCCTTGCCGTTGTCGTCGATCAGGACGATCTGGCGGTAACCCTTGCCGCTGTCGTAGTCGGCCATGATCGCGCCGGAAGCGGTAGCGATGCGGCCCTGGTCGGAAACGCGGTAGCGGGTGAAGCCAGGGATCGGTTTGAAAGTTTCGGGGGAAGTGGTCGGCCGGTTTGCCTGGCCGAATGCAGTAACGGTAATCATAATTAAAAGCACCAAAATGATTGATACTTTTATTTATCATCGACAATGGATAGTTATATTTGGACTTGATTTGGAAAGATGATATAAGAGGAAGGTCTTTTAGATTGTTTCTTTTCAAACTACGACTTGCCCCGGATCAAACAAATGGTCCGGGGCATTCTTTGTTGTTCAGGGCGTCCGTTTGATTCGTCCGAGCAATGCCGCCATCGTAACCGACGCAGCCCGCTGTCTGCGCTCTCTCTCCCGCACGACCTCGCAAAAATCATCGCCGAACATCAGCCAGAAGACGGCCGCCGTTTCCCTGTCCGCGAAGATCAGCGCTTCGCAGGGTGATTCCCGATCGATCCTCACGCTTTCGCGATGGTCGATCAGCCAATCGTGCATCTTCGCGGGAAGTCGCAGTTCCCCGTTCGGAAGGTCATCGCCCTCGTCGGGGTCCGGCTCGTCCGCGTATACGGCGAAGTCAAACGGTCCCTGTGGGATCGTTTCCCACCACAACAGTTCGGCGGGAATTTTGAGGCGAAGGTTCTCGTCGATCATGCCGGTTCCGCCTCCTTCGCCCGGTTCGCCCGGCTCTTCTGCTGCCGAATCCGATCCTTTTCCCGCTTCTCGATTGCCGCTTGTTCAAGCTGCGCGGGTGTCAGGACCGGCTTGACCTTTTTCGGACGACCAGGCTTCCGGCGCACGACATCGGCGAAGCCAAGATCGATCAGCACCAGGCCAGTCGAGAAATGACCGACGCTGTCGAAATAGGCCTGGAGGTCTTCGGCCTGGCGTCTGTCGTAAACAGTAATGGTCAGCTTGCGCGTGTCGTCGGCTTGGCGTCCGATACGGTTGGCGAACTGGATCAGCGTTTCCGTTTCGCGGGCGCGGGTCGCCTGGTCGGCGGTGATGTTCATGGACTCGAAAATCGAAATTTCAGACGGTGACGGCTTCGCGCTGTAGAGCATCGTGGCGTGGGTGAACGACGCGTAGCTATTCGAGCCCGACTGTTGTGGCTGCAACATCAGGCCAGGGATCGCCGCCAAGCTCGATTGACGCTTCGTATTGGTCATCCAAATGTGCGCCGACGGATCGACGTTGACGAACTGGCCGGTGTCATCCGTCTCGCACAGGTAATCGACCGCCCGTGCGAGATTGGCGCGCCCCTGATCGCTGTCGAGGAAGGTGGTCGAGCAGGTGTGGCCTTCGGCGAAATATCGAATTTCGACCGGACGGACGGCAAACGGCCGCGCAGGCAACACGGGCAGCGGCGTAAACACGACCTTCGGCGCCTGCCCGTCTTCCGCGATCCCGCACCGGTTCAGCCAGATCATATATGTGATCGACTCCAGGAAAGCGTTGCCGACCACTTCGATCCTATCGAACGCAGACAGCGCGGTCGGAAGCCAAAGGCTATGCCACGTCCATTCGAGGCCGTCGGTGTCCATGTCGTCCCAGGTCGTCAGATCGACGTAAACCGGGTTGTGGTCGGCTTCCTTTCGACCTTTCTTTTCGTCGGCTTCGACATAAGCGGTGACGCGGCTGTGGAAATTTTCCAGCGAGCGAATGGCGGTGTCGCTACGGACGGATTTATTCGTCGGGGCGCCTTCGCGCGGCCGAACAGTCGAGAATGCACGTCCGGCCGGATCGGGGATCAGGTCGTATCGAGCGGCGAACCAAGCCGATCCAAGCGCAGGGGTCTTCAACGTCTCGCGAAGGAAGGCAGAAGGCGTCTCATCGATATAACAGCGCCAACCGGCGAACTTCGACAGGTCCGAGATTTGCAGCGCCGTGTGGGTGGTCACGATCACGACGTGGCCGGTCGAATAGATCGTCGGCAGGGCCTCGATATCGACGCGGACGTTCGCCGATCCGCCAGCGAACTTGCCTTCGGACGAAAAGATCGCGCGGATAAAGGGGGTGGTGCCTGCCTTGTCGGCCTGGTCGCGGAGATTGCGGATGGTCTGCTCGATCATCTCGCGGCGATCGACGGCCAGAATGTGGAGGCCGGGAGTGGTGACGATACGTTCACGCTGCGAATAGCTCTTGCCAGCGGCGCACCGCTCGGCCGAATAATGGATGGTATTGGTCAT
The DNA here is from genome assembly GCF_056790315.1 of Sphingobium sp. VMM. Classification (NCBI taxonomy): domain Bacteria; kingdom Pseudomonadati; phylum Pseudomonadota; class Alphaproteobacteria; order Sphingomonadales; family Sphingobiaceae; genus Sphingobium; species Sphingobium sp. VMM. Next base: position 315,310 of record NZ_JBXGSI010000001.1, read on the forward strand.
GTTTCCTTTCAAATTATTAATGTTTACGTGTCACCGGCGCTAATATCTGTCACAAAATAACTCCTAATACTATAGGGATTTATGTGTGACATCTGTTGATATATTCGACGACAAGGCGAAGAATACATCGATTTGCTGGTTTCACCTATATTTATCTAAACGCGTCGAAATCGAGGCCGTAGGTCTCGATGAAGGCGCCGGTGGCGTGGTCGCTTGCGATCACGGCGCCCGATCATCTGGCGTTCGAACGCACCAGCGTCTTCGCGGATGATCCACCATCTCGAAATCGCCGGTTATCTGGGCTTCGCGAATTTCGAAATTACGGATTGCCTGGCGGACGGATGATTGCCCGCTTGGGCGGGCTGGGATCATTCGCACGAACATGATGCGGCGCGCCCAACGCTGCGCGTCGGTCACGGGTCGGGTCGATCCCCGTCTTCGACGGGAACAACCCGAGATTTCGCCTTTCGGCTTCCTCGACGCCCCTGACCCTTATTTTGACCCGGCGAAGCCGGGGCGGATACTAGCGCCGGGGACATCGTCGGCGCGGGTCGTCAAAGCCACCGAAATTTGAACAGGGCGGCGTCGGCGAAGTCGTCGAAGACAATCGTCGATCGGGTTCCGACGCGCGCTTCCCACCGGCCGGTCACGTTCTCGCGGAGCCAATCGGCCACGTCGTCTTTGAGCCGCGCCTTGATCGTCTCGTAACCGCCGCCCGGCGCGCTTCGACATCCACCGCGCACGCGCAGGCAGGCGGGAAGATCGAATTCAACAGTCATGGGTCGGCACTCCCGCGAGCGAAGCAGGTCGCAGCGCCAGATAGGCGGCGGGGAATTCGACCAGGTCGAGCCAGTGCGCGGGCGGATCGTCCGACGCATTGGCGTCCAGCAGGATCGACCAAGCCACAAATGCCAGGCGGTCTCCGCTGAACATGCGAGTGGCGCTGTGGGGGCCGATGTGGACGTGCGTGACGTTGAACGATGGATGGGCGATCGTCTGGACGGTGATCGCGTCCCGTTCTGCGACGGTCACCGAAGCGCCGTCGAGATGATGGTGGCCGTCCACCCGGCCCCGGAAGATGGACGCGGCGATGGCGTGAATTTCGCCGATGATGGTCTTTGTCGTGCTGTTCATCAGATATAGCTCCCCCGACGACCGGAGCGCCCCGCGCGCCCCGGAATGTGGTTTTCAACGATGTTGGAAAGGTTCGGTGCGACCCGAAGGGCGGCCTGGTTAGGCGGCTTTAGACGTGCGGCTTTCTACCGTTTTTGCGTTCAGCCGATCGAAACAAGAATCCATGCAGTGCGTGCGATAATTTCGGCCACTGTGCGCTCTGGTTGCCATCATCGTCGAGAGAGCGGTGTCATCGAGCCAAGTGGGTTTCACGATGAAGCAAGCGGAGCCGATCGTGCCGTTGAAACCCATCGTGATGCCCGCCGTTTCCGGGTCCATTTCCAGGACGCGGCGAACCACTTCGCGGGAAGGATTATGAACGAAGAATTTCATTTGCGGGCTGCGGGGATCACCGTGCGTGATCACGTGCTTATGCATGCGCTTCTTTGCTGCGGCCAAATCTTCGGGGTCATACACAAGCATGTTGGCACCGACCCGGTTCAATCGGAGGCCATACTGCTCGCCCCCGCGCTGCAAAGCTTCTTTGCCTGTGGCGTATGAACAATGGCGCCAGCTACCGTTCGTGTAATCCCAATCAACATCACCCCGGAGAGATTTGTTTCGCGGGAGCTTGGCGAGTGCATCGCGCAGCACTGCGGCTGCAATCTCGCCATATGCAAAAGTGGTCATATTACGATTCTCCCTTACGAGTCTTTTTCGCCGGTTGTGTGGGCTGTTTCGGGTTTGCCCGAGGCCAAATCCCTCGGGTTTTCAGGGTGTTCAGAATTTCACGCATCTTGTTCATTCGGCAATATTTCCTTTTCCCCGCCAGAACGTCTGGCGGGTTGCTGTAAGTCAGAATGTCGGGGGTGCCCGCTGCCTGCTGCGCAGGTTTTCAGGGGCGGGATGCGGCTTGTTAGCCGGAAGGGCGGATGATCATGGCGTGGCGCTTTCTGTATGTCGAAGGCGCGGAATTGCGCTGACGGAGACGCCTCTAGCGTCGCCGAATCGATCGCGCAACAGAAATCATTGATTTTGGAGAAAAATCTCCGGGATTGTTCCCGTATACCTCTTTCAATTCAAAAGTCAAAATCGAAAGTGGTATACGCACAAATTAATTCAGCAGGTCAGCGCCGGTGCCGATCAAGGCAAATCGCCTGGCCGTTCCTCCAGTCGCAGAATCCTACCCAGCTTGGTCCCGACCTCCAGCATTTCGTCCTGACCTAAGCGATGCTTATTCCGCAGTCGTTCTATATCGGCCGAGTCCGGCACGATCCCGGCGAGTCGTGATACGTGTTCGTATCCTTTGGCTGCGTCGTCTGCCGCTTTCTGAAGATAGTCCGACATGGCTCGCGCCGTCGGCTCCGGAGTGCAAACGTCATTGACCTGCTGCGCTGTCCACTTGGTCTTCCCGCGAGCAGTCTTGATCGGGCTTTCAGGATGGCGAACGTTATAATCGGTGAGCCACCGCGCGACGGCGCTATCACTATCCCGCGCACCAGCAGTGCGTATCTCCCGACGCGCCTGACGAATGTGGGTCATCATCGTCATCGCAAAATGCAGCTTCGCCTTCTGTTTCGCGTAACTCGATTCTTCTTGTGCGCTGCCCATCGGTGGCCCTGGTCGATCTGGTTCGACGGCCGTCTAACCATCACTTTCAATCGTGTCAGCCCTTGCACGATTGAATTCGCGTATTCAGGTCCATCGGTCGCGCCTATTACGGCCGGGTCAAACGCGGTGGCCACCCTTTGATGATCGACTGGACCCCGGTCCTTTCGTTCCTTTCCCCTCCCGCCTGGGGGACACTATCGGACCCCGGTCCATATGTGTCGCGGCGCACATCATGATCCGCGCCAGTCCGCTGCCAGGATCGTCGATCGCTGGTGACGTAATCACCACAAACTTTGACTCCGGTCATCGCCAATAATGGCGCGCCATTTTTATAATTTTTGAAGGAAGCGAACGCATGAATTTTGCCGATTGGATGACTGTGCCCGAACGAAATGCGGTCGCCGCAGGATTCCGCCTTGCCCGCGAAAGTGTCGGGCTGGTCGTCGCTGGTGATTGGCCGGTCGCCTGGTTGAGCGGGCCTGGCGGCATCGGCAAGACGGTGATCACGAAGACCGCCATCAAAACGTGGCAGGAGAAAGGCCTGGAGCCTGTCTTCACCAATCCTGCCAATTCCCGCGAATTGCTTGCCGCTCTGAAGACCGCGAAGGGAAAACGTCCGGTCATTATGGAAGAAGCCGACACGATTTTCCGAAGCGACAAGTGCCTGAACATTCTCAAAATCGCGACCGATCGAAAAGGCACCGGCTTCTACGATAATGTTCGGGTGACCGCGCCGCTGATCATCGCGACGAACGCGCCGCTGCATGACCTGACGCAGTGGGATAAGAAGTTGCGCCCCCATATCGAAGCGCTGTTCAACCGGGTGCCACCTGTGACGATCAGCTTCGACCGTCTCGCGAACTACGAATACGCATGCTACCTTGCGCTTTCGACCGACATGCTGCGTTGGACGCCGAGAGGTCGGACGATCAGCGCTGCGACGACTGCACGAGCGCTGTCCTGGTTCACCACCCATATCAATGAAATCGAATTGCTGTCCGCCCGCACCCTTTGCAACATCGCAGAGTGGATGACCATCCTGACTCCGAATGCGCTGGAATCCAAGCTGAACAGCATTTGTCGCCCTGCGGTCGGCAATCATCTCCCGATCCCGCTGATCGATTGGGATGCGGTCGTCGCGGAGATGATCGAAGTCCGTCGATCGAACAGGAAAATGGCGGCCTGAAACGAAAATGGCCCCGACCATCATCGATAGTCGAGGCTGCAAGGCTGCCCATGGTGGATTTAATCTCTATCGAGACGCCCAGAGCGCCTTAAACCCGGCAAGCGCCAATTCCTTTCTCTTCATAAGGGCAAGGAGTCGAGCATCGGCCCGAATTTGGCTGCCGCCGACGCCTAAAGAGTCATAGTGCGCCTCGAAAACGTCGCTTGCCGCGATGACTTCGTCAATGGCGGCGGCAATGGGATCGCTTGGAACCTTCCGTTCCAGCCACTTTGTTAGCGAAACTCCAGCCTGTTCTGCTCTGCGGCTTTCATACGCGTGTTGGCTCTGCGACAACTGCGTCAGAAGGACTTGAGCTTCCTTGCCTTTGTCAATGTCAGCCCAGATACGCATGCGCTGGTTACGTGGTCGATTGTCGAAATTAAAGTTCTGCGGGTAACTCGGATCAGGAACGAAGATGATGCGATCTTCGCCTTTTGGTTTTGGGGTAATGTCGAAGAGATCGTTGGTTGGAGATTTCCATACACTGTGAAATTCGGCTGTGAGCAATGCTTCCGGCCATTCCCAAATCGTCCAACCAAATACAGGCGATCCTCCGGCTACCCGGACTTTTGCATCTACGCCGTCGCTGCACCAGCCATAGCAACCGTAAGGATCGTCTATGACGGGAAGAAACCGAGGCGGTTCCGATCCCAAGCGTTGTGCGAAATTAATTATGTCGGCCGTTATTACGTCAGGAGTTGTCTCTTGGACAGTTTCTGCTGTTCGCTTTTCGGTGGCAAGCAGTTGCGCTGAGGCTACTCGAATATCCTCAAAAGACATTATCACGTTTATGCGTCTCCTAACTGCGTCAAGTCTGTAAGAAACTTAAGAAAATCAAGTGGCTTCTTATAAACGGTATCAGAAAGGTCAAGCGAATCAGCACCATAGCTGACTTTCAGCGCGCTGGGCTCCGGCAGTCCTGGGCAGCGCGCGAGAGTAAATAGGCTGATGATCACTCCCATAGAATGGCCGATCCTGCCGGACGGCCCGCGCCCCACGAAATGACCATTTCCGCGAAAGACATTCGGCTGATGCCGATCGCCAGCCGGGACGCAAATCCGTTGATCCAGCGTCTCCACTATTCCGGCACCTACACCAGGAACGCCCAGCTTCACCTGGGCGCGTTCATTGGTGACCAGTGCCATGGCGTGATGTCGTTCGGGCCGCCGATGGACAAGAGCAAGGTATTACCGCTGGTGCGCGAAACGCCATGGTCTGGGATGTTGGAACTGGCGCGTATGGCCTTCGACGACGTGCTGCCGAAAAATGCGGAAAGCCGATGTCTTGCGATGGCGCGTCGGCTGATTTTCGCCCACTATCCGCAGATTGAATGGCTGCTGTCATATAGCGACGGGACGCAGTCGGGCCACGGCACGATTTATCAGGCAGCAGGCTTCGATCTGACACAGGTCAGGCCGAACCGGACCATCTACGAGTTCCCGACCATTGGCCGTCGATACGCAGCCATGACCCTGGAGGCCCATTGGTCGGGCGAGACAGTTCGACAGCTATGCGCCGATCTTGGCGTTCCGCACGAATATCGAACTCGCACGACCTGGTGCAAAATGGGGCTGGCCCGGCCGCTTCCTGGTTACCAGCTTCGCTATATGACTTTCCGCGACCAGGCTGTCCGCGACCGCCTGACTGTGCCGATCCTGCCAAACAGTGCCATCGACGACGCTGGTGCGCGGATGGTCCGTGGCGAAGCTAAATAACGGGCGTTCGAAAGTAGGCGGACGACAGAAGCCCTCTGTCGCGCGGCGGTGCGATCCCGACCCGAACGCTCCAACTACATCACCATCTAGGCGTCATTGACGCCCATTTTTCGTTTGCCTCCTGGGCGTCATTGGCGTAGAGGGAAGATATGCAGACGGTCGTCGAAACTCCTACCTATATCAGCGCTGCCAAAGCGGCGGGCATCAGCGATGACGAGCGCACAGCTATCGTGGATCACATTGCCGCTAACCCGACGATCGGCGACATCATCGAAGGCGGCGGCGGGGTTCGCAAGGTCCGGGTGCCACGCGAAGGAAAGGGTAAGAGCGGCGGTTACCGCGTGATAACCTATTACCAGAACGCTGACGAACCGGTCTTTTTGATCACCGTCCTGTCGAAGTCCAAGCAGGACAACCTGACGGACGATCAGAAGAAGAAAGCCAGGGCTGCGGCGAAAGAGATTAAGAAAGGAGAATGATCGTGGATGACGAAGATTTCGCCGGGATCATGTCCGGCCTAAACGATGTGAAGGATTATTACGAGGGCAAGCGCGAAGGATACGTGGTCCACGAACCGGTTGACGTGAAGGCCGTCCGTGCGGTGACGAAGCTGTCCCAGGCCAGATTTGCCGAGGTCTATCATCTTCCGCTGCCGACGGTGAAGGGGTGGGAACAGAACCGCCGCGCCCCGGATCAGCCTGCCCGCGTCCTGTTGCAGATGATCGCCACAGACCCGACCGGCGTCGCGAAGATGATCGAGCGGATCGCGCAACCGGCCTAAATTGGGACGTTCAGAAAATGAACGTCAGATTAATGACGCTTGCCAACCACACTGGAGCGGCGCATGCATTGATCGCGACCCGGAGACGGTAACGCGTCTTCGAATAAACTTGGCCCATCCGACCTATCGGGTGGGCCGTTTCTTTTTCCGCGACGGTTAACCCTATCTTCGCAACTGTAGTGCATACCGCGTTGCACAAGAGACCGCCATTTCCCGGCGTTCCGAATTCAGCAGCAGCAAAGTCTGGCCCGATCGTCTCCCTGGTCGGGCCAATTTTTTTGACTCGAAAGCTCGCTTTGCGTAGCGTCGAAGTTGGGCGGTCCCGCAGACGCGGTCAATCTCCCCCGACTGCGTCGTTCAGCGGTTGGGGCCGTCCAACCACATTGCGTTAAATACGTGATGCCCGACAAGCCGCCGATATTCGGCCGAAAGAAGCCCGCCCAGCGCCTCGGTGGATCGACCCATCTGCGTGACCATTCCAGCGGCTATCGACGCCTGTGTGCCCGCATATTGGCCCAGGAACCCCTGTGTCGATACTGCCGACACGACGGCCGGATCACGGCTGCTAGGGTGGTCGATCACGTCGTCGCGCTGGCGCTGGGGGGAAACAATGACGGGGGCAACCTGGCCCCCGCATGTCGTGACTGCAATGATGCGAAAGGGAGGGTTGAAGCGCGGTTCGTTCGCCGTGGCCATGATATCGCGGATATCATGGCTGACCAGGAACTGACGGACTGGATCAAGCGCGGCAGGCGTCGTCCCGACGGTTGAACCAGTCGTCAGCACGCGGGAGCCAAAGCGCGATGACGCCAGCGATTTGCGTGACGGTCGATGCGATCGGAAATTCGCGGATCACGTCGTCGGCGTAAAAGAACTGTGCGGCCCATCCCATGAAAGCCGCCCCGGCCAGGATCGCAAGAGACAGCCATCCGCGTGCGATCCGCGATCGTCCCAGCAACGCCAGCGCGGGAACGAGGAAGAACGCGACCAGCGCGATGATGAATGGTCCAGCCAGGTCGCCGAAAGCAGCTTGGACCGGGCCGACGTTGATGATGTTGTCGCCGATCGTATAGCCGATGGTGCCGATCAATGTCGCGGCGCCGAGTGCCGCCGATGGTGGTATGCGCATGATGGTTTGCCTCCGTTTGAAACCGGTCGAGGAGGCAGATATTTAGCAGGCTGTCGAGGCCCGAACGCTAAATAGAGACGTTGCTCCCGTGCTGTCGGATCGCGGTGACGACCAACGATCCGGCAGCACAATCGTCCCTTATAGTGGGGCGGGTAAAATCATAATATACCATATATTGGGACTACCGCAGCCCAGGTTTTTTTTCACGCGTCCGAATTAAAATTTGGGGTCGCTATTGCCCTGCCAACGCCTGACCGGCAATCGGTGCCGCGACAAACTAACGCGGGATCGACATGCACCCCATTAAAGCGCCCTCGATTGGTCAAATGATTTTAACCTCGCTGACCTTTTCAATAGTCCCGCCTCTGTTGTTGTCGGCGGTCGGTCACAATCACTGGCTTGCGTATCTGTTCGCGGCGATTGCTGGTTATAGTTCGAATGCGGTTTGGCGGGCATACCAGCGCGAACAGGTCTGGAAGCATCTTTGGGTTCACATGAGCGACCAATACATCGAAAGCATCCAGGAACTTGAACAGTGGGAGCCGGATGGTCCTCCATCGATCTACACCCAAGAATGGGATCGGTTGTTGGCGCAACAGAGCAAGCTAATGCGCCTGTGGCACCTGGAACTTGCAACTATCGACGACAAGCATCGATGGTATGAAATCAGCATGAACGGCTAGAACCATAAATACACGATGCGTCCCGGAAAAAAGCTATCCGATCCAGCCCGCAAAAAGCTAGCTGGCACCCACAAGAAAAGCGCCGATAACAACGTCGTTTCGATCAGCCCCGACATCGTGCGCGACGTGCCGGTCATGCCGGAATGGCTCTCGCCTGGAGCCCGTGAAGTATGGGCCACTGACATCGAGCGGATTGCCGCGATGGGTGCGACCGCCGTCGATAGCAGCGCCGTCGCCCTCTATTGCGAGACCATGGCGGTCTTCGTCGCTTCCGTTCGCGCGAGCGAGCCGGTCAACGCCGCCTTTCGATCGGAACTTCGTAAGCAAGCCGAGTTGCTCGGTATTGCGGGCGCCAAGTCGCGTCTGGCGCGGATCGCGTCGGCCGAACCGGTGAAGGCCAGTCCGTTCAGCGTTCGGCGATAGGTTCGGCGCAGGCGCTTAGTTTCTCGATTTGCTCCTTCGCGCCAGCCGTGATGCCCATGAAATTCCGAAGCCACAGCTTCACCACTCGCCGATTTCCTTCGTCGATCACATCGACCAGAATGTCACGTTGGATGCCGTCGTTCGTATAGGACATTCCGTTTTCGATCGGCATTGCGCGCATTGACGCCGAAAGTGTCCCGACCCAGCGCGAACCCAAACATCCCAACAGCTTGTCCATCGGGACCGAAGACTGGCCTTCCCAACGGGGCGGGCGCTTCCTCCATTGCTCAACGGTCGCGGTCGATCCGATCGACGGAATGACCATTACCATCGCGGCCAGTGCAAGTCCGAATTTCATTGCTTTCCCCCTAAATATACGGTGCCATTACCCCGTTATCCTCGAAATTCATATGCTTGGGTTGCCACCGATTACGCGAAGAAAGTCGTCAACGGCAAGATCGAAGCGTGTTGGCAAATCCGCGCCGCGTGTCAGCGCTATCTCGACGACCACGACCGCACTGACATCGAGTTCAACACTGAATATGTCGATCACGCCTGCGAATTTATCGAGGCTCTTCCGCATGTGACCGGCGCGCTGGCAGGCCAGCCGATCAAGCTGGAGCCGTTCCAGGTTTTCTTCATCGCGAACATCTTCGGATGGATTGTGAAGGCGACCGGCCTGCGCCGCTTTCGCGAAGCGCTGGGGCTGTTTCCGCGCGGAACCGGCAAGTCTCTGATCGGCGCCGCCATTGGCGTCTACATGAACTTCGCGCTCGGCGAACAGGGCGCGCAAGGGTTTAGCGGTGCCACGTCGATGGACCAGGCCGCTGCTGTGTTCGACCCTGCGAAAAAGATGGTCGAGATGACCCCGGACCTGGCTGACGCCCTTGGCTTGGAAGTGTCGGCCCGCGCCATTTTCCAGTCTCACACCGGCAGCAGTTTCAAGCCAGTTATCGCCAAGACCAAAGACGGCGGCATCCCGTGGATCAGCATCTGTGACGAGTTGCACCAGGCCATAGACGGCACCCAGCTTGCGGCCTTCAGGACTGGGATGGGCAAGCGTCGCGGTTCCGATCCCCTCTTGCTGATTATCACGACGGCCGGGTTCAATCTCGCCGGGGTGTGTCGCCAGGAGCAGCTATATTTCGAGGCCGTGCTGACTGGGACGATCCGCGACGACAGCAAGTTTGCCATGATCTACACGATCGACGCCGACGATGATTGGCGGGATTTTCGGGTCTGGCAAAAGGCGAATCCGGGATACGGCGTCAGCGTCGATGAAGATCATCTTCGTCGCGAATATGAAAAGGCGCTTCAGTCGCCCCGATCGCAAACGGAGATGCTGACCAAGTATCTCAACGTCTGGTGCAACAGCGCGTCCGGCTGGTTGAATTCGGTCGATTGGGCGAAGGCGGCCGATCCCGCGCTCGACATCCCGCCTGGGACACCCGCCTGGCTTGGCGTTGACCTTTCGACGAAGACTGACCTGACCGCGATCGTTGCCGTGTGCCTGCTCGCCGACGGCCGGAAAGCTGTCGTGCCATATCTCTTTTTGCCGACCGGCGCACTGGATCGCTCGCCGAACCGGGAGGCCTACACCGATTGGGGCGCATCTGGTGTCGTCCATCAAACCGAAGGCAGTGCATCCGATCACGCAGCGGTCGAGGCGAAAATCCGCGAATTGTGCCGGACCTACAATGTCCAGCAAGTTGCATTCGACGCCTGGCAATCCGCGACGATCAGCCAATCGCTCGCGGCCGACGGGATCAGCGTGGTCGAATTTCCGCAGAAGGCGGCCACGATGCATCCGGCAATGGTCGATTTTGAGGCCGACCTGTTGAACGGCCAGATCGTCCACCCCGACAATGCCTGCCTGAACTGGATGGCGTCGAACATTAGCGTCACCCGGCGCGGCGCTATGATGTCGCCATGCCGTCCGACCGGCCAGGATCACCTCAAGATCGATGGCATGGTGGCTGCGCTGATGGCCCACGCGATTTCATCCGTCGAACCGCCACCGGCGCGCGCTGACATCGCCCTGGAATTCTGGGACTGACTAAATAGTCGATGGGAAAAATCATCGACTTTCTGTTCGGTCATCCGGTCGAGCAGTCGTTCGCCACCAAGTCCGCCGTCCCGGTTCATTCGCCCGAAACGATCGAGCGACAGCTACGCGACGAGCAGGAATTCGGCACGTCCGCGATTGCGATTTCGGCCGTGTTCGCCTGCGCGCGCGTCATTGCGGAGGGCTTGGCGCTGCCGCCTTGCTATCTTCATCAGACGGACAATCGCGGCAAGAAGCTGGCGACCCGCCATCCGCTGTATCGGTTGCTCCACCTGGCGCCGAACGACCGGCAGACTTCATACGAATTTCGCGAACAGATCGGCCTCCACCTTGCGTTGAATGGCAACGCCTTCGTGTGGGTCAACCGCAGCCGTGCAACCAATGAAATTCTCGAAATGCTGCCGATGGACCCCGGTTCGGTGACCGTGCTGGTCGATCCGTCCGTGATCGGCGCGCCTGTCCGTTACTTCCTCTATGGTCAGGAAGTCCCCTCCGACCAGATTTGGCATTTGAAGGGTCCGGCCTGGCGGTCATACGAAGGCATGTCGGCGGTCAACACAGCCCGCCAGGCGATCGGCCTCGCACGTCACGCCGAGAAATTCGCGTCTGACCTGTTCGTAAATGGGGGCAAACTCTCCGGCTTGATCAGCGCCAAGACGCCGATGACCGACGACCAGGTTCGACAGCTTCGCGAGGCATGGTCGCGCGCCTATTCCGGCCCAGGAAAACAGCACAAGACTGCCTTTCTTCCCGCCGACCTCGCTTATACGCCGATGTCCGCCACCGCGACCGATGCCCAGATGATCGAGGCGCGGCGTTACCAGATCGAAGAGATTTGCCGGTTCTTCCGCGTGTCGCCCACTAAGGTTTTCCAGAGCGGTGGATCACAGTCCTATGCCAGCGTCGAGCAGGCGCATATCGCGCATGACCAGGATACGGACGCCCATTGGCACGCCCGGTTCGTCCAGTCTGCGTCCGTTCATCTTCTGACGGCGGCAGAGCGCGCGGCCGGTTACACCATCAGTCTCGACAATCGTGACTTTTTGCGCGGAACCGCCGTCGAACGGATGACCTACTATAACGCTGGCATCGCGGCCGGGATCATCACCCGTAACGAGGCCAGGGAGATGGAAGGGTTCGACCGTTCGGATGATCCGTCGGCCGACCGTCTGACGCCCGCCGCGAACCTGTTCGGTCCCGACCAGGCCCAGCCCGCCGCAGCATAAATATCGGCATGGAAAAGAAATCCCTGGCACTGCGCGAAGTAAAGTTCGCACCACCTACTGACGACACGTCCGTCCGCGAATTCAGCGGATACGGCGCGGTTTTCGGCAATGTTGATTCTTACGACGATATCATAGCGCCTGGCGCTTTTGCGGCGTCGATCGCCGAACATAAAGCGGCCGGGACCATGCCGGTGATGCTGTGGAACCACGACGCGATGGCGATGCCGATCGGCTTGTGGACCAGCTTCGACGAGGATGACTACGGCCTCAAGATGTCCGGTGTGTTCTTGGACACCGTGGCGGGCCGTGATGCCCACACGATCGCCAAGGCGGGCGCCGTCACCGGACTATCGATCGGTTACTTCGTCACCGCGTCTGAGATCGAAAAGCGCGATGGCAAGACCGTCCGCGTCATCACCGAGGTGAAGCTGATCGAAGTCAGCCTGGTGACCTTTCCGGCCAATGATCTGGCCTGCGTCAACGACGTAAAATCCCACATGGAGACAGAAGAAATGAAATTGCAGCGCAAGTCGCTCGAACGCCTGGCCGAACTATTCGGCGAAGCGAAAGACCTGATCGACGGTCTCGTAGCCGAAGCCGACGAAGAAAAGTCTGAGGTCGATGATCAGGCCGAAGACGAAGAAAGTATCGAAGGCGAAGAAAATTCATCGGATGACCCGGAGTCGGAAGATGAAGTCGAGGCACTGTCCGACGAAGAGATCGAAGGCGAAGCTAAATATAATTTGACGGCACGAATTGAGGCCGTGCGTAACCTAACCCTTGCTGTGAAAAACCTGGAGAACCATGGCCGATAAATTCCTCGACGAGATCAACAATCTCGCTACTGCTGTTACCTCGCGCTTCGACGACATCGAAGGCAAAATGAAGGCTCTCGAAAAGGCGGGTAACCGACCGACCATCGACGGCGCGGAAAATCCCGAACTCAAGTCGGCGTTTAACGCCTTCCTGCGTGGCAACCAGGCCGAATTCAAGGCTATGTCCGCCACTGGCACCGACGAAGGCGGTGTGACCATCCCCAAGCAGATGGCCGCAAGCATCCGTGCCCGCGTGCAGGAAATCTCGCCGTTCCGCAGTGTTGCCGAAGTCGTCACCGTTTCCACCCCCGACTACCGCATTCCGTTCGCCACCACGGGCGCCGATGCTGTCTGGGTTGGTGAAAAGGACGCACGTCCCGAAACTTCCGCACCCAAGATCATCGAACTGACGCCGTCGTTTGGCGAACAGTATGCTTCGCCGTTCGTCACGCCGACCCTTCTGGAGGATTCGGCCTACGATATCGAAGGTTTCCTGGTGAACCAGGTCGCGATCAAGTTCGCCCAGATGGAGGGCGCCGCCTTCCTGAACGGCACCGGTATCGGTCAGCCCAAGGGCATCCTGACCGTTGCTACTGCCGCGACCGCCGACAAGGCCCGCGCGTTTGGCACGCTTCAGCACGTCACCAGCGGCGCAGCGTCGAACCTGACGAGCGCCGATCCGCTGCGAAAGCTGGTTTACAGCCTGAAGGCCGAATTCCGCGCAAACGCCAAGTGGATCGCCAACCGCGACACCATCGGCACCCTGATGTCGTTCAAGGATTCGACCGGCCGCTATCTGTGGCAGGACGGCCTCGAAGCTGGTCAGCCGGGTCGTTTCATGGGCTATGAAGTGGTCGAAATGGAAGACATGCCCAACATTGCGGCGGGCGCTACCCCGATCATGTTCGGCGATTTCCGTCGCGGCTATACCATCGCGGATCGCGTCGGCATTTCGATGCAGTATAACCCCTACGCCTTTGCCCCCTATGTCGCGTATCAGACCCGCGCCCGCGTGGGCGGCACGCCGACCGACACCGACGCGGTCAAGATTCTGAAGATCGCGGCCTAATCGGCTTCGACGATCGAAACCAAAAGAGGGGCCGGGGAAACCCGGCCCTTTTTCGTGCCAAGATAAATACCGGCGTGAAGAGAATTTCCGCCCCCGCATTCCCCGCCGTTTCTGCCGTCCAGTTGCGCGAATGGCTGCGCCTTGACCCTGATGTCGATGCCGACACCCTCGACCTGCTGCTCGGTTCTGCGGTTGATCACGTCCAGGCCCTGACCGGCCAGATCGTCGTGTCGGCCGATTACGCGACGGTTCTTCGCGGCCCTGGTTGCCATGTCATCACCATCAGCAACGCAACGGCCGTCGCGCTGTTCGACCAAGCTGGTGACCCGATCACCGACATCGATATCGTCGAAGCCAGCGTTCATGGCGATCTTGTTTTCGTCGAAGTGGTTCCGCCCGACCTTGGCCCGGTCACCGTCCGCGTGACGGCTGGCTGGACGACCGAAAAGGCGGTTCCCGCATCATTGCGCCACGCCATCGCCGTCTATGTCGGGGCCGCATACGACAGCCGCCACGCCATCGACGACGCTACGCTTCGCACGGTCGCGGCCCTGTGCCAGCCCTTTCGCCGGATCGTCATTTGACCATGAAGATCGACGCCGGGGCGCTGGATCGCCGCATCGAAATCATGGTTCAAACGAAGGTTCGCGACGCGGTCGGCCAGGAACGATCGACCTGGACCGTCGCCGCGACCGTCTATGGCCAGCGTCTGGAACTGCGCACGTCGGACATAGCGCGCGGAGCCGGTCGCCAAGCCGTTCCTGCGGCCCGCTATCTGATCCGCTACCGGCCCGGCCTGACGGTCGCGCACCGAATTCGAGTGGACGGTCAGACTTATTCCATTGTTGCGATCGACGAACCGGATCGTCGCACGACGCTGGTCGTCACGGTCGAGGGGGTCGCGCAATGACCGTCACCGTCACCACGACCGGGTTCGCCGCGCTCGATACCCGCATGAAATCGCTGTCGAACGACATCGCCACCAAGGTCGGCCAGTCGGCTAACCGTGCTGGTGCGGTCGTGATCCAAAAAAAGATCAAAGAAGGCGTCCCAATCGGCCCGCACGCGGAAGGGTCGATCCGCAATCGCACCCGGAAATCGGGCAAAGTCGTCCAGGAAAAGCACACCAAGATCATCAACAACGTCAAGGTGCGAAAAGTCAGGGCGGAAGCTGGCCGGGTCGTCAATGCGATCGTGGTCGGCAAAGATGCGTATCACGCTTCGTTTGTTGAATTTGGCAGCATCCATAATGCCCCGAACCCGTTTTTCCGCACCGGCTTTGCGCTCGCGAGCGAAGATGCCGTCGATCAGGTCAAAAAGGTCTTGGCCCGTCGCCTCGACAAGGCAGGCGTGTGATGATCGAGGCCCAGCTTGTCGCCCATCTCGCGGACCTTGCGCCGCCCATGTATCCCGGCGCCGCTCCGCTCGACTATTCGACGCCCGCCGTCGTCTACAATCGGATCACAACCGACCCCAGCGATGACCTGTCCGGTTGGACCGGCGAAGGCTGGCTGACGTTCCAGATCGACGTTTACGATCCCGCCTACCTGGTCGCGAAGGAACTGGCGGCCGACATCCGCGATCGCATGATCGAATGGGACGACGAAACGGTCCAATCGGTGACCTGGATCGGCGAGACCGACATGATCGACGAAACCACCGATATCAGCCTGTTTAGGACGATGCTGCAATTCCGTCTTTACGCCACCCTCTGATCGACAGGTTAATGCGCGCCGTTGGCTAAATAATTGCGTCCGGCGCGCCTTTGCGTCGAAAATCATACGGAGACGCAAATAAATTATGGCATCTGGCGCAGTTCATAGCCGCAAAACGAAAATTGAAATCACCGACGGTTCGACCAAGGTCCAGATCAAGGGCCTTACCGGATTTTCTGGTCTGGGCGGTGGTTCCGCTTCCGTCATCGACGTGACCGATCTCGACAGTGACGCAAAAGAAAAGATGATCGGTCTGGCCGACGAAGGTCAGGTCACCCTGTCGCTCAACTATATGCCCGCCGATCCCGGTCAGGTCGCCCTCGAAGAAGCGCGTCTGTCGGGCGAACTTTCCGAATTCGTCATCACCCTTCGGAGCGGTGCGACCTACACCTTTTCCGCCGCCGTGCTGTCGTTCGAAAAGTCGGGCGGTGTTGACGCGGTTATCGCCGGTTCGGTCGCGCTTGAAGTGTCGGGCCTGGTCGTGAAGGGCACCGCCGCCTAATGGCGATCCTTTCAAAGGGGGCGATCTTCGCGGCCGCCCCCGCCACCATTGAAGTCCAGATTCCCGAATGGGGCGGCTCGGTCATGGTCCGCGCCTACAGCCTGATCGACCGTATCGCGCTGATGGATGTCGCGACCGAAAACGACCACGCCGTCGAACTCTTCCAGCGCGATCAGGCACTGGACGAAGAAAACCGGGAAGGCCTTGCCGAGGTGAAGCGGTTCGACGCCGCTGTCCTGGAGATCATCCATAGCTGCGTCGATGACACCGGCGCCCGCCTGTTCGATCTGGCCGATCACGACCGCATTCGAGCGCTGTCCTACACCTCGCTGCAAGCGATCCTGATCGCGATCCGGCAGATCAACACGGTGCCGGACCAGGCTGCGCTAAAAAAAAGTTCAGACTGAACCCTAATCGGCGGTTTCTCTTCCGCCTGGCTCTTCAAATGGGCCGGACGGTCGAGGAACTGTCTTCGACTATGTCGATGGACGAATACCACGAGTGGCAGGCATATTACGAGGTCGAACCATTTGGTTCGCCGGTCGAAGACGATCGCTTCCGTAACCTTCTCGCCCTGCAATATTCCGGCCTTGGCGGCAAAGAAGAAATTCACTGGCTGGACCGTGATCCCGAATGGTCGGCACACCTGCGTGACCTGGCACGACCGCCTCTCGACGACGCGATCGAAGCCTATTTCGAAGCACGGATCGCCGCTCAGAAGGCACCATCGACCTAAATAATCGATGGCTGATCTAGGTTCTCTTTTCGTAAATCTCGGATTGGAATCCGCGCAATTCATCAACGGGATGAAAAAAGCAGCGGCCCAATCAGAGGCAACCAACAAAGCAATCTCCCGCGCGATGGACGGCGCGAAGACGGCCGTCACTGGCCTCCTGGCTGTGATGTCGGTCGATGCATTCGTGTCGGCCGCACGCGCCGCATTTGACTACGCGGATTCGATCGTTGACCTCGCGGATCGCACCGGCGCGACCACCAAATCCATCCAGGAACTCCGATACGCCGCGCAGATGACCGGTAGCGACTTTGCGTCGGCCGACGGGGCGCTTGAGAAATTCGCCAAAAATCTTGGCACCGCACAATCTGGCGGCAAGGCGATGGGCGAAGTCTTCAAAGGCCTCGGCGTCACGTCTAGCGATTTCGACACCGCGCTGCGCGAAACCATCGAAGGTATCAGCAAGCTGCCGACCGTTTCCCAGCGAAATGCGGCGGCGTTGCAGGTTTTTGGCAAGTCGGCGGGCACATTAACGGCGCTGATGGGTGAAGGCGCCAAGGGCTTCGACGAATTCGCTGACGCGGCCGACGATCTTGGCATCGTGCTGGGTGACGACCTGCTCCGCAACGCTGGTCAGATCAACGATAGGCTCGACACGCTCAAGATGACACTCGACGCGCGGTTCGCATCCGCGATCGTCCAGAACGCCGACGCCATCGGGAACCTGGCCGACCAGGTCGTCAAGATCGCGACCGCCATAGCGCAGTTCTGGAGCCAAAATCCGACAGCGGCCATGGCGATTATGGGCGCGCTGGCTGGTGGCATTGGTGGCGGGCTTGTGGGCGGCTTGCCTGGAATGGTCGGCGGCGCAGTCGCGGGCGGCATCGGTGGCGCCGTGCTGGGCTATAATAGTCGCGGCGAACGCAAAACGCTGACCGACGAACGCGCGTCCCTAGTCGCTCAGAATAGCGGGAAGAATCCGCTCCTTGCTGCGGTCGGCATCGACGCCGACGCGATCGGAAAGGGATCGCCGCAGTGGAAGAAAAACGAAGCCCGCATCAAAGCCATCGACGCCCGCCTGGCGCGAATGACCGCAGAAGAAGAAGAGGCGGCGGCCAAACTGCTTGCTGGTGGAAACGGCGGCGGCGGCGGTGGCACTCTTCCACCCGTTGCAGGCGGCGGCAAGAAATCGACCGGCAAGACCGCCGCTGAAATCGCAGCCGAACAGTCTGCCCGCTTCACCGCCGACATGGCTTCCGGCGATATGGAGTTGCTGTCGGCGAAACAGGCGCTGCTGTCCGATATCGTCGAACAGTCGGCGAACCAGCGTGAAATCCTGTCGATCGAAACGGATCGTCGAAAGGCGGCGATCGACCAGGATGTGGCCGACAAGAAGCTGACGGTGGCACAAGGCGACGCGCTCAAGCTGCTCGAAGACAAGATCGCATATACGCGGGCGGACGAGATCAACCTGCGCGAAAACGAAGAACTGGCCCGGCAGGCACTCGATGTTCAGCACTCTTATCTCGATAATAGCCGCGACATTTTGGGGTCGGAAATGGCACTCGCGCGATCGTCCGCTGACCGGCGCGCCATCAGCCTGCGCCTGGTCGATCTCCAGTATCAGCAAGAGCGGCTTGCGATCGACGCGATCCTTGCGTCGAAACAGTCCACCGCCGCCGAAAAGGCAATCGCGGAAGCGAGGCTTGGTGTGCTGGATCGTCTCCAGGCCAACGACACGGCGGCGGTCAACCACGATACGATGGGGCCGTTGGCTCAGTATCTCGACGGCATTCCCCGCACGGTCGGGGAAATCCAGGATGCGCTGGGCAGCGCTGCGGCGGAAGGTTTGGGATCGTTCAACGACGGTCTGCGCGAAGCGATCCGGGGTGCCGGAAATCTGGGCGATGCGTTCGAGGCGGTCGGTGACCGGATCATCGACAAACTGATCGACATCGCCCTCCAGCAAGCGATTTTGAAGCCGCTGGGATCGCTGTTTGGATCAGTGCTAGGGTCGATTGGCACCAGCCTCGCGGGTGGCGGTGGCGGTGATATCGTGCTGGGCGGCGCGGCTCTCAAAATCGGCGCGCGCGCTAATGGTGGCCTGACCCGCGCTGGCACCTATGTGGTCGGCGAACGCGGCCCGGAAATTGTGAAGATCGGCAACACCGCATCGACGGTCCCGAACCATGCCTTGAAATCCATTCGCGGCGCGGGCCAGGCCGGTCCCGCCGTCACGATTGGCAACATCACCAGCAACGACCCCGCGATGGTGCGCGCCATGGTCTACGAGGGGATCGCCCAGGCGGCGCCTCTCTTGTCGAAACAGGCGAGTGATCGAACGCTGGGCCGGTTCCAGCGGCCGACGATGTGATGAACGGCATCCGCCTAAATAATGGATGCCGACCTATCCATTGTCCTTTCCCGCCGTCACCCCGAATTCAGAGCGCCTGGCGGTCAATCGTCGCCAGGCCGCTATCGCGTCCAATTTTTCCTTGGTCCAGCAGACGATCAACACCGCCAGCCAGTGGACGCTGACCTGGACCTGGCCGCCGATGCGCCAGAATGTCGCCGAACGCCTGCGCGCCTGGCTCAATAGCCTGCGCGGACAGGTCGGTTATTTTCGTTATTACCCCCGTCAAACCGTCACTTCGACGCTGACGGGTCGGAAAGTCGCCGAAACCGCCTATGCCTATCTTTCCGCCGTCGCGATGGGCGGATGGGTCGCCGGGCAGGCCAGCCAGCTTCGGATCGGCCAGCTTTTCAGCATCGGGTCGCAACTGTTCGAAGTCACTGACGCACCAGCGAACGCCGATAGCAATGGCCAGTGCCTGGTTCAGTTCGAACCGGCGCTTCGCCAGACCTATGCGGTCGATACCGATGTCGAATTTTTCCGGCCCAGCGGTCTGTTTCGGCTGAATTCGAGCGAAGGCCAGACCTATACGCTGACACCTGGCGGCCAGCGCGGGAATCTCGCCGAATTCGGCACACTGACCGCTGTGGAGGCGGTGGGCGCATGAGACCCGGCACCACGCCCGAAATCACTGCTGCCCTTGCGGAAGCAGGCATTACGACGGCTCTGTTGGCACGCCTGGATTTCAAAACCGGCACGGTCTGCGCTTGGACTGGCGGCCATTCGATCAAGGTGACCGGTTGGGCCGACAGCCTCTTGAACGATCAGACCTTCCACCCCCTCGAACAGGGTGTGATCGTCGATATCGGCGACAACAGCTTTTCCTATAGCGGCTCCGAAGCGTTGGAAATCGCGCTCGGCCTACCGTCTTCGATTCCACTCGCGCTTGAAGCTGCGGCGGTCGAGCCGACCGAATACCAGGGCCGAACGGCCACGATTTGGCGCGCGCTTTTGATCCAGCCTGGCCTGATCGCTGAACCGCATTGGGTCTTTCGTCGAATTCGATCGGGCACGATGGATACGGTCGAAGTCTCCGGTGATGGACTGTCGCGGACGTTCAAACTGTCGATCGAAGGCCATGCGGGCATGATCAGCAACGCCACCCAGGGCACCTATCTCGACCAGCCGAAATTCGATCCTAACGATCGGTCGCAGGACTATGTGTCGGCAATCGCAAATGGCGACGACCTGATGAAGGCGGCCCCGACGGGCTGGGCGGCGGTCCAGTCCACGATCAACAACTGGCAGCAGCGATAATCGGGTTAAGCTAAATATGGGATGCAGCTTGCGTCCCACAGATATGGCGATTGGGAAGATCGCCTCCGCACCTACCTCGACCGCGTAAACGACGAACCCTTCAAATGGGGCCGCCACGATTGCGCCCTGTTTGCCGCCGATTGTATCCGGGCGATGACCGGGTTCGATCCCGGTGAAGCGTTTCGCGGACGATACGACACCAAGACCGGCGCGGCTGAAGCGCTGCGCGAATTCGGTGCAGGGACGCTCCTTCGGACAGTGGTGTCGTGGCTTGGAAAATCCAAGTCGATCCATCTCGCTCAACGCGGCGACATCGTCATGAACGCGGACCTGGCCTGTGGAGTCTGCGTCGGCCCCTACAGCTATTTTGTCGGGGAAGGCCCTGGCCAGGTCGGGCTGATCCCGGTCCCGACCGCTAGTCTGAAATACGCCTTCAGCGTGCCCTTCGAAGCGTCGGAGGGCGAAACTTGGGCAAAGTAGTAACGACCGTCCTGGTCGTCGCCGTTGCGGTGGCGATCGTCGTCTTTGCCCCGCAGATCGCTGCGGCCATCGGCGCATCGGGTATTTTCGGCGCGACCGTCACCGCCGCGACCCTTGCCACGATCACGTCGTCGCTGGTCGGCCTTGGCGTTTCGCTTGGCATGGCTGCGGCCGCGTCGGTGCTGCGCAAGGCGCCTTCAATGTCGCAGTCGCTGGTCGATCGTCTTCACACCAGCGTCGTTCCCAGCGCCCCGCGAAAGATCGTGTTTGGCACCACAGCGGCCGGTGCGGACGTGCGCTTTGCAGAAACGTTCGATCGTGCCGGGTCCAAAAAGGACGGTTACGCGCAGATCATCGCGCTCGCGAGCCATCGGATCAATGCGGTCAAGGAATGGTATCTCGAAGAGACCCGGACTTGGGCGAACGGCGCGATCGTCGATAGCCACGATGGTGGCGTTCTGGCCGTCCAGACCTGCTTCGAAGGCAAGCCCGGAAACGGATTTTCCTGGGGATCGGGGAAATATTGGACCCCGCAATCGACCTTCACCGGCTGTGCCTACCTCGCGACCCGATACAAGCTGGATTCGAAGGTTTGGCCCAGCGGCATCCCATCTCGTTACACCACGATCGTCGAGGGTTGCCCGCTTTACGATCCCCGCCGCGACAGCACGAATGGGGGCAGCGGTTCCCACCGCATCGCGGACCAGGCGACCTGGACATTCCGGGAAGGCGCGGTCGAAATCGGCCGCAATCCCGCGCTGGCGCTGCTGACCTATCTGCTCGGTTACCGGATCAATAACAAGCTGGTGTGGGGCATGGGCATCCCGGCCCATCGCATCGACTTCGACAATTTCCGCGCCTACGCGAACGTCTGCGAAGAGCGCGTCCTGACCCAGTCCGGCGCCACGGTTCAGCGCTACACCAGTGATGGCACCTTTTCGACCGCTGACCCGCACGAAACCGTCATTAATGGTCTTTCGGCGGCCATGGGTTCGTGCAAGCTGGTCGATACGTCCGGCGTCTATCAGCTAGTCGGCGGTTTCGACGATACGCTCGGCCCCAAGGTCGATTTCGACGCGAACGACCTGGTCGCGGCCGCAGGTTCGGCATCCCCGTATCTGTGGAAACCGGCGCCGCCGACCCGCGAATTGCACAACATCGTGCGTGGTCGCTTTGCCGATCCCAGCAGCCTCTATCAGCTTGTCGATTGGGGTGTGGTCGAGACCGATCCGCTACCCGACGCGATCCCGCGCACGCTGTCCCTCGATCTTGGTCTGGTTACCCGCGCAGAGACTTGCCAGCGTATCGCAAAACAGTGGCTGCTCCGCGAGGCCAAGACGCCTGGCGTCTTTTCGGCGACCTTTGGCCCGAAAGCCTTCCGCGTCCAGGTCGGCTCGCTGATCACCATGTCGCTTCCCGAGCGTGGCTGGAACCGGAAACTGTTCCGCGTGATCGAGCAGGTCGAGACCCACGATCTTCTCTTCACCATGGCGCTTCGCGAAGAGTCCAGCGAAGTCTACGCGTGGGACCGCGAGGAGAAGCCGCTTCCCGCCACGATCCGCCCGGACGGCTATAATCCGCGCGACACGATCGCGCCGGGAAATCTCACGGTTAGCAGTTCGGTCATCGAAGGGGCTGGCGGCCAGCAAGTCAGCGAAGTCGAGGTCACTTGGCTTCCCGCACCGTCCGCGCGCGTCGTCGGTATCCAGATCGAGAGCCGACCGACAGGCGCCATCGCTTGGACCGAACAGGCCGCAATCCATGATCCCGTGTCCGGTGTTTTCCGTTTCGGGTCGAACGTCGGCGGTGTCGATCTCGCCGTGCGTGCCCGCTTTCGTATGGACACCGGCGTTTACAGCGAGTGGGTCGGCGCTGATGTCGTGTCGGCAGCGATCGAGATCGTCGATGGCCAGGCGCGCGAAAACGCCACCACCGCAATCGACACCGCGCAGCAGGCGCAGGAAACCGCGAATTCGGCCGTCAGCCAGACATCGATTCTGAACCAGCAGCTTGCCCAGCTTGATGCCGATGTCGCGACGGCGAAATCAACGGCGGCCGACCTCCAGGCCACTTATGGCAATACCGCGACCTCGAAAGCCAACGCCGACGCGGCAGCCCAGCACGCTTCGAACGCGCAGGCGGCGGACCAGAATTCGACCGCGACGCTCGCCCTGACCGAACAGGTCCGCGACGATGCCGCCAACATCCTCGCCCAGACCGGCACGATCCGCGACGAAGTCATCATCGCCCGGACGGACGCGCAGACCGCGAACAGCCAGGCACGGGGCTATCGTGACCAGACTGTCCAGGCGGCTGAAACGACGGAAGGCGCGGCGGCGCGGGCGGCGGAATCAGAACGCCTGACCTCCATCGCCCGCGATCAGTCTGGACAGTCAGCCAGCGCAGCAGGCCAGCACGAAACCAACGCGGCCACCTTCGCAAACGACGCGCAACGCAGCGCCGTCACGTCCGAAAATGCGCGCTTGAGCGCCAGCACGGCGGCACAGTCGATGATGCCTGCTGATTTCGGCGACTTCACGAACTGGTCGGCCGAATGGGTCGGTGCCAGTGGTTCGCTCGCCGACGATGGCCGCTTCACGTCCTACAGTGACGCCAGCACTGGCCGCGTCGTCCAGGTCGCCAACAACCCGCATTTCTCGCCGCATATCACGTCGAAGGGACGCGCCCTTCTAATCCGCGACCACACATACCGCGTCACGATCACCTGGAAGTTGGTCGGTCAGCAGGCCGACGAAACACCGGTTAACGGCGCGCTCTATTTGGCGGCGGTGAAGGGTGACGAAAGCGCCAGCGGCATGGGCGGCTACAATTGCACCATCGCGCCGAACCAGACGGGTTGGGGTAGCGGCTGGGCCGTTCACACCATGGACCTGTCGGCGAACGCGCTTCTCGACGCTGGATTCGTGTGGGGTCGGCCTCTCTTCCGTATCGATCGACAAGGTGTCTTCCGCCTGAAATCGCTCGAAATGCGCGATGTCACCGGCGAAGTCACCGCCAAGGGCCACGCCGACGCTGCGGCGGAAAGCGAACGCGAGGTCGTCGCGATTCAGACCGACGTTTCGCAAAAAGCTGGTGCGGTCGAACAGAACCGTGTCCGTGCGGAAACCGCCAGGGCTGACGCCGAAGGTTTCCGCAACCAAACGGCCGCTTCCGAAAGCAACGTCAATCAGGCCCTGTCCACGGCCACCCAACAGGCCGGAATTTCTGCGTCTGCTGCGAAGACGGCCCAGAACCGTGCCACCGGAAATATCGTCAGTCGTGGCGAGTGGAGCGCGGATAGCGGGAAGGGTGATTGGACCGGCGCTGTCGGCGTCTACTATTCGAACGACCTTGGTCAATACATCCTGAGCCAGAACGACCGCGACAGTTACGATGGCGAACCGATCGCCGGAAACTGGTCGAACCGGCGCTTCCGAATCAGCGGCGAGGCCCAGACCTGGGGTAGCTATGCCGCACAGGTTGGCATCCATTGCGTGATGAACGAGGGGACCAACGGCTGGTTTTTGCAAACCGCTGTGCCCGCTGGTCAGTTCTATACGCCGTTCAGTTTCGAAACTACGCTTCCCGCGAACGTCAAGTCGGCACGAGGCCTTCTGGTCAGTGATGGTCCGCACGGTGGTGCCGGTCACGGTGTCAACTGGCGCAGCATCCGCATCGAAGACATCACGTCGGAGAAGGCAAGCCAGGATAGCGCCCAGGCGTCCGCCGACAGTGCTTCCATCGCGACCGCGAAGGCGGACGAGGCCGGTCAGCACGCCAGCGCAAGCCAGTCCAGTGAAGTCCGCGCGACCACTATTGCCGATGGCGTCGATAAGACCTTCGCCAACAGCTTCCCGAACTATGTCGGCCCGACCGGACAGAAGGCCTATGTCTATCTCGGCGACGACGGCACAGGTTTCCAGTTCGACTATGGTCCCGGCGCGGGGTGGCCGCAGCCGTATATCACCGCGCAGGCCGGTGGCCGTGGTGGCCGCTACAATCGAATTTCCTTCAAAGAGTCGATCCCGAAATCGGTCGGTCGTCGATATCGCGTGCGTGCGTGGTTCTACAGCAATGCCACCAATTGCCAGACCGTTGGCCTCTGGGCGCTAGGCACCAACAACAACGTCTGGGATGGTTCGGCGGTAGGCTATGGCAGCGAAGCCTCGCCCGCTGGCACCGTCAACAACGTCGCGATCAATGCGCCGGGCTTTACCGAAGTCGCCGCCGAATTCACGGTCACCGACGCCTGGCGGCCGTTCTGGAAACCGATTTTCGAGTTCGCCACGACTGGCGGCGCACCCAACGGCCTTTGGCACATGACGGGCCTGACGGTCGAAGACATCACGGCCGAGAAAACGGCGAGAGATAGCGCGGACGCAGCGTCTAGCGCTTACAGCAACGCCCAGATAGAGGCTGGAAAGGCTGGAAATTCGGCGAATGCTTCGTCGGGTTCGGCGGATCGCGCAGAAGCTGCGAATGGCGACAGCCAGGCGGCGGCGCGGGCGGCGCAAGGATCGGCGGCAGACGCAAATCGTGACGCGGCTTCCGTTGCCAACACTTTGAGCCTAGTCGCAACATACAGCACTGGCGGCGGCAACCTGCTCGTCGAGAGTAGCTTCGAAACCGGCACTCCAGGTTGGTATTTCTGGTCACCCACGCCGGGGTCATTTTCGGCGAACATCCCGCTTCGCGATCACGCGGGCGACGATTGGCGTCCGCCGCAAGAGCATGTCGTCGGTATCAATCAGATCAACGGCGCGCAGAACGACTACGCGACAATCTACCCCGATAGCGTCAACGTCGAAGGCGGTAAGTGGTATGAGTTCAGCGCCTTGGTGGCGGGCCATCGTTGCGATACCGAACTCAAAATCGAGTGGAATGATGCTAACGGCAACCGGCTCGCTGACGATTGGGAAGGTCGCCAAGGTGGAGCGCAGGGCGGTCGGTTCATCCGAGACTGGCCGAAACGCTGGCTGAAACGTCGCGCGCCGGACAATGCCACCCGCGCCACCCTTGTGTTTTTCAAGCATGGCACGACCCCCGGCAATGGCGACAGCCACATGTTCGTTTGCCGTCCGATGTTCAGGGAAACATACGAGCAGGCCAGCAGTCCGCTTGTCTATGCCCCCGCAAGTGGCCGCGCCACCCAGGCGGCGCAGCAAGCCAGCATCACCCAGAATTCCACCGCCATAGCGACCACGAATTCCACGCTCGCGAACTTGACCACGGTCGTCCAAAGTGGGTCGCCGAACCTGCTGCGAAATGGCGGTTTCCAGCTTGGGATGAACTATTGGTCAGCTACCCATGGCGGCTGGAGTCCGCACGTATCTGGCGGGTGGGGTCAGATCACGGATCGTGCTGGCGACTGGTCTGGTCAGCACACCTATATCGACAGCGAGCGCGTGCCGGTGTTTGGAAACACACCTTACACGCTTTCCGCAGACAGTCTCTACGTCCTCTTTTCTGGATCGGGCCACTGTTACACCGAGATCGTCTGGCTTGACGGTGGCGGAAACTGGATTTCGCAAACGTCGGGTAGTCCGAATTACGCGGGGCACGATTTCAACACGACCGACGCCGGTCGCAAGGTCCATAAGCTGACCGCAACTGCTCCCGCGAACGCCACCCAGGCGGTGGCGCGCCTGGTCCACTACAAAGCGGACGGATCGTCGGTGAATGTCATCGGTTGGCGCCAGGTGAAATTCGAACAAGGGTCTGTGATGACGGCTTATTCGAACGAAGCGGCGGTCACTACGATCAGCGAAACCGTGACTTCGGTTGATGGAAAAGCCAATCAGGCGCTGGCCCGTGCCGCTGTCCAGCTTGACGTGAACGGTTACGTCAGCGGCTGGGAGACCAGCAATAACGGCCAGTCGTCCGATTTCACCGTGTCGGCCGATCGTTTTCAGATCGTCCGGCCGGGTGGTGGTCCGCGCACCGAGTATCGAAACGGTCTTTGGATCGTGACCGACGGCTCTTCCTGGATGTCCATTTGGGGCGGGGCGTTTGGTAGCGGGAACCGGTTCATGCGCTGGACTGGCCCATATTTCAGCGACCTGAACAATTGCAACGAGGGCAACGCGAAGGAATATCTTCGCGTCGATGGCACCGCATATTTCGGCGGCGCTCTGTTGGCTGGCACGCTTCGAAACAGCGGCGCGTCGAGCGCTACGGCTGCGAACGCTTCGACGACGACCGGCGCGTTTGGCAGCAATGGCGGTCAGGTCACCGTCAACACAAGCTGGGTCTACAGCTATGATGTGACCTCTACTTATCCGGCCACAACGCAGGGGCGGCAGCAATACGACGCGGCCCTGGCGGCGTTTGGTTCGGCAGGGTCGGGCGACGGTGGTTTGACCCATCAGGGATCGAAGACGGAAACCATGTCGGCGGCCGAAATCGTCCTGAACTTGCGGAAAAACGGTGGCCTGGTCGCCTCGCAGGGCGGCGGTTCGAAGATCGTTTCGCTCGACGGTGTGCGTCCGACGATCGGCGACAGCGGTGGCCGCATCACCTGGACGTATAGCCACAGCAGCAGCTTCACGCACGTCGATGACGAACGCTCGACCGCTGCCCGCACGTTCAGCGCCGACATCGTGCGAAACCTGTCTACCGGCAACAATCCGAGCCAGCGGGTCAGCGTCGTGTGCGTCGAATGATAAATATGCGCATGGATATCACAGCAGAAACGACCCTTCGCGAGGTCAACGCATTTTCGATCGCCACGCTTGAAGCGCTGATCGCCGACATCGATGCCCTCCGTGCCAGCGGCCAGGCCGCCACGCTGGAGCAGGACTATCCGACCGCCCAGGTGGTGGGCCAGGCTCTTTCGAGCTTGGCGGGCATCCGGATGCAGCTTGAGACGCGCCGGGTCACCCTGGAGAATAAACGTCGCGAATGGGACGGTGAAGAGCCGCTGTCGGGCGCTGGCACCTTCACGCCGACGCTGCCGGTGACGCCCGCGTGATGAAGCGCAAGGTCAAGGCAATCGCGGGCATTCTGGGTGCTACGACCGCGCGGAAGGTTGTATCTGCGATCGTTGTCGCCGCGCTGGGGCTGGCCGGTCTTAACACCGTCGATCCCGAACTGGTCGCCGGGCTGATCTCGCTTGCTGTAGCAATCGTTCAGGTGGCGGTTTCGTGATCGCCGGTATGACGATCGAAGCGGTAATGGCCATGTTGGGCGGCGCGGCCGCTCTGCTTGGCTTCCTTCACACGCGTGCCCGATTCGATTTCAGGGTCGAGGCCTTGGAGCGC
This sequence comes from Sphingobium sp. VMM, assembly GCF_056790315.1. Lineage (NCBI taxonomy): Bacteria > Pseudomonadati > Pseudomonadota > Alphaproteobacteria > Sphingomonadales > Sphingobiaceae > Sphingobium > Sphingobium sp. VMM. The sequence continues at coordinate 343,524 of NZ_JBXGSI010000001.1, forward strand.
CGGGTCGAGGAATTGGAAACTCGTGTCGATGCTGAAATCCGGACGCTGTCAGACCGCATGCTGGAAGTGGTGATGCGCCTGGAGAACCTCGCTGGACGCCTGGAGGGCCTGCACCCCAAGGGGTGATGTTAGACAGATGCCCCCATCGCCTTCTGATTAGCGAGGTGTTCTTCCAAGTCGCGACTATAAGGTGTCGGCCAAGGCCGACCACGTTCAACAGCGATTAGTTGCCCCAACTGGAAGTGGGTCTGATCGCCGCCGACGTGCAGAGCAATCAACGGGGTTTCTGGAGTAAGGCCAGCCTGAGTGCGCGGATGGGCTAGGAGGACAACGTAAGCTTCCACCTCGTTCGCGAGGTCTAAGATCGTGATCCGAGCGGTAACTTTGTCGGCGCGCAAGCTTCGCGCTTCGACAAATAGCGTGGCAAGTTCACCCATTTCGCACCCAACTGTCGATGATGTCCCAACGTTAGTTAGCGACAATCGCCGTAGGCGACCACCACATAAATAACAGAATGAACCTCTGAAAACGTCGCCCGCTGGTCGGGCGCTTATCACCACCTTTGAAGGCGATCGCCTCGTCGCCTACCTCTGTCCGGCTGGCGTGTGGACGATCGGCGTCGGCCATACCGGTCCCGATGTCCGTCGCGGCCAGACCATCACCCGACAGGAATCACAAAAGCTGCTGGCCGCTGACCTTCGCCGATTTGAAGCTACGGTCAATCGTTTGGCCGGGCGGATGTCCCAAGGTCAGTTCGACGCTTTGGTCAGCTTTGCCTTCAACGTCGGGGAAGGGGCGCTGGCGAAATCGACGCTGTTGCGGAAGCATCGCGCGGGCGACCATGCCGGGGCCGCGAAGGAATTCGGCCGGTGGAACCGTGGCGGCGGGAAGGTGCTGCCTGGCTTGGTGGAGCGTCGGGCGGCCGAAGCAGCGCTCTACCTCGCCTAAATAAAGGAATGACACTCCTCTTCGCGTCTTGGTGGCCTGCGAATTCAGCGGCACCGTCCGGGACGCTTTCGCCGCGCGCGGCCACGACGCTTGGTCCTGCGATCTCCTGCCATCATCGGGCCAGCATCTCCAAGGCGACATCTTCGATTTCCTGGATCGCGATTGGGACATCCTGATCGCGCATCCGCCTTGCACCTATCTCTGCTCGTCAGGTCTTCACTGGAACAAGCGGGTCGAAGGGCGGGCGGCGCTGACCGAAGAGGCGCTCGATTTCGTGCGGCGGCTGATGGAAGCGCCAGTCGATAGGATCGCCATCGAAAACCCGGTCGGCTGCATCAGCACACGAATTCGACCCGCCGATCAATATGTCCAACCCTACGATTTCGGCGACGATGCCAGCAAGCGCACCGGTCTTTGGTTGAAAGGTCTGCCAAAGCTGGTCGCTGACCGTTCGAAGCGGATCGCCGGTCGCATCGTCGGCGGGAAGGAGCGCTGGGCCAATCAGTGCGACAGCGGTCAAAATCGCCTGGGACCGTCTTCCGACCGTTGGGCGGCCCGCAGCGTTACCTATTCGGGGATCGCGAACGCTATGGCGGCCCAGTGGGGCGTCCTCGCGTGACGCGCTATCGGTCGAAATTCGAAGCCCGTTGTGCCGCGCTCGTCCCGGCCGAATTCGCGCATGAAGCGATCAAGCTGCCCTACACCATCGCCCACACCTATCTGCCCGATTTCGTCGATGTCGAAGGTCGGCGGATAATCGAGGCGAAGGGCGTAATGGACGCAGCTTGCAGAGCTAAAATGTTGGCTGTTCGCGACCAGAACCCTGGTTGGACGATCGAGATGTGGTTTCAGAACCCTCGGCTGAAAATCTCGCCGAACAGTTCGACGACGTATGCGGCCTGGTGCGATCGAAATGGGATCGCCTGGCGCCAAGGTCCGGCCTGACGCGGGTGTTAGAGCAGGCTGTAAAGGCCTGCGGCCGACGATCCGATCATCATCGCAGCGAGAAAGATCGCCTGGACCTTGAGGACCAGCGACGATCGGTCGCGATCATATTGGTGATGATTCAAACGTTCGCCTTCAAAAAAATACCCCGCCAAAGTCGGCGGGGCATAGTCAAGCCAGAGAGGAGACCGACAAACGCTTTCTGCTCGCGTCTGTTCCGCGCCTATCGCATCAAGCCCAGCATGGCGGCTGCCGCATATGCGCAAAGCACTGCCAGCGCGAGGATTGTATCGGCGATCGATCGCGTTCGGTTAGTGGCATCGGTGTCGGGGCGGCGCAACGAGTGTATCTCCAACATGGGCGGGTCGGGACGAAACGACCGTTTTCGTCGATGGTTGCGCGCTAGATGATCAGGATGACGATCGCGCTGATAGCCGCGACCAGGATCGTCGCAGCCAAGACGAACGCCTCGATATCCGACTGATCGTCGCCGCTTCGACTTTGGTCGCCATCGTCGTGATGATCGTCCATCCGTTCTCTCCCTGCGTCGAAGCGATAGCATCGATCCGTGCAGCGGTCGCCATTGAAATGGTCGAGAGGGATCAATGCGCTGGGGCGGATCGGTGCTGATCGCCTCGACGAACATCATCCCGCCCAGGGCGACGGCTTCAATGGTCAGGACGGATGGCGGTCACGTTTCATCAGGCATCAGCCTTCGGATGATCATTTCATCCATGACCGCCTGCTGCTCGTAGGAGAGGTTCTCTCGGTCGGTGACCGCAGTCCAGGCCTTCATCAGTTCGTCGTCTGACATATCGGCCGCAACCGCAGCGGCCTTCAAGTGGTCTTCCATCCGCGCCTCCGATCATTACGCAGGCGGCAAATAAAATCGATCGGTCAAGATTTTTCAACCGCCTCCAGTTTGCGCTGGGTTAGAAAATCTCGCTGATGGCCTCGCGGAAATCATTCACCGATCGCAGCAGTTCGGGCTGATGAAGGTCCGGGAAGACCCGCGCGTCATCGTCCAGTTGATCGTCCTTCGACCGGCGCAGGTTCATGCTCCGTAGCATCCTCCGAGCAACCCTTTCCAGGACAGCCGATGGGCTGGGATCAGGGGTGGGATACATGGGGAGGGGACGGTCCAGGCCAAGGTCGGCGCGATCCTCCGGATGAAGGGTCGCGATAAGCAATGGGAAGCCCATGGCATCGACCTGAAAGCTTAGGTGGTCGAGCGGTGCTGGGGGACTGTCGAACAAGTTCATGATGTCGTGTCGGAGGGTGGGGGCGGGTGATTCGTCATTGTCGCGCATGACGTATTTATCGATCGACGGGTGATTCGGTTTCCCCTGGAGTTTCCCCCGGCGCCCTGTCATTTCCCATCGACCTAGATCGACATCGCGAAATTGGAAAAGTTTCCCCCAGAGTTTCCCCCGGCAAATCTGGTCACGTCCGCACGTCCCCGAGGGGAATGATAAAACCTAACAATTTCAGGGGGTTGAATGGTGCCGACTGAGGGGATCGAACCCCCGACCTTCGGTTTACAAAACCGCTGCACTACCGCTGTGCTAAGCCGGCGCACCCGACGGGTCGGACGCCCTTACTATCAGATCACGCCAAACGTCCAGCCCTCTGTGCGCGCAATTTCGCCGGTCAGGGGTAAAGGTGTCCAAAGCGCCGGATTTTCGGCCCTTTCGCGCATCCAGGCGGCGGTCAGCAAGGCATCGGCCTGATGGTCGGCGGCAAGCGGGCCGGCGTAAGGGGTGGTTGCGAACATGGTCAGCGCGTTGTTGAGGGCGGCGAGATCGCGCATCTTGGTCCGGCCCTTGGGTCGTCCGGCGGCGCGCGCAGCGATGCTGGTATAGATTTCGACGACCAGCGATCCGGTGGCGGGCAGCGGATCGAACGGCCAGACCGGCACATGCGGGCGGATATGGTGGAGCAGGCGCATGCCGGCAAAGCTGGCCTTGGCCACCTGCGCCGCGCCGATCGCGTCATAGATGGTCGAGGGCTTGCCGCCGCCCCCGGCATTATAATGGGCTTCGCAGGCGCGGTTGTGCAGGAATCCGGCCTTCATCCCGTCGGCCTTACCGAAATAGAAATGGCGACGATGAGTGGTTTCCAGCAGGCTGGCGGCGCCCAGATCGGGATCGTCGCAGACCGCATCGACATAGGCCCAGAACGCCGGTGCGTCGGTCGGCGTCGGATCGCCGGGCAGATAGGCGCCGCGTGCGACGAAGGGTGGGGCGAAGCTGAAGTCGAAGCCGAACAGGGTCGGTGCCTCGCACGCCGTTGCGATCAGCCAGTCAGCGACCGCCTGGCGCGACCAGATGCCGCCGGGCGCCTCGACCAGTTCTGGCGCATCCTGACCGATGCCACAGGTGGCGACCGCTATCCCCTTGTGCCGCGCGCCCTTGGCGCCCGACCAGTCGATCGCCGCGAAGCGCGCGAACCGGGATGTCACGCCGCGCCGCGTTCGGCGCGCAGCTTGTTCCAATAGGCAATGCGCTCGGCGATCCGCGCCTCGAACCCGCGCTCGGTCGGCGTGTAGAAGGTCTGCGGGCTCATCTCTTCCGGCCAGTAATTGGCGCCGGAAAAACCGCCCTCGGCATCATGGTCATATTGGTAATTCTTGCCATAGCCGACCTGCTTCATCAGCTTGGTCGGGGCATTGACGATGTTCATCGGCGGCATCAGCGATCCGGTTTCGCGCGCAGTGCGGAATGCCGTCTTCATCGCCATATAGCCGGCGTTCGACTTGGGCGCGGTGGCGCAATAGATGCAGGCCTGAACGATCGCCAGTTCGCCTTCGGGCGAACCGAGAAATTCATAGGCATCCTTGGCGGCAAGGCACTGGACCACTGCCTGCGGGTCGGCGAGGCCGATATCCTCGGTGGCGAAACGGACGAGCCGGCGCAGCACATAAAGCGGCTCCTCGCCAGCGGTCAGCATGCGGGCAAGATAATAGAGCGCCGCTTGCGGATCAGAGCCGCGCAGTGATTTGTGAAGCGCGGAGATGAGGTTGTAATGGCCCTCGCGATCCTTGTCATAGACCGCGACGCGGCGGTGAAGCAGGGCGGATAGGGCCGCCGGATCGAGCGGCGCGGGAATGTCGATCGAATAGAGCGTTTCGACCTGATTGAGCAGGAAGCGGCCGTCGCCGTCCGCGCTGGCCAGCAGCGCTTCGCGCGCGGCCATATCCAACGGCAACGGGCGGCCGATCAGCGCTTCGGCCCGGTCCAGCAATTGTTCGAGCGCGGCGGCATCGAGCCGGCGCAGGATCAGCACCTGCGCGCGGGACAGGAGTGCAGCGTTCAGTTCGAAGCTCGGGTTTTCCGTCGTGGCGCCAACCAGCGTGACCGTGCCATCCTCGACGAAAGGCAGGAAGCTGTCCTGCTGCGCGCGGTTGAAACGATGGATCTCGTCCACGAAGAGCAGGGTCTTCTCGCCGCGACGGCCATGGTCCTTCGCAGCGGCGAACACCTTCTTGAGGTCGGCGACGCCGGAAAAGACGGCCGAGATAGGCTCGAACCGCATGCCGACGGCATCGGCGAGCAGCCGCGATATCGTCGTCTTGCCGGTGCCGGGCGGTCCCCAGAAGAGGATAGATGACAGGCGGCCGGCGGCCACCATCCGGCCGATGGCGCCGTCCGGGCCGGTCAGATGTTCCTGGCCGACCACATCGGCGAGCACTGCCGGGCGCAAGCGATCGGCGAGCGGGGCATGGTCGATGCCGGCGGGAAGGACATCGTCGGAAGAGAAAAGATCAGCCATCGTCCCCGATATAGGTCGGCCGGCCCGATCAGGGAACAGGGCTGGAACGGATCTTGGCACCCTGGGCGCGCTGGCGGATGATCCGCAAATAGGTGTCGACCAGCGCCTGGTTTACCTGATCCCAGCCGAAATGTTCAGCCTGCGCCTCGGCGGCGGCGCCTGCGCTGGCGCGGGCAGCACCATCGGTGCAGTAGATTTGCAATGCGTCGGCGAACTTGCCGATGGCGCCGGGGCGGATCAGCCGGCCGGTAACGCCTTCCTGCACCAGATTTTCGCTGCCGGTGGCGCGGGCGGCGACGGTCGGCAGGCGGCAGGCCATCGCCTCCAGCGTGACATTGCCGAACGTCTCGGTGACCGACGGGTTGAACAGCATGTCCATGCTGGCGACGGCGCGGCCCAGGTCGGCCCCGCCCTGGAAGCCGGTGAAGACGGCATCGGGCAAGCGGTTCTGGAACCATTCGCGGGCCGGCCCTTCGCCAACCACCAGCACCTTGTGCGGCACCTTGCGTGCGGTCAGCTGGTCGATCGTGTCGGAAAAGACGTCCAGCCCCTTTTCCATTACCTGACGGCCAATGAAGCCGATCACCGGCATATCGTCGGCAAAGCCGAGCGAGCGGCGCCAGTCGAGATCGCGGCGCTGAGGGGTGAAGATCTCGCGGTCGATGCCACGGGTCCAGATGCCAACATCATAGCTCATTCGCTGCTCGCGCAGCAACTGGGCCATCGATTCCGACGGGGCGACGATGGCGTCGCAGCGGCGGTAGAAGCGGCGCAAAATGCCCTCGATCGCGGGTTCCAGGAAGGCGAGGCCATAATAGCGCGGATAGGTTTCGAACCGGGTGTGGACCGAAGCGACGGCGGGCAGGTCATGATCGCGCGCCCAGGTCAGCGCCCGATGGCCGAGCGGATCGGGGCTCGACAGATGGATCATGTTGGGCGCGAACGCCTTCAGGTCACGGCGCAGCGCGCGCGACAGGCGAGTAGGGATGCGATATTCCGGGCGGCCGGGCACGGGAATGGACGGCGCGCTGACCAGGTCGCCGGTCGGCGGAAAGGCGGGCGTATCGGTGGTCGGGGCATAGACGCGCACCTGCGCACCCTGACGCAGCAGATAGCCGACGAAGCGATTGAGCGCCTGGTTCGCGCCATCGCGCACATAATTATAATTGCCGCTGAACAGCGCGACACGAAGTCCGGTAACATCCATCGCGGCCCCTTAGACCAGACCGGCGAAAAACCCAAGGAACCAGAGCGGGTCTCGGGAATTTTGCTGAGGCTGACCGGGAAAGCCGGCCGGCATGATTGCCCCTGAAGGAGAGGATGTCTGCTGATGGCCGAGAGATTCCGCAAGGGAACACGGGTCAGGTGGAATTGGGGGCAGGGTGTCGGCCGGGGACGCATAGCTGAGCGGTTCGAGCGGTATGTGGAGCGGATGATCGCCGGCTCCCTGATCCGTCGCAACGGGTCTACCCGCGATCCCGCCTATCTGGTCCAGACCGACAAGGGCGACCTCGTGCTCAAGCTGGGATCGGAACTGAGCGCCGCCTGATCTTAGGGACGGACGGGGCAAGCTGGCCGCAACTGGCCATCGTCATCGCGCTGCAACCATGGCATGGAGCGGCATGACCCAGCCTTTCATGACCATCGATGCGCTGCTGATTGGCATGCCCCGGCCCTTTCGCGGCGATGAGCATAGCGCCATCGGCAAGCAGCCGGTTGCCGGCCCGATCCGTATCAACTGGCTGGGGTTTGCGGGCGACGGGGTGGCCGATACCGTTCATCATGGCGGCTGGGACAAGGCGATCCATCTCTATCCGCAGGATCATTATAGCTGGTGGCGGGATCGCAAGCCCGATCATCCGCTGCTCGACGCGCCCGGCGCCTTTGGCGAGAATATCGCCAGCCGCGGGATGACCGAAAGCGACATCTGCCTCGGTGATCGGTTCAGACTGGGCAGTGCGGTGGTGGAGGTGAGCCATGGCCGCCAGCCTTGTTGGAAACTCGACCATCGTTTCGGTGCCCGCGACGTGATGGCGACGATCGTCAAGACCGCGCGCTGCGGCATCTATTTCCGGGTGATCCGCGAAGGCGAGGCGGAAGCGGGCACGCAGATGGGGTTACTGGAGCGGCCCTTGCCCGACTGGAGCATCGATCGGGTGTTTCGCCTGCTGATCGGCGGCGGCCACAAGGCCGATCCCGATGCGGTGCGTGCGCTGGCCGACATGCCGCAACTGGCCGAAGCCTGGTGCGAACGGGCGCGCAAGTTGGCGGCGTGATGGCTGAGGTCGCCTAGCGTTCCACCGCCATCCGCACGGCGAGGCCGCCCAGCACCGTGCCCATCAGCCAGCGCTGGATCGCGATCTGGGTCGCGCCCAGGGTCAGCGACTGGCCAAGGACATGGCCGCGCGCCGGATCGACGAACTGGGGCAACAACGAAAGATAGATCATCGCTACCTTGGGATTGAGCAGGTCGGTGAGCAGTCCCATGGCGAACAGCCTGCGCTGGCCGTCGAGGGGCAATTGCTTCACCTGAAAGGGCGAACGGCCGCCGGGTCGCACCGCATTCCAGGCGAGCCACAGCAGATAGAGCGCGCCGCCCAGGCGCAGCACGTCATAGGCGAAGGGCACCGCCATCAGCAGCGCGGTGATGCCGAAGGCGGCAGCGACCATGTAGAAGAGGAAGCCGCAGGCGACGCCGAGCAGCGAGACCATGCCGGCGGCGCGGCCCTGGCTGATCGAGCGCGAAATCAGATAGATCATGTTCGGACCCGGCGTCAGCACCATGCCGAGCGAGATGAGGGCGAATGCGGCAAGATGCGCGGCGCTGGGCATGGCTGGGTTCCCCGGATGAGCGTTTGGCCTCGCCTAGGGGGGAATGATCCGCGCCGACAGGTCCGGGAGACTGTAATTGGCCACCCCGAATGGGGTGGCCTTATGCCGGGCGGGTGCGCCACATGGCGATCGGGCACATGGTCAGCACGGGTTCGTCTTTCTGATTGTAGAGCGTCACCTTGTTGCGGACGATGCCCATTTCCGGGCGGCTCTGCGAAATTTTCTTGTCGATCACTTCATTGGTGCCGCGCAGTGTGTCGCCGGGGCGGACCGGGCGCAGCCAGCGCAGTTCATCGACGCCCATCGCGCCCAGGCTGGCCGCCTGGCGTCCGGGTTGCTTCTGCATTTCGGCGACGAACATCTTCATGAACAGCGCTGTGGTGTGCCATCCGCTGGCCGAGATGGTGCGAAAATGGGTGGTCGCCGCTGCCTCGTCGGACAGATGGAAGGGCTGGGGATCGAACTCCGCGGCAAAAGCGATCGTTTCCTCGCGCGACAGGGTCAGCGGCCCGAACGCCACGCTGTCGCCCACCACGATATCCTCGAAATAGAGAATGTCGTCCATATCATCCGTCTCCTCGAAGCGATTTCGAGGCAGATGGCACATCTGCCGGCTCGGAAATCGCGCCATCATTCTTCAACGGATAAAAAGGTAGGTGAGCTTTCCGTTTACGTCAACTGTCAGCTAATGGTCAGCCCCGGCGTGCCGCGCGGAACGGTCATGGTCGCGCGGGTGCGGATCTGGCCGCCCGGCGCCGATACCTGATCCATCACCATCGCCCGCGTCGTCCAGGCGTCGGCCGTCACTTCGCAGGTCAGATAGCCGCGCTGGTCGTTGATGAATTTGAGCTGCGGGTTGTTCTTCAGGATGATGTCGCTGCCGGGCCGCAGGTCCGATCCGTCGCCGCCCGAGGAGATGGAGGTCGACACGAACTCGACCGCGACCGGCTTTGTGCCGTCATCCAACAGGCCGGCGAGATTCTGATGCTCGTCGCCGGTTAGAACCACGACATTGTCCAACCCCTTCATCCGGCCGAGCAGCCGCTGGCGCTGCACCTTGTAGCCGGCCCAGGTGTCCATATTGTAGATCGGCTCTGCCGCGTCCGCACTGTTGCGGCGGTCGAGCGCCATCATCATCACCTGCTGCGCCAGGCAGTTCCACTTGGCGTCGCGGCGGGCAAGGTTGCGAGCCAGCCAGCCTTCCTCCTCGGCGGAAATGACCTGTGCCTGGGTGGCGGCCATTTCGGTGCAGGCCGGCTTGAAATTGTCGCCACAGGGCTGATCGGTGCGGAACGTCCGGGTGTCGAGGAAGTCGATCGACAACAGGTCGCCGAAGCGGGCCTGGCGATACATGGTGCCGATCATCTCGCTGCGCGGCGCCATCGCCGCGCGGACCGGCATATATTCATACCAGGCCTGCATGCCGGCGGCGCGACGCATGCGGAAGGTGTCGGCAGGCGCGCCCTTGGCATCGATGTCGCCGACCCAGTTATTGGCGACCTCATGATCGTCGAAGGTCGGGAACCAGCTATGGCGGCAGCGTGCCGCCTGCAGGTCATAATCGCTCAGATATTGGGCGTAGCGCAGCCGATAGTCGGCCAGGTCGTAGCAATCCTGGCCGATATGGTCGCGCACTTGCGGTCCGGGCAGGCCGTCCTTGTCATAGTCCGGCCCGCGCTGGCTATATTCATAGATGAAGTCGCCATAATGATAGACGAAGGCGAGATCGTCCTCGCGCGCCAGATGGCGGAAGGCAGTGAACAGGCCGTCCTGATAATTCTGGCAACCCGCGACGCCGAATTTGAGCAGCTTGGGGCTGGCCGATGCCAGCGGCAGGGTGCGGGCCCGGCCACGCGTCGACTGGTCATTGCCGAGCGCAAAGCGATACCAATAGGGCCGGTCGGGCTGAAGGCCGGTTACCTCGACATGGACGCTGTGGCCCAATTCCGGCCGGGCGATCGCTTCGCCGCCGGCCACGATGGTCCTGAAGCGATCGTCGGCCGCTACCTCCCATTTCACCGGGATCGGCGTCATCGGCATGCCGCCATGCGGCTCGAACGGGCGCGGCGCCAGCTTGGTCCAGATGACGAAGCCGTCGGGCGCCGGATCGCCCGATGTCACACCCAGCGCGAAGGGATAGCCGGCGAACCAGCTCTGGGCGTGCAGGATGGCGGGCGCGCCGGCGATCGGGGCGATGGCGGCGGCGGAGAGGAGCGAGCGGCGCGTGAACATGACGCGCCGCCTAGAACCGCTTTATGACAAATACATGTCGCCCGATCAGGGCTTCACCAGTCCCTGCAGCACCGCCGGGTTGCCATCGCTCGCCACCGGCGTCACGCCCAGCAGGCGGGCGAGCAGCGGATAGACATCGACATTGGTGAAATCGGCCGAGGGATGGAAGCCGCTGACGAAGGCGGGGCCATTGGCGATGAACAAAGCCTGCATTTCGGGCGCCCGATCGTCCCAGCCATGGTCGCCGCCGGTGACCGGCTTGGTCGGGGTCGTATTCTGGAACACCCAGCCGGTTTCGGCCAGGCAGAAATAGGGCGGGATGCGGCGATGGGTGCCATAGTGGAAGCGCGCCGGGATGTCGCTCTTGCGCCAGCACTGCATATGGTCGCGCGGCTTGAACAGCGCGGCCTCCAGCGCCTTTTCGCGGCCGGGATTGGCGACCAGGCTGGCATAGGGGCCGGCCTCCACCACGCGATAGTCGACCGGGTCGGCGATCTTGTCGATCGGCAGCACCCGGTCGTTCGCCTTGGCGGCCATGCCATGGTCGGAGACGATGACGATATTGGCTGGCTGGCCCAGCGCCTTGAGGCCGCCGATCAGTTCGCCGATATGGGCGTCGACGTCTGCTACTGCCTGGGTGGTTTCCGGCGCGGCCGGGCCGTTCACATGGCCGGCGGTGTCGACCTCATCGAAATAGAGGGTGACGAAGCGGGGGCGGATGTCGGCCGGGCGGCGCAACACGTCCAGCACGCCATTGACGCGCTGGGTCGGGCTGATCGCCTCGTTGAATTGCGCCCAGTCGCTCGGGCGCGATCCGCCGCTGATCCTGTAGGGCCATTCGGCCGCCTTGTTGCCGCCCCAGGCGACGTTGGAGCCGGGCCAGAACATGGTGGCGGTGCGCACGCCCTGCTTTTCGGCGGTGATCCAGATCGGCTCGGCCTCGTTCCACCAATAGGGATCGTCGCTGGCCATGGTGAACTTGTCGTTGGGCCGGCTGTCATCTTCCATATTATTGGCGACGATGCCGCTGCGGTCGGGCCGGTCGCCGGTCACGATCGCCCAATGATTGGGAAAGGTTTTGGTCGGGAAGGACGGGCGCATCGATGCTTCGGTGCCGCCGGCCGCCAGTGCATTGAGGTTGGGCGAGACGCCACGGGTCAGATAATCGGGGCGGAAGCCGTCGATCGAAACCAGGATCGTCACCGGCGCGCGCTGTTCGGCCGGGGCGGCTGCGACGCTCGCTGGATGCTGCTGCGCCGGGGCGCAGGCGCCGAGCAGGGTGGAAACGGATAGGGCAAATGCGAGCGACAGGCGACGGGCGGACATCATGGCCTCATGGCAAAAAGGAAGATTTGACCGCTGCTTAGCAGTCCAACCAAGTCGGTAAAGTGACGAATGGTTCATGTCGGATCGACATAGCGCGCCAATATGCTCCAGGCTTGGCGCTTGGAATCACGCGACAGGCTGGCATAGGCGCCGCTGGAGGAGGGCAGATCGATCATCACCAGATCGGACCTTTCGCCCAATTGGCGACGGCCATGCTGGGCGGCGGTCTTGCCGTTGAAGGCGATCGCGCAGAGATTGGGCAGGCGGGACAGGAAGGCGCTGAGGTCGCGCAGTTCCGCACCCCGGATGCTGCTGTCCAAGCTGCCGTCGCGATCGGCGCTCTCGATCACGTCCCACAGGCCGACGCCCCGTGCGCGCAGTCGCTTGAGCTTCATCGCATAGGGCGCGCTGCGCAGATCCTCGCCCAGAACGTCGCTCATCAATGCCCAGAAGGCATTGCCGCGATGGGCATAATATTCGCCCTGCTTGATCGAGGCGTCGCCGGGCAGGCTGCCCAGGATCAGCAGCCGCGTTTCCGCGTCCACGCTGGGCGGAAAGGCGATCTTGCGGCGGACGGGCATGATGCGGGGCGGTTGGGTCATTGCCTTCCAAGCTTTTGTTTCTAAAAGATTGCGCGTCACAAGGGGGATCTGATGAAGAAGATGTGGAGCGCCATTGGCGCCATGTTGCTGATCGGCGCCATGCCGGTAGCGGTTTTTGCCCAGTCGGACCAGCCTGCCGGTCCGGCGGCGAGCGCGGAACAGCGCGCCTATGAGGCCAAGGTGAAGGCGGTGCTGGCGAAGCAGCGCCCGCAAAATGGCGACATCACCCTGACCGAAGCCAAGGCCGTGCTGCATCTGGGCCAGGATTATTATTATCTCGACGCGGCGCAGGCGCGCGAGGTGATCGTCGACATGTGGGGCAATCCGTCGGCCCAGGCCGATGGTGTGCTGGGCCTGGTCTTTCCGGCCGGCAAGACCTTCGTCGATGACGATGCCTGGGGCGCGGTCATCACCTATGAGCAGAGCGGCTATGTGAAGGACGATGACGCCGCCTCGACCGATTATGACGCGCTGATGGCCGACATGAAGTCGGGTGAGGAGGAGCGCAACAAGGAGCGCGCCGATGCTGGATATCCCGCGATCCAGCTGGTCGGCTGGGCCGAGCGGCCCGCCTATGACAAGGCGCATCACAGCGTCATCTGGGCGCGCGACATGCGCTTTGGCAATGCGCAGGAGGATACGCTGAACTATGACGTCCGCCTGCTCGGGCGCTATGGCGTGCTCAGCCTCAACATGGTGTCGACCATGTCGCAACTGCCATCGGTGAAGGCGGCGGCAGCCAAGTTCGGTGCTTCGGTCAGCTATGATGCAGGCGCGCGCTATGCTGACTATGTGCCCAATGTCGACAAGGTCGCCGAATATGGCATTGGCGGGATGATCGCGGCGGGTGCCGGCCTGCTGGCGGCCAAGAAGCTGGGCCTGATCGCGCTGATCCTGGCCTTCGGCAAGAAACTGCTGATCCCGATCGTCCTGGTCTTTGGTGGCGGCTGGCGCTGGATCAAGCGCCGCCTGGGCAAGGGCGAGGAGGAGGAGGTTGCTCCGCTAGAGCCGGAGCCAGTAGCCGCTGACGCCCCGGAGGAGGAAAGCGCCCCGCGCTGAACGAAGAAGGGCCGGGGGATCGCTCCTCCGGCCCTTTCCATGTCAGTGTATCTTTTGCTGTCAGACGTTGAAGCGGAACAGCATGATGTCGCCGTCCTGCGTCACATAATCCTTGCCTTCCGAGCGCCACTTGCCCGCTTCCTTGGCACCGGCTTCGCCGTTGAACTGGACATAGTCGGCATAGGCCATGGTTTCGGCGCGGATGAAGCCCTTTTCGAAGTCCGAGTGGATGGCGCCGGCGGCCTGCGGGGCCTTGCTGCCCTTGGCGACGGTCCAGGCGCGGGCTTCCTTGGGGCCGACGGTGAAGAAAGTGATGAGGCCCAGCAGCTCATAGCCAGCGCGGATGATGCGGGCGAGACCGGCTTCGGTCAGGCCCAGCGCTTCGAGATATTCGCCGCGTTCCTCGACCGGCATGGTGATGAGTTCGGCCTCGATCGCTGCCGACACGATCACCGCGCTGGCATTTTCGGCCGCCGCCTTCTCGAACACGCGGGCGGAAAATGCGTTGCCTTCGGCGGCAGCGCCTTCCTCGACATTGCAGACATAGAGAACCGGCTTGGCGGTCAGCAGTTGCGCCTGGGCGAACAGGCGGGCTTCTTCCTCGTCGCGCGGCTGGGTCAGGCGGGCGGGCTTGCCGTCGCGCAACAGTTCCAGCGTCTGGCCCAGCACCGATGCGGCGGCCTTGGCTTCCTTGTCGCCCTGCGCGCCCTTCTTGAGCAGGTTGGGAACCCGCTTCTCGAGGCTTTCGAGGTCGGCGAGCATCAGTTCGGTTTCCACCGTCTCGGCGTCGGCGATCGGATCGACCTTGCCCTCGACATGGGTGATGTCGTCATCCTCGAAACAGCGCAGCACGTGGACGATGGCGTCGGTCTCGCGGATGTTGGCCAGGAACTGGTTGCCCAGCCCTTCGCCCTTCGACGCGCCGCGGACCAGGCCGGCAATGTCGACGAAGGCGAGCTGCGTCTCGATGATCTTGGCGCTACCGCCGATCTTGGCGATGGTCTGCAGCCGATCGTCGGGCACGGCTACGCGGCCCTCATTGGGCTCGATCGTGCAGAAGGGATAATTCGCCGCCTGCGCCGCCTGCGTCTCGGTCAGCGCATTGAACAGGGTGGACTTGCCCACATTGGGAAGCCCGACGATACCGCAACGAAAACCCATTATCGAAACCTTTGAAGACGCAGATTGATGCTCTGCCCGCTAGCGCCTTCCCGCCTGCAAGGCCAGCATTTCCACGATGCGGGGGCGGAAAACAGTGGATGCGGCTGCTGTTTCGGGCATTCCTCCGGGGTGGCCCTTATTGTGGGGAGTTGGGCTTTTTCTACTATGGCCGAAAAATAAGCGGGTCGCGCTGGCAATCGGGAGACGATTATGACCATCGCGACAAGGCTTGATGCTGCTCTTGGCAAGAATATCAACAAGATATGCGAAAATAAATTTCACGATCCGGTTGCGAATCACTGTGCGCATTTCGTTTCGCATATATGTGATCTGACATTTTCCTTTAACTGCAAGCAGTTCGCTGGTGGAAGCAAGCCTGGCGCCAATGTCCGGGTGCATGAGATATTCGCCCAATGCCCGCGTGTGGGGCGCTGGGACGATGCCGATCTCGCCAAGACCCAGCTGATTTTCGTGACGCTGGCCAGCAATGTCGACCTTACCCGCAAGGAGATGGTCAACATTCCGCAAAAGCATATCGGCGTCTATCATAGCGGAAAGGTCTATCATTACAGCAACACCGCCGATCAGGTGACATCGGAATCGCCCGAGAGCTTCCTTGCCAAGTTCCAGGCGCTCTATGCCGGTAATCAGGGGCTATTCTATGGCTGGATACCGGGCGAAAATCTGCTGCTCGACGTGCAGGCCGAGCCGCGATCGGTCAGCGCCGACAAGAAGTTCGAACTGCCCGATCCCGTCGATGGCCGCTGGAAGGCGCGACTGGTCGGCGAACCGGATTTCTTCCTGGTGGGGAAGGAGGTCAATGACGCTGCCCGCAAATATCACGGCATCTTCATGCCGGGCGCCAGCTATTGGGGCGAGATTTATCGGGCGGAGGAGTATCGCCCCAGCTTGCGGACCTGGGCGACGCTGCTGGAAGTGACGGGGGCCTGCGAGAGCGAAAATCACTTCAATCTGGTCAACACCTATGACCGAGCGAAATTCACCTTCGGCTTCTATCAACTGGCCGCGCATACGCCGCAGGACAATCTGATCCTGATGTTCCACCGGCTGGCCGAATTGCCCGATTTCAATGGCTATTTTCCCGAGCTCGAACTGCGGGGCGGGCGCCTGTTCCGGGTCGATTCCGATGGCGGAGCTACGGATCTGGAGCAGGAATTCACCGCCAGCAACGGCGAACGGCAGATCATGTTGTTCATGAACTACCTGAACCCCCAGCGGGTGCCGATCGACCGCCAGGAGGTCTTGCAGGCGGCGCGGCTGATCCACTGGACGCAGCATGATCCGGCTGCCCGGCTGGCCCAGGTGCGGACCGCCGCCGATATCCTGCAGCGTAAGATGTCCGCGCGCTACGCCCGAAAGCTGCCGCTGGACGGCAAGTCCGACGTCATCTGCGCAATCGTGGCGGATATTTTCCATCAGGGGCGATCGACCTTTGCCGCCGTCAAGCCGCTGCTCAGCAGCGCCAATCCGGTCGAGGCGCTGCTGAAGGTCAATGATGCCGCCTGGAGCGGGCGTAACAATCGGCTGCGCGCGGCAATCAAGGTCGCCAAGGACCAGGGGCGGCTGGGGCAGAAACATTATTCCGCCGCCACCAACGAATTTGTCTGACCCGGAGGATCAGTGGCGGAAGAACAGCGTCACCGATGCGACATGGTTGACCCGCTGGCGGCTGCCGCCCTGGTCGTTCAGTTGGTTGAGATAGCCGACTTCCATGGTGGAGGCGCCGGGCAGGCCGATTTCTACCCCGGCGAAGCTGCGCAACTGGTCGAAACCCTTGCGGGCGCCCCAGTCGGTATCGTTGAGGGCAAAGAAGACCTCGCCATAGGCGAGCGCATTGACCGCGTCGCTGCCGGGTTTGAGCGCATGTTCCACCCGCAGCATCTCGCGCAGGCGCCAGCCGATGTCGCTGCCGTTCGAACGCCAGCGCTGCTCCAGCCGGGTGCGTGAGGAAATCTCGGCATCCTTGGGCCGCGCCAGCGTCCAACTCAGTTGCTGGAAACTGCGTTCCTCATTGACGTCCTTGCCACCCTCGATCGGGACGACGACATGGGCGTAGCCCTGATAGAGGGTGATGTCGCGCGACAATTTGACGCCCAGCGCGCCGCGGAACAGCGCCTGGTCGATCCGCGACACGCCGTCGCCGACGCGCGGCTGGATTTCGGCGAAATAGACCAGTTCATCCTTGATCGACCCCATCGCCGTCACATTGACCCATAGCTGCTCGTCCTCGCTCGTCGCGGCCTGGGCGGGCAGGGTGAGGGCGGCAAGGGACAGGGTGGCAAGGGGCAGGGCGACAGCAAGAGACGGGAAACGCATGAAACCTCTGGCGGTGGAAAGCGACATTCCTACCGCCTTTAGGTTGCTGTCATTGCTGGCCCATTGCTGCGGGGTAAGCGATGGTGAACCGGATCAGGTGATGACGCTGGGCTGGTCCATGCCGGTATAGCCGGCAATGTCGGCCAGTTCCTGCGCCGCCGCCACCAGCGGCGCCAGCGCATCGCCGGTGGCCAGCGCCAGATCGCCGTCCGGCCCGACATAGCGTTCGATATAGACGCGCAGGGTCGCGCCCTCGGTGCCGGTGCCCGACAGGCGGAAGACGACGCGCGATCCATCCTCGAACAATATGCGCACGCCCTGGTTCCGGCTCACCGACCGGTCGGTCGGGTCGGTATAGGCGAAATCGTCCGCCGCCTTCACCGTGCCGCCGCTGTTGCCAGTGCCGGGCAGGCTGGCGAGCGTGTCGCGCAGCGCCGCCATCAACGCGTCGGCCTTGTCCTTGGCGATCGCTTCATAGTCGTGGCGGGCATAATAGTTGCGGCCATAGGTTGCCCAATGATCGGCCATGATGTCGGCCACGCTCTGCTGGCGCGCGGCGAGGATGTTGAGCCACAACAGCACGGCCCAGATGCCGTCCTTCTCGCGCACATGGTCGGACCCGGTGCCGGCGCTTTCCTCGCCGCAGATCGTCGCCATGCCGGCATCGAGCAGGTTACCGAAGAATTTCCAGCCGGTCGGCGTCTCGTAGAGCGGAATGCCCAGATTCTGCGCCACCCGGTCGGCCGCGCCGCTGGTCGGCATGGAGCGGGCAATGCCCTTGAGACCACCGGCATAGCCGGGCGCCAGATGGGCATTGGCGGCCAGCACTGCGAGCGAGTCCGAGGGCGTCACATAGCAATGGCGGCCGATGATCAGGTTGCGATCGCCGTCACCGTCCGACGCCGCCCCGAAGTCGGGCGCGTCGGCGGCCATCATCCGGTCATAGAGGGCCTTGGCATGGACCAGATTGGGGTCGGGATGGTGATGGCCGAAGTCGGGCAGGGGGGTGCCGTTCATCACCGTGCCGGCCGGTGCGCCCAGGCGCTTTTCGAAAATCTCGGTCGCATAGGGGCCGGTCACCGCGCTCATCGAGTCGAAGGCGAGGGTGAAGCCGCCGGCGATCATCGCCCGAATTGCAGGGAAATCGAACAGGCTTTCCATGAGCGCGGCATAGCCGGCGACTGGATCGACCACTTCGACGGTCATGGCGCCCAACTGGCTGGTCCCCAGCGTGTCGATATCGACGTCAGCGGCATCGAGGATGCGATAGCTGTCGATCGTCAGGGTCCGCGCGTGGATCGCGTCGGTCACCTTCTCTGGGGCTGGCCCGCCGTTCGACACATTATATTTGATGCCGAAATCCTCGTCCGGCCCGCCCGGATTATGGCTGGCCGACAGAACAAGGCCGCCAAAGGCGCCGGACGATCGGATCAGGTGCGACGCGGCAGGGGTGGACAATATGCCGCCTTGGCCGACCAGCACCCGGCCAAAGCCGTTCGCTGCCGCCATCCTGAGCGCGATCTGGATGACTTCCCGGTTGAGATAGCGGCCATCGCCGCCGATCACCAGGGTCTGGCCCGCAAAGCCGTCCAGGCTGTCGAACACCGACTGGATGAAATTTTCCGCATAATGGGGCTGCTGGAAGACCCGAACCTTCTTGCGCAGGCCCGATGTGCCGGGCTTCTGGTCGTCGAAAGGCGTGGTCGCGACGGTCTGGATCACCTCTGTCCCCTGCTTTGCCTAATAAGTCGTTACGCCTCTATGGCTTGTTCATGCTGCACTGCGCAATGCGCTTTGTCGCGCCGAAGGTGCGGGCGGCCGTGATCGCATGCGATTACTGCGCAAGAGACGGGTTGGCCAAAGCCGTCATGCGGGTTATCACCCATGGCAACTATTCAGAAAATCGGCATTTTCAGTGACAGTATCGTGACCTTTGTAGGAGGTTCCATGTCTCGTCTGCCTGCTTTCCTGTCCGGTCTTGCGCTGCTCTCGGCGCAACTGGCTTCGGTATCGGCCGATGCCTGCACGCGCCTGGTCTATCATGGCGCCAATGACGATGTGATCACCGCCCGGTCGATGGACTGGAAGGTTGATGTCGGCACCAACCTCTGGATCTTTCCGCGCGGCATCGCGCGCAGTGGGGAGGCTGGCCCCAATTCGGTCAAATGGACGTCCCGCTATGGCAGCGTGATCGCCACCGGTTACGACATTTCCACCACCGACGGGATGAACGAGGCGGGGCTGACCGCCAATCTCCTGTGGCTGGTCGAATCCGAATATCCCCATTTCGATGGCAAGCAGCCGGGCATGAGCATCGCCATCTGGACCCAATATGTGCTCGACAATTTCGCCACCGTGAAGGCGGCGGTCGACGAACTGTCCAAGGAAAGCTTTGTCGTCGTCACCGACAATATTCCGGGCGAGGAACGGCTCGGCACGCTCCACCTCGCGATTTCGGATGCGTCGGGCGACAGTGCCATCTTCGAATATATCAAGGGCAAGCTGGTGATCCATCACGGCCCGCAATATCCGGTGATGACCAATTCGCCGATCTTCGACGAGCAACTGGCGCTCAACGCCTATTGGAAGGATATTGGCGGCACCACCATGTTGCCGGGCACCAACCGCTCGGCCGATCGCTTCGCCCGCGCCTCCTTCTATGTGAAGGCCATTCCCAAGAGCGAAGACCCGGTGACGGCGCTGGCCAGCGTGTTCAGCGTGATCCGCAATGTCTCGGTGCCATTCGGCATCTCGACCCCGGACCAGCCCAATATCTCCTCGACCCGCTGGCGCACGGTCGCGGATCACAAGCGCAAGCTCTATTTCTTCGAGTCCGCGTTGACGCCGAACAGCTTCTGGGTCGATCTGAAGACGATCGACTTTGCGCCTTCTGCCAAGGTGAAGAAGCTCGATCTTGGCCCGAACCAGACGAAAACCTTTTCGGGCGAGGTCAGCGGCCAGTTCAAGGATGCGCCGGCCTTCAAATTCCTGGGACTGTCCTGATCGGCTGGGGGCGCCGCCATGCGATATCTTCCTCTATGCTGCCTGCTCGCCAATGTCGTTGTCTATGCCGGACCGGCCTTGGCGCAGGAGGTGCCGGCGCACCTGTCCGATGACACGCCCGATCAGGGCTGGCATCTCACCGTCTCGCCCTATGTCTGGGCGGCGTCGCTGCACGGTAATGCGGAACTGGCGGGGTTCCGCACCAGGGTCGACATGCCCTTCTCGGAGATATTCGATCATCTCGACTTCGTCACCATGGGCGAAATCGTCCTGAGCAATGGCAAGGTCGGCGCCTATGTCGACGGCCAATATGTGAAGACCAGCCAGGACGCATCCGTCTATCATCAGCAGGTGGGACTGGGCATCAGGAAGACCCATGTATCGGGCGGCCTCTTCTATAATGTCATCGACCATCGCATGGCGGAGCGGACCGTCCATGGGGTTCGGCGCCGCTTCACCTTCGCGCCGGTCGTCGGTTTGCGCTGGTCGAAACTGTCGGCCGATGTCGCGGCGCTGGGCTTGACGGCCAATCGCAAGGCCGACTGGACGGAGGTGTTGGCCGGCATCCGCACGGCGGGCGATATCGACCGTCACTGGGTGATCGACGCGCGCCTGAATGTCGGCGGCTTCACCGACAGCAAATCCAGCATGGATGGTGAGGGGACGATCGGTTATCGGCTGCGCCTCGCCGGCCTGCCGCTGACCGTGCGTGCCGGCTATCGCTTCGTTCACCAGCAATATCGGATGCGCGACTTTACCGGCCAGCAATTTCGTTGGAACGTATCGCAGGAAGGGCCGCTATTGGGTCTGTCGGCGCGCTTCTGATCCGCCTCAGTCGGCCAGCCGCAGCGCCACTTCGTTCATGAAGCGGGCGTCGTCATTCTTCGCCAGCCATTCCGCCTCGGCACCGATCGCGCCCAGCATGTCGGCCAGCGCGTCCATCTCGCTCTTGTGGTAATTGCCCAGCACATAGCCATGGACCTTATCCTTGTGGCCTGGATGGCCGATGCCCAGGCGCACGCGGCGGAAATCATTGCCGATATGGGCGTCGGTCGACCGCAGGCCGTTATGGCCGGCATTGCCGCCGCCGCGCTTCACCTTGACCTTCATCGGGGCGAGGTCGAGTTCGTCGTGGAAGACGGTCACGTCCTGCGGCGTCAGCTTGTAGAAGCGCATCGCCTCGCCGATCGCGCGGCCGCTTTCGTTCATGAAGGTGGCGGGCTTGAGCAGGATGATCTTCTCCGGCCCGATCCGCCCTTCCTGCACCCAGCCCTGGAACTGCTTCTTGGGCGGCGAAAAGCGATACATGTCGGCGATCAGGTCCACGGCCATGAAGCCGACATTGTGCCGGTGCATCGCATATTGCTGCCCCGGATTGCCGAGGCCGGCCCAGATCTGCATCGTCTATCCCGCATAAAATGAAAATCCCGCCCGCCGGTTAGGCGGACGGGATCGGAATTTCCAGCCTGCAAGCAAGCTGTAAGGCGATTACTCGCCTTCGCCCTCGGCGGCTTCGCCTTCGGCGCTCTTCAGAGCCGAGGGAGCGACGATGGTGGCGATGGTGAAGTCGCGGTCTTCGATCGCAGCCTTCGCGCCCTTGGGCAGGGTCACGGCGCTGATGTGGATCGAATCGCCGACTTCGAAGCCCTTGAGGTCGACGACGACGTCATCGGGGATCTCGGCGGCATCGACGACCAGTTCGACGTCGTGACGGACGACGTTCAGCACGCCACCCTTCTTGAGGCCGGGCGAGGCGTCTTCATTCTCGAAGCGCACCGGGACAGCGACGGTCACGGTGGCATGTTCCGAAACGCGCAGGAAGTCGGCGTGCAGCGGACGATCGGTCACGGGGTGGAAGGCCACATCCTTGGCGAGGGTGCGGACGGTCTTGCCGCCGACTTCGACCATGATGACCGAATTGAAGAAGTGACCGGTGCCGAGCTGCTTGTTGAGGAGCTTTTCCTCGACGTGGATCGACAGGGGTTCTTCGTTCATACCATAGATGACGGCGGGTACGCGGCCCTCACGGCGGAGGGCGCGGGAGGCTCCCTTGCCTGCCCGATCGCGTGCCTCGGCCGACAGCGTAAGCTGCTCGCTCATTGCGTGTCTCCAAAAGCAAATTTGATACAATTTTCCCGCCACGCCTCCAGGGATGACCATCGCGGGAAGGCGGCCCTGTAGCAGAAAGCGGCGATAAAGCAAGTTTAGCGTTGGCTTATTGCACGCGCGTGACCTTGTAGCCCTTGGCCTTGAGCAGGTCGACGAGATTGTCCTTGCCGGTCAGGTGGCCGGCGCCCACCGCGATGAAGGGGCGGCCCTTCAACTTGTCGACCGCGCCGACCCAGTCGCGGTTGCGCGCGGTCAGGATCGCGTCCTCGACCACCGGATCGGGCTGCTCGCCATTCTGGTCCTCTTTCTCGATCGCCTCCATGTCGCCCTTGGCCCAGGCGGTCAGGATGCGATTATAGAGCGCCTTCATGTCCTTGGCTTCATGGATGGTCTGGATCAGCAGCTTGCGCTGCGCCGCTTCGGGCAGGCCGTCAAAGGCGCCGAACTGGCGCTCGACGGTTTCGAGGCCACCGATCGGCCGGCCCTTGAAGGCGGCGATCAGCACCGGCTCGACGCCATTGGCCTGGCTGACGTTCAGGTTTTCCTGCGACGCGGCGGACAGCAGCATGGCCGCCGCCCAGCTTTCATAGCCCGACAGCGCCTGTGCGCTGGTGCCGCCTTCCTTCACGATCCGGTCGAGTTCGGGGCGCTCGCCCGCCGGCACGCGCGCGTCGAGCGCGGGCAGGTTGGGGCTGCGGCCCATGCTCTCGAACAGGCCCAGCGTCTTCTGCTGGTCCTGCAGGTCGGCGGCCTCCAGCACCAGCTGGTCGGCATCCTTCCACGCCTGCTTGATCGTCGGCGTCTGCCAGTCGACCCCTTCGGGCAGGACATGGATGGTGCCGAAGATCCAGCCATCCAGCCCCGCGCGCTCGACGCGCCACAGCGCGGGGCCCTGGCCGGCCTCGACCTTGGGGGCAGGGGCCTTCTGCTCGCTGCCGCAAGCGGCGATCAGGGCGAGGCCGCAGAGGGCCAGAAAACGGATTGTCCAGCTTTTCATGGCCCTATTCCCCCTGCTTCACGCGCGCGCTGGCGATGCCCAGTGTCTTCAACTGATCCTGCACGCTGCCCTTGCCGGCCAGATGGCCCGCGCCGACCGCGACGAACACGGTGCCCGGCTGATCCAGTCGCGCCTTGATCCACTTGGCCCAATTGGCGTTGCGGTTGATCAGCAGCACCTGCGCCAGTTCCGGCGTGGCCTTGAGCGAATCGTTCATTTCGTCCGCCAGTTTTTCCGGCTGGCCGGTTTGCCAATGGTTGAGCAGGGCGGCGAACTCGCCTTCCATCCCGTCCATGCCCTCGACCGTGGCGTTGAGGAACTGGACCTGCTGCGCCATCGGCAGGTCGGCGAAGAAATTGAGCTGCTGCTCCACCGTTTCCAGCGCGCCGACCTTCTTGCCGGCCTTCTCGGCAGCGGCGCGCAAGATCTTTTCCGCGCCGATGTCGGACTGGTAGCCCAGCTTCTGCAGCGGCGCGACCGACAGGATCATGCCGGCCATCCACGGATTGAACGCCTCGAACGACTGCCAGGGCACGCCGGCCGCCACCATCGCCGCGCGATATTTCTGCGCGGCGTCGGGCGCGAGCCGGGTGGACAGGGCGACCCGATCGGTCGCCATCGCCTTGCCCGCCATCATCTGCGCCATCTCGCTGGGGTTTTCGGGCTCGATGATTTCCAGCACCAGTTCGTCCGACGCGTCGAACGCCTGCTTCACCCCGCCCTTGAACCAGTCGATCCCCGGTTTCAGCACATGGACGGTGCCGAACAGATAGATGGTCGTGTCGGCGTCCTTCACCTGCCACAGGGCAGGGGCGACGTTGACAGCGATGTTGACGGGTTCGCGGGCGGCGAGGGGCTGGGCCTGGCCCCAGGCGCCGAGCAGCAAAAGTCCCGCGGAAAGCCAGCGGGACGGGAAAGCGGTCAGTCTCATATCCCTTCCATGCGGGCGCCGGGCGCGCAGGGCAAGCGGCTTAACCCTGTTCGACGCGGCTTTTCCTTGACCCTTGGCCCGCGCTGCGCCAAGGCGCGGCCGACCATAATCTGTCATTATTGCAAGGACCACCGGTGGCCGAGGGCAAAGCGCTTTCCTTCCAGGACCTCATTCTCACCCTGCACGCCTATTGGGGCAAGCAGGGTTGTGTCATTCTTCAGCCCTACGATATGGAAGTGGGGGCGGGTACATTCCACCCGGCAACCACGCTGCGCAGCCTGGGGCCCAAGCCCTGGAACGCGGCCTATGTCCAGCCTAGCCGTCGTCCGACCGACGGCCGCTATGGCGAGAATCCGAACCGGCTGCAGCATTATTACCAATATCAGGTGATCATGAAGCCCAGCCCTGCGAACCTGCAGGAACTGTATCTGGGCAGCCTTCGGGAAATCGGCATCGATCCGCTGGTCCACGATATCCGCTTTGTCGAGGATGACTGGGAAAGCCCGACGCTCGGCGCCTGGGGCCTGGGCTGGGAAGTCTGGTGCGATGGCATGGAAGTCACCCAGTTCACCTATTTCCAGCAGATGGGTGGCTATGATTGCAAGCCGGTCGCGGGCGAGCTGACCTACGGCCTTGAACGCCTCGCCATGTATATTCAGGGCGTGGACAGCGTCTATGACCTGAAGTTCAACGACCAGGGCGTCACCTATGGCGACGTGTTCCTGGAAAATGAGCGGCAGATGTCGAAATGGAATTTCGAGGTCGCCGACACCGAAAAACTGTTCCGCTGGTTCAAGGACTGCAAGGCCGAGTACGACCAGTGCATCGCCAATGATGTGCCGCTCGCGGCCTTCGAGCAGGCGATCAAGGCCAGCCACACCTTCAATCTGCTGCAGGCGCGCGGCGTGATCTCCGTGCAGGAGCGTGCCAGCTATATGGGCCAGGTCCGCGACATGGCGAAGGGTAGCTGCGAAGCGTGGATGAAGACCAACGGATGGACCGCCTGATGACCGATTTCCTCCTTGAACTGCGCTGCGAGGAAATTCCCGCGCGCATGCAATTGAAGGCGTCCGATGATCTGGCCCGCCTCTTCACCGAGGAACTGGCGAAGGCCGGGCTCAAGCCCGCGTCGATCGACAGCTTCGTCACGCCGCGCCGCCTGGCGCTGATCGCCCGCGACCTGCCGCTGGAAACTGCGGCGGTCAGCGAGGAGTTCAAGGGCCCCCGCACCAGCGCCCCGGCACAGGCGCTCGAAGGCTTCCTGCGCAAGACCGGCCTGACCCAGGATCAGCTTGAGGATCGCGACGGCGTCTGGTTCGCCGTGGTGAACAAGCCCGGCCGCGCCACCACCGACGTGCTGGCCGAAGCCGTGCCGGCGGTCATCCGCGCCTTCCCCTGGCCCAAGTCGATGCGCTGGGGCGCGGCCAGCGCCACCACCGAAAGCCTGCGCTGGGTCCGCCCGCTGCAGGGCATCATCGCGCTGCTCGGCGGCGAGATCGTGCCGCTGTCGATCGAAGGGATCGAGGCTGGCCGCGAGACGGTGGGCCATCGCTTCCATTCCACTGGCGCGATCCGCATCGATGGTGCCGACGATTATGCTGACAAGCTGCGCGCCGCCTATGTCATCGTCTCGCATCAGGAGCGTCAGGCGATCATCGAGGCGAAGGCCAGCGAGGCCGCCGCGGCCAAGGGCTATAGCGTGATCGAGGACAAGGGCCTGGTCGCGGAAAATGCCGGCCTGACCGAATGGCCGGTGCCCTTGCTGGGCGATTTCGATCCGGAATTTCTTGAGGTTCCGCCTGAAGTCATTCAGCTAACCCTGCGTATCAACCAGAAATATTTCGTTCTGCGTGATGCGGCCGGTAAGCTGGCTCCGGCCTTCATCTGCACCGCCAATATCGAGGCGAAGGATGGCGGCGTGGCGATCGTCGCGGGCAACCGCAAGGTGCTGGCCGCGCGCCTCAGCGATGCCCGCTTCTTCTGGCAGCAGGACCGCAAGACTCCGCTCGCCGAGCAGGCGAAGAAACTCGGTCGTATCACCTTCCATGAGAAGCTGGGCACCGTCGCCGACAAGGTCGAGCGCGTCGCGAAGCTGGCCGAATGGCTGGCGAGCGAAGGCATCGTGCCGAACTGTGACCCGGCGCTGGCGCGCCAGGCAGCGGAACTGTGCAAGGCGGACCTCGTCACCGAAATGGTCGGCGAATTCCCCGAATTGCAGGGGGTGATGGGCGGCTATTATGCCCGCGCCGAAGGCCTGCCCGATGCCGTCGCCGATGCGATCCGCGACCATTACAAGCCGGTCGGGCAGGGCGATGACGTCCCCACCGCGCCGGTGACGGTGGCGGTCAGCCTGGCGGACAAGCTGGATACGCTGCGCTCCTTCTTCGGTATCGATGAAAAGCCGACTGGTTCGCGTGACCCGTTCGCGCTGCGCCGTGCGGCGCTTGGCGTGATCCAGATCGTGACCGCCAATGGTCTGCGTATGCCTGTTGCAGAGGGCGACCTGCTCGACTTCTTCGCCGACCGCCTCAAGGTCCAGCAGAAGGAAGCCGGCGTTCGTCATGACCTGATCGACGCAGTGTTCGCGCTGGGTGGCGAGGACGACCTTGTTCGCCTGCTCGCTCGCGTGAAGGCGCTCCAGTCCTTCGTCGCGACCGATGACGGCGCCAATCTGCTCGCGGGCTACAAGCGCGCCGCCAATATCCTCAAGAAGGAAGGCGTGGAGCAGGCAGAGGCGATTTCGCTTTCCTATGAACCCGAAAAGGCGGAAGCTGATCTGATCGCTGCGCTCGACGCGGCGGAACCGCAGGCGGCACAGGCTGTCGCGGCCGAGGAGTTCGAAGGCGCCATGGCTGCGCTCGCGACGCTCCGTGCGCCGATCGACGCCTTCTTTGAGACCGTGACGGTGAATGATGCTGATCCGGCGAAGCGCACGACTCGCCTCGCGCTGCTGGCGCGGGTCCGTGATGCAGTGCACAATGTCGCCGACTTTTCGAAGATTACAGGATAAGGAAACGAAATTCCAAAATTTGCGGGAAATATGCGAAGTTAAGCGGGATAAGTCCTATCCCCTAATGGCTTGAGCCGCTAATTGCGGCATTATTATTGCAACGCACAACTCGGCAATCAGTGCAGGGAGAGCCGGTATATGGTTATGACGGAAGAGGCCCAGATGAGCACCACTTCGACGCGCTATGTTTATCGTTTCGGCGGTGGCGTGAACGACGGGGGCAAGGGCGACAAGAATCTGCTGGGCGGCAAGGGCGCGAACCTTGACGGCATGGCCGCGATCGGCCTGCCGGTGCCGCCGGGCTTCACCATCACCACCGAAATGTGCACCCGCTATTATACCGATGGCGGCGTCTATCCCGAAAGCCTGAAGGCAGAAGTCGCCAATGGCATCGCCCATATCGAGGCGGTCACCGGCAAGAAGTTCGGCGACGCGGCCGATCCGCTGCTGGTTTCGGTCCGCTCGGGCGCGCGCATCTCGATGCCGGGCATGATGGACACGGTCCTCAACCTCGGCCTCAATGACGAGACCGTGCTGGGCCTGGCCGCCGCATCGGGCGACGAGCGTTTCGCCTGGGACAGCTATCGTCGCTTCATCCAGATGTATTCGGACGTGGTACTCGAACTCGATCATGGCGCATTCGAGGAAGCCCTTGAAATCGCCAAGGAAGATCAGGGCTACACGCTCGATACCGAAATGACAGCCGAAGACTGGAAGGCGCTGGTTTCGGAATATAAGGCGCTGGTCGCCAAGCTCTGGAACAAGCCTTTCCCGCAGGACGTCGCCGACCAGCTCTGGGGCGCGATCTCGGCCGTGTTCGGCAGCTGGCAGGCGGACCGCGCCAAGGTCTATCGTCGCCTGAACTCGATCCCCGGCGACTGGGGCACGGCCGTCAATGTGCAGGCGATGGTGTTCGGCAATATGGGCGACACATCGGCCACCGGCGTCGCCTTCACCCGCGATCCCGCGACCGGCGAGAACGCTTATTATGGCGAATATCTGATCAACGCCCAGGGCGAGGACGTCGTTGCCGGCATCCGCACGCCGCAGTACCTCACCAAGCAGGCGCGCGAGCGGGCAGGGGCCAAGCCGCTGTCGATGGAAGAGGCGATGCCCGAAACCTATGCCGAACTGGCACGGGTGTTCGACATCCTCGAAACCCATTATCGCGACATGCAGGACATCGAGTTCACGGTGCAGCAGGGCAAGCTCTGGATGCTCCAGACCCGTTCGGGCAAGCGCACGGCGAAGGCTGCGCTCAAGATCGCGGTTGAAATGGCCAATGAAGGCCTGATCTCGGAAGAGGAAGCCGTCGCCCGCGTCGATCCCGCCGCGCTCGACCAGCTTCTGCACCCGACCCTCGATCCCAAGGCGCCGCGCGATGTGCTGACCAAGGGCCTGCCCGCCTCGCCGGGCGCAGCCAGCGGCGCGATCGTGTTCGATGCCGACACCGCCGAGCGTCGCAACGAATTGGGCGACGCCGTCATCCTGGTCCGCGTCGAAACCAGCCCGGAAGATATTCACGGCATGCACGCGGCCAAGGGCATCCTGACCGCGCGTGGCGGCATGACCAGCCACGCCGCCGTGGTGGCGCGCGGCATGGGCCGTCCCTGCGTCTCGGGCGCGGGCAGCCTGTCGATCGACAACGCCAACAAGATCCTGCGCATCGGCAGCCGCGAGCTGAAGGAAGGCGATATCCTGACCATCGACGGCGCCACCGGCGAAGTCATGGCGGGTGAAGTGCCGACCGTGCAGCCCGAACTGGCCGGCGACTTCGGCATCCTGATGGCCTGGGCCGACAAGGTCCGTCGCCTGAAGGTGCGCGCCAATGCGGAAACCCCGCTCGACTGCCAGACCGCACGCGACTTCGGCGCCGAAGGCGTGGGCCTGTGCCGGACCGAGCATATGTTCTTCGACGCGGCCCGTATCACTGCCGTGCGCGAGATGATCCTGGCCGATAGCGAGAAGGGGCGCCGCGTCGCGCTCGACAAGCTGCTGCCCGAACAGCGGGACGATTTCGCGCAGATCTTCATGGTGATGGCCGGCCTGCCCGTGACCATCCGCCTGCTCGATCCGCCGCTGCACGAATTCCTGCCGCATGGCGAAGCGGAGTTCGAGGAAGTGGCCAAGGCGGCGGGCGTCGGTGTCGAGGCGCTCAAGCGTCGCGCCGCTGAACTGCATGAATTCAACCCGATGCTGGGCCATCGTGGTTGCCGCCTGGGCGTGACCTATCCCGAAATCTACGAGATGCAGGCCCGCGCCATCTTCGAAGCCGCGCTGATCGTGAAGGAACGGAGCGGCGAAGCGCCGATCCCCGAAGTCATGATCCCGCTCGTCGCGACGAAGAAGGAGCTGGAACTGATGAAGGCGATCGTCGATCAGGTCGCCAAGGACGTGTTCGCCGAGCAGGGCGCGTCGGTCGACTATCTGGTCGGTACGATGATCGAACTGCCGCGCGCGGCGCTGAAGGCTGGTGAAATCGCCGAAGTCGGCGAATTCTTCTCCTTCGGCACCAATGACCTCACCCAGACGACGATCGGCATCAGCCGTGACGACGCCGGCCGCTTCCTGACGCAATATGTCGACAAGGGCATCTTCGCCCGCGATCCGTTCGTCAGCATCGATGTGGAGGGCGTGGGCCAACTCATCGAACTGGCGGCCGAGCGCGGCCGGGCGACCCGTCCCGACATCAAGCTGGGCATCTGCGGCGAGCATGGTGGTGATCCGGCCTCGATTGCCTTCTGCGAGGCGACCGGCCTCGATTATGTCTCGGCCTCGCCCTATCGCGTGCCAATCGCCCGCCTCGCCGCGGCGCAAGCTGCTCTGGCGAAGAAGTAAGAGGAAAGGGCGGGAGGCAACTCCCGCCCTTCTTCGTTTCAGGGGGTCAGGCCTGGCCGGTGAGGCGGCTCAGCAGGCCCGGCTTCTCGCCCCGTTCCAGATCATGCGCCTGGCCGCGCCAGTCCTCATGGGCGATCGTGCCGGGCTTGAGCCCCAGGCGGGCTTCCAGCGTCGCCTCCTGCTCGCCATTCAGGGCCGCGATCTGGCCATAGCGATGATAGCCCGCCTCGTTGAGCGCGACCTCCTGCGTCTGGCTGATGCCGTTGATGCGGCTGAGGTCATCGCGGCCCTGCACGCCGCCGGCCACGGCGGTGGCCGTGCCGGGGCCGATCGGGGCGGACTGGCGCTCCAGTTCGGCGATCCGTTCATTGGCGGCATTCAGCCGCGCATCGCGATCCCGGATGGCATGGTGGTGGGCGCTTTGCTCCTCGCGCCACAGGCGCTTATATTTGCCCCGGCCGCTCATCATCAGGCCAAGCACCAGGCCGGCCAGCAGCGCCACCAACAGCAGCGCAATCTCATTGGGTGTGAAGCTCATGTCGGCATCCTTTCCAGCGTCGAAACGATCAGCCCGCCGGGAAGTTGCCGAAAACGCCCGCCGTTCGGGCATTGTCGAAAAAAGTGAAAGAAAGTGCTTGCCAGCACCGTCGGACGCTTCTAACAGCGCCACTCCAACGCACCCGTAGCTCAGCTGGATAGAGCATCAGACTACGAATCTGAGGGTCGGACGTTCGAATCGTTCCGGGTGCACCATTTTCCTTCATCGCTGAACGATCGAACGCAACTCACTGTGGTTGCTTGAGATTTGCCGCGTCAATCGGCATTGACGCCG
This sequence comes from Sphingobium sp. VMM, assembly GCF_056790315.1. Taxonomy (NCBI): domain Bacteria; kingdom Pseudomonadati; phylum Pseudomonadota; class Alphaproteobacteria; order Sphingomonadales; family Sphingobiaceae; genus Sphingobium; species Sphingobium sp. VMM. The sequence goes on from NZ_JBXGSI010000001.1 coordinate 374,457, forward strand.
GGCGCGATCTGGCGAAGCATCCCTCTATTCGCACGACATTGGGCATTTGCACCCGCAAGGCACGCTATGCCACGGAAGAGGAGGCCTGGGCGGTCGTCCATCGGGCCGATATCGTCCTGCGGCCTTATCGCTGTGCGCTGTGTCGCCAATATCATCTGACCAGTCGGACCAAGGGCATGCGGCTGCGGCCACCCTATCGGGAATGACCGATCAGAGGCGAAAGCGGCTCCCAGATTATTTTCCCTGCCGAAGTCAGCATGCTAGGATCGACGCATCGTTACGACATGCGGGGAATATCCATGGTCTGGATCGCACGCCTCCTTCTGTTCATCCCGTCGCTCGTGGCGGGCTGGTTCGTGTCGCAGGAAGACCCGCGCTACTGGGTGATTGCGCTGGCGATCGGCCTCACTTTCCTGGCGCTGGGCATCATTGCCGCCATCTACATCCCGATTCTCCATCCCTGGCCGCGCCGCAAGCAATAGGCGGCGAGGGGCAAGTCCCGGAAATGCGGGCTTTTGTCGGCGATTTTCGCATAAATTTCACATTGATGGTTTTTGGGGGTTGCCAGATCAGCCGGGCCCTTATATCTGCGCCTCCACAACGCACCCGTAGCTCAGCTGGATAGAGCATCAGACTACGAATCTGAGGGTCGGACGTTCGAATCGTTCCGGGTGCACCATTCCTTCACAGGAATAAAATGGGCCGGAAACCGCAAGGTTTCCGGCCCATTTGGCGTTTGAGAAATGCGCGCTCAGCCGAGCGCCAAGGCGACGATCGCGTCGATATCCAGATGCTCTTCCAGCCGGGCGGCGATCGCATCCAGCGCCATGTCGACCGACTTATCATAATCCGCCACGCCGCCATCGACGCCCAGCCGGGCAAGCAGGGCCGCGCGCAGCGGGCTGCTGGCGAACAGGCCATGGACATAGGTGCCCATCACCCGGCCATCGGCGCTGATCGCGCCATCTGCATCGCCACCAAGGCGTGCGAAGGGCCGGTCGCTGTCGGGGCCGGTCGTTTCGCCGATATGCATCTCATAGCCGCCAAAGACGGCGCCCAGCGCCACGCCTTCGACCCGTTCCAGTCGCTTGCCCGCCGACAGTCGCGTCTCGACGTCGAGCAGCCCCAGGCCCGCGACCGTACCCGCTGGTCCCTCGATGCCGTCAGGATCGGCGATATGGCGTCCCAGCATCTGATATCCGCCGCAAATGCCCAGGATCGCGCCACCGCGGCGATGATGCGCCAATATGTCGATGTCCCAGCCCTGCGCGCGCATAGCCGCCATGTCGGCGATCGTCGCCTTGGAGCCGGGCAGGACGATCAGCGCGGCCTCGGCCGGTATTGGCTGGCCGGGCGGCACCATGCGCAATTCCACGCCAGGATCGAGCTTGAAAGGGTCGAGATCGTCGAAATTGGAAATGCGGGGTAGGATGGGGCAGGCGATGACGGTGCGCTCGGTTCCGGGCTGTGCTGTCCGCTCCAGCGCCACCGCATCCTCGCTGGGCAGACGGGCCGTAGCATCCAGCCAAGGGACGACGCCAAAGCCGCGCCACCCCGACAGCGCTTCGATCTGGCGATAACCATCCTCGAACAGCGCGGGGTCGCCGCGGAACTTGTTGATCAGGAAGCCGCGGATCATCGCGGCATCGTCCGGATCGATGACGGCCCTGGTACCGACGATCGCCGCGATGACGCCGCCCCGATCGATATCGCCGACCAGCAGCACCGGCACGTCGGCGGCACGGGCAAAGCCCATGTTCGCAATGTCGCCGGCGCGCAGGTTGATCTCGGCCGGTGATCCGGCGCCTTCGACGACGACGATGTCGCATTGCGCTTTCAGCCGCTCATAGCTTTCCAGCACGGCGCCCAGCAACTGCCCGCGGGCACTGCGGAAATTACCGCTGCCCAATGTGCCGCGCACCTGACCATGGACGATCAACTGGGATGTCCGGTCGGCCTGGGGCTTCATCAGCACCGGGTTCATGTCCGTATGTGCCTCGACCCCGCAGGCGATCGCCTGCAGCGCCTGTGCGCGGCCGATCTCGCCGCCGTCCACGGTGACGGCTGCATTGTTCGACATATTCTGTGGCTTGAATGGCCGGACGCGATAACCCCGGCGGAGGAGGGCGCGGCATAGCCCCGCCACCAGCACCGATTTGCCGACGTCCGATCCGGTTCCCTGCAGCATGATTGCGCCCATGGCCTGTTCCTGCAAGCCGGCGGCAATGATGGCAAGCGCTTAGCGCATCATGCGACGAGCGTCGGCATCCCGCACCGCATCTGGTGGACCTTGACCGTCGCGGTGCCCAGCTTCACGCCAAGGATCGCGGTGAGGTTGTTCAGCAAGCCGTCGAGAATCTGCGCCGTTTCACCCAGAAGGCTCATGACGGGCGAGATCAGGGGGCTGAGCGGCAGTTGCAGGCCGGCGAGCGTCACCGTGACCTTGGTCTGGTTGGCCAGGCTGGAGGCGACGCCCTGGGTCAGATCCTGGGTGCTGACGGTCTTGCTTTGCTGCCCCGAAATATCGCTGGGCGTGAACAGCACATTCTGCTGAGTCACGCCGCCCAGCGCGACATTGGCATAGGCATGGACCTGGGTCAGCGATCCGAGGACCGACGCCAGAGTCGCGGTACGCGGATTGGCGGGCGTCGAGAAATTGGTGAGCGCGGCTTCATCGACGTCACCGATCACCGCCGTGCCGATCGACGGCTTGACCGCCAGCGTCACGCCATTGTTGATGGCCCCTTGATCGCAGACGATATTTGACAATTGCGCTTCGGCCGATGCCAGTTCGACATAGAGCGGGATGCGGATCGTCGCGATCCCGGTCAGCAAGGTTGCGACCCGGCTCTCCAGGAAGATGCGGGTCTGTGCCGTGCGCAGAATGAAATTCTTGTCGTTGGTGATGCTGATCAGGGGTGTGCTGGCCTGGCCGGTGCCGGTGATGAGCTTCAGCCGCGTGCTGGTGAGGCCCGGAACGTTCAGGGTCAGGTCCAGCGGCACGGCGGTCGAGGATGGCGGGCTCAGCACCATGCGCAGCATCGAGAAGGAGTCGAGCAGCAGGCTGGGCTGGCCGGTCGAACTGCCGGTCCCCTTCATCGGTCCCAGATCGATGACATCGCTGAGGCGGACGCTCTTGCCCGGCAGCTTGCCGCCGATATTGCGGAGCAGGGCGGCCGTGCCACTATTGTCCGCAGTGTCGGCAATGGCGCCGATAACGTCGGACAATGGAATATTGGCGCCGAACAACTCGCCATAGGCGGCATCATTGCGCCCGGTGCGCACCTTGAGCGCATCGGCGAAATGGAGCAGGTCGACGTTTAGGTTGGCCAGCCCCTGATAGTCCATGACCGACAGATTGAGTTCCGTTCCGGCCAGGGCGGACAGCAGCATGTTTGGTAGGCCGCCGCTGAGTGAGGCAAGGCCGGTGCCGATGGAGAAGGCCGCTGCATCGGAGCGCGCGGCAGTGGCATGGGCGCGCACATCGACGCCATCCTTGCCGACCAGCAGGCGGCCGAAGAATAGGGGGGTGCGGCGCTGGACCTGGACCTGGATCGCGCTGGCGCGTGGGTCGCCCGACACGAAGCGATTGCCGACCGCGACTGCGCTATTCTGGTCATAATAGCCGGTCTGGACCGCCACCAGGGACACGCCAGGCACGCCGCTCTTGGTCAGTAGCGCTTCGGCGGCCGATCGTCCGCCACTGCTGGCTGCCAGCGCAGCCGCATCGGCCACGCCCTGCAACTGGCGCTTGGCGAGATAGACCGATCCCAGGTCGACGGCGACCGTTGCGGCGCCGGCGAGCATGAATAGCGATCCCGCCAGCAGGACGCTGATGCCGCCGCGCTTGTCGGTGAGCAGGCGGGCCATGCGGTTGCGTGTCCGGGTCATGACGCGATCCGCACGACGGCGCTCCGCTGGATCTGGGCAGCGGGCATCGGGAAGATGGCAGCGGAGAAGAACGGTGCGTTGCTGAGATTATAGGTCAGCGTGACTGTATAATAGCCGCTGTTCGCATTGGCGGCGACGCCGATCGTCTGCGCCCCCGGCAGCGGAAAGGATGGGCGACTGGCATTGACGCTTTCGTCGACCAGCGCCCGACGCTCGGTGGCGGTCATACCGGCCACGGCCGCGCGTGCCGCGTCATTGGCTGCCTGCTGCAGGCTATGGGCGGTCATCAACCAGCCGCCATAGAGCAGGATGCCGAGCAACAGGACGATCATTAGGGGAAGGGCGAAGGCGGCTTCGACAAGCACGCTGCCACGCTCATGACGGGACATGGCCTGGCCCAGTCGGGCGAGGCGAAGCACCGCATGGAGAGGAAGGTTCCGCATGTCACTCCAATAAAGGCGCAACATTCAAAAAGCGGTATGCGAAATTCACGCACCTTTTGTGCGAATTGCGTAAATCCGAGGCAGCATTTTCGGGGCTTTTCGGACATTTTGGGGTGATACTGAACGGTCTACACGGACAAATCCGCTACGACCGCTGGATTTTACATCATTGGGATCCGGCTTGGTCGTTTTCGCTCAAGCAGGGCGGAGTCATGACCAGCACAACGCCCTCCGTTCCGTAGGTGCCGCGCAACTGGACCAGCGCGCCTTCCATCGGGAGCAAGGCGCCACCATTGGTGAGCAGATGGGCCTGGACGCGGCGGTCGCCCTCGCCGCGCAATACCGCTTCCAGTTCCTGGCGGAAATGCGGCCGCTGTGGCAGGGCGATGAGGTCGGTCATATAGGCATTGATCAGGCGGGCTTCGGGCAGCCCGACCAGGGTGCAGATGGTGGCATCGACATATTCGATGAAACCCCGGTTGGAGAGGCGGGCATAGCCGACGCCGCCATGGATGCCCATCGCCTTGAGAATGGCCGATTTGACGTCGGCCAGCCGATGGCGTTGCACGTCCGACGTGATGTCGCGCAGCAGCAGGCCGATCCCGTCTGCGAAGGGAAAGGTTTCGACGTGGAGCCAGCTATCGTCGCGGAAGGGGGATGGAATATCCGCAGCGCTGATTTCGCCGGACACCTGGCTGTGCCGGGCATGGGCCTCGGTCAGCGTGCCGACCAGTTCTGGCAGCGCATCCCAAAGCATCTGCCCTTCCAGCCGGCGGTCCCAGCGCCGTGCCATGGCCAACGCGACCGGATTGATCAAGTCGATGCGAAAATCGGCGCGGCACAGGATCAGCCCCTGGGCCATGCGCACCGCCAGTTCGCGTAGTCGATCCGGATTCTGGTCGAACTCGTCCTGGCTGGCGAGCGCCTTGAAGCGGTCCAGCCCCATGAAGACATGGGTTTCGCGGCCATGATGAGTGATCAGCAGGGGGTGTCGCGCGCCGATCTCGCGCCAATGGGCAAAGTTGCGGACCAGTTCCGCAGCGGTGACACTCCTGTCGCTTATGTCGTCCGGCATGATTGACCCTCTCCCAAATCTGGGTGCAGGCACAAAGACCCTCACCAACGGGCGGCGACTACGTAATATCCCTTATGTGCGGCGAACTGGTGTTGCTTTGCGAGCAATGGTGTTCAGGCAGTATCAAGAGCCGTAACTGCGCTGGAGTTCCAGGGCATCGAGCATTTTTCCGCCCGCCATGAAGACGGCACCGGAGCAGGCGAGGGCGAGCAACTGGCCGCCGACGCCGGGATATTGATGCATATAGACGACGCCCCGCTCGCTGGCGCCCAGCGCGAGCGCGTAGATCACGAGGAAAGCCTCGAACTTGGTCTTGATCGTGAAGAGGCGTTTGATCCGTTCCATCAGACTCATCCGAGGCTTTCGTCCATCTTCTAAGGCATTAAGTCGCCCGAAAGTTGCAAATGGTCAACAAGGCTTAACCATGATTGTTCGATCCGGGCAATAAGACGTGTGTCGGACAGGTCGTCGGGCGCGATGGTTTCGGGCCAATAGTCCGAGACGATGCGGGCGATTTCATCCAGGCGCGGCTCATCGACCAGGAAACGCGGGTCGATATCCTTTGGATCCGCGACCACGCGCAGGCGCAGGCAGGCGGGGCCGCCGCCATTGGCCATCGACTGACGCACATCGACGGGAATGAGGCGACGGATCGGGCCATTGCCGGCGATCATCTGTTCCAGCCAGGACCATACGGCCGGGACCGCCTGCGCTTCGCTTGGCAGGATCAGCGCCATGGTGCCGTCAGGAAGCGTGACGAGCTGCGCGTTGAACAAATAGCTTTTGATCGCATCGGTCAGGCTGACGGCGCTGGCGGGCACTTCGACGATCTCCACCGACGGCAACAGCGTGCGCAGCGAGGCGTAGAAGGCCTGCTTGTCGGCAAAGGCCTGTTCATGCGTGAAGAGAACGCGCTCATTGGCGACGGCGACGACGTCATTGTGGAAGGCGCCGGCGGCAATCGCCTCCAGCGACTGCTGCACGAATAGGGTTCGGGCCGGATCGAGTCCGTGGATGCGAGCGACGGCCTTGCTTGCCTCGACATGCTGGCGGGCGGGGAAGGGGCCGCCCGACTGGCCATAGACGAAGACCTCGACGCCCGGCGCGCCATGGCTGTCGCACAGGCGCATATGGTTGGCCGCGCCTTCGTCGCCAAAGGGCGCGGGGATCGGGCCATGCACGGCAAAGGCGCGTTCGTCGGAAAAGGCGATGCGCAATTGCGCCAGCGTCTGGGGCCATTCATGGCTGCGATGCGCCATGGTGACGAGATTGGCGACGGTCAGGTGGGTGCGTCCATCGGCGGTGTCAGCGGCCGGTGAGACGGTCGCGGCATTGGCGGCCCACATGGACGAGGCCGACATGGCGGCGGCGCGGATGTGCGGATCGGCATTGCTGATGTCGGTGCCCAAGGTCGCGAGCCAGGCGCCGTCAGGACGCCATTGCGGCAGGAAAATACCCTGGGAAAGGCCGAGGCGCAGATTGCCGCGCATCTTCTCTATCCCCTGCAGGGCTGCCGCGCGGGGGTGCGACACCGCGCCGGCATTGCGGGACGAGGCCAGATTGCCAAGGCTGAGGCCGGCATAATTATGGCTCGGGCCGACCAGTCCGTCGAAATTGATCTCGCGCACGCTCATGCCCGCCCCGCCATGGTGAATGCCTGTCCAACGTTCAGTTGCAGCAGCGCCGCGCTGGCCGCGTCGAGCGAGATGCTGCCATCCTCGCCCTCCTGCACATAGCCATAGGTGCAGCGATAATCGGCGAGCAGGCCGGTCGACACCAGCATCTTGTCGCCGCCCTTGTCATGAGTGGCCGCCAGCGTCACGTCGCGTGCCTGGGCCACGGTGCGGAGCTGGTCGATCTGGCCCACCATGGTCGGACCGCCGTCGAAAATGTCGACATAGCCGGCATTGGTGAAGCCCTCGGTCTCCAGCATCCGCATCGCCGCCCGGCCATTGGGATGGGGCAGGCCGATCACCGCGCGGGCGCTGTCGGTCAGCATGGCGGTGTAGATCGGCGTCTTGGGCATCAGGTCGGCGATGAACTGGTTGCCGTTGACGGCGTTGAACTCGTCGGCTTCCTGGAAATTCATGCCGAAGAAGCGGCCGGCAAGGCCGTCCCAGAAGGGCGAGCCGCCCGCTTCGTCGATCACGCCGCGCAATTCGGCAATCACCCGGTCGCCGAAGCGATCGCGATGGTTGCGGATATAGAGATAGCGGCTGCGCGCGAGCAGCAGGCCAAGCCCTTCGGCCCGTTCGCGCGGGTGGAGGAAGAGGCCGCCAACCTCGGTCGATCCTTCCAGATCGGTCGTGAGCGAGAGCATCTGCGCGCGGAAGGTGCGGGCCAGTTCGCGGCTATGCTGGGTGAGGACACCCAACCGATAGGAATAGAAGGGCCAGCTCTGCCCAACCGTGCTGAAAATCTGGCAGGTGCCGCGCACCTGGCCGGTCTGCGCATTGACTAGAACCAGGACGATCAGATCATCCTTGATCCCGCCATCCTGCCGGCCGAGCGCCTGGTCGGTGCGCTCCAGCTTGGCGGTCAGCGCGGCGCGATCGGGTGGCAGGTTGGTGAAGCCGCCGCCGGTCAGCTTCGCCATTTCATACAGGGTCTGCAGGTCGTCCGCTCGCGCGGCGCGCATGTAGAAACTCAAAAGGCGGTCCTCTCTCTCAATATTGTCCTTGGGCGATCCGCAGCAGCGCCAGCGCGGACAGTTGCGCGCGCTCGGCCAGGCTGTCGCTGATCAGAAATTCGGCGTCGCTGTGGATGCTGCCGCCGCGCACGCCCATGGTGTCGACCACCGGGACGCCGCAGGCCGCGATATTGTTGCCGTCGCACACGCCGCCGGTGTCGCGCCAGCCAATGTCGAGGCCGAGGTCCGCGCCGCAACGCCTGACCAGGCCGAACAGGCGCTCGGCCTTGGCATCCATGGGCTTTGGCGGGCGACCGAAGCCGCCATGGAGATGCAGGCTGACGCCATGGTCGCGGGCGACATCGGTCATGGCCCGATCCAGCAGGCCGCGGGCCGCGATTTCGTCGTCCGGCGTGCGCGGGCGGAAATTGACCCGCAGCACGGCATGGTCGGGCACGACATTATTCGGGCTGCCGCCGTCGATCTTGGCGGGATTGCAGGAAAAGCCGCTGCCGCTGCCGGTCTTCAGCCGCAGCGCGAGATCGGCGGCCGCGAGCAGGGCATTGCGGCCATCGTCGGGATTCCGGCCGGCATGGGCGCTGAGGCCGGTGACGATGATCGAGAAATTGCCGCTGCCCGCCCGCGCGCCGGCCAGTGTGCCATCGGGCAGGGCCGGTTCATAGGTGAAGGCCGCGCGCTTGCCGGCGGCGGCCCGACGGAGCAAGGCAGCGGAGGAGGGGCTGCCGACCTCCTCGTCGCTGTTGATCACCACTTGATAGCCAAGCGTCCGGGTCGCCTCGCTATGCTCGATTGCCGTCAGGGCGGCGAGCATGACGGCGATGCCGCCCTTCATGTCGGCGACGCCGGGGCCGTTGAGAATGCCGGGTTCCAGCCAGCGAAGCGTCTGAAATGGATGATCGATCGGGAAAACCGTATCCATATGGCCCGTCAGCAGCAGCTGGACCGGCGCATTGGGACGGACGGTCAGGCGAAGATGCTGGCCATGGCGGATCACCGATATCCGGCCATCGGGCGCCACGGTTTCGACCGGATCAGGGTCGATCAGGTCTACCTCGCCCGGCAGCACCGAAAAGGCGTCGGCGAGCGTGGTGGCCATGGTGGCGAGCCCGGTCAGGTTGCGCGATCCGCTGTTGATGCTGGCCCATGCCTCGACCTGTGCCAGCATCGGCGCGGCGGCGGCCTGTTCCAGCAGGGCGGTTTCAGGGGCTGTTACGGGCGGGTGGGTGCCGTTCATCCCGGAGGTCTATCAGAGCGCGGGCGCCTGCTCCACCCCGATCAGAAATCGTAGCTGAGGGTCAGGCGGCTGAGCGTGTCGAAGTCGCGCGCGGACAGCAGGGTCTCCGACTCATACTGCACCGTATAGGACAGGCCAGCGGACAGGCGGGTGCTCACCTTGGTTTGCAACTGTGTCAGAGAATTGACTGAAAATACGTCAGTTTCTGCGTAACCTGCAGCGGTCTGCTTGAAGGTGACATTGGGCGCCAGACGCCAGGCCAGGTCCATAGATGCACGCGCGCCCAGCTTGGTTTCGCGCGGCCCGATCACATATTTGGCATGACGGACGGACGGGCCCAAGTCTAGCGACAGGTCGATCGGCTTGCTGACGATCACCTTGTAACCGATACCGGCCGAGGCGGTGTAGCGCTCGTCATAGCCGATCGAGGGATCGCGTTCGAACTGGGTCAGGCCATAGGCGAAACCGCGCGGGTCGAACTGATAGCGCGGTTCATAGCTGGCGGTGTAGCGTTCGCGCGAGGTGACGCCATTGGCGCGGCGATAATCCACCGTGGCGCTCAGCTTATGGCTCCATTCCAGCCCTTCGCGCTTGACCTGCGCGGCGGCGCTGATGCCGATTTCACTGGTCGAACCGGTCGAGCGGAAGCCGCCGGCCTCCAGCTTGCCGGTCCATAATTCGGTGAAGCGCGCCTCGCGAATCACCGTGTCATGGGTCGCCTTGGTCCGTTCCTTCCAACTGTTGACCATCTGCTGGATCTGGTCGGCCGATTGCGGATTGGTCTGCTTGGCGATCTTGGCGACGGTCGCAATTTCGGTCTCATTGCCATTGGCAATCGCCGCCTCCAGCATCTCGCGAACGGACGGCGGCAGCAGCGCGGGCGCATTGGCCCAGGCCTGGGTGGCAAAGAAAAAGGGTAGGATAGCCAGACAGTGACGCATGCCGCTGTCATAGCGAACCGACCGGGGATTTTAAGCCCCCATCAGATCAAGTCGTGGAATTCCTGCAATATGTCGCGGTAAAGCTTGCGCTTGAACGGCACGATCAGTTCCGGCAGCGTTTCGGGCGCAGCCCATTTCCATTCCCGAAATTCGGGATGCTTGGTCTGGATGTCGATATGGCTGTCCTTGCCCAGGAAGCGGGCGAGGAACCAGATCTGGCGCTGGCCACGATATTTGCCGCCCCACAGCTTGCCGATCAGCTCGGGCGGCAGATCATAGAAATGCTCGTCGCGGCTCTTGGCGATGATCTCGACATGTTCGGGTGTGATCCCGGTCTCTTCGCCCAGCTCACGCAGCGCGGCCGTCTTGGCGTCTTCGCCGTCGTCGATCCCGCCCTGCGGCATCTGCCAGGCTTCCACGACATTATCGAGGCGCTGGCCGACGAAGACCTTGCCCGCCATGTTGACCAGCATGATCCCGACGCACGGCCGGTAGTTCAGTTCTGCATTATCTGGCATCGACGCCATGTCTTCCCCTGCATCGCTGCAGCCATGGCCGGTTGACGACCCATGGCTAGTGTATTGGGTTCCAGAATAGGCGGCGGCGCTGCGCGCGTCCATTGGCCGAATCGACATTCATCGGATTTGCCGGGCATCTCCCGGAAGGGCGCGGAAAATTCATTTGGAACCGGGGTGCTAGGCAGGCATTGGGCGGTCATGCCTTCCCCCATCATAATCTGGTTCCGCCAGGATCTCCGCCTCTCGGATCAGGCGGCGCTCGCCGCCGCCGCGCAGGCCGGCCCGGTCATTCCGCTCTATATCCTTGATGATGAAAGCCCGCGCCAATGGGCGATGGGTGGTGCGTCGCGCTGGTGGCTGCATCACAGCCTTGCCAGCCTGGACGAGCGATTGAGGGCGAAGGGATCGCGATTGATCCTGCGGCGTGGGCGCTGTGCCGATGTGCTGGCGCAGGTGGCCAAGGAATGTGGCGCGCAGGTGGTGCATGCGATCCGCCATCATGAACCCTGGTGGCGCAACGCCGAAAAGGCGGTGGCAAGGCAGATCGACCTGCGGCTTCATGACGGCGGACTGCTATTGCCGGTGGAGGCGGTGCGGACGGGTGGCGGGACGCCCTATCGCATCTACACGCCCTTTTCCCGTGCGGTGATGCTGCACATGCCACCCGCGCCACCACAGCCAGCGCCGCAGCGGATCGAGGCGCCATTGCACTGGCCGGTCAGCGACAGGCTGGAAGACTGGACGCTGCTGCCGCGCGATCCGGACTGGGCGAGCGGTTTCCCTGCCGACTGGTCGCCGGGCGAAGAGGGGGCAAAGCGCTATCTCGACAGTTTTCTAGGAGAAGTCGGTGACTATGCGGTCGCGCGCGATCTGCCGTCGCAGGAGGGAACGTCCCGCCTGTCCCCGCATCTCCATTTCGGGGAGATTTCGCCGGCCAAGGTCTGGCATCGAGTGGCGAAGGCGCCGGGCGACGCGACCGTCTATCTTAAGGAACTGATCTGGCGTGATTACGCGCATAATCAGGTCTGGGCCTTGCCGGCCTATGGATCGGAAAATGCCCAGCCGGCCTTCGATGCGATGCACTGGCGCGATCTGCGCGAGGCGCGAGGCGACTGGACGGCGTGGAAACAGGGGCAAACCGGCTATCCGATCGTCGATGCCGGCATGCGCCAGCTCTGGCAGACGGGCTGGATGCACAATCGGGTGCGGATGATCGCGGCCAGTTTCCTCATCAAGCATCTGCTGATCGACTGGCGCCATGGCGCGCGCTGGTTCTGGGACACGCTGGTCGACGCGGATTATGCCAATAACAGCGTCAACTGGCAGTGGGTGGCGGGCAGCGGCGTCGATGCCAATCTCTTCACCCGGATCATGGCGCCGCTGACCCAGTCGGATAAATTCGATGCCGCCGACTATATCCGCCAATGGGTGCCGGAATTGGCCGATCTGGACGACCGCGTCATCCATGATCCGGATTTTCATGGGGTTAGGCCATCATCCTATCCCGAAAAGCGGATCGGCCATCGTGAAGGTCGCGAGCGCGCGCTGGCGGCCTATCGCCAGATGAAGGGGTGATTGCAGTGACGCGCGGCATGGGGCAGAAAGAGGCCCGATGAATGCAGTCGACCCCCGTCGCGGCAAGGCCGCATTGTCGATCCGGCGACCGCCGGCAGACCGGACTCCAGGATGGCGGGCGCGCCTGTTCGCGCCGCTTTTCCATCGCATGCTCGATCGTATCGACCAGGGATTGGAGCAGGGCTCGTTGGACGCGACTTTGCCGGACGGCACGCGCCGGATGCTGGGCGGACGGGCACCAGGGTTCGACTGTGCCGTGGACCTCGTCGATTGGCGCGCCTTGGTGCGACTGGCGATGGGCGGCTCGGCGGGCTGGTATCGGGCCTGGGCAGCGGGCGATTGGCGCAGTGCCGATCCGGTGCCGCTGTTCGCGCTGTTCATGGCCAATGCGGTATCGCTGGGGCGCGTCGCGCGACCCCATGGACCGGCACGCTGGGCAGGTCGATTGCTGCACTGGGCGCGGCGGAACAACCGTAACGGCTCGCGCCGGAACATCGCCTTCCATTATGATCTGGGCAATGATTTCTACAGCCTATGGCTGGACAGGAATATGCATTATTCCAGTGCCTTGTTCCTCAGTCCTGAGGATCGAATCGAAAGCCTGGAACGAGCGCAGCAGCGCAAGGTGGACGCCCTGCTGGAACGGCTGGACCTGCGCGACGGGCAGGCGCTGCTGGAAATCGGATGCGGCTGGGGTGGTCTCGCCGAACAGGCGATGGAACGCTGCGCCGTCCGATATGACGGGCTGACCCTGTCGGTCGAGCAGGCTGATTATGCGCGCGATCGGCTGGGGTCCGGCGCGCAAATCCACCTGACCGACTATCGCGACGCACAGGGGCAATATGACGCCATCGCCAGCGTGGAAATGGTGGAGGCCGTCGGCCAACATTATTGGCCCGACTATCTGGATGCGGTCGCACGCCTGCTGAAGCCCGGCGGGCGCGCCGCGATCCAGTATATTTTGATCGACGATGCGATCTTCGATCATTATGCGCGGGGTGCCGATTTCATCCAGACCTACATCTTCCCCGGCGGCATGTTGATATCCGAAAGTCGTTTTCGGGCCTTGGCGCAGGAACGCGGGCTGGAATGGCGCGACGTGCGCCGCTTTGGCGACCATTATGCCGAAACACTGCGCCGCTGGCGCGAGCGGTTCGATCGGGCGATCGACGAAGGACGATTACCGGCCAGTTTTGACCAGCATTTCGTCGGCTTGTGGCGCTATTATCTGATGTATTGCGAAGGCGGTTTCCGGGGCGGCACCATTGATGTCGCCCAGGTCACGCTGGCAAAGCCGGCCGCTTAACCCTCTACGCGCAGGCGATGGCCGTTCGGGGCATCGCTCAGCACCAGATCATGGATGGCCCTGGCGACCGTTTCCGGTCCCTTGAGCGTTGCGGGGTCTTCGCCGGGGAAGGCGCGGGCGCGCATTGCGGTGCGGGTGGCGCCGGGATCGACGATATGGGTGCGAATGGCGGAGATGTTCTTCATCTCCTCGCCATAGGCGCCGACCAGCGTTTCGAGTGCGGCCTTGGACGCGCCATAGGCGCCCCAATAGGCGCGCGGGGTGGCGCCGACCGAGGATGTCAGGGCAATTACCCGCGCGTCGGCGCTGGCGCGCAGCATCGGATCGAAAGCGGCGATCAGCGCCTGGGGCGCAGCGATGTTGAGCATCAGCAGCCGGGCAAATTCCTTGGCATCGATCGCCGGAACCGATGCCAGCGACCCGAGCGTCGCCGCGTTGAGGACGAGGATGTCGAGTGCCTTCCAGCGGCCCGAAATGGCCTGGGCCAGGCGGCCGATGCTTTCGCCGTCGATCAGGTCGAGCGGCGCGATGGTGGCGCTGCCACCGGCCTGATGAATGCGGTCTTCCACCTCTTCCAGTCCGCCGCTGGTGCGTGCGGTCAGGATCACATGGGCACCGGCTGCGGCCAGTGCCTCCGCCGTCGCGGCGCCGATCCCCCGGCTGGCGCCAGTGACGAGCGCAAGTTTTCCGAACAGCGGCAAGGTATCAGACATCGGCTCTCCGTTCGCCCCGACCGATGCCGGGTGTCGTCGTGGGAAAAGGAAAGGGCGGGGTCGTGCGACCCCGCCCGGTCGGGCCTTGCCCGTGGATCAGGAGACCCGTTCTGCCAGCAGTTCGAACTGGTTTTCGACCACGGCTTCATCCTGGTCGGTGAGCTTGGTCGGATAGTCGCCGGTGAAACAGGCGTCGCAATATTGCGGACGAATGTCGGCGCGCTTCGCCTCGCCCAGCGCCTTGTACAGGCCGTCGATCGAGATGAAGGCCAGGCTGTCGGCGTGTATGAAGTCCTGCATGCCGCCAATGTCCAGCTTGTGCGCCAGCAGCTTCGTGCGTTCGGGCGTATCGACGCCATAGAAGCAGCTATGCTTGGTCGGCGGCGAGGCGATGCGCATATGCACTTCGGCGGCGCCCGCTTCGCGCATCATCTGCACGATCTTCAGCGAGGTGGTGCCGCGCACGATCGAGTCGTCGATCAGCACGATGCGCTTGCCCTGGATGAGGGCACGGTTGGCATTATGCTTCAGCTTGACGCCCAGGTGGCGGACCTTGTCGCCCGGCTGAATGAAGGTGCGGCCGATATAGTGCGAACGGATGATGCCCAGTTCGAACGGGATGCCCGATTCCTGCGCATAGCCGATGGCGGCCGGCACACCGCTGTCGGGCACCGGGATGACATAGTCGGCCTCGACCGGATTTTCGATCGCCAGCTGCGCGCCGATCGCCTTGCGGACCGAATAGACGCTGGAATTGTCGATGATCGAATCGGGGCGGCTGAAATAGACATGCTCAAAGATGCAGGGGCGCGGATGCACTTCGCCGAACGGGCGGATCGAGCGCATTTCGCCATCCTTGGTGACGATGACGAGTTCGCCCGGATCGATCGAGCGGACATAGTCGGCGCCGACCACGTCGAGCGCGACGGTTTCCGAAGCGAAGATGGTCGAATCGCCCAACTTGCCCATCACCAGCGGGCGGATGCCGAGCGGATCGCGGCAGGCGATCATGCCCTCGGGGGTCATCACGATCAGCGAATAGGCGCCTTCGATCTGCTTGAGCGCATCGATGAACTTGTCGAGCAGGGTGCGATAATTGGACGTCGCGACCAGATGGATGATGACTTCGGTGTCCGAGGTCGACTGGAAGATGGAGCCGCGGCGGATCAGTTCGCGGCGGACCTTCATCGCGTTGGAGATGTTGCCGTTATGGGCAACCGCGAAACCGCCGGAATTGAGTTCGGCATAGAGCGGCTGGACATTGCGCAGCGAGGTTTCGCCGGTGGTCGAGTAACGGACATGGCCGCAGGCCGTGTCGCCGGGAAGACCCCGAATCACCTCGTCGCGGTCGAAATTACCGGCGACATGACCCATGGCGCGATGGGTATGGAAATCATGCCCGTCCCAGCTGGTGATGCCTGCCGCTTCCTGGCCGCGATGCTGCAGGGCGTGAAGGCCGAGCGCTACCATCGCGGACGCGGTTTCTGCGCCAGATACGCCAAAAATGCCGCATTCTTCGCGCAACTTGTCGTCGTCGAAAGGATTCGTCGTAATCATGGGTGTGAGCGGGTCCATTGCCGTTCCTGACCACCCCTCTGGGGCGACCTTTCGCGCGCATATAGTCCCTCCCGCTCGATTTGTCGCCTGCCTGTAACAAAAAAGCGTGGCCAATCGTGGCAACGCTGCGTTTTGCTGGCTTTTCCATGGGCTAAACGGCCACTGGCGTTGACGTTCGGGTGTCGCTAAGAAACCTGTACTCATGCACCGTTTTGCCAATCCCGCCCGCTTCCTGAAGATCGCCCGTCCGATGACGGGCTGGCTGTTCTGGCCCGGCCTCGTGCTGCTGCTGGCCGGCTGCGCTTCGGGTCTGTTTCTGACGCCGGCGGACTATCTGCAGGGCGATACGGTGCGCATACTCTATATACATGTGCCGGCCGCGTGGCTGGGCATGGCGGGCTGGGCCGGCATTGCCGTGTCCGGGCTGATGCAACTGGTGTGGCGCCATCCGCTGGCTTCCGTGGCCGGACGCGCGATTGCGGCGCCGGGTGCGTTGTTCACCGCCATCTGCCTGATGACCGGTTCGATCTGGGGCCGGCCGACCTGGGGCACCTGGTGGGAATGGGACGGGCGCATGACGTCCATGCTGGTCCTGCTCTTCCTTTATCTCGGCTATATTGCTCTGGCCAACGCATCGGCGCGGCAGGGGCAAGGCGGGGTCAGCCCGGTGACGGCGATCTTCGGCCTGGTCGGCGCGATCAACATCCCGATCATCAATCGGTCGGTGGTCTGGTGGAACAGCCTGCACCAGGGGCCGAGCATCACGATGCGGGGATCGAGCATCGACGGATCGATGCTCTGGCCGCTTGGCCTGACGCTGTTCGGTTTCACCTTGTTGTTCGCCGCGATCGTACTGATGCGGATGCGGGCAATATTGGCACAAAATAAGGTCGAGGCGCGGATGCAGCGCCTGACGAGAGGGTAGAGATGAACCAATGGGCTTTCGTGATCGCTGCCTACGCCGTTACGGCGGTGGGCACGGCGATCGTCACCATCGCCAGCTGGCGCGCGATGCGATCGGCGGAACGTCAGGCCGAACGACTGTCTGACCGGACATGAAGGCCAAGCATCAACGGCTGATCCTGGCGCTCGCAGCGCTGGTGGCGATCATCGGAGCCGGGCTGCTCGCCGTATCGGCGCTGAAGGACGAAGCGGCCTATTTCTATGCGCCCAACGATGTGAAGGCCAAGGGCGTGGAACCCGGCAAGGCGATCCGTCTGGGCGGCATGGTGGTGAAGGGTAGCCTCGAGCGCGCGGCCGACGGTGTGACGATCGATTTCGACGTGACCGACGGCAAGGCGACCGTGCCAGCGACCTTCAGCGGCATCGCGCCCGACCTGTTCAAGGAAGGCAGCGGTGTCGTGGCGGAAGGCGCTTTCGACCGGCAGGGGCGCTTCGTCGCCACCAATTTGCTGGCCAAGCATGACGAGCGCTACATGCCGCGCGAACTGGACGGCATGACCTATAATGAAACCACGCATGAGATGAAGGCCGCGCCATGATCGCCGAAGCCGGTCTCGCCGCCCTGTGGTTTGCCGCCGTCCTCGCGCTGCTCCAGCTGTTTCTGGTCGGCATGGGGCTGGCGGGCGGCAAGGGCGAGGTGCTGGGCGCCGTTCGTCCTGTCGCTGTTTTGCAGGGCGTGCTGACGGCAGCTGCCTTTGTCGCGCTGATCAGCCTGTTCCTGCGGTCCGACATGTCGGTGCTGCTGGTGGCGACCAACAGCCATTCGGCCAAGCCCTGGCTCTACAAATTCGCCGGAACCTGGGGCAATCATGAAGGGTCGATGCTGCTTTGGGTAACGGTGATGGGCGTCGCCGGCGCGGCGGTTGCGCTGTTCGAGCGTGCCTTGAAGCGCGACGCGCACATGGCGACGCTTGGGGCGCAGGCGGCGATCAGCCTGGGCTTCTACGCTTTCCTGCTCTTCTCCTCCAATCCCTTCGCCCGCATTTCCCCGGCACCGGCGGACGGGCAGGGGCTCAACCCGCTGCTGCAGGATCCCGGCCTCGCCTTCCATCCGCCGACGCTCTATCTCGGCTATGTCGGCCTTTCGGTCGCCTTCTCCTTTGCGGTCGGCGCCTTGCTGACGCGGCAGGTGGATGCCGCCTTTGCTCGGGCCATGCGGCCCTGGGTGCTGGCCGCCTGGGTCATGCTGACACTCGGCATCACGGCGGGCAGCTATTGGGCCTATTATGAGCTGGGTTGGGGCGGCTGGTGGTTCTGGGATCCGGTCGAAAATGCGTCGCTGATGCCCTGGCTGGCGGCGACCGCGTTGCTGCACAGCGTGACCGTGCTCGCGACCCGCGACGCGCTGCGCGCCTGGACGGTGATGCTGGCCGTCGTTGCCTTCTCCATGTCGATGGTCGGCACCTTCCTGGTCCGGTCGGGCATATTGACCAGCGTCCATGCCTTCGCCGTCGATCCCGAGCGGGGCAGCTTCATCCTGGCCTTGCTGGCGCTCTATATTGGCGGCGCTTTGGCCCTGTTCGGCTGGCGGATCGGCACGGTGCGCGAGGGCGCGCCGTTCGAACTGGTCAGCCGCGAGACCTTCCTGGTGGTCAACAACCTGTTGCTCTCCGTGATCCTCGGGCTGGTGCTGATCGGCACGCTTTACCCACTGATGACCGAAGCATTCGGGCACAAGGTGTCGGTCGGCGCGCCCTATTTCGATCGCATTGCCGGGCCGATCGCGCTCATCCTGCTGATCGTCATGGCGGCAGGGCCGCTCACCCGCTGGCGCCGGGATCAGGCGCGCGCCGTGGCCGGGCGCATGCTTGTTCCGGCTGCGGTCGCACTGGCGGCCGTGGTGCTGGTCGGCGCGCTCGCCTGGGGGCGGATCGGGCTGTTGCCCTATTGCGGGCTGGCAGTGGCACTGGCCGTCGGCGTGGGATCGCTCGCGCCGCTGTGGAAGCGCAACCTGCGCCGCACGCCGCTCTTCACCTATGGTATGGTGATCGCCCATCTGGGCTGTGCCGTCAGCCTGGCCGGCATGGCCTGCGATTCGGCGTTCACGGTCGAGAAGCTGGTGGCCGTCCGACCGGGCGACAGCATCGAGACGGCTGGCTGGACGCTGCGCTTCCAGCGCATCCTGCCGCTTGCTGGCGACAATTGGACGGCGTTGCAGGCGGACGTCATTGCGGAGCGCAGCGGCCGCGCGGTCGTGATCCATCCGCAGTCACGCTTCTTCGCCTCGCCGCCGACGACCACGACCGAGGCGGCCCTGCTGACCCGGTGGAATGGCCAGCTCTATGTCGTGCTGGGGCAGGAAGCCGATGCCGGCCGCTGGCAGATGCGGATCTGGTGGAAGCCGTTCGTGACGCTGATCTGGCTGGGCGGCATCATGATCGCGCTGGGCGGTCTGCTGGCGCTGGTCGGGCGGGAACGGCGCGGTTGGCTGATGAAATGGCGGGCGCGGAGGGCAATGGCATGAGGAAGCTGCTGATCTGGCTGCCGCTTGTCCTGTTCCTCGGCTTCTTCGCCCTGTTCGCCAGCGGCCTGTTCAAGCCGGATGACCGTGTCATCACCTCCAAGCTGATTGGCCAGGCTTTGCCGGCCTTCAGCCTGCCGGCTGCCGCCAGCGATCGGCCCGCGCTTGCCAGCACGCAATTGGCGGATGGCAAGCCGCGCCTGCTCAACATCTTTGCCAGCTGGTGCATTCCCTGCGCGGCGGAGGCGCCGCAACTGATGACGCTTAAGCAGGCCGGGGTAGAAATCGACGCGATCGCGATCCGCGATGCCCGGCTCGATGTCGACGCCTTCCTTATGCGGAATGGCAATCCCTATAGCCGGATCGGCCTGGATGCGCGCAGTGGCGTGCAGATCGCATTGGGGTCGTCGGGCGTGCCGGAAACCTTCGTGATCGATGGCAAGGGCAGGATCGCCTATCAGCATATTGGTGACATCCGCGCCGATGACGTGCCGATGCTGCTGCAACGGCTGAAGGACGCGCAATGAAGGCGTTGATTTCTATTCTCCTGCTGATGCTGGCGGCGCCGGTTCAGGCGCAGACCGCCCTGCCGCCCGCGCCCTATGCCGACCGGCAGCTTGATGACCCGGCGCTGGAGCGCAAGGCGAAGGCGCTGATGGAAACCATCCGCTGCCTCACCTGCCAGAGCCAGTCGATCGCCGATTCGAACGCCAGCATGGCGGGCGATATGCGCTCCGAGATACGCGAGCGGATCAGGGCGGGGGAGGAGCCTGAGCATATCAGGCGCTGGCTGATCGAGCGCTATGGCGACTGGGTCAGCTATGAGCCGACGGCTGCGCCGATCCTCTGGCCGCTCTGGGCGGCACCGATCGTGCTGCTCGCATTGGGGCTGTTGTTGATGCGCGGACGGATCAAGCGGAGGCCACGGGCATGACGGGCTGGATCATTGCTTTCGGCCTCGCCATCCTCGCCATGGCGGTGCTCTGTTTCATCGGGCGTATCCCGCGCGTGACGCGGGAGATTGTTGCAGCGGCTTTGCTGGTCGGCCTCGCGGGCTATGCCTGGCAGGGGCATCCCGGCCTAGCCGGCGCGCCGCGACAGGTCGCGGCCGAGAAGGAAGCGCAGTTCGACGAGAAGCTGGCGGAGCGACGCCGCAGCCTGGCGGAGCGCTATGGCCCGGCCGGCCAATGGCTGATCATGTCGGATTCCTACGGGCGGCGCGGCCTGACCAAGGAGGCGGCCAATATCCTGCTCTCCGGCCTCAAGCAGACGCCGGAAGACGCCAATCTGTGGCTCGGCATGGGGAATGCGCTGGTCGCGCATGCCGATGGCGTGGTCGCGCCGGCGGCGGACTATGCCTATCGCCAGGCGCTGCGGCTGGACCCGGAAGGACCGGCGCCGCGCTATTTCTATGGCCTTGCTTTGGCCCAGGCGGGGCAATTGGACGCCGCGCGCAAACAATGGTTGCCGCTGGCGCAATCGGCGCCCGAAGGCAGCAAGATCAAAGCGGAACTGCAGGCCAATATCGCGCGTATCGATGCCATGCTGGCGATGGATGCGGCTTCGCGATGATCCGCATCGGGGCGATCATTGCGTGAACCCTGTGCCCATGGTAGGGGCCGGCGGTTTGCTGGGCTCCGTCCTTGGAATGAGAATTGCCCTGGCAAGGGTTGCGACATGATATTGATGATCGAGCATTTCCTTCATGGCTGATGACAGCGCGGTCGCCGTCCCCGAAGACGGCGAGCAGGATGGGCATGGCCATGCCCGCCAGAAAGCCACGGCCAAGCTGGTCGTCGGCGCGATCGGTATCGTCTTCGGCGATATCGGCACCAGCCCGCTCTACGCTTTCCGCGAGACCTTTGCGGGGCACCATCATCTCGACCTCGATCCCGACCATATATTGGGCGTCATCAGCCTGATGTTCTGGTCGATGATGCTGGTCGTGACGCTCAAATATGTCAGCATCATCATGCGCGCCGACAACAAGGGCGAGGGTGGCAGCCTGGCGCTGCTGGCGCTGATCAACGGCCAGACCAAGACGCAGCGCTGGTCGCGCGGCATCGTGCTGCTGGGCGTGTTCGCGACCGCCCTCTTCTACGGCGATTCGATGATCACGCCGGCGGTTTCCGTGCTGTCGGCGGTGGAAGGTCTGGCGGTCTACAACGCCAATCTGGCGCCGGCGATTCTGCCGGTTGCGGTGCTGATCCTGCTCGGCCTGTTCTGGATCCAAGGGTTGGGGACCAACAAGGTTGCGACCCTGTTCGGCCCGATCATGCTGATCTATTTCGTGACGATCGCATCGCTCGGCGTGCTCAGCATCGTCAAGACGCCGGGCATTCTCTATGCCTTCAATCCCTATTGGGCGGTGATGTTCTTTGCCACCGATCCGCTGCCCGCCTTCCTGGCGCTGGGCTCGGTGGTGCTGGCGGTGACGGGCGCCGAAGCGCTCTATGCCGATATGGGCCATTTCGGCCGCAGCCCGATCCGTGTGTCCTGGCTGATCTTCGTCCTGCCGGCGCTGATGCTCAACTATATGGGGCAGGGGGCGCTGCTCTTCCGGGAGGGTGCCGCGGCGCTGCACAGTCCCTTCTACAATCTCGCGCCGCAATGGATGCAGTTGCCGCTGATCGGCCTTGCCACGCTGGCGGCGATCATCGCGTCGCAGGCGGTGATATCCGGCGCTTTCTCGGTCACGCAGCAGGCGATCCAGCTCGGCTTCATGCCGCGTCTGCGGATCGAGCATACCAGCGCCTCGACAGCCGGCCAGATCTACATTCCCCTGATCAACTGGGGGTTGATGGTCATGGTGATCCTGCTGGTGCTGGTGTTCAAGACCTCGTCCAACCTGACCGCGGCTTATGGCATTGCCGTCACCGGTGCGATGTTCATCGACAATGTGCTGCTGACCGTGGTGCTTTACCGCCTGTGGCACTGGAAATGGTATTATGCCGCGCCGCTGCTTGCCGTCTTCTACCTGGTCGATGGCGCCTATCTGGCGGCCAATCTGACCAAGGTGCCCGACGGCGGCTGGTTCCCGCTGCTGATCGGCTTCGTCGTCTTCACCTTGCTGACCACCTGGTCTCGTGGGCGCCGGCTGGTGCAGGAACGGCTGCGCGAGGCAGCGATGCCGATCCCGGTATTCGTGGCTTCGGCCGCCAACAGCGCGGTGCGCGTGCCGGGCACCGCTGTCTTCATGACCTCGACGCCCGATGGCGTGCCGCATGCGCTGCTGCATAATCTCAAGCACAACAAGGTGCTGCATGAGAGGGTGATCCTGTTGACGGTCAAGATCAAGGATGTGCCGGTGGTCGAGGATGACGGCCGGTGCAAGCTGGAGGATCTGGGGCGCGGCTTCTTCCGTCTGGTGCTGCAATATGGCTTCATGCAGGAGCCGGATGTTCCGGCCGCGCTCAAGAATGTCACCGGTTGTGGCCAGGCGTTCAAGATGATGGACACCAGCTTCTTCCTGGCGCGCCAGACGCTGCTGCCTTCGGCCAATCCCGGCATGCCCCTGTGGCGCGAGAAGATCTTTGCCTGGATGCTTCGCAACGCGGAAAGCGCGATGGAGTTCTTCCGCCTGCCGACCAATCGCGTGGTCGAACTGGGCAGCCAGGTCGAGATTTGACCGGCCTTTAGAAAAGCCGCATCTGCGCGCCTTCGGGCGGCCGGAACAGATCGGTGCGGACGCTGATCCGCGCCTGCCCCAGATTGGCCTTGCGCCGGGCCTTGGTGAAGCGGGTGCGGGTCAGGTCGGCCCAGACGCCCTGGCCGCGCATCCGGCTGCCGAAATCGGGATCATTGTCGCGCCCGCCGCGAATGTCCCGGATCATCGCCATCACCTTGGCGGCGCGATCGGGATAATGGGTTTCCAGCCAGGCGCGGAACAACGGTGCGACCTCATGCGGCAGGCGGACCAGGATGTAGTTGACGTCCTGCGCGCCGGCCATGGCAAGCCGCGCCACCACCTGTTCGATCTCATGATCGTTGATCGCCGGGATGATCGGCGACATGTTGGCCGATACCGGCACGCCGGCTTCGGCCAGGCGAGAGATTGCGGCAATCCGCCGTTCGGGATGGGGCGCGCGCGGCTCCAGCGTGCGCGCGACCTTGAGATCGAGCGAGGTGACCGAAATCATCACCGCCACCAGATTGTCGCGCGCTAGATCGGCAAGCAGGTCGATGTCGCGCAGGATGCGGTCGGACTTGGTGGTGATGAAGACCGGATGGCGGCATTCCACCATCACCTCCAGCAATTGGCGGGTGATCCCCCAATCCTTCTCGATCGGCTGATAGGGATCGGTATTCGTGCCCATGGCGATCGGCGAGACGCTGTAATTACCGCGCGCCAGTTCCTTGCGCAGCAGCGCCGCAGCGTCCGGCTTGGCGAACAGGCGTGTTTCGAAATCCAGCCCCGGCGACAGATCATGATAGGCGTGGCTCGGGCGGGCAAAGCAATAGATGCAGCCATGCTCGCAGCCGGCATAGGCGTTGATCGACTGGGAGAAGGCGATGTCGGGCGACGCGTTGCGTGAGATGATCGTGCGCGGCGTAATCAGCGAAACGCTGGTGCGCAGTTTCTGGGCCGGTCCGTCGATCGCTTCCACGGCGTCGAGCCAGTCGCCGTCCGCCTCGCGCGCGGCCAGGTTGAACCGGTTGCTGGCCTGATTGTGCGTTGCGCCGCGTCCGGGAATGTTTGCCATGCTGAAATAAGAACATATCATGAACTTATTGACAAGGTCGCTTCCGACGCGTCATGGCTGCCCCCTTGAAAGCAGGGGGAAATATCATGCGTGCCTGGTGGCTTGTTCCGGCTCTGATGATGGCAGGCGCGGCCGATGCCGCGACGCCGACGACGGATTGTGCGGCCAATATGGTCTGTGCGAGCCGCCCACAGTCGGTGGTCGATGCGCTACAGGCAGCGGGCTACAAGGCGGCGCTGACCAAGAGCAAGTCGACCGGTAACCCGATGATCGAGAGCGCTGCCAGCGGCTATAATTTCACCATCTATTTCTATGGCTGCGAAGAAATGAAGGACTGCAACTCGTTGCAGTTCGGTATCAATTTCGCGGATGATGGTGGCAACACGGTCGAGCTGGCGAACAAGTGGAACCAGTCCAAGCGCTTCATCCAGATGTCGCTGGCCGACGACAAGACGCTGGACGTGTCCTATGACGTCAGCACGATCGGCGGTCTCAACCAGGAGAATTTCGCCGACGTGGTCGACTGGTGGTCAGTGATGCTCGGCGAACTCAGCAAATTCTTCAAGGAGAACCCGGCGCCCACGCTCAAGAAGTGAGGGCGTTTAGCGCTCGGTGAGGCGCGGCATCAGCTCGACGAAATTGCAGGGGCGGAACCGGCTGTCGAGTTGGCTGGCGAGAATGCCGTCCCATGCATCCCGCACCGCGCCGGTCGAGCCGGGCAGGGCGAAGATATAGGTGCCGCGCGCGACGCAGGCGGTGGCGCGCGACTGGATGGTCGATGTGCCGATCGACTGATAGCTGAGCCACCGGAACAGTTCGCCGAAACCGGGAATTTCCTTGTCCTGCACCTGGGCCAGTGCTTCGGGTGTGACATCCCGGCCGGTGACGCCGGTGCCACCAGTAGTCAGGATAACATCGACCTGCGGATCGTCGATCCAGGCGTGAAGGCGCGCGACGATGGCGCTGCGATCATCGGTGACGATCAGTCGGTCGGCCAGGACATGGCCCGCGCCGGTCAGGCGATCGACCAGCGTGTCGCCGGACCGGTCGTCGGCCAAGGTACGGGTGTCGGAAACGGTCAGGACGGCAATGCGGACGGGCAGGAAGGTCCGGCCCTCATCGATCGGCATCAGTCCGATCCGCCGGCGAGCATCGCCCGGCCATCGGCCTTGCTGAGGCGCACCAGCTTCACGCCCTTGGCATTGGGGAAGGTTGGCCACATGCCCTGCGCCATACCGGTCAGGCAATCCGCCTCGCCCTTTGCCTGGATCTGGTACATCCAATAGTTGCGCATGACGATGTTCACATAGGCGCGGGTTTCATAATAGGGCAGGGATTCGATGAAGAGCAGGGGATCGCCCTTGTCCTTCACCTCGCTGTTCCAGCGTTCGACCGGCAGCGGGCCGGCATTATAGGCGGCCATCACCTTGGGCAGCAGGCCGCCGGTCGCGCTCATGTCGCGCAGCGATTCCAGGTAGCGCTGGCCATATTCCATGTTGGTGGACGGCACGAACAATTGCGATGCGTTGGACAGGCCGACATCGCCGGCGGTGCCGGGGCGGACCTGCATCAGGCCGCGGGCGCCGGCGCTGGAGACGACGTCCGAACGGAAGCCGGATTCCTGCAGCGTATGGGCGTAGATCAGCGACGGGTCGACGCGCCAGCCGCCGTCGGGTCGCCAGGCCGGCGCCGGGAAGCGGGCGAAGCTGTCGGGCTGCTTGCCGGCCGGGCCATTATGGGCGAGCCAAAGCTGGGTTGCGGGTAGGTTGAGCGCGCTGGCGAGCCGCAGCAGCGCATCATATTGGGCGGTGCCGCCCAGCTTCGCCTGATAGCGCAAAATCTCGTCGGCGCGGCCATTCTCGCCAATATCGGCCAGCGCGATCGCGCTGCGGACATTGGGGCTGTCCTTGAGCTGGCGCCAGTCATTGTCGCTGAAACGCGCGTTCATGGTCGCGCCGCCCAGCGGCATGCCCAGGCTTTCGCGGGCGAGCAGGCCATAGAAGGTCTCGTCGGATCGCGCCGCGAGCTTCAGCATATTCTCGACCTTCTCGGCCTCGCCGCAGACCATATAGGCGCGCGATGCCCAATAGGCGCCGGCTGCCCGCATGTCCGCGTCGCCCGCTAGCGCCGCGACATTGGCGAAGGCCGGAGCGGCGGCGCGGCAATCATTCTGGCGCCAGGCGGCCAGGCCCGTCGTCCAGTGGGCCTGCACGGTCCAGTCGCCGCCGGTACGGGTTTCGAGCGCGCGCGCGGCCATACGGCGCGCGTTGAGATCGTCGCTTTCGATATAATAGGCCCAGGCGACACGCTGGCGCACCTCGGTCAGGCCTTCGGGCGTCAGCCCGGCTTCGCCGGCGGCAAGCAGCCCTTCCGCGCCGGCCGGATCGTCATTCTTGATGAAGGTCAGGATCTGGGCCGACAGGCTCTGGGCCAGAACGTCCGTCTTGCTGCCGCTGACATATTGGCGGCGGGGTGCCGAGCCGAGCCATACCAGCTTCTGGACCTGCGGCAGATCGGGCAGGATGGTCGCGCCGCGCTTCTGCGCCAGGCGGGAAAGCTGGTCCGCCTTGGGCAGCCAGGCTGCCTTGTTGACGAGGTCGAGCAGGTCGAACAGCTCGACACGCGGCGACCCCTTGGCAAGATAAAGCTCCGACAGGGCGAGCGGACGAACCGCATCCTGTGGATCGAGCGCCAGGATCATCGCCTTGGCATCCGACCATTTCTGGTCGCGCAGGGCGGCGAAGATGGCATTGTAACGCGCCTTGTTGCCATCGGACAGCTGCAGCGGCGTGTTGGCGGTGGAACTGGTCGGCAAGGTGGGGAGGGTTTCGGCCGCCTTGGCGCCGGCCGGGATCGCCAGCGCCGCGCTCATGCTGAGCAGCGCAAGGCTGGAAATGCGGGTTGCAACGCGAATCACGGGCGATCTTCCTCAATCAGGCTTTGCAGGGCGCGCCAGCATTCCGCCTTGGCCGCGGGCTGGCTGAGCAGCAGGCGCGGATGGAATGTGGCAATGGCGGGCACAGTGCCGCCATCATGGTTAAAGGGGCGTAAACCGGCGGGCCGGTCGGCGCCATCGGTCGGAAGCAGCGCACGGACCGTCCGATCGCCCAGCAGGAGCAGGCGGCGCGGCGCGGCGAGATGGACATGGAGCCTGATGCGATCGGCGACATGCGCCAGATCGCTTGCCTCCACCATGCCGCCGGCGGGGCGGACGGTGAACAGCGAGGCCAAGCAGATATCGTCACGGCGCAGGCCGATGGCCCGCATCATGGCGTCGAACAGAGTGCCTGCGCGATCGGCGAACAAATGGCCCGCGCCGGCATCTGCCATGTCGGGCATGTCGGTGATGACCATCAGGGACGCTTCGGCCGGGCCGGTCGGCAGGATCGGGGTGCCGGGCCATTTGCGTTCGGGCTGGGCCGAATCACTGGCAAGCCATTCGAGATAGGCGTCGAGAGTCTTGGGTTTTTCGGGTGGCGGCGGAGCAAAGGCCTTCGCAGCCTGCTCGGCCAGCTGCGCGCGCGTCGGTTGCGGCCGCAACCAGTTGACTGGAGCTTCCGCTACGGCGCCGTCCACCCCCGCCAGCGACCACCACGCCAGATAGGCGTCAGGCGCTGCGGCTCCAAAGTCCCGCTCTAATCCCCGCATCACGATGCCCTTGGGCCAGAGGTTGACGCGAGGGTCAAGAATCTTCATCGCGTGGAATGTCAAAACGTTGGAGTAATAAGGCGACCGGATGGCCGGACATGTGCTGGCGGGCGCCTTTATGGAGGGATTATGAGCGAACGGGATTCGATGCCCTATGACATCGTCATCGTCGGTGGGGGACCGGCTGGCCTGTCTGCAGCAATCCGGCTGAAGCAATTGGCCAATGCCGCCGGGCAGGAACTGGCCGTCTGCGTGCTGGAAAAGGGGTCGGAAATCGGCGCCCATATCCTGTCGGGCGCGGTGGTCGATCCCAAGGCGCTGGATGAACTGATCCCCGACTGGAAGGAACAGGGCTGCCCGATGGCCGACGTTCCGGTGACCGACAATCAGCACTGGATGCTGACCAAGGCCGGCAAGATGGCGATACCGCACATCATGACGCCGGGCTGGATGCACAACAAGGGCACCTATACCGGATCGCTGGGCAATTTGTGCCGGTGGCTTGCGGAGCAGGCCGAGGGGCTGGGCGTCGAAATCTTCCCCGGCTTCGCCGCCGCCGAAATCCTCTACAATGAGGATGGCAGCGTGAAGGGCGTCGCGACCGGCGACATGGGCATTGCCCGTGATGGCGAGCGCAAGGCGGACTATCAGCCAGGCCTGGAACTGCACGCCAAATATACCTTCTTTGCGGAGGGCGCGCGCGGCCACCTGACCAAGATCCTCAAGCGCCAGTTTGACCTGGAGGCCGATTGCGAGCCGCAGGTCTATGGCCTGGGGATGAAGGAATTGTGGGACATCGATCCGGCCAAGCATCAGCCGGGTCTTGTCATTCATACGCAGGGATGGCCGCTAACCGACGCATATGGCGGTGGTTTTCTCTATCATCAGGCCAATGGCCAGGTTGCGCTCGGTTTCGTCGTGGGCCTGGGCTATCGCAACCCGCACCTCTATCCGTTCGAGGAATTCCAGCGCTGGAAGCAGCATCCGGAAATCCGCAAGTTCCTGGAAGGCGGCCGCCGCGTTTCCTATGGCGCGCGGGCGATCAACGAGGGCGGCTGGCAGTCGATACCCAAGCTGGTCTTCCCCGGTGGCGCGCTGATCGGTTGCTCGGCCGGCTTCGTCAACGTGCCGCGCATCAAGGGCAGCCATACCGCCATGAAGTCGGGCATGCTGGCCGCCGAGGCCGCGTTCGAGGCGATCCAGAACGAACGCGCGCGCGACGTGCTGCACGATTATGAGGATCGCCTGCGTTCCAGCTGGATCGCGGACGAACTGAAACTGGTGAAGAATGCCGAGCCGCTGCTGGCCAAGTTCGGCAACACCATTGGCACGCTGCTGGCCGGCATCGACATGTGGATGCGCACGCTCAAGATCGGCCTGCCCTTCACCATGAAGCACAAGCCCGATTGCGAGAAATTGTGGCGCAAGGACCAGTGCGAGAAGATCGCCTATCCCAAGCCCGATGGCGTGATCAGCTTCGACCGTCTGTCCTCTGTATTCCTGTCGAACACCAATCATGAGGAGGACCAGCCGGTCCATCTGCAGTTGAAGGATCCGTCGGTCCCGATTTCCTACAATCTGCCCCTTTATGACGAGCCGGCTCAGCGTTATTGTCCTGCCGGTGTCTATGAGGTGGTCGGTCTGGATGAAGGGGAACCTCGCTTCCAGATCAACGCGCAAAATTGCGTCCACTGCAAGACATGCGACATCAAGGACCCGACCCAGAATATCAACTGGGTCGTGCCCGAGGGCGGTGGAGGACCGAATTATCCGAACATGTAAGGGCCTGATTCCAGGACTGTTGCTGATGCTGCCGGCAGCGGCCGGCGCATCGGTTGATCCCGATATGGCCTTGCATGCCTATGCCCGTGCGCGCCTCGCCGATGGTGAAGGCGCGCTGGGCGTTGCGGTCGACAGCTATCGTGTGGCCCTCGCCGGCGATCCGACCAGCCTTGCCATTGCCCGTCGTTCCTATGTCCAGGCACTGGAAAGCGGCGACATGCCGCTGGCGCTGCAATCGGCCGCGTTGCTGGATGAGGGGGGCATGCTGCCGCGCGACGGCACCTTGCTGCGGATTTGCGACGCATTGGGGCGCAAGGATTGGGCGGCGGCTCAGACCTTCACCGACCGGCTGGTGGAGGAGGGCAATTTCTCCTTCCTCGCCCCGATTGTGCAGAGCTGGATATCGCTGGGCCAGCGCCGCTATGTGGCGCCGGTCATCGATAGCAAGGACAAGTTCGGGGCGCTGGGCGCCCGCTATCTCGACGAGCATCTGGCGTTGCAGGCCGTGGCGCGGGGCGACAAGGAAGGGGCCATTGGTGCGATGCGCCGTGCCTTGGCCTTGCGCCTGACGGACGACGAAGCGCTGCGCCTGACCTTCGCCGCGCAACTGGCCGGGCGCCGGGCGAAGGCGGATGCCCTGGCCCTGCTGCCCGCAGATGAAGCGAGTTTCGCCAAGGCCCGCGCGGACGTTGCCCGCGGCAAGGTACCGGGGGCGATTGCCGCGCCCTTCACGCCCAGGCAGGGCTTTGCCCAATTGTTGGCCCGTCTGGCGGTCGACATTGCGTCCGATGAAACGGGCACGGCGCTGGGTATTCGCCTGGCGCGGATCGCGACCTTTGCGGATCCGGCCGCGGCCGAGCCGCATCTGGTGGCGGCGAAGCTGTTGGTGGCGGGCGATCTCGCCAATTATGCGGCGGCGGAAGCGCGCAAGGTGCCGATGACTGGCTGGTACGGCGCGCTCGCCCAGGCGGAGCTGGTCGAGGCACTGGCGGCCTCGGGGGATCGCGACGGTGCGATTGCACTGGCGCAAAGTCTGGCATCGGCTCCTAACGCTGAGCCGGAACGTCTTGTAAGACTTGGACGATTGTTGGCGGATTCGGGAGATTTTGACGGCGCTGCATCCGCTTTCCATCGTGCGCAGGCAGGCTATTCGGCTGACAGCCTGCCTTGGGCATTGCTGCTGTTCGAAGGCAGCGCGCTGGAGCAGGGCAAGCGGTGGGACGAGGCCCGTGCGGTGCTCGAAAAGGCCGCTGTCATGGCCCCGAATGAACCGGTTATCCTCAATTATCTCGGCTATGCCCAGATTGAACGGCGCCAGAATGTCGATGTGGCGCTCGACCTGCTGAAAAAGGCGAGCGCGCTCAAGCCGCAGGATGCGTCGATCACGGACTCGCTCGGCTGGGCCAAGTTCGTGACCGGGGACGTCAAGGGCGCTGTTCCGGTGCTGGAACGCGCCGCAGCCGGAGCGCCCGGCGATGCCACGATCAACGAACATCTGGGCGACGCATTGTGGACCGCCGGTCGCCGCTATGAAGCGCGCTACGCCTGGCGCGCAGCGGCGGTCTTCGCGGAGGGGGATGTCGCCAATCGGCTTGACGCCAAGGCCCGCGAAGGGTTGAAACCCGAATATGCAGCGCCCTGATATTGTATCGAAATATTGTGAATATATCTCAACAACTAACTGAAATTGCTTACGCAAAGGTCAATCTGGCCTTACATGTGCGCGAGCGCCGCGCGGATGGCTATCATGCGCTGGAAAGCCTGTTCGTCTTTGCCGAGGATGGGGATATTCTCCATGCCCGGCACCGCGACGATGGCGTCATCACGCTCGCCGTGGAAGGCACTTGCGGCGCAGGCCTGAACGGTGACGATGACAATCTGGTTATGCGGGCGGCGAGAAGTCTTCAGGCGGCCACCGGGATAACGGCCGGCGCCGATATCCGGCTCGACAAGCGGCTGCCGGTTGCGTCGGGCATCGGTGGTGGCTCGGCGGATGCGGCCGCGACGCTGCGCCTACTGATGCGTCTTTGGAATATTGTCGTGGAAGATGCTGTATTACAGCAATTATCGCTGTCGCTGGGGTCGGACGTGCCGGCCTGCCTGGCCAGCATCACGCAACTTGTCCGCGGCCGTGGCGAACTGCTGGAGGCGCAGGCGCTGGATGATCTGTCGAGCCGGCCGATGCTGCTGGTCAATCCGCGGGTCGGCGTCTCGACGGCATCGGTCTTTGCCGGCTGGGACAGGATCGATCGCGGTGCGCTCGATGCGCTCGATATTGACGGGCTTGCCTGCGCAGGCCGCAATGATCTGGAGGCGCCGGCTCTGCTGCTGGCGCCGGTGATCGGTGATGTGCTGCAGGCGTTGCAGGCGCAAACTCCCCGGCTGGCGCGCATGTCCGGGTCGGGTGCGACTTGTTTCGCGCTGTTCGATCACGAGCAGGGAAGGGGGCAGGCGGCGGACGCACTGCGCCGCGATCATCCGGATTGGTGGGTGATGGAAACGAGGATCAGGACATTATGAGCGAAGCCTTCATCACCGTGCGCGAGGGCGATCTCGACCTGCTGATCATCGTCGATCATGCCTCGGCCCGTGTCCCCGACGATATCGACCTGGGCATCGATCCGGCGCTGCTTCGCGAACATATCGCGATCGACATCGGCGTGGCGGAGGTCAGCCAGTTGCTCGCGGCGCAACTCGGTTGCTCGGCGATCCTGGCTGGCATCTCCCGCCTGGTCATCGATCTCAACAGGGAAGAGGATGCGCCCGGCCTGCTGCCGGTGATGAGTGACGGCCATGCCATTCCGGGTAATCGGGGCGCTGATCTGGCCGAACGAATGCGCCGCTTCCATCATCCCTATCATCAGCAGGTGGCGGCCATGCTTGACGGCATGACGTCACCCTTCATCCTGTCCGTGCATAGCTTCACACCGCGCCTGGCGACCGATCCGGCGCAGCAGCGGCCCTGGGACATCGGCATTCTCTATAATCAGGATGATCGGGCGGCGCGGATCGCCATTCCGATGCTGGAGGCGGCGGGGCTGAATGTCGGCGATCAACTGCCCTATTCGGGGCAATTGCTCAACGCGACCATGAACCGCCATGCCGAAGCCAATGGCATCCCCTATCTGGGGATCGAGATGCGGCAGGATCTGGTGGGCGATGCTGCGGGGCAGCGCCGCTTTGCCGATCTGCTCGGGCCGATCGTGCTGGAATGCCGTAACCGACTGAGTTGATGGTCGGGCCCGGCGCGCCGGGCCATAGAGGATGTCGAAAGGGGATATTCTGATGGGGCTGCGATTGTCTGGCGCACTGATGCTGGCGGGGCTGGCCCTGGCGGGATGTGACGACAAGGGCGGCGGGAGCGGGGCGATCGCCGATGACGAAAGCTTGATCGACTGCGCGATCGGCAAGGGCGATTGGTCACGGGCGTGCGGCGTCGAACGCGAGGGCGACATGCTGACCCTGCGCCATCCCGATGGCGGGTTCCGGCGGCTAAGGATCGTGCAGGACGGGCGTGGCCTGGTTTCGGCCGATGGCGCCGAGGAGGCAAAGCTCACCATCATCGACACGGGGCTTGTCGAAGTGGCGATCGGTGCGGACCAGTATCGGCTGCCGGCTACCGTGGCAGCCAAGCCGAATTGATGGCGCCCGACCCGATATTGACGGCAGCAGCCATGCGCGCGGCCGAGCAGGCGGCGTTTGATGCTGGCGTCGATCCCTATGAACTGATGGAACGAGCCGGTGCGGCGGCGGCGCAGATCATCTGGCGTGCCGGGCATCGACGGGACGCATTGATCCTCTGTGGTCCTGGCAATAACGGCGGTGATGGCTTTGTTATTGCACGTATATTGCGCGAAATAGGCGTGCCGGTGCGGGTCTCCTCCCTGGGTGACAACCGTACTGAGTCCGCCCAGCGGGCCAGGGCGTTATGGGACGGCCCGGTAGAGTTGCTGGCGGACGCCGCGCCGGCGGCACAACTGGTCGATGCGCTGTTCGGCACCGGGCTGACGCGCGGCCTGAATGCGGCGGTGGCGGACCGGTTGGGCGAATTGGTGACGCATGCCAATCATAGCTATGCGATCGACCTGCCGAGCGGGGTGGGGACAGATGATGGCCTGCTATTGTCGGCGGTGCCGAAGTTCGACGTGACGATCGCATTGGGCGCGTTCAAGCCCGCGCATCTGTTGCAGCCAGCGGCCAGCCTCATGGGAAAGCTGGTGCGGGCGGACATTGGCCTAGCCATGCCGCAGGATGTGCATGTGCTTGCAGCGCCGCAGCTTCGCGCCCCTGTCGCCGCTGCGCATAAATATAGCCGAGGTCTGGTCGGGGTTGTCGGTGGTCTTATGCCGGGCGCGGCAGCGCTGGCAGCAGCCGCGGCGGCCCATTCCGGTGCCGGCATGGTGAGACGCTATGACGCTTTGCCTTGTGAGGCCGGGCCACATGCCATCGTTCATCAGCAGATTGAGGACGAAACTGTCCTCAGCGATGCTCTTTCCGACCCTCGACTGGCGGCCGTGCTGGTCGGTCCGGGATTGGGCCGGGAGGATGGGGCGCAGGTGCGGCTTGATGCTGCGCTGGCATGCGGGCGGCCGCTGGTGCTGGACGCCGATGCACTGACGTTGGTGGCCGGCAAAGCTAAGACCCATGTCCCGGCCGGATCGATCCTGACCCCGCATGAGGGCGAATTCGTCCGGCTGTTCGGCGATCTGCCGGGCAGCAAGATCGACCGGGCGCTGGCTGGCGCCCATATGACGAGGTCGGTTGTGGTCTACAAGGGCGCGGACAGCGTGATCGCCGCGCCGGATGGCCGGGTAGCCGTGGGGCGGAGCGCTTCGACCTGGTTGTCCACCGCCGGCACGGGCGATGTGCTGGCGGGGCTAGCCGCCGGGCGACTGGCTGTGACCGGCGATCCGTTTCGTGCAGCGTGCGAGGCGGTGTGGTTGCATGGGGAGGCTGCGCGCCGGGCTGGCCCGGCTTTTGTCGCGGATGATTTGCTTGCTGTGCTTCCAGCCGCTATCGGCTCGCGGCTGTGACCCAAGATAATGATCTCATCCTCCGCATCGCCGCCAAGGGCGATGGCGTCACCGCCGACGGGCGGCATTTCGCGCTGGTAGCACCGGGCGACCGGATCGCTGCCGACGGCAGCATCATCGCCGGCCCGCACCATGTCGATGCGCCCTGCGTCCATTTTCCCGGCTGCGGTGGCTGCGAGCTGCAGCAGGTCGACGAGCCGAGCCTCGCTGATTTCGTCAGTGCCCGCGTGACCGGTGCGCTGGCCGGGCAGGGCGTGGTGCCGCAGACGGTGCTGCCGGCCCATGTCTCGCCGCCACGCACGCGTCGCCGTGCTTCGCTGCGCGCCGCGCGGCAGGGCAAGCGGATCACCATCGGCTTTGCCGAGCAGGGAAGCCATGTGCTGGTCGACCTGACGATGTGCGAGGTCCTGGATCCGCGCCTGTTCGCGCTGATCGCGCCGCTGCGGACGATGCTGCTGACCTGTCTGCCCGACAAGCGCGCCGCGCATGTGCGCATGTCGCTGACCGACCAGGGCGTCGACCTGCTGCTGGAAGGCGTGAAGGTCGAGGGGCTGGCGGCGGACGAGGCGCTGGGTGATTTCGCCCGCGAACACGCCTTGGCGCGGCTGACCATCGATCAGGGTGACGGTCCGGAGACGCGCTGGGAGCCGGAGCCGGTGACAGTCAGCTTCGGCGGCGTGGCGGTCGGCTTCCCGCCCTATTCCTTCCTGCAGGCGACGCCCGATGGCGAGGCTGCCTTGGTGAAGGCAGTGCAGGACGCGCTGCCCGCGACCGGCGCTGTCGCCGACCTTTTCTGCGGCCTTGGCACCTTTGCGTTGGCGATCGGCGCCAATCGACCGGTCTATGCGGCGGAGGGTGCGCGCGATCTGGTGCTGTCGCTCAAACTCGCCGGCCATCGCGCGCAGCGGCGCATGGTGGCGGATCATCGCGACCTGTTCCGTCGGCCGCTGACGCCTGAGGAACTGAACCGCTTTGCCGCCGTGGTGATCGATCCGCCCCGTGCGGGTGCGCGCGAACAGGCGATGCAACTGGCGCAGTCGACGGTGCCGCTGATCGCCTATGTCTCGTGCAATCCGGGCAGCTTCGCCCGCGACGCCGCGCATCTGGTGGCGGGTGGCTATGTGCTCGACAGCGTCATGCCGGTCGGCCAGTTCCGCTGGTCCACCCATGTCGAACTGGTCGGGATTTTCCGGCGCCCCTGAGCGATTTCCTACGAAGTTCACACCGTCGTGGAGGGGTAAAATGCCCCAAAGAAAATCCCTCGCTGCGAGGGGGCGGCAGCGAGGGATATAGTCTTTCGTTCGATCCTCGGCCTATGCGGGCCGTTGGACGGGCATCCTCTCCTAAAGGGGAGCGGTGCCCGTCTTAACCGAGCTTGATGACAGTTGCGCGACGACGGGCGGGCAGCGTTTCGGCATAGAGGCTGGCCATCGGCTCGTCCGACACTTCGATCGTCGATTCCGACGTGAAGCCGTTGAAGCCGGTGCGCATTGCCGCGCCATAGGCGCCGAGCATGCCGATCTCGATATAGTCGCCGACCTTCACGTCCGCCGGGAGCATGAACGGGCCGACCATATGGTCCATGTCATCGCAGGTCGGGCCATAGAAGGAGAAGCCTTCCAGCTCTTCCTCGCTCTCATCCTCGCGCAGAAGGGCGACGGGGAAGCGCCAGCCGATATGGGCGGCATCGAACAGCGCGCCATAGGCGCCGTCGTTGATGTAGAGTTCCTGGCCACGGCGGCGTTCGACGCGCACGATGATCGAGCTATATTCCGCCGACAGCGCGCGGCCGGGCTCGCACCACAGTTCCGACGAGTAGCTGACCGGCAGGCTTTCAAAGCCGCGATGGATCGCCTCGAAATAATTTTCGAGCGCGACCGGCTCCATGCCCGGATAGATGGACGGGAAGCCGCCGCCAACATCGATGATGTCGACCGTGACGGCTGCGTCCACGATCGCGGCGCGCACGCGCTCGATCGCATCGCTATAGGCCTGGGGGCTCATCGCCTGGCTACCGACATGGAAGCAGATGCCCAGCGCATCGGCGGCCTGACGGGTTGCCATCAGCAGTTCGCGGGTCTCGCCCAGCTCCGCGCCGAACTTCGACGCCAGGCTGAGTTCCGAATGTTCGGACGAGACGCGCAGACGCACGCACAGCTCCAGATCGGTCGCATCACCGGTGGCGCGCATGATCTTTTCCAGCTCGTCGATCGTGTCGAGCGAGAAGGTGCGCACGCCGTGGACATGGTAAGCTTCCGCGATCGCTTCCTCGGCCTTGACCGGGTGCATGAAGCAGAGCTTGGCCTTGCCTTCGAGCGTTTCGGCAACGAGCCGCACTTCGGCAATCGAGGCCACATCGAAATGCGTGATGCCCGAATCGAAAAGCGTACGGATCAGATCAGGAGACGGATTCGCCTTGACTGCATAGAGCGAGCGACCCGGAAACTTCTCAGTGAAGAAACGGGCGGCCCGAGCTGCGGCTTCGGGACGGATCAGCGTTACCGGTGCTGCCGGTGTGAGGGCGGTCGCTACCCCCAGCGCGCTATGATGCTTGTGCAACTCAAGGGACCTCCAGTGTAGTTCAGGGCGAAAAAGCTGCCTTGCGGTGGAAGTCCCATGGGGCAGCGAGCGGCCGATATATGCGGTGGGGTCCCCCCTGTAAAGCGCATATGAAAATTTTGTTGCGCAGCCTGCTATGAAACGTGCGCCATGCTGGATGGATCGTTGAAAAGACAGGATATTTCGACCGGGCGAAAGATAGTTTCCACGGAATTAACGCGGAATTTCACACGCCCGGCCGGGCAAAATCAGGAATGGAATCAGGACAGGCGGCCCTTGAAATCCGCGTAGGAAAAGCTGCGGATTTCCCGGAGTTCATCGCTCTGGGAATTCCATAGCCAGATGGCCGGCAGGGGCACGCCGTTGAAGGTGTTGGTCTTCACCATCGAATAATGGGCCTGGTCGAGGAAGGCGATGCGGGCGCCCGGTTCGGCGCCGCCAGGCACCCGATAATCGCCAATGATATCGCCCGCCAGGCAGGATGGACCGCCCAGGCGCGTGACCGGGCCTTCGTCCTGCTCATGCAGCATGGCGGGGCGATAGGGCGCCTCAATCACGTCGGGCATGTGGCAGGTGGCGCTGATGTCGGTGATCGCGACGGGCATGCCATTGTCGATCACGTCGAGGATCTCGCCGACCAGGATGCCGGCATCGAGCGCCATCGCCTCGCCGGGTTCGATATAGAGTTCAAGGCCCGTCTGCGCCTTGATCGCCTGAAGGAAGGCGATCAGCTCGTCGATCTGGTAGTCGGCGCGGGTGACATGGTGGCCACCGCCGAAGTTCAGCCATTTGAGGCCGGCGACATGTGGCATGACATGCGGCTCGATCGCCGCCCAGGTGCGTTCGAGCGGCAGGAAATCCTGTTCGCACAGATTATGGACGTGAAGGCCATCCACCTCCTCCAGATGCTCTGCGCGCAACTGATCGATCGGGAAGCCCAGGCGGCTGTGCGGCTGCGAGGGGTCATATTTGGGCACCTCGCCCTCCGGGTGGAGGGGGTTGATGCGCAGACCGATGTCGAAGATGCGGTCTTCCGCGCGGGCGGCATCGATCACCGGCTTCATGCGGGCGATCTGGCCGGGGCTGTTGAAGATCACATGGTCGGAAATCTTGAGGATTTCGGCGAGATCGTCGGGCTTGTAGGCAGCGCAATAGGTCGCGACCTCGCCCTGATATTCCTCCCGACCAAGGCGCGCTTCATAGATGCCCGACGCGCAGACGCCGTCGAGATATTCGCCCAGCACGCTGCCCAGCGACCACATGGAAAAGGCCTTGAGCGCGCCCAGCACTTTGATACCCGCGCGGTCGCCGATATCGCGCAGCACCGACAGGTTCCGTCGCACCGCCGCTTCATCGACGACGAAGGCAGGCGAGGGGACGCGATACAGGTCGAAATGGGCGAAAGCGGCGGGATCGCCAGCCTTGGTTTCCATGAAATTATTACTCCTGATCCGCCAGCGGGCGGACATCGTTGATCAGGGCCTTGAGGACCAGGCCGGGTTCCTCGACCATCGGCATATGGGCCGAATGCTCGAACCAGATGGTCTTCTTGGCGGGGGCTTTCAACCGGTCCATCCACTGCGCGGCGAGCGGCGAGGGCACGGTATAGTCGGTGCGGCCGAGCAGCATGATGACCGGCAGCTTCATTTCGCGGACCTTGGCGAAGCTGACATCGGCGACGCGTGGCCACAGGGTGATGGTCGAAAATTCGCTGCCCACGCCCCAGGCTTTTCGGTCTTCGGGTGTGTAGTCGGGCGACAGGCGCGGCGTCTGGAAATAGAGCGTCGGGTCGGGCCGGTCGGCCATCAGCGAGCCATAGGGAATGGCATGGCGGCGCCAGCCATCGGCCTTATCAATCGTGAAGGGGCCGCTGTCAGGATAGGGGGCAAGCGCCTCGATCGCCTTTACGGCATCGGTGTTGCCGGCCTTCCTGGCCTGCGCGATGGTCCAGTCCATGCCCATGCGTTCGCCGGCGCGGAAGTCGATCGCCTGGCCCATGCCGACATAGGCATAGAGCAGGTCGGGCCGCTTGATCGCTACCGAGAGGCCGACGGCGGAGCCCCAGCTATGGCCGAGCAGGAAGACCTTGCGCTTGCCATAGCGGGCCTTGAGATAGTCGATCAGTTCGATCGCGTCGTCACGATAGCGATCCAGCGTCATGGTCGGCGCGATCGCCTTGGGATCGTTCAGCGCATAGCTTTTGCCCGCGCCGCGCTGGTCCCACTGGACGACGGTGAAGAAATCCTCCCATGGCCGCTGGAACGACCAGGCGAAGGGCATTTCCACCGCGCCGGGGCCGCCATGGACGTATAGGAGGATCGGGTTGGCCCGGTCGGCGCCGCGCACATTGATCGCCTGCCGCGCGCCACCCAAGGTCACGACCAGATTTTCCTGCACGCCGTTCGGCGTCACGATGCGGTTGACGTCGGCGACGATGGCCTTGGCCGGGGCGTAGGGATCGGCGGGCTGCTGCGCAGAAACCGGCGCTCCAAAAAGAGAAAGCGCCAGAATGGCGCTTGTCAGCTTTCGCATTCCATCCCCTCCATCATCCCGCTGTCACGGATCAACATGCCGCCCCGCTCCTATGAACACGAGGTCCAATGAGTGGAGCGGCATGTGATATCGCGTGTCGCTTAGAAGGCCAGCGGCGCGTCCAGTTCCTTCACCTGCCAGGGCAGGCCATGCTTGTTCAGCATATCCATGAAGGGATCGGGATCGAACTGCTCGATGTTGAACACACCTTCACCCTTCCAGGTGCCGGTCAGCATCATGGCGGCGCCGATCATCGCCGGCACGCCGGTGGTGTAGCTGACCGCCTGGTTGCCGGTTTCGGCATAGGCGTCCTCATGGTCGCAGACCTGATAGATATAGACGGTCTTTTCCTGACCATCCTTCTGGCCGGTCGCGATGTCGCCGATATTGGTCTTGCCCTTGGTGGTCGAACCCAGGCTCGACGGTTCGGGCAGAACGGCTTTCAGGAACTGGAGCGGAATGATTTCCTGGCCATTATAGATGACCGGATCGATCCGGGTCATGCCGACATTCTGCAGCACTTCGAGATGCTTGAGATAGGCGTCGCCGAAGGTCATCCAGAAGCGGATGCGCTTGATTTCGGGATAGTGGGTGGCGAGGCTTTCCAGTTCCTCATGATACATGAGGTACATGTTCTTTTCGCCGACCTGATCGAAGTCGAACACCTGCTTGTGGCTGAGCGCAGGGCCTTCGACCCATTCGCCGTTCAGCCAGTGACGCGACGGGGCGGTCACTTCGCGGATGTTGATTTCCGGATTGAAGTTGGTGGCGAAATGCTGGCCATGGTCGCCGCCATTGCAGTCGAGAATGTCGAGCGTGTCGATCGTGTCGAGCAGATGCTTCTTGATATAGCTGGCGAAGACGCTGGTGACGCCCGGATCGAAGCCCGAACCCAGCAGCGCCATGATGCCGGCTTCCTTGAAGCGTTCCTGATAGGCCCACTGCCAGCTATATTCGAACTTGGCGGTGTCGCGCGGCTCGTAATTGGCGGTGTCGAGATAGTCGGTCTTGGTCGCGAGGCACGCGTCCATGATCGCCAGATCCTGATAGGGCAGCGCCAGGTTCACGACCAGCTTGGGCTGGACCTTCTGGATGAGGGCGATGG
The DNA here is from genome assembly GCF_056790315.1 of Sphingobium sp. VMM. NCBI lineage: Bacteria > Pseudomonadati > Pseudomonadota > Alphaproteobacteria > Sphingomonadales > Sphingobiaceae > Sphingobium > Sphingobium sp. VMM. Next base: position 415,146 of record NZ_JBXGSI010000001.1, read on the forward strand.
TCTCTTCGACATTGTCGGCGTCGACCTGGGCCACGTCGATATCGACGCCGACCAGATTCTTGACCGATTCGGCGACCTTCTCGCAGCTGACGATGCGGCGGCTGGCCAGCGTGATGTGGCTGAAAATATCAGGGTTCATCGCCATCTTGTGGACCGCGACAGACCCGACGCCGCCTGCGCCGATGACCAGAACCTTGCTCAATTCAACTGCTCCATAACTGTGGTCGCGCCGGACGCGCGAAAGCGCCCATATAGGGGTGTCGCGTGACAGCGCAAAGTCAGACTTAGAAACTGGCCCCGTCGACTTTGGTGATGGTCAGCGCATCGATATCGATCGCAGGCACGCAGCGCAGGTTGATCGCGCGCATTTCGCCCTGGGGCGACTTGCCGCGGGCGAACGCCTCGGTGCCGCAGGTCTTGCAGAATTGATGCGTGATGGCGTGCTTGTAGAAGAGATAGTCGGTCAGTTGATCGGCGCCGCTGTCGAGGCGGAACTGGTCGACCGGCACGAAGGTCAGGACGAAGCCCTTGCGGCCGCAATGGGAGCAGTTGCAGGTCATCGCCTCGCTGGGCGGATCGGCATCGACCGTGAAGGTGACGGCACCGCAATGGCAGCTTCCGCTATAGGACATCCTCGTTCTTCTTTTGATCCTTATGAATCAACTCACCAGCCGCTTCAATCCCTCGATCGTATCCGCCTCGGCCGCCGGCTTGTCCTTGCGGATGCGGGCGATGCGGGGGAAGCGCATGGCGAGGCCCGATTTGTGGCGCTTGCTGTCATGGATGGAGTCGAACGCGACTTCCAGCACCAGCGTCTTTTCGACTTCGCGGACCGGGCCGAAGCGGTTCAGCGTATTCTGGCGGACGAAGCGATCGAGCCATTTGAGTTCCTCGTCAGTGAACCCGCTATAGGCCTTGCCCACCGGCAGCAATTCGCCCCCATTTTCCGGATCACCCGTCCAGCAGCCGAATGTGTAATCCGAATAGAAGGAGGAGCGTTTGCCATGGCCGCGCTGCGCATACATCATGACGCAGTCGGCGGTCAGCGGATCGCGCTTCCACTTGTACCAGAGCGCTGCCTTGCGCCCGGCGACATAGGGGCTGTCGCGGCGCTTGAGCATCACGCCTTCGATCGCGGCGTCGCGTGCACCGGCGCGGATGTCGGCCAGCGCCGCGAAATCGGGCGCGTCGATGACAGCGGACAGATCGAAGCGGTCGGAGGATAGCTGCGCCATATAGGCTTCGAGGCGCGCGCGGCGGTCGGTCCAGGGCAGGGCGCGCAGGTCGTCGTCGCCCTCTATCAGCAGGTCATAGAGGCGGACGAAGGCGGGATAGTCAGCCATCATCCTGGCGCTGACCGCCTTGCGGCCGAGCCGCTGTTGCAGGGCATTGAAGCTGGCCGCAGCGCCTCCATGTTCTTTGGCGCCCTGAAACTCCCCCTTCACCAGCAATTCGCCGTCGAGCACGGCATGGCCGGTGAAGGCCTGCACGATTTCGGGGAAGCTGCCCGTGATGTCGTCGCCCGCGCGACTGTAGAGCCTGGTTTCGCCCCCATTTTTTGGGCCGCTGCCGACGATCTGGATGCGGATCCCGTCCCATTTCCATTCGGCCGCATAATCGGCGAGGTCCACGCTGTCGGCCTCCAGCGGATGGGCGAGCATGAAGGGGCGGAAATAGGGCGTGCCTTCGGGATCGGGACGGGCGCTGCGGCCCTCCGCCCAGTCGAACAGCGCGGCATAGGGCGGGGCGAGGGCGTGCCAGACCTGTTCGACATCATCGACGTCGAGCCCGAAGGCCTGGGCGAAGCCGGTCTTGGCGAGGCGGGCGGAAATACCCACCCGAAGCCCGCCGGTGGCGAGTTTCAGCAAAGCGAAGCGGCCCGATGCGTCGAGATGATCCATCATCTGCGCCAGCGCATCGGGCGCGGCGGCGCGGCTGACGCTGTGCAGCCGGTCGATGATGGCGGACAGGCTGAGCGCGCCGTCGTCCAGTTCGGCCGGCTCATTGCTGGGGCGGGGCCAGAGCAGGGCTACGGTCTCGGCCAGGTCGCCGACATAGTCGCGGCTCATCTCGAACAGGACCGGATCGGTGCGAGCGCGGATCATTTCGCCGATGGCCGAGGCCTTCACCGCCTTGAGGTCGAGATTGCCGGTCAGCGCGGCCAGCGCCCAGCCCCGGTCGGGATCGGGGGCTTCGCGCATGTAGGCGGCGATCAGCGCCAGTTTGCCGTTGCGCGAGCGGGTGTAGACAAGGCCGTCGAGCAGTTGGGAAAATTGCCTCATGGATCAATCCGAATGGCCGTTCGGGCTGAGCGAAGTCGAAGCCCAGCACAGAGCGAAGCGAAGTGGCTTCGACTTCGCTCAGCCAGGCCCTTCGACAGGCTCAGGGCGAACGGGTTAGATAGCATCACCCTTCCTCCTCATCTTCTCTGCCCACCAGCGCCAGCGCGCGGGCTCGATATTGGTGGGTCATGCACCAGTGGAGCAGGGCTTCCTCGCGGCCATGGGTGATCCAGGTCTCGCTCGGCGCGACCTCGCGGATGGTGTCGGTCAGTTCATCCCAGTCGGCATGGTCGGAAATGACCAAAGGCAGTTCGACATTGCGCTGCCGGGCGCGCTGGCGCACCCGCATCCAGCCTGACGCCATGGCGGCAATCGGGTCGGGCAGGCGACGACTCCAGCGATCGTTGAGCGCGGAGGGCGGCGCCAGCACGATGGCGCCGCGCATATCCTTGGCCGCCACGCCAGTCGCGCCGCGCAACTTCCCCATGTCGACGCCGAAATCCTGGTAAAGCGCGCACATGCGTTCGAGCGCGCCATGGATATAGATGGGGTCATGATGGCCGCGGGCCCGCAATTCGCAGATCACCCGCTGTGCCTTGCCCAGCGCATAGGCGCCGACCAGCACACAGCGATCGGGATTGGCATGGAGGGCATGGAGCAGCCGGTCCATCTCGCTGCCGGTGTCGGGATGACGGAAGACGGGCAGGCCGAAGGTCGCCTCGGTCACGAAGATGTCGCAAGGGACCGGCTCGAACGGCAGACAGGTGGGGTCGGGGCGGCGTTTATAGTCGCCGGTCACTACCACCCGTTCGCCGGCATGATCCAGGATGATCTGCGCCGATCCCAGCACATGGCCGGCGGGGACATAGCGGATGGTGACGCCGCCCAGCCTGATCTCCTCGCCATAGCCGACCGCCGTGCCGCTGGCCGTGCCATAGCGCAGCGCCATGATCGCCAGCGTTTCCCGTGTCGCCCAGACATGGCCGTGGCCGCCGCGCGCATGGTCGGCATGGCCATGGGTGACGAGCGCGCGTTCCTTCGGCTGCGACGGGTCGATCCACGCATCGGCGGGGCGGACATAGATGCCGGTGGGGTGGGGTTCGATCCAGTGCGCCATCAGATGCAGAAGATGGGAGCGGCGGTCCCGGTTCCGCAAGAGGCGTCATCGTCGCGTCATCCAGCGGTCATGCGCACGACACGCGCCTGCCCTATCGGCCGACCGAACGACCCGGCAGCGAGGAGTGCGCCCATGGCCGCATCGGCCCACAAGAAAGTCACCAATGCGGTGCATCGTCACCGCCATCTGTCGAAGCAGGGGCTGCTGGAACGCGCCTTCACCTTCGCCTTCCGCGGCCTGGTCTATGCCCAGATCTGGGAAGATCCAGCGGTCGACATGGAAGCGCTGGCGATCACGCCCGACAGTCATGTGGTGACGATCGCGTCGGGCGGCTGCAATGTCCTCTCCTATCTGACCGCCGATCCGGCGAAAATCACCGCGGTCGACCTCAACACCGCCCATATCGCACTCAACCGGCTGAAGCTGATGGCGGCGCAAACCCTGCCCGATCATGCCGCCTTCCACCGTTTCTTTGCGCGGGCCGACGACAAGGCGAATATCGCCGCCTATCGCGCGGTCGTGGCGCCGCACCTGGATGAGGCGACGCGCCGCTATTGGGAAGGCCGCGACATGACCGGTCGCCGCCGTATCGGTGGCTTTGCGCGGGGCATCTACAGGCATGGCCTGCTCGGCCGCTTCATCGGCGCAGCCCATCTGCTCGCCCGGCTGCATGGCGTGAACCCCAAGCGGATGCTGGACGCGCAGAGCCGCGAGGAGCAACTGGCGATCTTCGAGCGCGAGCTGGCGCCGATCTTCGACAAGGGCTTCGTCCGCTGGCTGACCAGCCAACCCGCCTCGCTGTTCGGCCTCGGCATCCCGCCCGCGCAGTTCGAGGCGCTGGCGGGCGACGACCGGATGGACAATGTGCTGAAGGCGCGGCTCAAGAAACTGGCCTGCGACTTCGATCTTCAGGACAATTATTTCGCTGTGCAGGCGTTCGGTCGCGGCTATGCAGGCGGCGAAGGGCCGTTGCCGCCCTATCTGCAGGCAGCCAATCATCGCGCAGTGCGCGACAGGGCAGAGCGGGTCGATGTCCGGCATGTCAACTTCACCGACTTCCTGGCCAGTCAGCCGGCGGCATCGTGCGACCGCTATATCCTGCTCGATGCGCAGGACTGGATGGATGACGAGCAGCTGAATGCGCTCTGGGCGCAGATCACGCGGACGGCCAAGCCGGGCGCCCGCGTGCTGTTCCGCACTGCCGGCGAACCGAGCATCCTGCCCGGCCGGGTCGCCGACGATGTGCTGGCCCATTGGGACTATCGGGCCGAAGCCTCGCGCGACTATACCGCGCGCGACCGCTCGGCCATCTATGGCGGCGTGCATCTCTACGTGCTGAAGGGCACCGACGCATGAGTGGCCATGGGCAGCTGATGGACGGGGTCTATCGCTACCAGCGGCACATTTATGACCTGACCCGCAAATATTATCTGCTCGGCCGCGACGGGCTGATCGCCGATCTCGATCCGCCGGCCGGCGGCGCTGTGCTGGAGATTGGCTGCGGCACCGGCCGCAACCTGATCGCGGTGGGCAAGGCCTGGCCCAAGGCGCGGCTCTATGGCGTCGATATCAGCGATGCGATGCTGGATACGGCGCGTGCCTCGGTCATCAGGGCGGGCATGGCGGATCGGGTGACATTGGCGCAGGGCGATGCCTGTGGCTTCGATCCGCAGGTGCTGTTTGGCCGGGCGAGCTTCGAGCGGGTGTTCATCAGCTATGCGCTGTCGATGATCCCCGAATGGGAAATGGCGCTGGTCCAGGCGGCGCGCTGCGTGGCGCCGGGAGGCAAGCTGGAGATCGTGGATTTTGGCCAGCAGGACGAACTGCCTGCGCTCTGGAAACGGGCGCTATTCGGCTGGCTGGAGCGGTTCCACGTCTCGCCTCGACGCGAACTCAACGGCGCGATCAACCGACTAGCACGGGATATGGGCGGCTTTCCCCATGTCCGGACGCTCTATCGCGGCTATGCGGTCAGGGGCGGGCTGATCCGGGTCTGATGTTGGATTTGTAGGAAAGGGCGCGCTTAACTTCGCACATTTCCCGCACATTGTGACATTTGATATCCAATGTAGGAAATCTTGTTGCGGGACAGGCGTCGGGGCGGATGGCTTCGACCTGCCTCGTCATAGCGGCTTTTGCGCGGATAGGACAGGGCGGCGCTACGATCAGCCACCCCGTTCCTGTCCGCTCAGGCGGCCTGGCGTTCCAGCAATTCCAGTTCCAGCCGATCCCAGATTTCGACCAGTGCCGACACCAGGTCGCGCATCATCTCTTCATTATGGGCCGGGCCGGGGGTGAAGCGCAGTCGCTCCGTGCCGCGCGGCACGGTGGGATAGTTGATCGGCTGCACATAGGCGCCATATTCGGCGAGAAGGATGTCGCTGATCCGCTTGGCCTTGACCGGATCGCCAACCATCAGCGGCACGATATGGGTGACCGAGTTCATCACCGGCAGGCCCGCGTCGCGCATCAGCTGCTTGAGTTTGGCGGCGGAGGCCTGCTGGCCTTCGCGCTCGGCGCTGGAGCCCTTCAGGTGCCGCACGCTCGCCAGCACGCCGGCGACCAGCACGGGCGAGAGCGAGGTGGTGAAGATGAAGCCGGGCGCATAGCTGCGGATCACGTCGACGATCATCTGGTCGGCGGCGATATAGCCGCCCATCACGCCGAACGCCTTGCCCAGCGTGCCTTCGATGATGGTCAGGCGATCGGCGACGTCGTCGCGCTCCGAAATGCCGCCGCCGCGCGCACCATACATGCCCACGGCATGGACTTCGTCAAGATAGGTGAGCGCGTTGAACTCGTCGGCCAGGTCGCAGATTTCCGCGATCGGCGCGACGTCGCCGTCCATCGAGTAGACGCTTTCGAAGGCGATCAGCTTGGGCGCCTCGGGATCCTCGGCGGCGAGAAGTTCACGCAGATGATCGAGATCATTGTGACGGAAGACGCGCTTTTCGCAGCCCGAATTGCGGATGCCCGCGATCATCGAGGCGTGGTTCAGCTCGTCCGAAAAGATGATGCAGCCCGGCAGGATCTTGGCGAGGGTCGAGAGCGTCGCTTCGTTCGAGACATAGCCCGAGGTGAAGAGCAGGGCCGCTTCCTTGCCATGCAGATCGGCGAGTTCCGCCTCCAGGTCGACATGATAATGGGTGTTGCCGCCGATATTGCGGGTGCCGCCCGATCCAGCGCCAACATCATGGAGCGCTTCCTCCATGGCGGCGACCACCTTGGGATGCTGGCCCATGGCGAGATAATCGTTCGAGCACCAGACGGTGATCGGCTTCGGGCCGTTATGGCCGTGGAAGCAGCGGGCGTTGGGGAATGCGCCCTTGTTGCGCAGGATGTCGATGAACACGCGATAGCGGCCCTCGCTGTGGAGCCGGTCGATCGCCTGCGAAAAGATATGCTTGTAATTCACTACGCCGTTCTTCCCGTTGCTCGCGCGCCGGTTCTTCTATGGTCGCGCCATCCTCTGCCTGAGGAGTGCATTTACCTGCGCGCGCCTGCCATTGCCAGCGATAACCGCTCGCAACGATACGCAGATTCCCTATCAGTGTGATCGAGACGCTTTGCCATTGAACAAATGGCCTACCCCTGCGGTCAGAGCGCGTCGATGCGATCAAGGCCATAGCCGGCAAGCGCGTCACGCAGCGCCTCGACCTGGTCATCGACGCGGGTGAAGACGGCGATGCCGGGCGAGGGCGCATCCGGCCAGGGCTGTCCTTCGGTCAGGAAGGCGATGCGCCGGGCTATCCCTTCGCCGCCATGGACGAAGCCCATCGGATGCGGCGCGGCGGCGGCAAGTTCTTGTTCCACTAGCGGAAAATGGGTGCAGGCGAGGACGACCATGTCCATCCGATCGCCACCCGGCTGATCGAGAAGCCCCGCCAGAGCGTCGCGGGCGATGGCGGGATCAAGCGTTTCGCCGCGCAGCTTCGCCTCGGCCAGTTGCACCAGCGCTGCGCTGCCATGGCGCAGCACGGTGCAGTCGGCGCCATGTTCGGCGGCAAGCCGGTCGACATAGGGCTGGCGCACGGTGGCATTGGTGCCCAGCACGCCGAACACCCGGCCTTTGGACAATAGCGCCGCCGGCTTGATCGCCGGGACGGTGCCGACCACCGGAATGTCGAGCGCGGCGCGGACATGGGGGAGCGCGATGGTCGAGGCGGTGTTGCAGGCGACGACGGCGAGGCGCGGGCGATAGCGCTCCACCAGCCGACCGAGCAGGGCGGGCACGCGCGCCGCGATCTCCGCCTCGCTCTTGGTGCCATAGGGGAAGCCGGCGCTGTCGGCCGCATAGACGACCGGGGCGTTCGGCAAGGCGGCGCGGGCCGGGGCGAGGATGGACAGCCCCCCCACGCCGGAATCGAAGAAAAGGATGGGAGCGTCTGGTGCGACCGTCATGCGCGCCTGTGTCGCGGCATGGGGCGGGAGTGTCAACGTCCGGTGCTTGCAAAACGGGCCGGTCGCTGCCACCTCGCGGGCCGATCGAAGGAGAACAGGATGACCCAGCCCAGCATGAAGCAGAAGATGATCGCGGGTGAGCCCTATCATGCGAGCGACCCGGAAATCATTGAGGACCAGCTGGCCGCAGCAGCATGGATGCAGCGTTTCAACGCGACCCTGCCGCCCGAGCGCGAGGAACTGCTGCGCGAGCGGCTGGGCGCGCTGGGCGCGGGATCGACGATCCGGCCACCCTTCCACTGCGACTATGGCTTCAACATCTTCCTGGGCGCGGGCGTGTTCCTGAACTTCAACTGCGTCATCCTGGACGTGGTGCCGGTGACGATCGGCGACGGCACGCAGATCGGCACCGGGGTGCAGATATTGACCGCCGACCATCCGCGCGATCCGGCCGAGCGCGCCACCGGCATCGAATGGGGCGTGCCGATCACCATCGGCCGCAATGTTTGGATCGGTGGTGGCGCGATCATCCTGCCCGGCGTGACGATCGGCGACGATGCGCTGATCGGTACGGGCAGCGTGGTGACGCGCGACGTGCCGGCCGGTGCAACCGTGGTCGGCAATCCTGCGCGGATGCGGTAAACCGATACTGCCCATTGCCCCGCGCGCCTGTCACGCTATGGTCGCGCGCAACAATCAGAACAGGCCGGCCGATTGCATCGGCTGTCCTGTTCTGGTCTTTTGATGTACCGCGTTTTCCGAGCCAGCAGTTGTTCCATCTGCTTTGAAAACGCTTTATCGGCGAATTTCATGACACCTCCCTGGCTGCTTCCCGCTTTTGTCCTGGTGCTGGGCTATCTGCTCGGCTCGATCCCCTTTGGCCTGCTGCTGACGCGCTTTACCGGCGCGGGCGACCTGCGCCAGATCGGGTCGGGCAATATCGGCGCGACCAATGTGCTGCGCACCGGGCGCAAGGGGCTGGCGGCGGCGACCCTGCTGCTCGACCTGCTCAAGGGGGCGGCGGCGGTGCTGATCGGCGCAGCGCTGGTGGATGGTGGCGGGCCGATGGCCGGCGCCATGGCGTTCATCGGCCATTGCTACCCGGTCTGGCTGCGCTTTGCCGGCGGCAAGGGCGTGGCGACGATGATGGGCGTGGTGACGGCCATGTACTGGCCGGCCGGTATCGTCTTTGCCGTCGTGTGGCTGGGGGCGCTGTTCGGCACCAAATGGTCGTCGGTCGGCGGCATGTCGGCCGCAGTCAGCGCGCCGATCGCCATGTTTGCCTTTGGCCGGATCGATCTGGTGCCGGTCAGTCTGGCGCTCGCGTTGATCGTGCTGTGGCGGCACCGCGCCAACATCGCCCGGCTGATGAAGGGCGAGGAGCCCAAGGTCGGCAGTTCCAAGCAGAAAGCCGCCACCGAGTGAGCGGGCAGGAGCGGTTCGACCGTCTCCGCCTGATCCGATCCCCGCGGATCGGCCCCGTCAGCTACCGCCAGTTGCTCACGCGCTTCGGCAGCGCGGCTGAAGCGCTGCGCGCCATTCCCATGCTCGCCGCGCGCGGCGGGGGCGAGGCGCGGGTGGCCGATGCTGCCGCGATCGAGCGGGAGATTGCCGCCACCCGCGCGATCGGCGCCCGCTATCTGCTGATGGGCGATGCCGATTATCCCGCGCTGCTGGCCGAAATGGAGGGCGCGCCGCCGGCGTTGATCGTGCGCGGCGATGCCGCAATCGCAGCGCGGCCCTGCATTGCCATGGTCGGGGCGCGTAACGCCTCGGCCGCCGCCTGCCGCTTTGCCCGGATATTGGCGCAGCAACTGGGCGATCGCGGCGCGGTGGTCGTGTCCGGCCTAGCCCGCGGCATCGATACCGAAGCGCATCGCGGATCGATCGACAGCGGCACGATCGGCGTGATCGCCAGCGGCATCGACATCGGCTTCCCGCCCGAAAATGCCGCCTTGCAGGAGGATGTGGCGCAGCGCGGCCTGCTGGTGACTGAGCATCCGCCCGGCACCCAGCCGCTCGCCCGGCATTTCCCGGCGCGCAACCGGATCATCGCCGGCCTAGCGCTGGGCACGGTCGTGGTGGAGGCGGCGCCCAAGTCCGGATCGCTGATCACCGCAAGGCTGGCGACCGAGGCGGGGCGCGAGGTGATGGCAGTGCCCGGATCGCCGCTCGACCCGCGCGCCCAGGGCTGCAACCTGCTGATCCGCGAGGGCGCGACATTGGTGCAGAATGCCGACGACATTTTGGAGGCGGTCGGCGGGCTTGATCCCCGCATGGTGCGGCAGGGCAGCTTCGATTTCATCGGCCAGCCGGTGTCGAGCGATGTGGCCGATGCCGATCGCGCGGCGGTGATCGCGCTGTTGGGGCCAGTCGCCGTGGCGGTGGATGAGATCATCCGCCTGTCCGGCCTGTCGCCCGCTATCGTGCAGACGGTGCTGCTGGAACTGGAACTGGCGGGCGGGCTGGAACGGCAGGCGGGTGGCCGGGTCAGCCTGATATGAGGGGGCGGCGCGCGCGATGATCCGGTTCGATCGGCCGATGCAGGGCTTCGCCATCGCCCTCGCCTTTCTGGCAGGCTATGTCGATGCACTCGGTTTCCTGACGACATCGGGTTTCTTCGTCTCGTTCATGAGCGGCAATTCGACCCGGCTGGCCGTCGGCATTGCGAGCGACAGCAGTGATGCGACGGCGGCGGCTATCCTGATCCTGTGCTTTGTCGCGGGTGTTGGCGGTGGCGCGATCGTCGGCGCGATTGCGGGGCGGCGACAAAGCAGCGCCATATTGATCCTCGTCGCGATGCAGCTGGCTGTGGCGGCGCTCATGGTCGGGCAGTCGGCACTCGGGGCTGCGGGCCTGCTGGCGCTGGCGATGGGTGCCGAAAACACCGTGTTCGAACGCGAAGGGGAAGCGCCGCTCGGGCTGACCTATATGACCGGCAGTCTGGTGCGCATCGGCTTTGGCCTTGCCGGACTGGTCACGGGGCGGCGCTATCCCGGCTGGGGCAGCTATGCGCTGCTCTGGCTGGGGCTCGTCGTGGGCGCGGTGACCGGCGCATGGCTGTTTCCGATGCTCCAGCAGGATGCGATATGGCTGGGGAGCGGGGTGGCGCTGGTCATGGCCTTGCTGATCGCGGTCATGAGACGAGATGCGCAGGGCGCTTGACGCCCTCCACCACTACCCTACAGACTCGCGCGTATACGTGAGAGACTTCCAAACCGGGGCCTGAATGCAACTTGTCATTGTCGAATCGCCGGCCAAGGCGAAGACCATCGAGAAATATCTGGGCGGGGATTTCCATGTCCTGGCCAGCTACGGCCATATCCGCGACCTGCCGCCCAAGGATGGGTCGGTCGATCCCGACAATGGCTTTGCCATGTCCTGGGAAAATTATGGCGACAAGGGCAAGCAGCTCAAGGCCATCGCCGACGAGGCGAAGAAGGCCACGCGATTGATCCTGGCGACTGACCCTGATCGCGAAGGGGAAGCGATCAGCTGGCATGTGCAGGAAGTGCTGCGCGCCAAGAAGGCGCTGCCGCAGACGGTCGACCGGGTGACGTTCAACGCCATCACCAAGGCGGCGGTGCTGGACGCGATGGCGAAGCCACGCGCGCTGGACGAGGATCTGATCGACGCCTATCGGGCGCGCCGCGCGCTCGACTATCTGGTCGGCTTCACCCTGTCGCCGGTGCTGTGGCGCAAGCTGCCCGGCGCCAAGTCGGCCGGCCGCGTCCAGTCGGTCGCGCTGCGCCTGGTGGTGGAGCGCGAGCGCGAGATCGAAAGCTTCGTGCCGCAGGAATATTGGTCGATCTCGGCCGAGATGGAGCAGGGCGGGCAGGGCTTCACCGCGCGCCTCGTCCGCTGGAAGGGCGAGAAGATCGACCGCCTGACCATCGGCAAGGAAGGCGATGCCATGGCCGCGAAGGCGGACGTGGAGGCCGGGCGCTTCACCGTCGACAAGGTCGAGACCAAGCCGCTCACCCGCAATCCCCCGCCGCCCTTCACCACCTCGACCCTGCAGCAGGAAGCCGCGCGCAAGCTCGGCTTTTCGGCCAGTCACACGATGCGGATCGCGCAGCAGCTCTACGAGGACGGCGCGATCACCTATATGCGTACCGACGGCGTGCAGATGGACGGCAGCGCCATCTCGGCCGCGCGCAAGGCGATCGCGGAACGCTATGACGGCGGTTATCTGCCCGAAAAGCCGCGCCAATATCAGACCAAGGCGAAGAATGCGCAGGAAGCGCACGAAGCCATTCGTCCGACCGAATTCCATCGCGACAAGGTCGGCGGCGGCGATCATGCGCGCCTCTATGACCTGATCTTCAAGCGCGCGCTGGCGAGCCAGATGGCCTCGGCTCGGCTGGAACGCACCACCATCGACATGGTCGACGGCAGCGGCAGCCACACGCTGCGCGCCACCGGGCAGGTGGTGATCTTCCCCGGTTTCCTCGCCCTTTACGAAGAAGGTCGCGACGATGCGGAAGACGACGACAGCAAGCTGCTGCCGCGCCTGAGCGAAGGCGACGCGCCAGCCAAGAAGAAGGTGAGCGCCGAGCAGCATTTCACCCAGCCGCCGCCGCGCTATTCCGAAGCGTCGCTGGTGAAGCGGTTGGAAGAGCTGGGCATCGGTCGCCCGTCCACCTATGCCTCGACGCTGCAGGTTCTGAAGGACCGCGACTATGTCCGCGTCGAGAAGAACCGCTTCTTCGCCGAGGAAAGCGGGCGGCTGGTGACGGCCTTCCTGGAGCGCTTCTTCGAGCGCTATGTTTCCTATGATTTCACCGCCGGCCTGGAAGACGAGCTGGACGAGATCAGCGGCGGCCGTGCCCAGTGGCAGGAAGTGCTTGAAGCCTTTTGGAAGGATTTCAAGCCCAAGACCGCCGAGATCATGGAGCAGAAGCCGTCGGACATCACGGCCGAACTGGACAAGTTCCTGGAGCCAATGCTGTTCCCGCCCAAGGCGGACGGCAGCAATCCGCGCGCCTGCCCGCTCTGCGCTGATGGTCAGCTGTCGCTGCGCGGCGGCCGCTTTGGTGCGTTCATCGCCTGCTCCAACTATCCCGAGTGCAAATATACCCGCAAGTTCGGCCAGCCCGGCGGCAGTGATGGCGCCGATACCGGCCCCGAAATCCTGGGACAGCATCCCGAGACCGGGCAGGACATCGTCAAGAAGTCCGGCCGTTTCGGCCCCTATATCGAGATGGGCGAGGGCAAGGAGGCGAAGCGCGGATCGATCCCCAAGGATCTGCCCGATGGTGAGATGACGCTCGATTGGGCGATCAAGCTGCTGAGCCTGCCGCGCGAAGTCGGCCTGCACCCAGAAACCGGGCTGCCGATCGTTGCCAATATCGGCCGTTTCGGTCCCTATCTGCTGCATGACGGCAAATATGGCCGCCTGTCCTCGACCGCCGAGATTTTCGAGGTGGGCATGAACATGGCCGTCGCCAAGCTTGCCGATGCGGCGAACAAGGGCGGTCGTGGCGGTTCGTCGCGCGAACCCTTGAAGGTGCTGGGCAAGCATCCGCGCACCGACGCGGAGATCAAGCTGATGGCGGGCCGCTATGGCCCCTATGTCACCGACGGCACCACCAACGCGACCCTGCCCAAGACGATCGAGCAGGACGCGCTGACCCTGGAGGAAGCGGCCCAGCTGATCGACGCGCGCGCAGCGGCGGCCCCGGCCAAGAAGGGCAAGAAGGCGCCGGCGAAGAAGGCGGCCGCCAAGAAACCGGCGGCAAAGAAGGAAGCGGGCGAAAAGAAGCCCGCCGCCAAGAAAGCCCCGGCCAAGAAGAAGGCGGCGGCGGAATAATACGCCATCGCCCTGGTCGCTTGCTGCGGGGCTAGCCCCAATGATGGGCGGCAGCGATCAGGGTGCCGGCGGCCAGGATGGCGGCGGCGATCCATTTCGCGCCATTGTCGGGCGGTGATGGCGTGGCGGGCGTCGTGCCTGCCTCCAGCCGGCGCGTCAGCGCGCGCAGCAGGCGCGGGGCGTCGTCGGCGATGCGCGAGAGTTCGAGCAGCAGGGCAACGGTCTTTTCCGGGGCATGGGCGGCCGCGACCTGGTTCATCACCAGCCGGCCGCGCGCCTTCTGCAGTGCCAGCGACAGGTCGAAGCCGGGCTGGATCGCGCCCAGCACCCCGTCCATCGTGATCAGCGCCTTGAAGATGAGGGCGAGGTCGGGCGGCAGCACCAGCCCCTCCTTGCGCAGCAGCGGGAAGAAGTCGGCGACCATGCGGGTGAGGACCAGCGGGCCGCTGCCATGGCGCGCGACCAGTTGCTCGGCGGCGTCCAGCACCCGGCCGGGATCGGGCGCGCTGGCCTTTGACCAAAGCAGCAGCGTTTCGGCCAGGGTGCGGGCGTCGCCGGAGCGCAGCGAGAGGATGAAGGAGAGGAATTCCTGCCGCCGCCGCGCGCTGACATGGCCGATCAGGCCAAGATCGAGCAAGGCGAGCCGGTCGCCGGGCAGGCAGAGCAGGTTGCCGGGGTGCGGATCGCCATGGAAACGGCCATGGACCAGCACCATGTCGAGCACCAGCGCGGCACCGAGGTCGGCGATCGCGACCGGATCGATGCCGGCTGTGCGCAAGGCGTCGCCGTCGCGCGGCGGCACCCCGTCGATATAGTCCATCACCAGCACGGTTTCCGCGCAATAGGTCCAGTGGATCGCCGGGATGACCACGGCCGGGTTGTCGGCCAGATCGTCGCGCAGCCGGTCCGCATTGCGGCCTTCCTGGGTGAAATCCAGTTCCTCCAGCACGGTATCGAGCAATTGCTGCACCAGTGCCTGCGGCTGGAAACGGCGCGCCTCGCGGCTGCTCGCTTCGACGATGCCGGCCAGATGGGTGATGAGGCGCAGATCCGCCTCCATCGCCTTGCGGATGCCAGGGCGACGGATCTTGACTACCACCTCCTGCCCGTCGGTCAGCGTGGCGCGATGGACCTGTGCCATGGAGGCGGCGGCGAGCGGGGCCGTGTCGAAGCGGGCAAAGGCTGTCTCGACGGGCTCACCAAGCACCGCTTCGAGGCGCGGGCGAAGCTGGTCGAAGGGCAGGGTCGGCGCGTCGCTGTGCAGCTTGCCGAATTCGGCGATCCACGCCTCGGGCAGCAGATCCTGCCGGGTGGCGAGGATCTGGCCGAGCTTCACATAGGTCGGGCCGAGCGCTTCCATCGCCTGCCGGGTGCGGCGGGGCAGGTCGGGAGGATCGGCGGCGGCGCTGTCATCGCCTTTCGCCAGCCCCAGCCGGGCCAGCAGCATGTCGAGGCCGAAGCGGGTCGCGACGCTGGTAATCTCGGCCAGTCGTGCGCGATCCCGCGTGGCCACCATGATGGTCCTGAGCATGATCGCTCAACGACTGGGGTGGCGATTATGTTTCGCTTGTGCAGCGACGTGGATCAGTCGACCCAGTCGAGGCCGATATCGCGATAGATGAAGCGGTCTTCTTCCCAGTCTTCCTTCACCTTGACATGGAGGTAGAGGTGGACCTTGACGCCCAGGAGGTTGGCCAGTTCGGCGCGCGCCTTGGACCCGATTTCCTTGAGGCGCTGGCCACCCTTGCCCAGCACGATCGCGCGCTGGCTGGAGCGGCCGACCAGGATCTGCTGGTGGATTTCGACCGAACCGTCATCGCGCTCCTTATACTGCTCGGTATCGACCGCCGCGGCATAGGGAAGTTCGGCGTGGAGCTGGTGATACAGCTGTTCGCGGGTGATTTCGGCCGCCAGCATGCGATCGGTCGCATCCGACACCTGATCCTCGGGGAAATGCCACGGCCCTTCGGGCATGGCGTTCGCAAAGGCGGTCTTGAGTTCGGGCAGGCCGTCGCCAGTCGCGGCAGAGACGAAGAAGGTCTCCTCGAACTCCAGTTCCTCATAGAGGCGCTGGGTATGGACCAGCAGCTTCTCCTTGACCGCGATGTCGACCTTGTTGAGCACCAGCCATTTGCGTTCCGGCCGGGCTTTCAGCGCAGCGATGATCGGCTCCATCTTGGCGCCAAGGCCCGCCTTACCATCGACCAGCAGGACGATCAGGTCGGCGCCCTGCGCGCCGCCCCAGGCGGCCTGCACCATCGCGCGATCGAGGCGGCGACGCGGCGCGAAGATGCCGGGCGTGTCGACCAGCACCATCTGCGCGTCGCCCTCGATCGCGACGCCCATGACGCGGGTGCGGGTGGTCTGCGCCTTGGGGCTGGTGATCGCCACCTTCTGCCCGACAAGCGCATTTACCAGCGTCGACTTGCCGGCATTGGGGGCGCCGACGATGGCGATGACGCCACAGCGCTGATTTTCAAACTCGATGGTCAATCACATGCTCCGTTCGCTCCACGCCAATGCGCGGAGACGTCTTCCTAAACCAAAATGAATGTTGGGGACAGGCTTAGCCCGCCAATTGCTCCAGCAGGGCTTTCGCGGCGGCGGTTTCGGCTTCCTGCTTGGAGCCGCCGGTGGCGCTCGCCTCGCCCGCGCCCTTGATCGAGACGGTGACGGTGAAGCGCAGCGCATGGTGCGGCCCCGACCGGTCCGTCATCACATATTCGGGCGGCTTGCGCTTGTTCGACGCGGCCCATTCCTGCAGCGCCGACTTGGGGTGACGCGGCGCGGCGGTCTGGGTATCGACCCGGTCGCCCCACAGGCGGCGGACCAATGTGCGCGCCTCGTCCAGTCCGGCCTCCAGATAGAGGGCGCCGATCAGCGCCTCCATCACGTCGCCCAGCACATTGTCGCTGTCGGCGGCGCCATCGTCGCGGGCCTGCTTGCCCAGCACCAGATGGGTGGGCACGCCGGCGGCGCGCGCGACCTGCGCACAGGTTTCGCCCGAGACCAGCGCGTTGAAACGACGCGACAGCTTGCCTTCCGGTTCGGCCGGGAAGCGGGCATAGAGCCATTCGGCGATCAGCAGCCCCAGGATGCGGTCGCCTAGAAATTCCAGCCGCTCGTAATTTTCCGCCTTGGCGCTGCCATGGGTCAGCGCCTGTTCGAAGGCAGCGGGGTTGATCGGCGCGCGGCCGATCAGTGCGACCAGCCAGGCTGCGGTATCAGGCCTGTGCGAAGCCACCATCAAAAGCCTTCCCCGATCCGGCTCCAGCGCGCGGCGGTGAACCAGGTCCAGGGCAGCAGCCAGTTGGCGCTGCCGTCGGTCGAGAAGACGGAAACAAGTGCCTTGCCGACCAGATTTTCCTCGGGGACGAGGCCGATGCCGCCGCCTTCGACCGCAGGGAAGCGGCTGTCAGCGCTGCGATCGCGATTGTCGCCCATCATGAAGAGATGGCCTTGCGGTACCAGCACGGTGTCACGGTCATCGGCGGCGCCATCGGGCACCAGGTCGAGGACATTGTAGCTTTTGCCACCCGGCAGCGTCTCACGATATTGCGGATAGCGGCACTGCTTGCCACCGCCCGGCGCGGCCTGTTCGAATTCGGGGCGATAGCAGGGGGAGGGGCTGCCTTCCTTCTGTGCGGCATCTTCCATGTTGGGCGTCACCGGAATGACGAGGTCGGCGACCTTCTGCTTCGGGATCGCCTGGCCATTCAAATAGACGGTGCCGCCCCGAACCGAGATCATGTCGCCCGGCAGGCCGATCACCCGCTTGATATAGTCGTTCTTCTGGCTGGGCGGCGCCTTGAACACCACCACGTCGCCGCGCTGCGGCGTCGAGGCGAAGATGCGGCCGGGGATCAGCGGCACCGAAAAGGGCAGCGAATAGCGCGAATAGCCATAGGGCCATTTGGCAACCAGCAGATAGTCGCCGATCAGCAGCCGCGGCTGCATCGATTCCGAGGGGATGTTGAAGGGCGAGACGATGAAGCTGCGCAGGACGAAGACGAACACCGCCAGCTTGGCGAGGAACCAGATGAAGTCCCGCGTTTCCGATTTTGCGCTCATGTCTGCCTAATGTTCCTTCAAGATCGTGCCGCGCTGCGACGTGTCACTGCGGCCTGTCGCGGCTTTTGCGGGGTCGCCCGCGCCGCGTCAAGCGCGTGGACGATGCAATGCGTGCCGCTTTTGGATAAGGAGAGGAAGAATCGACCGGTGCAGCGTCGATATCGACCAACGACCAAGAGGATCTCCCGCATGTCCAGTCCCGCACTGGCGGCCCTTGCCGCCCTGCCTCAAGCTGAACTCAAGACCATCTTCGAGAGTGATCCCGACCGCCTGTCCAAGCTGGTGCTGAGCCATGGGCCGCTGCGCTTCGACTGGTCCAAGACGCATCTGACCGACGATCTGGTCGACGGCTTCCTGAAGCTGGCGCAGGAACAGGATTTCACCGGCCGGCGCGAGGCGCTGTTCGCCGGCGAGGCGGTCAACAATACCGAAGGGCGCGCCGCCGAGCACATGGCCCAGCGCGGCGTCGGCAATGCCGACAGCGTGGCGCTGGCCAAGGTGCTGCACAATCGCACCCGCGCGCTGATTGACGCGATCGAGGCGGAGGCGCTCGGCCCGATCCGCCACATCCTGCATATCGGCATCGGCGGGTCGGCGCTCGGCCCCGACCTGATCGTCGATGCGCTGGGCGGCGACGGCATGCGCTATGATGTCGCGATCGTCTCCAATGTCGATGGCACGGCGCTCGAAAAGGCGATGGACGCCTTCGACCCCGACGCCACGCTGATCGCGATCGCGTCCAAGACCTTCACCACCAGCGAAACCATGCTGAACGCGGCGAGCGCGATCAACTGGATGGTCGAGGCGGGTGTCGATGACCCTTATGGCAAGATCATCGCGCTGACCGCCGCGCCGGAAAAGGCGATGGAATGGGGCGTCGACGAGACCCGCATCCTGCCCTTCCCCGAAAGCGTGGGCGGCCGCTATTCCCTCTGGTCGTCGATCGGCTTCCCCGCCGCACTGGCGCTGGGCTGGGACGCGTTCGAAAGCCTGCTGGAAGGCGCGGCGGCGATGGACCGCCATTTCCAGCTCACTGATCCGCGCGAAAATACCCCGCTGATCGCCGCCTTCGTCGATCAATATTATGCCCGCGTGCTGGGCTGCGAGACCCGCGCCCTGTTCGCCTATGACGAGCGGCTGGCGCTGCTGCCCTCCTATCTCCAGCAGCTGGAGATGGAGAGCAATGGCAAGTCGGTGAAGCTGGACGGCTCGCCGGTCGATGGGCCGACCGCGCCGATCACCTGGGGCGGCGTGGGCACCGATGCGCAGCATGCGGTGTTCCAGCTGCTGCACCAGGGCACGATCCTGACCCCGGTCGAGTTCATCGCCTCGATCGAGCCGGGCAATGCGCTCGACCCGGCGCATCATCGCGCGCTGCTGGTCAATTGCTTCGCCCAGGGCGCGGCGCTGATGCGCGGCAAGGACAATGAAGATCCCGCCCGCGCCTATGCCGGCAACCGCCCGTCGACCACCATCCTGATGGATGATGTGAACCCGGAGGCGCTGGGCGCGCTGATCGCCTTCTACGAGCATCGCACCTTCGCCAATGCCGTGCTGATGGGGATCAATCCCTATGATCAGTTCGGCGTCGAGCTGGGCAAGGAGATCGCCAAGTCGATCGAGGCCAATGGCCCGACCGGCTTCGACCCCTCGACCATGGCGCTGATCGAGATCGCTTTGGGCGAATAAGGCAATAACGACCGTTCGTTTCGGGCGATGTCGGGAAATGCTTCTCGACAGGCTCAAAGCGAACGGAAGTTGCAGCCAAAATTCCCATTTGTAACTGCGCCGTCCAGCCGCCATATCCGCCGCCAAGATGGTGCGCCGAGCGGAGACTGGCATGAGCGATTATGATTTCGACCTTTTCGTCATCGGCGCAGGATCGGGCGGGGTGCGCGCGTCGCGCGTCGCTGCCGCGCATGGCGCCAAGGTCGCGGTGGCCGAGGAATTTCGCGTCGGCGGCACCTGCGTCATCCGCGGCTGTGTGCCCAAGAAGCTGCTCATCTATGGCGCACATTTCGCCGAGGATCTGAAAGACGCCCGCCGCTTCGGCTGGAATGTGCCGGACTGCGGCTTTGAATGGGCGACGCTGCGCGACAATGTGCTGGCCGATGTCGACCGGCTCGAAGGACTCTACACCAACACCCTCAACAGCCATAAGGTCGAGCTGATCGCCGAGCGGGTGACGGTGACCGGGCCGCACAGCGTGAAGCTCGCCAGCGGACGCGAGGTGACGGCCAAGGTCATCCTGGTCGCGACCGGCGCCTGGCCGCTGATCCCCGAGGTGGAGGGCGCCGAACATGGCATCACTTCCAACGAGGTGTTCCATCTGGACGAATGCCCCAAGCGCATCGTCATCGTCGGCGGCGGCTATATCGCCAATGAATTTGCTGGCATATTCCACCAGTTCGGCAGCCATGTGACGATGGTCAACCGGGGCGGCACGCTGCTGCGCGGCTATGACGAGCAGATCCGCGACCGCCTGCTCCAGATTTCGACGATGAAGGGGATTAATTTCCGCTTCAATGCGCAGATGGAGAAGATCGAGAAGAAGGAGGATGGCACCTTGTGCGTCCACTTCAAGAATGGCGATCCGGTCGCGGCCGATATCGTGCTGTTCGCCACCGGCCGCCGCCCGCACACCGATGGTCTGGGGCTGGAGAATGCCGGCGTCGAGATCGACGACAAGGGCGCGATCAAGGTCGACGAATATAGCCGCACCAGTTGCGAGAGCATCTATGCGGTGGGCGACGTCACCGACCGGCTGCAACTGACCCCGGTGGCGATCCGCGAGGGCCATGCCTTTGCCGACACCGTGTTCGGCAACAATCCGCGCACCGTCGACTATAGCTGCGTGCCGTCGGCCGTGTTCAGCCATCCGCCGCTGGCTGGCGTCGGCCTGACCGAAGCGCAGGCCAAGAATAAATATGGCACCGTGAAGGTCTACACCTCCGACTTCCGGCCGATGAAGAATGTGCTGGCCGGGCGCGACGAGCGGGCGCTCTACAAGATGGTCGTCGACGCGACCACCAACAAGGTGGTGGGCCTGCACATGATCGGCCCGGATGCGCCGGAAATCCTGCAGGCAGCTGCCGTCGCGGTGAAGGCGGGCCTCACCAAGCAGGATTTCGACGATACCGTGGCGCTGCACCCCAGCATGGCTGAAGAGCTGGTGCTGCTGAAATAATCCTCCCCGCTTGCGGGGAGGGGGACCGCTGGCGAAGCCAGGGGTGGAGGGGGCGTGCCGTCGGCCAGCCCCCTCCGTCATCGCTACGCGATGCCACCTCCCCGTGCCGGGGAGGATTGAAAGGTAATCACCAGCGCGTCGCGCCAGGCAGGCTGGGCGGGATCGACGGCGTGGATTTCGGTTACGCCGTGGAAGATGCGATGATCGTCGATCAGCATCGCGTCGCCCGGCTGGGCCAGGGTGAATTCGCCCATCGGCGTGCCATCGGCGGCGCCGATGCGGGTGACTCCCTCGCGCACGTTGCGGCGCTCGACCAGCATCACGAAGACCCGATCGACGCCGTCGCGGTGCATGCCCTCGGGCGTGGGGCGGCCAAGCTCCCCCGGCTTCGCCTCAATGCGGAATTGGTGCATCTCGACATGCCAGTCGCCCGATGATGCCGGATCGAAATGGCCAGCGCAAAAGGCTAGCAGCGCCTGCGTCACCGGCAGCGCGATCGTCGCGTCCTCGACCGGATCGAACCAGCGCTGCACGTCGCCGTTCAGCGGATTATAGTCGCGGCTCTGATAATGGGGCTGGTGCGGCTGGCGGCTGAACTGTCCAGCGGCGCAGCGAAAGGTGGCGTGGCGGCGGCGGCGATAGCGGCCGCCATCGGCCATGAAGAGGTCGGGGCCAAGATCGTCCCAGCTGCGGGCAAAGGGCGCCCATTCGGCCGCGCCGATTTCCAGCTGGCGCAGCAGGCCGGCGCCGGCCAGGCGGGCATAGCCATCCTGTTCCAGCGCCTGGTCGATGGTGGGCAGGCAGTCCGTATCGCTCATTTCCATCCTCATAGGCAGAGGAGGAAACAAGCGACAGGGCCAGTTGCCACAAGCAGGATTGTGATGACGCCGGCCACAAACCTCCGTTCGTTTCGAGCGTGTCGAGAAACGTCATGCTCTACGCTTCTCGACTGGGCTCGAAGCGAACGGGGCCAGGTGCTTGACGGTCAGTAGATGGTGGGCACCATGCCCCCCTCGACCTTGACCGCTGCGCCGTTGGTGGCGGCGGCCAGCGGGCTGGCGAGATAGGCGGTCATCGCGCCGACCTCATCGGCTTCGATCAGCCGCTTGATCAGCGAGAGCGGGCGCAGCTTGGTGAAGAATTCGGCTTCGCGCTCGGCTTCGGACGCTTCCTTGTTCTCGACCACCGAGCGGATGAACTCGACGATCCCTTCCGACCGCGTCGGGCCGGGCAGCACCGAATTGACGGTGACGCCGGTGCCGCGCGTATGTTCGGCCAGGCCCCGCGAAATGGCGAGCTGGGCCGACTTGGTCATGCCATAATGGATCATCTCGGCGGGCGGCAGCAGGCCGCTTTCGCTAGCGATGAACAGGATGCGGCCCCAGTTCTTGGCCAGCATCTTCGGGAAATAATGGCGGGCGAGGCGGGCGCCGCTCACCACATTGACCTCGAACAGATGATGCCAGTCCGCGTCCGTGATGTCGGTGAAATCCTTGGCCTCGTAGATGCCGAGATTATTGACGAGGATGTCGATGTCCGGGACGGCGGCGATCAGCGCGTCGGCGCCCGCGGCGGTGGCGGGATCGGCCAGGACCGGGCGGATGGCGCCGGCCTGCGAAAGCTCGGCGGCGGCAGCGTCCAGCTTGGCCTGGTTGCGGCCGGTGATGACGACCTCGACCCCTTCCTCAGCCAGGCGCTTGGCGATGGCGAAGCCGATGCCGGCGGTCGATCCGGTGACGAGGGCGGTCTTGCCCGAAAGCTGAAGATCCATGATGAATTCCTCTGAAAGTGACAGCGAAGTTGACATCAAGATAGACTGTTTATCATTGATGATTAGATTGCACTTTCGCATTTCAGAAGTGATTCAAAATCATGGATAACCGGTTTGGCGATATCGAAACCTTTCTGATGGTGGCGGGCGAGGGCAGTCTGGCGGCCGCTGCCAAGGCGCTGCGTCTGACGCCATCGGCGGTCAGCCGGTCGATCGCCCGGCTGGAGCAGCGGCTGGGCGTCACATTGTTGCGGAGAACCACCCGCGCGCTGGCGCTCACGCCGGAAGGCGTTACCTATCGCGACCGGATGGCAGTGCTGCTGGGCGACATGATGGCGCTGGAGGCAGGACTGGGCGAGGATCGGACCGGGCCGCGCGGGCTGCTGCGGATCAACGCTTCGCCCTCCTTCGGCATCGAATGTCTGATCCCGATCCTGCCCGGCTTCCGTGACCTCTATCCGGCGGTGACGGTGGACCTGACCCTGTCCGACACGATCGTCGATCTGGTCGAGGAGCGGGCCGATATCGCCATCCGCATCGGCCCGCTGCGCGATACCAGCCTGCGGGCGAAGAAGCTGGGCCATAGCGCGATGGTGCTGGTGGCGAGCCCGGCCTATCTCGCCCGGCGCGGAACGCCGCAGACGCCGGACGATCTGGACGATCATGACTGCCTGCGCTTCAGCTTCCGCCGCTCGATCGACGGCTGGCCGTTCCGCATCGGCGGAAAGCTGGTCCAGCGACCGGTGCAGGGCAGCTTCTACGGCAATTCCGGGGAGGTGGTGCGCCAGATGGCGGTCGCTGGCGGCGGCATCGCCCGGCACGGCCATTTCCATGTCGCGAGCGACATCAGGGCGGGACGCCTGGTCGAAGTGCTGGCCGACTATAATCCCGGCGATGGCGAGGACATTCACGCCCTCTATGCCGCAGAAGATCGCACGGCGGCGCGGGTGCGCGCTTTTCTCGACTATCTGGACGGGGCGATGCCCGTGGTGGGCTGAAGGGGCACCCGCCGATGCCGGCGCCCCTTCGTCCGGTCAGAAGGCCACGACCATCGACCCGCTGATCGCGCGGGGCGAGCCGAGATAGGCGGTGGTGGCGGTGCTGGTGAGGCCGGTGCCCGAATAGCCGATATAGACCTTGTCGAACAGGTTGGTGACGTTGAGCTGGAAGAAGGTCTTCTTGAGGCCCCATTGCTCCAGCGAGAAGCGGGCGTCGAGATCGACCAGCGTATAGCCGGGAAGCTTCACCGTGTTGATGTCGTTGACATAGCGTTCGCCGGTCCGCTTGATCTGAAGGCCGAGGTCGACCGGGCCGAGCGTGCCCTGGATGCGGCTGCCCAGCGTGTAGACAGGCGCGCCGGCCTCGCGCTTGCCGGCGGTCGCGGCATAGGTGGTCGCGCCGGTCTGGACGTCGTCCTTGATCTCCGACTTGAGGTAGGAGCCGAAGACGTAGAGCATCAGATCCTTGACGGGGCGCACCGCGACGCTGCCATCGACGCCATATTTGTCGACGCGGCCGAGGTTGCGGGTCACGCTGCAATCGCAATCGGCGTCATAGGCGGTCGCCAGGCGGTTGTTGTAGCGGGTGTACCACCCCGACAGCTGCGCCTGGACGATGCCCGACTGATAGCGCACGCCAAGGTCGAATGCGTCGGAGGTTTCCGGCTTGGGATTGCCCGAGCTGGAGCCTTCGTCGAAATAAAGCGCCCCATAGAGGGCGTCGGTGCCGGGCACGGACAGGTTCTTGGCATAGCTGGTGAAAACGCTGGCCTTGCTGGTGAACTTGTAGGTGACGCCAAGGTTCGGCAGCAGCTTGTTATAGTCGAACTTGCGCGACTGCGGCGCGGCATAGGCGCTGTTGGCGGCAAGCTGGGCATCGATGCCGGCTTGGGTCGTCGGGCAGTTGACGTTGCCCGATGCGTCGGTGGTGACGCAATATTGATTGAGGTCGCGGCTGAAGAAGGGCATGCGCGCGCCCAGCAGCAGGATGACCTGATCGTCGAGATAGGAACCGCGATATTCGCCCGAAATCTGGTTCAGCGTCGCATAGGATAGCCGGTTGCGCTTCTGTACGACATTGCCGTCGGCATCGACGATCGGATTGTTGATCGGGAAGACGTCGACCGGATCGCCATTGGCCTCCAGATAGCCGGCCTCGCCGGTCTGGCGATGGCGGGCGCGGTCATAGGTGTAGGACAGGCGCAGGCGGTTGTCGGGGTCGATATCGTAGGACAGGTTGGCAATCACGCCATAGCGCTTGGTCACGGTCTGGCTGGGTGAGAGGACGCGGACGAAATCCTGCGTGTCGCCATCGCCATTCAGGTCCACGCCGCCGACATAATAATATTGGGTCGAGCTGCTGGTGGCGGTGTTGCGGCTGTCCTTGAGATAATAGCCGCCCGTATTGCCGTCGGCGCTGGCGCCTTCATAGGCATAGGATGTGCCGCCGCCATTGGCCTTGGTATATTGGAAGCTGGGATCGACCGTCAGCGTGAGGCCGTTCGCCAGGGTGAAGCGCGAATTGAGCCGGACATTGCCGGTGTTGGACGGGTTGTAGCGCCGCTCGAACGCCGAACCGCAGCTATTGGCATAATCCGTGACGCCGGTCTGCGGCGTGTCCACGGTGCAGGTCGCGGTGTCGTAGAAGCGGCCGTCGGTCGTGCCGGGGAAGGTCGCGGTGGTATAGGTCGAACCGTTGAAGGTGTTGCGGTTCTGGTTGTAATGGCCCGCCAGCGCGATGAAGTCGCCATTGCTGCCGATCGGCTGGTAGAGCTTGCCATTATATTGCTGCTTATCGACGCCGCCATAATTGGTGTAGGTCGACTTGTTGGTCGCGCGCGAGGCGGAGAACCAGGCCTTGGTGCCGAAGGGCGTGAAGACGCCGGTCTGGAACATGCCGAAGATGCGGTGATAGGCGCGATCATCGTCATTGCCGCGGGCGACGATATTGCCATAGCTGGCGCTGATCATCGCGCCCATCTCGTCTGATGGCATCAGCGAGCGGATGTTGATCGTGCCGCCGGCGGCCGAGGCGGTCGGGCTGTCGACATCGGTCGAGCCCAGGCTGACGGTCGCCGCTTCGATGATTTCCGGATCGAGCTGCTGGTTGGTGTAGAGCGCATAATTGCCCGAGTCATTGAGCGGAATGCCGTCGATCGTCTGCGACACGCGGTCGGAACTGAAGCCGCGCACGGTGAAGCTGCCGCCCAGCGATCCCCACGGGTCCTGGTTGGAGAAGCTGACGCCGGGCACCAGGTTCAGCGTTTCGTTGATCGCCTGGCCGGGGCGCTGGCGGGCGATGATTTCCTGGTCGAGCGTGACCTTGGCCTTGGGCGTCTCCGGGATCTTGACGCCGCCGACGCTCTGGTCGCCCTGCGCGCCGGTGACGATGATGCTGTCCTCGAAATCCTGCGAGCCGGTCGATTGCGCAAGCGCGATCGCCGGCGCAGCCGCCACGACCAGCGCGGCGCTGCACATCAATAGCTGTTTCATTGACCCGAAATCCCTTTTTACCATGTGCGACAAGGGTGCCGATTATCTGTTCTGGCACCGAGCTGTCCGTGACAGTCTCGCCCTGCAACTGGGATTTCGCTATGACAATTTTGTTAAAAGTG
This sequence comes from Sphingobium sp. VMM, assembly GCF_056790315.1. Taxonomy (NCBI): domain Bacteria; kingdom Pseudomonadati; phylum Pseudomonadota; class Alphaproteobacteria; order Sphingomonadales; family Sphingobiaceae; genus Sphingobium; species Sphingobium sp. VMM. The sequence goes on from NZ_JBXGSI010000001.1 coordinate 441,400, forward strand.
ACACGACATATAAGTGAATTATATTTCAATATGCTGCATGATCTTCATCATTGAAGATGAATATTGAAATGTAAAAGTAACTATGAATTTCGTTTCGTATTTTAGTGTCGTTATTACTTCGTGTCAGCCGATCCAGTAGGGCACGATCTGGCGATTGTCGGGGTCGACATGGATCGGACGGTCGGCGGGCGGGAAGGCGCGCTGGTCGCAGCTCTGGCGCGAGCAGAGACGGCAGGTGATGCCGATCGGCGTCGCGGCGCCTTCCTCCTGCAGATGCAGGCCGTCGGCATAGACGAAATTGGCCGCATGGGCGACCTCGCAGCCCAGCACCACGGCGAAGCGGCGCGGGGTGCGCTTGTAGCTGCCGGACGGCTTCACCAGCCCCTTGGCCATCGAGACATAGCGCACGCCGTCTGGGGTCTCGCCAAGCTGCACATTGATGCGGTCGGGCACGGCGACGGCCTCATGCACGTTCCACAGCGGGCAGGCGCCGCCGAAGCGGGCGAATTGCAGGCGGGTAGCGCTGTGGCGCTTGGTGATGTTGCCGGCCATGTCGACCCGGCAGAAGAAGAAGGGGATGCCGCGCAGGCCCGGCCGCTGCAGCGTGGACAGGCGGTGGCAAGCCTGTTCGAAGCTGACGCCGAAGGTGCGGGCCAGTCGGTCGATATCATGGCGCATCGTCCGCGCCGCCTCGCGGAAGGGGGCGTAGGGCATCAGCAGCGCGCCGGCGGCATAATTGCCAAGTCCGATCGCGAGTAGCCGGTCGGCGCCGGTCACGGGCAGGCCGGCCTTGCGCACCACATCGGCGATCACCGCCTGTCCCTCCAGCATCATCAACTGGTGCGCCAGCATGAACTTGCGGCTTTCGGTCGGCAGGGCGGCGTTGATGAACAATTGCCGGTCGGCGGCACGATAGGCGCGCAGCGCGCTGTCGGGCGTTTCGGCGATCAGCGTCTCGATGCCGTGGCGGCGGGCCAGCGCCTCGACCAGCATCCCTTCGTCCAGCACCTGGCCCTGGGCAAAGCTTTCGGCCATCTCCTCGGCCAGGCAGTCGAGGCTATGGACATAATTGCCGGCCTCATGAAACCAGTCGCGCGCCGCTTCCCAGGGCAGGCGGGCCTGCACCTCATGATCGTTGGCGATCGCCTCCTCGATCATGTTGATCCGCTCATTGGCGCGCATATGGGCGTTGTAGAGATCGACATAGCGAGCCGCGAACTCGGGAAATTGCAGATGCAGCTTCTCGATCCGTTCCGGTTCCAGCGCCGGGCCGGGCAGTTCGGGATGGGACAGGGCAAAGGCGAAGGCGCCCAGCAGCTGCTCGTCCTCGCGGCTGTCGAAACTGGCCCAGTCGGTGGGAAAGGCGTTGGCGAGCGCGGCCTTGACCTTGGCGGTCAACGGGCGGTCGTCATTTTCCATTTGGCTCAGATAGGATACGGATATGCCCAGTGCCTGCGCCATCGTCGCCTGGTCCATGCGATGGTCCAGGCGCAGCTGGCGCAGGCGTGGACCTGCGAATATACGATTGCCGCGTGCCATAATCCTTACCCTAATTTGCGAAGTCGCGATTTGCAAATTGGCAAATTTACATTTGCGAACTTCGTGTGCGGCTGGGTAGGGGAAGGGCAAGGCGGCGTCGGCCAAGCTATTGACGCCACGAATTTGGAGAGAAGCCTTTCATGTCGAAGCTCGCCATCATCGAACAGCTGGAAGCCAAGCGCGAGGGCGCCCGCATGGGCGGCGGCCAGCGCCGCATCGACGCGCAGCATGGCAAGGGCAAGCTGACCGCGCGGGAGCGGATCGAAGTGCTGCTGGACGAGGACAGCTTTGAAGAGCTGGACATGTATGTCGAGCATAATTGCATCGATTTCGGCATGGACGAACAGCATATTCCGGGCGACGGCGTCGTCACCGGATCGGGCACGATCAACGGCCGCCTCGTCTATGTCTTCAGCCAGGATTTCACCGTCTATGGCGGCGCGGTGTCGGAACGGCACGCGATGAAGATCTGCAAGATCATGGACATCGCGATGAAGGTCGGTGCGCCGGTGATCGGCCTCAACGACAGCGGCGGCGCGCGCATCCAGGAGGGCGTCGCCTCGCTCGCCGGCTATGCCGAGATTTTCCAGCGCAATGTGCTGGCGTCGGGCGTGGTGCCGCAGATCAGCGTCATCATGGGGCCGTGCGCGGGCGGCGCGGTCTATTCGCCGGCAATGACCGACTTCATCTTCATGGTGAAGGACAGCAGCTTCATGTTCGTGACCGGGCCTGACGTGGTCAAGACCGTCACCAACGAAGTCGTGACCCAGGAGGAACTGGGCGGCGCGATCACCCACACGACCAAGTCGGGCGTGGCGGACGTGGCGTTCGAGAACGACATCGAAGCGCTGCTGGCGGTGCGCGATTTCGTCGACTTCCTGCCGGCGTCCAACAAGGAACCAGTGCCGGAGCGCCCGAGCGCGGACCCGTGGGACCGCATCGAGGACAGTCTCGACACGCTGATCCCGGCCAACGCCAACCAGCCCTATGACATGCACGAACTGATCCGCAAGGTGGTGGACGAAGGCGACTTCTTCGAGGTGCAGCCGGCCCATGCGGGCAATATCCTGTGCGGCTTCGGCCGGATCGAGGGCAAGACGGTGGGCATCATCGCCAACCAGCCGATGGTGTTGGCCGGCGTGCTCGACATCAATTCGTCCAAGAAGGCCGGCCGCTTCGTGCGCTTCTGCGATGCGTTCGAGATCCCGATCGTCACCTTCGTCGACGTGCCGGGCTTCCTGCCGGGCACCGCGCAGGAGCATAGCGGCATCATCAAGCATGGCGCGAAACTGCTGTTCGCCTATGCCGAGGCGACCGTGCCGAAGATCACCGTCATCACCCGCAAGGCCTATGGCGGCGCCTATGACGTAATGAGTTCCAAGCATCTGCGCGGCGACCTCAACTATGCCTGGCCGACCGCCGAGATCGCGGTGATGGGTGCCAAGGGCGCGGTCGAGATCATCTTCCGCGGCAAGACGCCCGAGGAGATTGCCGAGAAGACCAAGGAATATGAAGACCGCTTCGCCAACCCCTTCGTGGCGGCGAGCAAGGGCTTCATCGACGAGGTGATCCAGCCTCACTCGACCCGCAAGCGGATCGCGCTGGGCCTGCGCAAGCTGCGCAACAAGGCGCTGGAGAACCCCTGGAAGAAGCACGATAATATTCCGCTCTAAATAACGACGTCACCCCCGCGAAAGCGGGGATCCATCCCCCGACATTGCTTCTTGGGGATGGGTTGGGAGATGGGTTCCCGCTTTCGCGGGAATGACGATATTGGGAATGATGTTATGAAACTCGGCCGTCTCAACCATATCGGCATCGCGACGCCTTCGCTGGCGGCGAGCCTGGCCTATTATCGCGACATCATGGGCGCGACGCTGACGCACGAACCGTTCGACCTGCCGGCGCAGGGGGTGAAGGTGTGCTTCGTCGACACGCCGGGCGAGGGCGGCACAGCGGGCACGCAGATCGAGCTGATCGAGCCGCTGGGCGAGAACAGCCCGATCCATGGCTTCATCGCCAAGAACCCGGCCGGCGGGCAGCATCATATGTGCTATGAAGTGCCCGACATCCACGAGGCCAAGGCCTGGTTCGAGGGGCTGGGCAAGAAGGTACTCGGCGAACCGCGCATCGGGGCGCATGGCACGCCGATCTTCTTCGTCCACCCCAAGGACATGAACGGGGTGCTGACCGAGATCATGGAGACGCCGAAGGACGGCGCGCACTGACATCTCCCCTCCCGCAAGCGGGAGGGGCAGCGAGACTTGGCGGCTTTGCCGCCTAGTCGCAGCGGGGTGGGCACGGGACAGCCCACTCCAACTTCGGCTAGCCAACAAGTTGGCAAGCCTGCGTATCCTCTCCCGCCTGCGGGAGAGGAATAAGGTAGGGACTAGGATGACCGAGAAGCCGACATTGGACCAGTGGGCAGCCGCTGCCGCCAAGGAAGTGAAGGGCAAGGATCTGAACTGGGATACCCCCGAAGGTATCACGGTGAAGCCGCTTTACACGGCCGATGACGTCAGCGTCGATCCCGGCCTGCCCGGCTTCGCGCCCTTCACCCGCGGCGTGCGTGCGTCCATGTATGCGGGGCGGCCCTGGACCATCCGCCAATATGCGGGCTTCTCGACCGCCGAGGAATCCAACGCCTTCTATCGCCGCAACCTGGCCGCTGGGCAGAAGGGCCTCAGCGTCGCCTTCGACCTCGCCACCCATCGCGGCTATGACAGCGACCATCCCCGCGTCGTCGGCGATGTCGGCAAGGCCGGCGTGGCGATCGACACGATCGAGGACATGAAGATCCTGTTCGACGGCATTCCGCTCGACAAGATGAGCGTGTCGATGACGATGAACGGCGCGGTGATCCCGATCCTCGCCTTCTTCATCGTCGCGGGCGAAGAGCAAGGGGTCGAGCGCAAGTTGCTCGACGGGACCATCCAGAACGACATCCTCAAGGAGTTCATGGTCCGCAACACCTATATCTACCCGCCCGAACCCTCGATGCGGATCATCAGCGACATTTTCGGCTACACCTCGCGCGAGATGCCCAAGTTCAACAGCATCTCCATTTCCGGCTATCATATGCAGGAAGCCGGCGCGACGCAGGTGCAGGAACTGGCCTTCACCATCGCCGACGGCGCGGAATATGTCCGCTATGGCGTCGCCAGCGGCCTCGACATCGACAAGTTCGCCGGACGCCTCAGCTTCTTCTTCGCCATCGGCATGAACTTCTTCATGGAGATCGCCAAGCTGCGCGCCGCCCGCGTGCTGTGGCACCGCGTCATGACGAAGCTGGGCGCGCAGGACGAGCGCAGCAAGATGCTGCGCACCCATTGCCAGACGTCGGGCGTGTCGCTGACCGAGCAGGACCCTTACAACAACGTCATGCGCACCACGATCGAGGCGATGGCAGCGATGCTGGGCGGCACCCAGTCGCTCCACACCAACGCGCTGGACGAAGCGATTGCGCTGCCGACGGACTTTTCCGCCCGCATCGCGCGCAACACGCAGATCGTGATCCAGGAAGAGACCGGCATGTGCAATGTCGTCGATCCGCTGGGCGGCAGTTACTATATCGAGGCGCTGACCCAGCAGCTGGTCGACGCCGCGCAGGAAATCATCGACCGCGTGGAAGCCGAAGGCGGCATGGCGAAGGCCGTGGGCGCGGGCTGGCCCAAGGCGATGATCGAGACTGCGGCGGCCGCCCGTCAGGCCCGCGTCGACCGGGGCGAGGATGTCATCGTCGGCGTCAACAAATATCGCCTGGCGAACGAAGACCTGCTCGAAACCCTCGAAGTCGACAACACCAAGGTCCGCGAGGCGCAGATCGCCCGCATCAACCGCGTGAAAGCCGAACGGGACGAAGACGCCTGCCAGGCCGCGCTCCAGTCGCTGCGCGAGGCCGCCGCCGCACCGCAGTCGATCGAGACCAATCTCCTCGCCCATGCCGTCGAGTGCGCCCGTGCGCGCGCCACGCTGGGCGAAATCTCGGCCGCCATGGAAGACAGCTTCAACCGCTATGGCACCCAGCCGACGCCGGTGAAGGGCGTCTATGGCGCGCCCTACAAGGATGACAGCCGCTGGAAACAGGTTCTCGACGGGGTGCAGGCCGTCGAACGGCGCCTCGGCCGCAAGCCCAAACTCCTCGTCGCCAAGATGGGGCAGGACGGGCACGACCGGGGCGCCAACATCATCGCGTCGGCCTTTGGCGACATGGGCTTCGATGTCGTATCCGGCCCGTTGTTCCAGACGCCGGAGGAGACGGTGGTGCTGGCGCTCGACAACGGCGTCGATGTGGTCGGCGCCTCGTCGCTCGCCGCCGGGCACAAGACGCTGATCCCGGAACTGATCAACCGGCTGCGCGACCATGGTCGTAGCGACATCAAGGTGATCGCCGGCGGGGTCATCCCGCCACAGGATTATGACTATCTTCGTGACGCAGGGGTTCAGGGCATTTATGGGCCGGGTTCCAATGTCGTGGAGTGCGCCGCCGATGTGCTGCGCCTGCTCGGCCACAACATGCCCCCGGCGGGGCTAGAGGAAGCTGCGTAAATGAATACCCCCTGCACCCTGACCGCCCGCAACGACTGGACGCGCGAGGAAATCGCCGCGCTGTTCGACCTGCCCTTTGGCGACCTGATGTTCGAAGCGCAGTCGATCCACCGCGCCAACTTCCCCCGCAACGAGGTGCAGCTGTCCACCCTCTTGTCGATCAAGACCGGCGGCTGCCCGGAGGATTGCGGTTACTGCAACCAGTCTGCCTCGGCGGAAAGCGGCCTGAAAGCCGAAAAGCTGATGAGCGTGCAGGCGGTGATGCAGGCGGCGGCGCAGGCGAAGGACGCAGGCTCCTCGCGTTTCTGCATGGGCGCGGCCTGGCGCAACCCCAAGGATCGCGACATGCCCGCCATCGTCGAGATGGTGAAGGGCGTGCGCCAGATGGGCATGGAAACCTGCATGACGCTGGGGATGCTCAACGAAAGCCAGGCGGACATGCTTGCGGAGGCGGGCCTCGATTATTACAACCATAATATCGACACCTCGCCCGAACATTATGAGAAGGTCATCACGACCCGGACCTTCGACGATCGTCTGGTGACGCTGGAAAATGTTCGCAATTCGGGCATCAACGTGTGCAGCGGCGGGATTGTCGGCATGGGCGAGGCGCGGGAGGACCGTGTCGGCTTCCTCCATGCGCTGGCCGTGCTGCCGGTCCATCCGCAGAGCGTGCCGATCAACGCGCTGGTGCCGGTGAAGGGCACGGTGCTGGGCAATATGCTGGCCGACACCCCGCTCGCCAAGATCGACGAGATCGAGTTCGTCCGCACTGTCGCGGTCGCGCGGATCGTGATGCCGGAGAGCATGGTGCGCCTGTCTGCGGGCCGGGAGAGCATGTCGGATAGCTGCCAGGCGCTCTGCTTCATGGCCGGCGCGAACAGCATCTTCACCGGCGACAAGCTGCTGACCACCGCCAACGCCGGCGACAATGCCGACGCGGCGCTGTTCGCCAAGCTCGGCGTCGTGCCGATGCAGGCCGAAGTGAAGGTCGAGCTGGAGGCGGCTGAGTGACGAAACCCGGCGGCCGCAAGATCATGCTCTTCGTGGTGCTCAGTATCGCATACTGGGCCATCGCGTCGATCATGATCGCGATGGCCGCCATTCGAGTGTGTGGCATAACGCCGGATGCGGCTGAAGCCTGCGATACGACGTCGATCGCCATTGTGATGGCAATCGCCTTTGCCTTGTTTGCTGGCTTGTCGATGCTTTTCTTCAAGGCGCGGTTGTCGGGAGTGGATGAATGATCGCGCGTTCGCCCACCTTCGTCACCCCGGCCTTGAGCCGGGGTCCCGCTTCTTCTTTGCCGTCGCGCGGGAAGAAAGCGGGATGCCGGATCAAGTCCGGCATGACGGGTGTGGGTGAGGTTGCGGTGACGAAATGAGCTATCAGTCGTCTACCGCTGTAAATGCCAGATGGGCTTTGACTTTTCTGCTGCTGGTTTGGGCTTTGGCAAATGGTGGTCCAGCCATTGCTGTTTTCGCCGAGCGCGCTTTTGATCCTTTGAACTGGCGCTTGAATGAGATGGAGCCTATTTTCCGCAATTCGCGCACTTGGGGAGGATACTGGGCACTGGGCTCTGTAGTTTCGACTGCCATAGTTGCCGTTCCAATCGCCTGCATCGCGCTCCTGCGCAAACCAGACGGTGAAACTAGGTCGCTTAGAATGAGCGCGTTTCTTACTCTGGCAATTTGGTTCGCCCTTTTTGGCATTCTCTATTTTTCGATGGGGTTTGGTGGGCAAATGCGGCCGATGAGCGATCCGCTTTGCCTTGGTGTGGAAACACCCGGACCGGACAATTGTGACGTGAACGGCGCCAACTTCTTCATGCTGGCTCTCCCAACGATCAACGCGATCGTTTCGGCGACGCTGCTCACTTTTACATGGTTTATATATAGGCGAGAGAGCGAAACCTAAATGGCAATCACCAAGATCCTGATCGCGAACCGTGGCGAAATTGCGTGCCGTGTCATGCGGACGGCCAAGAAGATGGGCATCAAGACCGTCGCGGTCTATTCCGATGCCGATGCCCGCGCGCCGCATGTGCTGATGGCGGATGAAGCCGTCCATATCGGCCCGCCGCCCGCCGCCCAGTCCTATCTGCTGGCCGACAAGATCATCGAGGCGTGCAAGGCCACCGGCGCTGATGCGGTGCATCCCGGCTATGGCTTCCTCTCCGAGCGCGAGAGCTTCCGCAAGGCGCTCGACGCCGAGGGCATCATCTTCGTCGGCCCGCCCGCCAACGCCATTGCCGCCATGGGCGACAAGATCGAATCCAAGAAGCTGGCGATGGAAGCGGGCGTCAATGTCGTGCCCGGTTTCGTTGGCGTGATCGACGACACCGAACATGCGGTGAAGATCTCCAACGAGATCGGCTATCCGGTGATGATGAAGGCATCGGCCGGCGGCGGCGGCAAGGGTATGCGCCTCGCCTATAGCGAACAGGATGTCCGCGAAGGCTTTGAGGCGACCAAGCGCGAGGGCCTCAACAGCTTTGGCGACGACCGCGTCTTCATCGAGAAGTTCATCGAAAGCCCGCGCCATATCGAAATTCAGATACTGGGCGACCAGCATGGCAATATCGTTTACCTAAACGAACGCGAATGCTCGATCCAGCGCCGCCATCAGAAGGTCGTCGAGGAAGCGCCGTCGCCCTTCGTCAGCCCCGAAATGCGCAGGAAGATGGGCGAACAGTGCGTCGCCCTGGCCCGCGCGGTCGGATACTTCAGCGCCGGCACGGTCGAACTGATCGTCAGCGGCGAGGACAAGACCGGCGACGGCTTCTACTTCCTCGAAATGAACACCCGTTTGCAGGTGGAACATCCCGTCACCGAGGAAATCACCGGCGTCGACCTGGTCGAACAGATGATCCGCGTCGCCAATGGCGAGAAGCTGAGCTTCGGCCAGGCGGACGTGAAGATCAACGGCTGGTCGATCGAGAACCGCGTTTATGCCGAAGACCCGTATCGCGGCTTCCTGCCGTCGACTGGGCGCCTGATCCGCTATAATCCGCCCGAAACCGGCACGGATGAGAGCGGCGCTCTGATCCGCGTGGATGATGGCGTGCAGGAAGGCGGCGAGGTATCGATCTTCTACGATCCGATGATCGCCAAGCTGATCACCTGGGCGCCCACGCGTCTGGAAGCCATCGACAAGCAGATCGAGGCGCTCGACAAGTTCGAGATCGAAGGGCCGGGCCATAATATCGATTTCGTGTCCGCGCTGATGCAGCATGAGCGCTTCCGCTCCGGCAACATCACCACCGGTTTCATCGCCGAGGAATATCCCGAGGGCTTCACTGGTGCGCCGGCTTCGCCGGAATTGCTCCAGCGCCTGTCGGCGATCGGCGCCTTCGCCGCCATGGCACAGGCCGACCGCGCCCGTCGCATCGACGGGCAGCTTGGCAAGCGCCTTAGCCCCCCGACTGGCTGGCAGGTGAAGATCGGCGACGCCATCCATGATGTCGTGATCGACGGCGACGAAGTGACGGTCGATGGCGAGAGCCTCGACATGGCGCTGGAATATACGCCGGGCGATCGCCTGATTGAGGCGGAGTTTGGCGAGGAACAACTGGCGGTGCGGATTGCGCCGGTGCGGTCGGGCTTCGTGCTGACGGCCCATGGCGCCAGCCACAAGCTGCGCATCCTGCCGGCCCACGCCGCGCCCTATGCCGCGCACATGATCGAGAAGATCCCGCCCGATCTGTCGAAATATCTGATCTGCCCGATGCCCGGCCTGCTGGTCGCTTTGAACGTCAAGCAGGGCGACAAGGTCGAGATCGGCCAGCCGCTCGCCGTGATCGAGGCGATGAAGATGGAAAATATCCTGCGCGCCGGCAAGGCGGGCACGGTCAAGAGTGTGTCGGCGGCACAGGGCGAGAGCCTGCCGGTCGACGCGGTGATCCTGGAACTGGAATAAGGCGCGCTTCAACCGTCATCCCAGCGATAGCCGGATCTCACTTCTTTTTGCGATGGCGTTGTAAGAAAAGTGGGATTCCAGCTTTCGCTGGAATGACGGGAATGGTTTGATGGTGCCATGCACCTGACCCACGACCCTAGCGCCCCCGCCGCCGACCCGATCGGCTTCGACGATTTCCTGAAAGTGGATATCCGCGTCGGCACGATCATCTCGGCCGAACCCTATCCCGAGGCGCGCAAGCCCGCCTACAAGCTGCTGATCGATTTCGGCCCGACGATCGGCCAAAAGAAATCGAGCGCCCAGATCACCGAAAACCACGCGCTGAAAGACCTGCCCGGCCGCCAGGTCGCCGCCGTGGTCAATTTCCCGCCGCGCCAGATCGGCAAGTTCATGTCGGAAGTGCTGACCCTGGGCTTCGCCGACGCGGCCGGCGCCGTCATGCTGTTCGCGCCCGACAGGCCCGTGCCGAACGGTTCGCGACTGTTCTGAACCTGTCCTACAAGGGCCGAGCCATGTTAGGCAGTCGGCATGGCGGCTATGCGCGTGCTGTTGGAAATTTCCTTTCCCGTTGGCGCATGAAGATGTCAAAATATACGGGAAATATGCGAGGTTAAGGGGGCGGGATGACGCAGGCGGTCGGGGGCGACTATGTGATGGATGCGAAGCGGGACCGGTTGGTCATCACCGCTTCGGCACTCGGCACGGTGTTCGAATGGTATGATTTCTACATCTATGGCGTGCTGGCGCCGATCATCGGCCGTACCTTCTTTCCGACCGACAATCCGACCGTGGAACTGCTCTATTCGCTCGCCGGCTTCGCGATCGGCTTCGGCTTCCGACCGCTGGGCGCGATGCTGTTCGGCTATCTGGGCGATCGGCTGGGGCGCAAATATACGTTTCTGGCCACTATCGTCCTGATGGGGCTGGCAACGGCGGGCGTCGGGTTGACCCCGTCGGCGGCCAGCATCGGTGTCGCCGCACCGGTCATCCTGATCGCGTTGCGCATCGCGCAGGGGCTGGCGCTGGGCGGCGAATATGGCGGCGCGGCCATCTATGTCGCCGAACATGCGCCGGCCGGAAAGCGCGGCTTCTATACCAGCTTCATCCAGGCCGGGGTGATTGGCGGCTTCATCCTGTCGCTGATCGTCGTGGTCGGCACGCAATGGATCGTCAGCATGGAGGTCTGGGACGCCTGGGGATGGCGTATTCCCTTCATCTTCTCGCTGGCGCTGCTCGCCATTTCGCTGTGGATGCGGCTGATGCTGCGCGAAAGCCCGGTCTTCACGGCGATGAAGAAGGCAGGGCAACAGGCGAAGAACCCGCTAAAGGAAGCCTTTACCGCGCCGGGCAACAGGAAGCGGATGCTGGTGGCGATGATCGGCATCGCGGCGGGCTTCACCGTGATTGCCTATACGGTGATGTTCCAGGCGCTCTATTTCCTGCAGAGCGGCCTGCATGTCGCGCCGGGCATCGCGCAACTGCTGGTCGGCGGCAGCGCCTTTGCCGGCATGGCGAGCTTCATCTTCTTCGGCTGGCTCTCCGACCGGGTCGGGCGCAAGAAGCCGATCGTCATCGGCTATGCGCTGGTGCTGCTGCTGATCATGCCGCTCTACCAGTATATGGGCGCGACCGCGAACCCGGCGCTGACGCAGGCGGCAGCACGGGCGCCGGTGGTGGTGAGCGGTCCAGATTGCCGTTTCGATCCCTTTGCCAAGATACAGCCGACCGCCTGCGGCAAGCTGCTCGATCATTTTTCCAAGCGCGGCATCCCCTATGACAAGCGCAGCGGCGCGGCCCCGGCGGTCAGCATCGGCGGCGTGGCCGTGGCGGACCTCAGCAGGGAGGGGATCGATGCCGCGCTGACGGCGCAGGGCTATGATTTCGGTGTCGTCCGCCCCGACTGGCCGCGTGCGCTGATGCTGTTCGCCGCGCTGCTGCTGCTCTGGACCCTGTCGGGTGCGACCTATGGCCCGGTCGCGGCGCTTCTGTCGGAATATTTCCCGGCCCGCATCCGCTACAGTTCGCTCTCCATCCCCTATCATATCGGCACCGGCTATTTCGGCGGTTTCCTGCCGCTGGTCAGCCAATATATCGTCGCGCGGACCGGTGATCCCTATGCCGGCCTATGGTACACGATCGTCGTGGTGGCGCTGGCACTGGTCACCTGCCTCGTCGCCTTGCCGGAAACCAGGGGACGCCCCCTCGACGCCTGAGCCCCGGCGCGCTATCGGCTGCGGGCAATGACTGGCTATATCGCTCCGCTCCGCCTGCGCCTCGATGGCGATGCGCTGCTTTCCAACTGGCGCTGGCTGGCGCGGCAGGGCGGCGCCCCGGCCTGTGGCGCTGCGATCAAGGCCGATGGCTATGGCCTGGGTTCGGCCGGCGTCATGCAGCGGCTGAAAAGCGCGGGCTGCCGCGATTTCTTCGTCTCCAACTGGGGCGAAGCGGCGGCGCTCGAAGCGCAGATGGACGATGTGAACTTCGCCGTCCTGCACGGCGTGCGCGACGAGGATATGGCGCAGGCGCTGGCCTCGCGGGCGCGGCCGGTGCTCTGTACGCCCGGACAGGTGGCGCGCTGGAAGGCGGCGGGCGGTGGCGCCTGCGACCTGATGATCGATACCGGCATGAATCGGCTGGGCCTCGACTGGCGCGCCGACCTTGGCGAACTGGTCGATGGGCTGGAGATTGTCACGCTGCTAAGCCATCTCGCGTCTGCCGATGAGGATAGCGATCTCAATCCGACGCAACTGGCGCGGTTCCGGGATGTCCAGGCCGCAGTGCCCGCGCAGCGCTACAGCCTCGCGAACAGTGCAGGCATCTGCATGGGCGCGGACTATGGCTTCGACCTGACCCGGCCTGGCATTGCGCTCTATGGCGGCGTGCCGCATCCCGATGCAGCGCCGCATCTCCGCCCGGTCGCGCAGCCACAGGCCCAGATATTGCAGCGTCGCTCGGTGATTGCCGGCGACACGATCGGCTATAACGCGACCCATCGGGCCGAGCGCGATCTAGAGATCGCGATCCTCAACATCGGCTATGCCGACGGCTATCTGCGTGGCTTTTCGGGGCGCGGCGCGGCGCTGGTCGATGGCATCCGCTTGCCGGTGCTGGGCCGGGTGTCGATGGACCTGCTGGCCGTCGACGTTGGCGCGCGCCCGGATGTCGCGGAGGGCAACTGGCTGACGATCGACTATGATCTGCCCCAGGCGGCGCAGGCGTCGGGACTGTCGCAATATGAGCTGCTAACGGGCCTGGGCAAACGGTTCGACCGCATCTGGGCCTGAGAGTCTGTTTTAGAAAAACCGGTTCCGGCCCGCTCCCCCGCCCAACCGCCCGATCCAGTGTCATCCTGTCGGGTGGTTGGGCGGGGGAGCGGGCTAGTACGGGCTCTAACAGCAAAAAGGGCGCCGATCACAAGACCGGCGCCCCTTCACTATCTAATGGATGGCGCTCAGCGCTCGATGCACATCGACACGCCCATGCCGCCGCCGACGCACAGGGTGGCAAGACCCTTCTTCGCGTCGCGCTTCGCCATTTCATACAGCAGCGTGGTCAGCACGCGCGCGCCCGATGCGCCGACCGGATGGCCGATCGCGATCGCGCCGCCATTGACGTTGACCTTGGCCGGATCCCAGCCCAGTTCCTGGCCCACGGCCAGAGCCTGCGCGGCAAAGGCTTCGTTCGCTTCGATGAGGTCGAGGTCGGCGACCGACCAGCCGGCCTTTTCCAGCGCCTTGCGGCTGGCCGGGGCCGGGCCGATACCCATGATCGACGGATCGACGCCGCAGGTGGCGAAGCTGGCGATGCGGCCGAGGATGGTGGCGCCGCGCTTGGCGGCTTCATCGGCGCTCATCACCACCAGCGCGGCGGCGCCGTCATTGATGCCGCTGGCATTGCCGGCGGTCACGGTGCCGTCCTTCTTGAAGGCGGGGCGCAGGCCCTGCAGCGCTTCGATCGTGGCGCCGGCGCGGATATATTCGTCCTGGTCGACGATGGTGTCGCCCTTGCGGCCCTTGATCGTCACGGGCAGGATTTCGTCGGCGAAGCGGCCCGACGCGCGCGCGGCTTCCGCCTTGTTCTGGCTGGCGACGGCGAACTCGTCCTGCGCCTCGCGGCTGATCTGATATTTCTCCGCCAGGTTCTCGGCGGTGATGCCCATATGATAGCCCTGGAACGCGTCGGTCAGGCCGTCATGGATCATCGTGTCGACAAAGCTGACCGGGCCCATCTTGGTGCCGCCGCGCAGCATCTGGGCATGAGGGGCCAGCGACATGCTTTCCTGGCCGCCGGCAACCATGATGCGGGCGTCGCCGGCCTTGATCGCCTGTGCCGCGAGCGCGACGGCGCGCAGGCCCGATCCGCACAGCTGGTTGAGGCCGATCGCGGTGCGCTCGACCGGGATGCCGGCGTTGACGGCGGCCTGGCGGGCGGGGTTCTGGCCCTGGCCGGCGGTGAGGATCTGGCCCAGGATCACTTCGTCTACTTCCTCGGGCGCGACGGCGGCCTGTGCCAGCGCGGCGAGGATGGCCTGGCGGCCCAGTTCATGTGCCGGAGTCGTGCCGAAGGCGCCCATGAAACTGCCCACGGCGGTACGCTTGGCGGCGGTAATGACGATGTCTGACAAAGGCTCGATCCTCACTAGTGGTAATGTTGTTTTCGCAGGCGCACATAACATCATCCGCCATGGCGGGAAAGCCAAAGGGACAGCGGATGCCACAGCATGTCGGGTGCCCGCTGGCTCAATATCATGCCGACATGGCCAAGGTTCAATATCCGGCTTTCCGTAAGGGACGGGGCGGCCGTGGCGGGCACGATTCGATCGGTTGCGGAAGCGATCGACAAGCTAGGGCAGGGGAGCGAAGCCGGGTCTATGACGGTCCCATCGATGTGCCATTCGTTTTGCCCGCTCGCATTTGCCGCATAGAGCATCTCGAACAATTGCTGCCCGGCGGCATAGGTGAGCGGCGCGCCCTCATTGGCCCAGTCCTCGACCGCGAGGAAGGCGCGCTCCTCGTCGGAGCCGGGTGTCATGTCGGCGAAGGCTGCATATTTCTGCACGGTGCGCTGCGGATCGAGCGCCCAGAAGCCCGATTGCAGCGCCTCCATCGGCACATAGCCGAGCCGGTCGCACACCGGCTTCGCACCGCGCCACAGGGCGGCGATCTCGGCAAGGTCGGCGGGCGGGAAGCCGGCAAAGTTCCAGGGCGAAGCGATCGTCGCCAACGCTGCCACCGGGTGCAATGCTGCAGCCGCGATGGCCAGCGTTCCCCCCAGGCAATAGCCGACCAGGATCGGCGGGCGCCGCAATGCAGCGAGCATCGGGATCAGCCGGTCGATGATATGCCCGTCCAGCCCCAGGCTGCGGTCGGCGGCCGTCGGCGCGCCCCAGTCGACCAGATAGGCATCATGGCCCGCTGCGACCATGTGGCGCAGCATGGAGCGGCTTTCCGACAGGTCCAGCACCTGTGGCGGGTTGATCAGGGAGGGGATGAAGACGACCGGCGCCCGATCGCTTTCCGGTGCCAAATCAGCCTGATACCGCAGCAGCCGGGCACTGCCCGCCGTTGCGGCGATGGGGCATGGTGGTGGTGGGGACGGACGCTGCGCCTCCTGATAGCGACGTAGGCCGATGAAGGCGCGGCGACGCAAATCAGGATCATGCTCCGTTTCGCGCCATAAAATGTTGAGAAAAAGGGGTAAAGGACGCGGGCCATGTTGCGGCGCGGCATCGCCCTGTGCTAATGCGGGATGAGCAGGTGAGGGAGAGACAGGCATGGCCAAATCGAAGGCTGCTAATGAATCCGAACCGGTGGTTATCAAGAAGTACGCTAACAGGCGGCTCTATAACACCGAAACTTCAAGTTATATCACGCTGGACCTTTTGTCGCAGATGACCCGCGAGGGGCGCGAGTTCGTCGTCGTCGACGCAAAGACCGGCGAGGACATCACCCATAATGTCCTGACCCAGATCATCATGGAAGAAGAACAGCGTGGCAAGAACATGCTGCCGGTCAACTTCCTGCGCCAGCTGATCGCCATGTATGGCGATTCCATGCAGTCGATGGTGCCGCAATATCTCGAAGCGTCGATGGACGCCTTCCGCAAGAACCAGCAGCAGTTCCAGGAAGCCATGAAGGGCGCCTTTGGTGGCGGCCCGCTGGCCGAGATCGCCAAGCGCAACATGCAGATGTTCGAGGCCGCGGCGAGCGCGTTCGGCAATGGCGTTCCGGGCATGCCGGGCGCCACGCCCAGCCCGACCCCAGCCGCAACCGAAGAAAGCAAGGATGACGAAATCGCCGTCCTCAAGGCGCAACTGGCTGCGCTCAATGCGAAGATCGACAAGCTGAGCTGATCCAACATGGCCAAGGCGGATAGACTGGAGCGCCTGGATATCCGCCGGGCGGAGCTGGAAGAGGAATATCGCGCGGCGCTGATTGCGGCGCTGCGCGTGACCGCTGCCGGGCGCTGGGGCCTGTTTGGCCATAACAGTGACCGATGGACGCGTGAAAACGCCAGGTCCATGGTGGACCAACTGGAAGAGCTGGCAGCTGATATAGATCGGCTGCGAGAGCAGTTGGGTCTCGAAGGCTTTGACTTGCACCGAGAGTTTCTGGCGGCGCGGGGCAAGCCGGCGGCCGATGCGGTGGGCGAACCCAAGCAGGCCAAGGCCTGGCTTGAGCGACTGGGCGCCGACGCCAACTGAACGCCGCCCGGCGCGATGCTTGGGGGTCGACAGGGGTGGCGGGTCTGGCCTATGGCGCCCCATCCACTTTTAGACAGGCGACAGACCCCGTGAAACACGCCCTTAACGTTACCCGCGAACAGGATTTCGCTGCCTGGTATCAGGCCGTCATCACCGAAGCCGACATGGCCGAGGAAAGCGGCGTGCGCGGCTGCATGGTGATCCGTCCCTGGGGCTATGGCATCTGGGAACGGATCCAGACCCTGCTCGATGCGCGCATCAAGCAGACCGGCCACGAGAATTGCTATTTCCCGCTGTTCATCCCGCTTTCCTATTTCGAGAAGGAGGCCGAGCATGTCGACGGCTTCGCCAAGGAAATGGCGGTCGTCACCCATCATCGCCTGATCCAGAAGGACGGCAAGATGGTGCCCGATCCCGAAGCGAAGCTGGAAGAGCCGCTGGTCGTGCGCCCGACGTCGGAAACCGTGATCGGCGCTGCCTTCAGCCGCTGGGTGCAGAGCTGGCGCGACCTCCCGGTGCTGATCAACCAGTGGGCGAACGTCGTCCGCTGGGAAATGCGCACCCGCATGTTCCTGCGCACCAGCGAATTCCTGTGGCAGGAAGGGCATACTGCGCACTCGACCGTCGAGGAGGCGATGGAAGAGACGATGAAGATGCTCGAAGTCTATCGCAGCTTCGCCGAAGAATGTGTCGGCCTGCCGGTGGTCGCGGGTGAGAAGCCGGAGAATGAGCGTTTCCCCGGCGCCGTCGCGACCTATTCGATCGAGGCGATGATGCAGGACGGCAAGGCGCTGCAAGCCGGCACTTCGCATTTCCTGGGCACGACCTTCAGCCAGGCGCAGAACATCAAGTTCCAGAATGCCGAAGGGCAGCAGGAACTGGCCCAGACCACCAGTTGGGGCATGTCGACCCGCATGATCGGCGGCCTGATCATGGTGCATGGCGACGACGACGGCCTGCGCGTGCCGCCGCGCGTCGCGCCCTATCAGGTCGTGGTCGTGCCGATGCTGCGCGATAGTGAGGAAGACGCCGCGATCGTCGATTATTGCACCGATCTGGTGAACCAGCTGAACGGCCTGGACGTGTTCCGCGAGCCGGTCCGCGCGCTGCTCGACAAGCGCCCGTCCAAGGCCGCGACCAAGCGTTGGGGCTGGGTCAAGAAGGGCGCGCCGATCGTGATCGAGGTTGGCGGTCGTGACGTTGCCGGTGGCAATGTCTCGGTCATCCGCCGCGATCGCCTCTATCGAGAGGATGGCAAGCTCGACAGCCAGATCGTCGCCAAGGGCGACTTCGTCGCCGGCGCCACTGCGATGCTGGAGGATATCCAGGCGTCGCTGTTCGCCGATGCCAAGGCGCGGCTCGATGGCAATATCGACAAGTCGATCACCGATCTCGACGCGCTCAAGGCCTATTTCAAAGCCAGCAAGAACCCCGGCTGGGCGCTGGTCCAGTGGGCCAAGCCGACCGGCGCGGAACTGGAGAAGGTTGTGCAGTGGCTGAAGGGCGAGAAGCTCACCCTGCGCAACGTGCCGACCGATGCGGAAGCGGCGGACGGCGCCTGCATCTTCAGCGGCGGCACTGCGGTTGAGCGCGTGCTGGTGGGCCGCAGCTACTGACGTTGGTGGCGAGGGAGGGCGCGCCCTCCCTCACGCTGCGCGATAGCCCGCCCTTGCTTCTGCGGCGCACAAGGCGCGCCGGTCCATGACATGCCTGCGCCAGCGATTGGCAGGGTTCTCCATCAGGTTGAGCGGCGGGCAGTGGCGCTGGATGAGCATGGTTTCCATCGCCTTGACTGCATCCCGATCAGCAGTCCATTGCACCGCCAGTAGATGGTCTGCCATCCATTGGGAAAGACGCTGCTCGCCGTCGGGGGTGAAGCAATAGTTACGAAAATTGCTTTCAGACGAACCTCGCCCGCGCGCAATTGCGACGAGGTTGAGCCTGGTTTTCAGCAACGCGCCGAAACTGCGGCGCAGGGTCGAGAAGCCGCTGATCTGGTGAAGAAGATGATTGCGCACATGCAGATCATCCTGCGTCATTCCGATATAGACCAGCCCATTCTCCCCAGTTTCGATGGGCGCAAGTTGCTCGGGATCATTCAGGTAAAACGCATATAGGCCTGCGCCATGCAGTTCGGGCAGGTCCGAAACAGGTCGGCGGTCAGCCGAGGGCAGGGCGGTCAATTCGCGACGCCCAATTGCTCCAGCGCAAAGGCGCTATATTCGGCCTGGTCGCGATAGCGGCGGAAGCGGCCCGACTTGCCGCCATGGCCGGCCTCCATATTGATGCGGAAGACTAGCGGATTGCTGTCTGTCTTGGTCGCGCGCAGCTTGGCTACCCATTTGGTCGGCTCATAATATTGGACCTGGCTGTCCCATAGGCCGGTGCCGACGAACAGGCTGGGATAGGCTTTCGCCTCGACATGGTCGTAGGGCGAATAGGCCAGCATCACATCATACCATGGCTGCTGTTCGGGATTGCCCCATTCGTCATATTCACCGGTGGTGAGCGGAATGGTCGGGTCGAGCATGGTCGTGACGACATCGACGAACGGCACCTGTGCGATGATGACCTTATAATCCTGCGGCGCCATGTTCGCGACCGCGCCCATCAGCAGGCCGCCGGCACTGCCGCCCATCGCGGCGACCCGGCCCTTCTTCGCATAGCCCTGATCCACCAGCGCGCGCGTCACGTCGATGAAGTCGGCGAAGCTGTTCATCTTGTTCTTGAGGTGGCCGTCATCATACCATTGGCGGCCCATTTCCTGGCCGCCGCGAATATGGGCGATGGCATAGACGACGCCGCGATCAAGCAGGCTGGGGAGCAGGGGGGAGAAGGCCGGATCGGTCGAATAGCCGTAGCTGCCATAGGCATATTGGTAGAGCGGGGCGCTGCCGTTCTTCTGGAAGCCCTTGGCGTAGATGAGCGAGACCGGCACCTTCGTCCCGTCGCGCGCAGTCGCCCAGACCCGTTCGGTCACATATTTGGTGGGGTCATAGCCCTTAACCTCCTGGACCTTCAGTATCTTGCGTTCGCCCGTGTCGACATTCACCTCATAGGTGGTTTCGGGCGTACGCAGGCTGTCATAGGTGTAGCGGACCCAGGGCGTGCCGCTTTCGGCATTGACGTCCAGCGCCATGGCATAGGCGGCCTCATCGGCGTTGACGAAGCTGCTCTTGCCGTTCCTGGTCAGCAGGCGCAGGCGCTTATTCCCTTCCGAGCGTTCCTCGATCGCAAGGAAGCTGTCGAATGGCTGGAAATTCTCGATGAAGACGCTGGCGCTGGTCGGCACGATGTCCTTCCATGCGGCGCGGCCCTTGGCGGCATCGGCGTCCGATATGGTCATCAGCCGGTAATTGGGGGCCTGCCAGTTGGTGCGGATCGTCCATTGCCCACCGACATTGTCGCTGCTGTAGAGGAAGTCGCGTTCCCGCGGCGCGAGCGGCGTGAAGCTTGCCGGATTGGCAGAAGGCGCGCAGCGCTCCTCATTGCTGACGGTCGATTGCAGGACGATGCAGATGAACTTGTCCGACGTCGTCGTCTTGAGGCCCATGTAGAAGCTATCGTCCTTCTCCTCATAGACCAGCCGATCGGCGCCGACAGGCGTTCCCAGAACATGCGCCTTCACCCGCTTGCCGAGCAGGGTGGTGGGATCTTTCTCGACATAGAAGAGGGTCTTGCTGTCGTCGGCCCAGGCGAAATCGGGTTCGGCATTGGGGATTTCATCGGCCAGCAGCTTGCCATCTGCGATCGTTTTTACCCGGATCACATATTGGCGGCGGCCGACCAGATCCTCGGCATAGGCGAGCAACCTGTCGTCGGGGCTGACGTCCTTGCCGCCGACCGCGAAATAGCCCTTGCCCGCGCCCATCCTGGGCTCGTCGAGCAATATCTGCTCGGGCGCGTCCATGTTGCCCTTGCGCCGGGCGACGATCGGATAGTCGCCGCCGGTCTCGAAGCGGCTGTAATACCAGTATCCCTTCTTGCGATAGGGGACGCTGCTGTCGTCCTGCTTTATGCGGCCGGTGATCTCGGCGTAGAGCTTGTCCTGCAACGGCTTGGTCGGCGCCAGCAGTGTGTCGGCATAGGCATTTTCGGCCGCCAGATAGGCGAGCATCTCGGGGTTCTTGCGGCTGTCGTCGCGCAGCCAATAATAGGGATCCTGCCGCGTCGCGCCGAAGGGCGCCTTCACCTCATGCGGCTTCTTTGCCGCGACAGGTGGTTTGGGGGCGGTCTGCGCCTCGGCGGTGGTGGACAGTGCGGCAATGCTGAGGCTCGCCATGAGCCAGGCCGAAGTGCGGATCATATTCCCTCCCTGCGAATCGCATGGCGGAGGCTGACATGATGGCGGGCAGGGGGGAAGATGATCCGGGCCTGCCATAAGAGACGGCAGGCCCGTACTGAAGCTATGCGCTCAGTTACAGCACATATTTGCTGAGGTCGGTGTCATGGGCCACCGCCGACAATTGCTTGTCGACATAGGCCCGATCGATCACCAGCGTCTCGCCGCGCCGGTCCTCCGCCTCGAAGCTCACATCCTCCAGCAGCTTTTCCATCACCGTCTGCAGGCGACGGGCGCCGATATTCTCGACCTCGCTGTTCACCTCGGCCGCGATCTTCGCGACCGCGCGGATGCCTTCGGGCGTCAGGTCGATCGTCACTTCCTCGGTCGCCAGCAGCGCGCGATATTGCGCAACAAGGCTGGCCTTGGTGTCGGACAGGATCGCGACGAAATCCTCCTCGGTCAGCGCCTTCAGCTCCACGCGGATCGGCAGGCGGCCCTGAAGCTCGGGCAACAGGTCGCTGGGCTTGGCGACATGGAAGGCGCCTGAGGCGATGAAGAGGATATGGTCGGTCTTGAGCGGGCCATATTTGGTCGAGACGGTCGTGCCCTCGATCAGCGGCAGCAGATCGCGCTGCACGCCTTCACGGCTGACCGAGCCGCCGCGCACGTCGCTGACGGCGATCTTGTCGATCTCGTCGAGGAAGACGATGCCATTCTGCTCGGCGCTGGTGATGGCGACGCGGGCGACATCATCCTGATCGAGGCGCTTGTCCTGCTCTTCCTCGACCAGCTTGTCCCAGGCGTCGGCGACGCGCATCTTGCGACGCTTCTTCTGCTGCTGGCCAAAGGCCTTGGACATCATGTCGCTGAGGTTGATCATGCCGACCTGGCCGCCCATGCCGGGAATTTCCATCGGCATCGACGGGGTGTCGGCGACTTCCACCTCCACCTCGACATCGTTCATCTGGTTGCCCTCGATCTTCTGGCGGAAGGAGAGGCGGGTGGCCTCGCTCGCATCCTTGCCGGTCAGCGCATCGAGCAGGCGGGCCATGGCGGCTTCCGACGCGGCTTCGCGCACGGCTTCGCGGCGGCGGTCCTTTTCCAGGCGCACCGCTTCCTCGACCAGATCGCGAACGATCTGCTCCACGTCGCGACCGACATAGCCGACCTCGGTGAACTTGGTGGCTTCGACTTTGACGAAGGGCGCGTCGGCCAGCTTCGCCAAACGGCGGCTGATCTCGGTCTTGCCGCAGCCCGTCGGCCCGATCATCAGGATATTCTTGGGCGTCACCTCGTCGCGCAGGTCGGCGGGCAGGTGCTGGCGGCGCCAGCGGTTGCGCAGCGCGACGGCGACGGCGCGCTTGGCATCATGCTGGCCGATAATATGCGCGTCGAGCGCGGCAACGATGGCTTTGGGGGTCAGATTGTCGTTCATGGTCTTTTCTTGAAATCTCAGGCTGCGCTGTCGAGCGTTTCGATGGTGAGCTGGTCGTTGGTGTAGACGCAGATATCCGCCGCCACACCCATCGCCTTGCGGGCGAGGGTTTCGGCATCTTCCTCATATTCCACCAGCGCACGGGCGGCGGCGAGGGCATAATTGCCGCCCGAGCCGATCGCGGCGACGCCGCCGAGCGGCTCCAGCACGTCGCCATTGCCGGTCAGGATCAGGGTGACGTCCTTATCCGCGACGATCATCATCGCTTCCAGGTTGCGCAGATATTTGTCGGTGCGCCAGTCCTTGGCGAGTTCGACGGCGGCGCGCATCAATTGGCCATTATGGCGTTCCAGCTTGGCTTCGAGCCGCTCGAACAGGGTGAAGGCGTCGGCGGTGGCGCCGGCAAAGCCGCCGATGACGCTGCCGTCATGCAGGCGGCGTACCTTGCGCGCATTGGGCTTCATCACCGTCTGGCCCATCGAAACCTGGCCATCGCCGGCGACGACGACCTTTCCATTCTTGCGGACCGACATGATGGTGGTGCCATGCCAGACCGGCATGGACGAGCGGTTATGGTCATTCATGACCGCGCATATGGGAGCGGCAGTCAAGCGCTGCAAGCGTCTATGTAGAAACACGAGTCCGCCGCCGAAACGTGCGATTTGCGGGACGATTTCTGACTGTCGGTTAAGGAACCAATGTCGATGAATTGACATTGTGCAACGCAGCAATCATTGTCGGTCGTCCCAAATGGAGGGAAGCTACTCATGACTCTCAAGGCCAGAGCACAAGAAAAGGTCGAGCGCGCGGGTATTGCCAACTATTCGTTCGACCAGGATGTTCTGGTAATGTGTGGCGTACGCTATGCGATCGAGGCGTGCGAATGCGGCGAGCCGGATTGCGACGGTGTGCGTTTGCGCAAGAAGTCGGCCTTTCCGCGCATCCTGCAGTGATGCAGGGCGGCAGGATGCCGCCCTGTCCCCGTTATCAGTGAATGACTTCCTTGCCGGCAGTGCCGACCGATTCGATGTCGCGGCCGACGCCCTGCACCGTGTTGCAGGCGGCGAGCGCGGACAGGAGCATGGAGGCAAGGACGAGAGCGACGGTCTGACGCATGGATGATGCACTTTCTGATCTATGTTGGTCGGGCCTGTATAATGCGGCCAAACGCGCTGGACAGAGATAATTTCCAAAAAGCTGCAAGGCGGCGCTTGACAGGCCCGGCATCGGATGCGAAAGGCCGCCTCCTCCTTACAGGGGGCGCGTAGCTCAGCGGTAGAGCACACCCTTCACACGGGTGGGGTCACAGGTTCAATCCCTGTCGCGCCCACCATGATTTCAACGATTTGCGTTGAAGCATGGCTGGAGATATCCAACATCGGTAGTTGACCGTTGCAGGCACAGACCAGCACCGGTGCTTCTATGTGCCCTCGGCAAGTCGATGGTTGCCGCCGAGGATGAAGCGAAGCGAGCAATTTCGCCCTCATCCCCGGCCATCACAGTCTCTCACATATCGTCGAAGCGCGGAGCGCTTTCGAAATCCGCCTGCCCGAACGGCTTGTCGGTGAAGAGATAGCCATAATAATAATTGCGCAGCCTGGCATGGAAGGCGCGGATGCGATCCTGATAGGCGAACTGCGCCTGCATGTCGGTGTCGGCGAGGCGGGCGAGCAGCGCCTGCACACCGACCGAGGGCAGCAGCCAGCCGACCGAACGGGCGGCGGCGTCGCGCGCCTCGATCCCGTGGCGGTAGGCGTTCGCCTTGGGCGCGACGCTTTCATCGCCGACCTGGTGGAAGGCGAAATACCATTTCCAGTGGAATGCGTGGCCTAGCGGCGGGCTGTCCTTCCATTCGGGGTGGCCGGCATAGAAAGCCCGCATCGTCTGTTCGCGCGGAATGTCCCAGGCACGGTTGACCGCCTCGCGTTGGGCGAGCGTCAGTTCCACGCCCTGGCCGACCGGGATGGCGCGATTGATCGCGAAATGGGCGATGGTCGGCAGCAGCAGGGTAAGCAGCAGCCACAGGCCGGCAAGCGTCGCGGCATTGGTGACCGAACTCCAGCGCAGCCGTCCTACCAGCAGCGTGACGCCAATCCAGAAGGCGAGATAGAGGGCGACGAGGCCCAGCACCGCGAGCAGCGGCAGCAGCGGCACATGCGACAGGGTTGCGCCGATCGCCAGCGGCACGGCGAGGGCGAGGAACAGAAGTCCGCCGCGCAGCAGCACGCGCCGCGCCCAGAGATGCCGTCCCGATCCTGCGAGCGCATCGAGCATGCGCAGCCGCCCGGCTTCCCGCTCGCCTGAGACCAGGTCGTGGAACAGGGCGATCACGAACAGGGGCGTCAGATAGACCAGCACGAAGGCGAAATCGAAACGACCGGGCAGCGCCAGTTCGGGATTGAACGCCTCGCCATCGTAAAGCTGTGCTTCCAGCCCCAGCGCGCGGACACGCAGGATGTAAGGTGCGACGTCCCGCAAGCCGAGCGCCACGAAGGCGAGCGGCGCGGGCGCATCCCAGGTGGCATGGAAGCTGTAATAGGCGGCATTGCCGGGATCCTGCGTCTTGCCGGCCCATTGCGCGACGGCCGCGATATCCTGTGCCTGTTTCGGCTGGATGCGGGCGATGACGGCGCGCTGTCGGGCGACTTCGGCCATGCCGGCAGCGACCGAGGCGATGGCGAGCAGGGCGACCAGCAGTAGCGCCAGCAGCGCCATGCGCGAGCGCAGCAGCAGGCGCAGTTCATGGGTGAGGAGGGTCATGGACGGGCTTTCTGAAGATGGCGGGCGACGGGCAGCAGCGCCAGCAGCGCGAGTGCCAGCCAGGCGAGCAGCAGGCCCAGGCCGGGCAGGCTGGCCGTCACCAGGTCGCCGGCCGTCGGCGCGATGAAGCGGAATTGCGGGATCGCCTGCCAATGGTCGGCGGAGATGCGCTTGCGCTGATCGGCGCCGGCATCCTTGGCCTTGTCGTCGGCATAGCTGACGGCATCCGCCTGCAATTGGTTGAGATGCTGGACCATGGCGTAGCGATAGGCTTCGGCCTGGGCGAGGAAGCGGCGATGGCCGGCCAGATCGGTGCCCGCCGCGGCCATTGACAAGCGACGCAGCGCGATGGCTGGGCTGACGATGCCGAAACCGTCGGTCAGGCGGCGCTGCGCCTGCTGGATTGCGAAGCTGCGATCGGCATAGGCGTCGAACAGACCCGACGTCAGCTTCTCGCCCTCGACCGCGAGCAGGCCGTTATAATTGACCGGCAGATCCTCCACCTTGTCGACGCCATAGCGGCGCAGCACCTTCTGCTTGAAGGCGTTGAAGAAAGGATCGTCAGGGTTATGCGCGTCGCCAAGGCGATGCAGATCCTGCTGGATGGCAATGTCGGTTTCCAGGCGGGTGGGCAGGCCATGGGCCTGCGCCGCAATATCGGGTGCCACGCGCGGCAGCAGGATCACCAGCACCGCCCAGAGCGCGAGCAGCGCGAGCAGCGCGTCGCGGCCGCGCCTTACCAGCGCGGAGACAAGGATCACGATGATCGACCACAGTGCCAGATAGGCGCCATAGCCAAGCGCGATCACCGCCATCGGCCCGGCCAGCGCGCCCGGCTGACCCGCGATCAACAGGAAGGCGATGAGCGCGGGCAGACCGACCAGCGCGGCGACCACGGCTAGCGCCAGCAGCTTGCCCATGACCAGTGCGCGGGCGGACACGCCCTGCACCAGCATCTGGCGCAGCGTGCCGCGTTCGCGTTCACGCGCGACCGCGCCATAGCCAAGGAAGATCAGCAGCAGCGGCGCAATCACCTGCAACACGAAGGCCGGGGTCAGCTGGCCGAAGCGGACCAGCAGCGAGGATTGGCGGACATCGCCGAAATTGGCGCTGTTCTGGCGATGCCCTTCCAGGAAGATGCTGTTGCCGGTGAACGCATCGACGCCGGGATCGAAGGCAGCGAGCGGTGGCAGCGGGCGGAAGATGAAATTGCCGAAATGGACCATGCGATGGGGGTGGCGGTCGGGCTGCGCCTCGAACGCCTCGGCGGCCTGGGCCTGGAACCGGGCGCGGGTTTCGGCAATGCCGCTCTGGTGCGACCAACTGATGAGCGCGGCAGCGAGCGTCAACAGGACGAGCAGCGCGAAGGCGATGACGGCGACGCGGTTGCGCCGCATCAGCCGCAATTCGTCGCGCGCGATCAGGGTGATGGCGCTCATGCGGCAACGGCCTCCCGCGCGAACTTGCGATGCAGGTCTCGCACGTCGAAGCGGTCCGTGCCCTGCGCCGATGCCTCGTCGACGATCCGGCCGGATTCGAGAAAGCCGATCCGGTCGGCAATGTCGGCGGCCGACAGCAGGTCATGGGTGACCATCAGCACGGCCGCGCCCTTGCGCGCGACATCATGGACCAGTCGGTTGAAATCGGCGGTCGCGCGCGGGTCAAGGCCGGAAGAGGGCTCGTCGAGCAGCAATACCGGCACTTCGCGCAGCAAGGCGATGGCGATCGCCACCTTCTGCCGCATCCCCTTGGAAAAGCCGCCGAGCCGCTTGTCCCAGGCCGATGCCTGCAGGCCCGTGGCGTCGAACGCGCCGTCAATCTCCTGCGGGGCCGGGTGGCGGCCGGCCAGCGCCAGCAGATAGGCGGCATTTTCCCGCGCTGTCAGATGCTCGTAAAGGGCGACATTTTCGGGGACATAGGCGATCTGCTCGCGCGCCTTGTCGGGTTGCGCCGCCGGGTCATGGCCGGCCACCAGCACCGTGCCGCTGTCGGGCCGGGCAAAACCCAGTAGGGTCGACATGGTGGTCGATTTGCCCGCCCCATTGCCGCCGAGCAGCGCATAGATTTCGCCGGCATCGACATGCAGGGTCAGGCCGCGCAGCACATGATGGCTGCCATAGGACAGGTTGACGTCGGACAATAGGATGGGCTGGCCGGTGGCGGTCAGGGACATGGGGGCAAGGCTCCTTGGCTGTTGCGCCGGACCATTTCGGCGATGCAGCAATCTGTCAATGAAATAATATAACATTTCCATTGACGGGCGCGACAGGCCTACCCTAGGGGCAGCAGTGAATGAGATTGCGTCTCATTTGATTCAGGGGAAAATATGTCGATCCAGTTCCTGCCGCGCGCCTGCGCTGCGCCCGTCCGTTCCCGTCGCTTCCGTCGCATCGCCCGCGCGCTGCCGCTGGCCGCCGTCCTGGCCTGGCTTCCAGCCCAGGCGCAGACCGGCGACGCGGTTCATCATGTGCCGGAGGGCGAGGGTGCCATCACGGTCGACGGCGTGCGCCAGGCCTATCGTGGCGATTTCTCCGTGAAGGAAATTCCCCAGGCCATCACAGAGATCGACGCGGAGACTCTGCAGCAGAATAATATCCTGCGTCTGACCGACGCGCTGGACATGAATGCCTCGGTCGCGCGCCAGAATACGTTGGGCGGGCTGTGGGACAGTTTCGCCATTCGCGGCTTTGCCGGCGATGAAAATCTGCCGAGCGGCTATCTGGTCAACGGCTTCAACGCCGGGCGCGGCTTTGGCGGCCAGCGCGACGTGGCCGGGATCGAACGGGTCGAGGTGCTCAAGGGGCCGGCGGCGGCGCTGATCGGGCGCGGCGAGCCGGGCGGCACGATCAACCTCGTCACCAAGCAGGCGGAAATCGGCCGGACCTTCGGCACGGGCACGCTGCAATATGGCAGCTATGACCGGTTCCGCGCTGACGCCGACGCCAATCTGGCGCTGACCGACGGCATCACCGCGCGGCTGATCGGCTATTATGAGAAGGGCGACACGTTCCGCGACTATGTGTCGCAGAAACGCTGGGGCTTCCTGCCCTCGATCGGCGTTGCGCTGGGCGACCGGACACGCCTCACCTATGACTTCGAATGGACACGCGTGGAAGTGCCGTTTGATCGCGGCATCGTCGTCCTGAACAATGATTTCAACACCGTGCCGCGCTCGCGCTTCCTGGGCGAGCCGGGCGATGGCGACACGGTGGCGCGCGCCACCGGCCACCAGTTGCGGCTCGACCATCAGTTCAATGACGACTGGAGCCTGCTGGTCGGGGCCAGCCATCGCGACACGCTGCTGACCGGTTTCTCCTCCGACGCCGAGCAGACCGCGTCGCGTCAGAAACTCTATGTCGATGGCCGCTCCCTGTCGCGCCAGCGCCGCTCGCGCCGCTATGATGCGGAACATAGCGTGGTTCGCGCCGAGGTCGCCGGCAAGTTCGAGACCGGATCGCTACGTCATCGCGTGCTGATCGGCGGCGATTTCGACCAGTTCGAATATGATAATTATTTCACCCGCTATCGCCCGCCGGCGCTGAGCAGCAATCCGAGCGATCAAGCGGGCTATGTCATCGACATCGACAATCCGGTCTATGGCCAATATCCGCTGCCTGCGACGTCGGTGCTGACGAATCGTCTGGATACCCAGCGCAGCTTCGGCTTCTATGTGCAGGACCAGATCGAACTGACCGATCGACTGCAGATCCGCATCGGCGGTCGTTATGACAATCTGACGCTGAAGGTCGATAACCGCACCCTTCCGGAGGCCAACCGTTACAATAGCCGCAAATATGAGCGGTTCAGTCCGCAGGTCGGCATCGTCTATGACCTCAGCGATCCGATCACCCTCTATGCCGCTTATGGCCAGGGCTATCGTGCCAATGTCGGCGCGGATTTCTTCAACAATATCTTCGACCCGGAAACGAGCGAGTCGATTGAGGCGGGTGTCAAGCTGACCGCGCTCGGCGGCGCTTTGACCGGCACCCTGTCCGTCTATCAGCTGACCAAGGACAATGTGCTGGCCAGCGACAATAATAATCCCGGCTTTTCCGTCGCGATCGGAAAGGCGCGGAGCCGCGGTATCGAACTGGACGTGAACGGCCATCTGCCCGGCGACATCGATATCCTGCTGAGCTACGCCTATACCGATGCCGAAGCGCGGGAGGCGGTGAACGACCCCAATTTCGCCACCCAGATCCTGCCGGGGGACAGGCTGATCAACATTCCCGACCATAATCTCAACATCCAGGTCGCCAAGCATTTCGAACTGGCCGGGCGCGGGGCACAACTGGGCGCGGGCATGCAATATGTCGGTGAACGGCTGGGCGAAACGGGCACGGACTTCACCCTGCCATCGCACACCCTGTTCCGCCTGTTCGGCAGCGTCGATGTGATCGAGGGTGTCGAGCTGTTCGGGACGATCAGCAACCTGTTCGACGAGACATGGTATGCCAGCAGCTATAGCTCGGTCTGGGTGCAGCCGGGCACGCCGCGCACCGCCACCGTCGGCGTGCGCGCCCGCTTCTGAGCCGGAAGGATAGAGACATGAGCAAGAGCATGACGCGCCTTCTGGGCGCCGCCGCTTTGTGTGTTGCTGGCACCGCCATTGCGCAGCAGCCGACCCAGGCGCTGCTGCCGGGGCTGCCCGCTTCGGTGCTACCGCCAACGCTGCCCTGGTCGGGGGCAAGTGAAAAGCTGGTCGTCGGCAAGGATGATCCCTGGATCACGCCGGCCGAGCAGGCCGGTTTTTCCACCACGCCGCGCTATGCCGAGGTCGAGGCGTGGTTGAAGCGTCTGGACGCAGCATCTCCCCTCATCAGCCTCGAAACCTTCGGCCGCACCGGCGAAGGCCGCGACATGCTGCTGGTCCGCGCCAGTAAGGGCGGCGCGGGCAAGCCGGTCGTGCTGGTGCAGGCGGGCATCCATGCGGGCGAGATCGACGGCAAGGATGCCGGGCTGATGCTGCTGCGCGACATCGCGCTGCGCGGCAAGGACGGGCTGCTCGACAAGGTCGATCTGGTGTTCGTGCCGGTCTATAATATCGACGGGCATGAGAAGATGAGCCGCTGGAACTTCCCGGCGCTGCGCGGCCCGGCGGAAAAAGGCTATGTCGGCAACAGCCGCAACATCAACCTGAACCGCGACTATTCCAAAGCGGACGCGCCCGAAAGCCGGGCGATGATCGGCCTGCTGCGTCGGCTGGACCCGATCCTCTATGTCGATTGCCATGTCAGCGACGGCTTCGACATGCAATATGACATCACATTCACCTATGCCGGCTGGGGCCGCTATGCCTACCATCGCGCCACCGCAGACTGGCTGCAGGGCCGTTTCGGACCGAGCGTGACGTCAGCACTGGAAAAGGCTGGCCATATCCCCACCATCTATCCCAGCCCGATCGACACGCGGGAGCCGACAAAGGGCATCCGTCAGGCGCCCGAAGGACCGCGCTATTCGACCGGCTATGGCGATTTCATCGGCGTTCCGACCGTGCTGGTCGAAAACCATATGATGAAGCCCTATCGCCAACGGGTGCTGGGCACTTATGTCCTGCTGGAGGCGGCGCTGAAGCTGGCCGGGCAGGATGCCGGAGCGATCGCGCAGGCGAAGGCCAGCGACCGGGCATCGCGCCCCGCCGAAATGCTGACCCGGTGGAAACTCGCTGCGCAGCCGATCGGCTGGGTCGAACGGTTCAAGGGCATTGCCTTCGACACCTATGTCTCGCCGGCGAGCGGGCGCAGGGAACAGAAATGGCTGGGCCGCCCGGTCGACTGGCGGATGCCGATCATCGGCCAGGAACCGGTCGAAACGGTGCGTCTGCCGAGGGCCTGGTGGATACCGGCCGGTCAGGCCGAGGTGATCGATCGGCTGACGCTGCACGGCATTCAGTATGATGTGCTGGACGCGCCGCGCACGCTGACGCTCGATCGGGCGCGGCTGGTCGACCCGCAATCGATGTCGGTGCGCGACGCGCGCATCCCGCTGGACACGAAGTTGCGGCACGAGACCGTGACTGAAACGCTGCCAGCCGGCACGGTGCGCGTGCCTGCCGATCAGCCGCTGGGCCTTTTGGCGGCAGCGCTGCTGGAGCCGGAAAGCCAGGACAGTTTCCTTGCCTGGGGCTTCTTCCCGGAGATATTGGCGGCGCCTTCTGGGGCGGAGGACTTCGTCCGGGCGCCGATCGCCGAGGCGCTCCTCGCCGCTGATGCGCAGCTTCGCGCAGAGTTCGAGGCGAAATTGGCCGCTGATGCCACATTTGCGGCCGATGGCGACGCGCGGCTCGACTGGCTATCGGCCCGGCTGCCCGATCGTAGCCCCTATCATCATCTCTATCCGGTGCTCAGGGAGCGCTGATCGCACCCTTGTCGGAAGGAAGTGGGCATTGGCAACAATGGCCGCTTCCTTCCACCACCAGCCGGTCGATTAGGAAGCCCCGCTGCGCGAACAAGTGGCCAAGGGCCGATTTGATGTCGCCCATATCGATCTGTTCGACCTGACCACAATGCTGGCAGATGCCGACGGCAGCAGGGCCTTGCCGAATGGCGCAGAAAGCGTTCAACGTCTCAATCCGCAGGACTTTGCCCTGGGCGATCAGTTCATTGAGTGCGCGATAGACCTGGGGTGCGTAGAGCCGCTCATGCCGCTCGGCGGACAGGCTTCGCAGGTCATAGGCCGGCAGGGGGGCGCGGGCCTGTTCCAGCAGCGTAGCCACCAGGCGCCGCACTTCGCCGGGGCGACGGGTTGGCCTGACGGATTTGCCTGTATTGCGCATCGTGGCAGATGCCGGGGCGACCAAGCCGCCCCGGCATTCCGGATCAGAAGCTGACCCGCGCGGTCACGCGGATGTCGCGGCCGGTGAGCGGGGCATAGTCCTTGAGGAAGGACGAGGCCCGGCGGGCGACCACATCGAAGATGTTGTTGGCCGACAGGGCGAAGCTGAGCGGACGTTCCTTGCCCCAGGGGCGAACATTCAACTCGGCATTGACCATGGTGTAGCCGGGTGTCGTGGTCTCGAACTCGGCGACCCGGTCCTGCTTGCTGACGCGCTCGACTTCGCCGCGCAGGTCGAACTTGGTCGCCTGATAGGCCAGGCCACCGAGCAGACGGAGCGGGGGAATGCGCGGCGCCGGCCCGACGCTCTTCACATTGGCATGGACATAGTCGGCCAGGCCATCAGCGACGATCTTGCCGTCGCCCAGCTTGGCCAGGGTCAGCGATCCCTGCACCTCGAAGCCATAATAGCGGGCATCTGCCTGGTTGAAGGCGTAGACGGGCAGGCCATCTTCTTCCTCGCCGGTCAGATCCTCATAGATGAAGTTCGAGAACCAGGTGTGATAGGCCGAGGCCTCGAAGCTGTAATTGTCGCCGCTGCCGCGCAGGATCGCCTCGACGCTGTTGGCCTTTTCCAGATTGAAGTCGGGATTGCCGACCTCATAGGCCTGCGTGCCGGCATGGGGACCGTTGGCGAACAATTCTTCAGCCGCCGGCGCGCGTTCGGTGTGCGACAGGTTGAGGCCGATGCGCCAGCTGTCGGTTAGGCCATAGGAGGCGCCGGCCGAGCCGGAGAAGGCGTCGAAGCTGCGCTGGCCGGCGAAGAACTGCTCCTGATCCTCCAGCGGATTGGCGGTCAGGCTGGTATGTTCGTAGCGGCCGCCAAGCTCGAACTTGAGCGCGCCATAATCGAGCTGCTGCAAGGTGAAGACGCCGACCTGCGTGGTCGAATTCTTCGGCAGGAAGGCTTCCTCGCCGATCACGTTGAAGTCGCGGTTGAACAGTTGCACGCCGGTCGCGCCGCGCCAGGCGCCATGCTTGGCCTGGGTCAGTTCCAGCCTGGCTTCCATGCCCTTGCTGAAGAAGGCGGTGCCGACCGAGCCATCTTCCTCCAGTTCGGCATGGGTATAGTCCGCATAGCCCAGACGCAGCGAAACCTTGTCCAGCACATTGCCGTCGCCATTCACTTCGGCGCGCAGGTTGACGCTGTCCTGCTTCATGCTGAGGCGCGGGGCTTCCTGCTCGTCGCCCGGCTGGGTCGCGAAGCGGATCGGCACGCCATAGAGGCTGTCATAATGGTCGTAGGAAATACCGATATTGCCGGTGTCGCCGATATAGGCGATGCCCCCGCCGGCGGTCCAGGTCTTGGCCGCCGAATTGGGCAGCTTGCCCTTGACCGCGGCATTGCCGGCAAAGTCGATCGCTTCCTCGCCTTCTTCCGCCGGTTCGGCGGGGAGCAGGCTCGATGCCAGCGCCTGATCGCGCAGGGCAGGGGTGAGGGCATGGCCGCCGATGCGGACATCGTCGCTTTTCAGATAGCTGCCATCGGCATGGGCGACCCAGCCGCCCGATAGCGGGACATCGACCGAGGCCGCGCCCGAACGCTCGTCCGCGGCCGAACCATAGGTGCCGATCGCATCGACATGGACCGGCTCATCCGGGATTGCATTCGGGATGCGCTTGTCGATGACGTTGACCACGCCACCGATCGCTGAAGATCCATAGAGCAGCGACTGCGGCCCACGCAGCACCTCGATCCGTTCGGCAAGCAGCGGATTGACGACCACCGCATGATCGACCGAGGTGTTGGATACATCGACGGTCGACAGACTGTTGGTCAGCATCTTGACGCGTTCGCCCTGCAGGCCGCGCAGCACCGGGCGCGATGCGCTGGGGCCGAAGGAGGTGGCGGATACGCCCGGCTGATGTTCCAGCGTCTCGCCGATCGACGGGCGGATCGCCTGGGTCAGATCCTTGCCCTCGACCACGGCGACGCTGGACAGCATGTCCTGGCGGCGGGTCGGCAATATACCGGTGACGATGATGTCGGTGCGGGCCGCCTGATGATAGCCGTCGGCGGCGTCATCCGATGCGGTTTGCGCATGGGCGGCCGTCGAAACGCCGAGAACGGCAAGCGCACAGCCGGCGAGAAACTGGAATTGCATGGACTTGGATCCCCCGAGGTGGATGGAGCGACATTATTCTGACCTCCAGGCCCTGCTCGGTCGCGCTGGAGGCTGCCCCGCCTCTGTAAAAACATGTCCATGATGTTACAACATATCAAACATTACATTTCTGTCATGTGGCTGGCGCCCTATCCATCCAGCCCGCGAAGCTTCCGCAAATCGATGCCCAGCCGCCGGACCCGATAATAGAAGGTCTTGCGCGGCAGGCCGAGGCGCTCGATCGCCTGGCCCATGTCGCCGCCGGTCGCCTGGATCGCCTCGATGATCGCCATGCGCTCGAACGCATCCATGCGCACGTCGAGCGGCAGCGTCGCGCCGTCGCTGGCGGGTTCCTGCTCCAGACCCAGCGCCAGCCGTTCGGCCAGTCGCCCCAGTTCATGGACATTGCCGGGCCAGTCATGGTCCAGCAGATGGGCCAGTACCGCCCGGCTGACCGGCGGCACCGCGCGGCGAAAGCGGCGGGCGGCGGCATCGAGCAGATGGGCGAAGATCAGCGGAATATCCTCGCGCCGTTCGCGCAGCGGCGGGATGTGCAGCCGCACCGCCGCCAGCCGATAGAGCAGGGCCGGCTGGATCGTCGCCGCCTGGCCCTGCTGCGTCATGCAGCCGATCACGCGCAGGTCCACCGGCTGGGGTTCGCGCGCTCCGACCGGGCGAACCAGCCGATCTTCCAGAAACTGGATCAAATGCGCCTGCAGCGCCGGCCCCGACTGGTCGACATCGTCCAGGAACAAGGTGCCCTGATGCGCGCGGGCCAGCCGCCCTTCGAGCGGCGCGCGTCCGGCCAGGCTTTCGCCATGCAGGCTGGTCTCGGCGATCGAATCCGGCACCGCGGCGCAGGCGATGCTGACGAACTGGGCGCTGGCGCGGCGGCTGCGCTGATGGACCATGCGCGCAACCAGTTCCTTACCGGTGCCGGTCTCGCCCTCGACCAAAATGTCGATATTGGTGTCGGCCAGGGTTGCCACCATGTCGCGCAACCGCTCGATCGCCGGGGAATGGCCGATCAGCGGGGAGGCGACGGCGGTGTCGACCATCGCGCGCAGGCGGCGGTTCTCGATCACTAGCAGCCTCTTCTCGCTCGCCCGCGCGACTGATGCCAGCAGCGCGTCGGGATTGAACGGCTTGGTCAGGAAGTCCCAGGCGCCGGCCTTGAGCGCATCCACCGCCATCGGCACATCGCCATGGCCGGTGACTAGGATCACCGGCAGTTCCGCGTCACGGGCGTGGAGCGCCCGGAACAGGTCGGTGCCCGACATGTGCGGCATCCGCACGTCGCTGACCACCACGCCGGGAAAGTCCGCATCGATCGCCGCCAGCGCGTCGGCAGCGCGGGCGAAGGCGCGAACATCATGGCCTGCCAGTCTCAGCGTCTGCGCTATGGCCGCGCGCAAATCATCATCATCGTCGACCAGGGCGATCGGACGCGGGGGCATGTCGGTCATGCGCGTTTCAAACTCAGCTGGAAATGGGCGCCGACTTCACTGGGCAGCAGGCGCAGAGATCCGCCCATGTCGGCCATGATGTCGCTGGCGATGACGAGGCCGAGCCCCAGGCCCGACGGGCGGCTGGTGACGAAGGGCGTGAAAAGCTGGCCCTGCACCGAAGGATCGATGCCCGGCCCATTGTCGATCACCGACAGCAGCACCGTCTCCGCATCGAGCGCGACCGACAGGCGGATGGCGGGCGCGGCCACGCCCTCCAGTGCTTCCAGCGCATTTTGCAGCAGATTGACCAGCACCTGTTCCAGCCGGATCATGTCGGCCATGACACGCAGATCGTCCGGCAGGTCCGGCAGGTGCAGGTCGACCCGCGCGAGCCGCGATTTGAGGATCAGCACGCTGCCCTCGATCGGCCCGCCGAGCAGAATGGCGTCGATGGCGCCGGTCGCCTTGCGCGAAAAGCCGCGCAGTTCGGCGGTGACCTTGCCGATCCGGTCGGTCAGCCGCTCGATCGCCGCCATATTCTCGGCGGCCGCCTCGCTATCGCCGCGCGCGATCAACAGCCGGCCATTGGCGGCATAGCTGCGGATTGCAGCGACCGGCTGGGCGGTTTCATGGGCGATGCCGGCGGTGATCTGGCCCAGCGAAGCTAGGCGATTGGCCTGGCGCAGCCCTTCGCGCAGCGTATCGGCGCGCGTTTCGCTGGCGGCACGTTCTTCCATCTCCCGGCGCAGTTCGCGGGTGCGGGCCGTCACCATCGCCTCCAGTTCGCTGGTGCGGGCGGCGACCATGGCAGCACGTTCGGCGCGACGATGGCTGCGCTCGCGCAATATCCAGATGCCGCCGGCGAGCAGCAGCAGCAGCAGCAGGGTCGCCAGCCGCACCGTGCGCACGAAGCTCTCCACGCCATGCAGCGGCGTCAGCATGTTGAGCTGCCAGCCCGGTTCGCCGGCCGCGACCGATTGCCACAGCAGGCGGCGGCGCGGTTCGTCGGCGGGGCTGACGATCTGCCGGCCATCGGCATCGCCCATGCCCTTGAGCGGCACTGGCAGCAGCGAGCCGCGGCCGGACTGCAATTCGGCGCGAAAGCGCTGCTTGGCCTGCGCCGACAATGGATGGATGGTGGTGAAACGCCAGTCGGGGCGGCTGGTGATCAGGATGATGCCCTCGCGACTGGTAATGAAGGTGATCTCGCCCAGCCGCGCCCATTGCTGCTCGATCCCGTCAAATTCCAGCTTCACCACGACATAGCCGCCGCCGCGCGATCGCCGCGACAGATACATGCCGGGCCGCTCGCTGATCGTGCCGAGGGCGAATTGCGCGCCCGATCCATGGGCGGCGGCGAGCTTGAAATAATTGCGGAAGGAATAGTCCTGGCCGACGAAGCTGCGCTCGCTGCCCCAGTTGCTCGATGCGACGGTGCGCCCGGATGCGTCGAGCACATAGATTTGCGCCGCGCCGGTGGTGCGGGCAAGCGCCTGCAGCTTGCGGTCCAGCGCGCGCAGCGCGGCCTGTGATCCGGTGAGGCCGGCGACCAGGTCGCTGTCATCGGACAGGGCGATGGGCAACAGCCGGAACCGCTCGATCTCGCTCTTGAGATAGGCCTGGCGCAGGATCGCGGCGCCGCGCGTCTCCGCGCTCAGCCGGGCAATGGCATTGCGCTCGGCAACCTCGCCCGACAGCCAGAGCAGGCTGCTAGCCACGCCCAGGAACAGGGCGATCCACAGGATGCGATTCGGGAAGCGGGCGCCGTCCATAGCCCTGCATATCGCGTCGGCCGCCTATGTGCAAATTTCTGCACATGTCATGAAATTGGTGGGCAAATATATGCACTAGGCAAGCTGTCGGTTAACGTAGAAAATTTGGCAACATATTGAACTATAACAACTTAATATCATTCATCCTACAATTTGTCGCGCGTGGCTGACGGCTGGATACTGGCCCCCTCAATTCCCGACCCGCCCAACCAAGAAGGCGGGAAGGCTTTTGGCGAGGGCCAGAAAGACAACTGTCATGCAGATTTCCGATTTCTCCGACATGCCGGTCGCCCGGCGTCCCTGGTATCTTCATCTCTATGCGCAGGTGCTGCTGGCGATCATCGCCGGCGTGGCGCTCGGCCATTTCGCGCCGCATCTGGGGGAGGCGATGAAGCCGGTCGGCGACGCCTTCATCAAGGCGGTGAAGATGGTCATCGCCCCGGTCATCTTCCTGACGATCGTCACCGGCATTGCCGGCATGCGCGACATTGCCAGCGTCGGCCGGGTCGCGGGCAAGGCCTTCGCCTATTTCCTCTTCTTCTCCACCCTGGCGCTGGTCGTCGGCATGATCGTCGCCAATGTGGTGCGGCCGGGCGCGGGCCTCAACATCGATCCCGCCACGCTCGACGCCAGCAAGGTCAGCGAATATGCGGAAAAGGCGCATGACAGCACGCTGACCGGCTTTCTGACCGGCGTCATCCCCGACAGTTTCCTGTCTGCCTTCGTCAGCGGCAATATCCTTCAGGTGCTGTTCGTCGCGATCCTGTTCGGGGTCGCGCTGGCACTGATCGGCGATCGCGGCGCGCGCGTGCTCGATCTGCTCGAAGATGTCTCGACCGCCGTGTTCAAGCTGGTCGCCATTGTCATGAAGGCCGCGCCCGTGGGTGCGTTCGGCGCCATGGCCTTCACCATCGGCAAATATGGCGTCGGCACGCTCGCCAATCTCGCCTTCCTGGTCGGCACCTTCTACCTCACTTCGGCGCTGTTCGTGGTCGTGATCCTGGGCCTCGTTGCCTGTGCCGCCGGTTTTTCGATCTTCGGCCTGATCCGCTACCTGAAGACCGAATTGCTGCTGGTGCTGGGCACCTCCTCGTCGGAAAGCGCGCTGCCGGCGCTGATCGAGAAGATGGAGCGGGCGGGCTGCCCCAAGTCGATCGTCGGCCTGGTCGTGCCGACCGGCTACAGCTTCAACCTCGACGGCACCAATATCTACATGACGCTGGCCGCGCTGTTCATCGCGCAGGCTACCGGTGTCGACCTGTCGATCGGCGACCAGATCCTGTTGCTGGGCGTCGCCATGCTCTCGTCCAAGGGCGCAGCGGGCGTGACCGGCGCGGGCTTCATCACGCTGGCGGCGACCCTTTCCATCGTCCCCTCCGTGCCTGTCGCCGGCATGGCCCTGATCCTGGGCGTCGACCGCTTCATGAGCGAATGCCGCAGCCTCACCAACTTCATCGGCAATGCGGT
This sequence comes from Sphingobium sp. VMM, assembly GCF_056790315.1. NCBI lineage: Bacteria > Pseudomonadati > Pseudomonadota > Alphaproteobacteria > Sphingomonadales > Sphingobiaceae > Sphingobium > Sphingobium sp. VMM. The sequence continues at coordinate 480,214 of NZ_JBXGSI010000001.1, forward strand.
GGCGACGGTCGTCGTCTCGCGCTGGGAAGGGCAGCTGGACCAGGCGCGGTTGCAGGCCGCGATGCGGGGTGATGGCAGAGAGCCATCCCCGGCTGAGCCGGCGCTCGCCAACGCCGTCCCGGCGGAATGAGGCGCAGCCACCATGGTTCGTTTCTCCTGCGCGGCCGTGCGCCGCCCCGTCGCCGTCTCCGCTCTCACCCTAGCAACCCTGTTCGCCAGTCCCGCATGGGCGGACGACATGCCCGCTGAGCCCGCCAGCCTCTATCCCGCCGATGCCGTCGGCGAAGGATCGGTATCGGGCGGCTATGCCCTGTCGCGCTGGGCGGAGGACTGGCGCAGCAAGGCCGATCCCGCGCAGCGCGACGACCTGTTCGATCGCCTCAAATATCTGCCGCTGGATGCGGATGGCGACATCTATCTGACGCTCAGCGGCGAGGCGCGGGTGCGGGTCAACTACACCACCAACCTCAACCTGCGGAACGCCGGCAGCCAGCGGCAGGACATCAACCGGCTGGTCGGCGGTGCCGATCTGCATGTTGGACCGCATCTGCGCTTCTATGGCGAGATCGCCCATGGCGGCATGTCCGGTGACAATATCGGCACGCCGTCGGGATCGCTGCGCAATGATCTGGTGCTGCTCCAGTCCTTCGCCGAACTGAAGGGCCGGGTCGCGGGCATGGACCTGGGCCTGCGCTATGGGCGGCAGGAATTTACCGACGGCCCCAATCTGCTGACGTCGCAGCGCGACAACAACACGATCCGCTATGCGCTGAACGGCGTGCGGGCCTGGGCACGGACGGGGTCGCTCCGCATCGATGCCTTCGATTTCAAGCCGACCGCGCTGGGCAATGGCGGGACGAGCGACGACAAGGTCGAACAGGGCCGGCGCTTTTCCGGCTTCACCGCCGGAATCCGCATTCCCGAAAAGGCGCTGGGCGGATCGGAGCTCTATCTCGATCCCTTTTTCTGGCGGTTGCGCACCAGCGAAGCGCTGTGGGGTGGCATCACCGGCCGGGTCGAGCGCTTCTACGCTGGCGCGCGCCTGTGGGGGGAGGTTGGCCCGGTCAATCTCGACTGGACCGTCAACCACCAGTTCGGCGATTTCGACGGGCGCGACATCAGCGCCTGGCAGCTCTTCTTCAACCAGAGCTACAAGCTGCCCGGCGATCTGCCGATGGGGCCGCGCATCGGCTTCCACGCCGATTATGCCAGTGGCGGCGGCACGTTCGAGGGTGGCACGCTGAAGGCCGCCTACGCCCCCTTCGGCAACAATATCTATTACAGCTACCAGCTGTGCATGACGCCGACCAACCTCAAGACGCTGGCGCCCAGCCTGACCCTGTCGCCGTTCAAGAGGGTGAAGGCGACGATGGAATATCAGTTCGCCTGGCGCGCCGATGAAAATGATGCGGTCTATCGCGCCAACAAGTCGATCTTCGCCGGCACCCAATCGGTCCCCGGCCACAAGATCGGTGAATCCATCCGCGCACAGATCACATGGTCGATCACGCCGCGCCTGTCCTTTGTCGGGCGCTACGAGCATCTGGATGCAGGCCCGGTGCTCAGCCGCGCCGGCTATGGCAACAGCGATTATCTGGCCGGCTGGCTGAGCTTCCGTTTCTGAAGGTGGATGGGGTGGTGCGCATGACCTGACGGACAAGATTGGCGAACGCGCATCCGGCCGCCCGGCCCCTTTCCACGCAGATTTGGAATCCACGATCATGACATCCTCCTCCAGTCCGGCGGCACCGCGCCGCCGGCCCCTGTTCAAGAAGATCCTCCTTACCCTCGCCATCCTCCTCCTGGTGCTGGCGATCGCCGCCGCCGCATTCCTGTTCCGTCCCATGGCCTCGCCCGCTGGCAAGGCGGCCGCCAATGACCAGCCGGTCGATGTGCTGGTGATCGGCGGCGGCATCATGGGCGTGACGCTGGCCACCTATCTCCAGGAGATGGAGCCGGACTGGCGGATCGACATCTATGAGCGGATGGACAAGGTCGCGCAGGAAAGCTCCAATGGCTGGAACAATGCGGGCACCGGCCATTCGGGCTTTGCCGAGCTGAACTATACGCCGGAGAAGGACGACGGATCGATCGCGACCGAAAAGGCCGTCGATATCGCCGAACAGTTCGAAATTTCGCGCCAGTTCTGGTCGCATGAGGTCAAGCAGGGTCGCCTGCCCAAGCCGACCGACTTCATCAACGCGACCCCGCATATGAGCTTCGTCTGGGGCGACGATAACATCGCCTATCTGCACAAGCGCCGCGATGCGCTGGTCAAGAACCCGCTCTTCTACGGCATGCAATATTCGCAGGACCCCGCGCAAATCCGTCGCTGGGCGCCGCTGGTGATGGAAGGACGTGACCCGAAGCAGAAGGTGGCGGCGACGTTCATGCCGCTCGGCACCGATGTCAATTTCGGTGTCATCACCACCCAGCTGACCCAGGCGCTGACCCGCAATCCCAATTTCAACCTGCAGCTTGGCCATGAGGTGCGCGGCCTGCATCAGAATGCGGACAAGACGTGGAACGTCACCGTCCATGACCTCAAGAAGAACAGCGATGCCGTGGTGAAGGCGAAGTTCGTCTTCATCGGCGCGGGCGGTGCCTCGCTCAAGCTGTTGCAGATGTCGGGCATTCCGGAATCGAAAAACTATGCCGGCTTCCCGGTCGGCGGCCAGTTCCTGGCGTTCGAGGGTCCGGCCGCGACCAGCCGTCACAATGTGAAGGTCTATGGCAAGGCGGAGGCCGGATCGCCGCCCATGTCGGTGCCGCATCTCGATGCGCGCAAGCTTGATGGCAAGTCGGTGACCCTGTTCGGTCCCTTCGCACTCCAGAGCACGAAATTCCTGAAAAATGGCTCGTCGCTCGATCTGTTCGCTTCCATCTACAAGAATAATGTCGGCGGCATGATGAAGGTTGGCGCGGAAAATCTGGATCTGGTCCGCTATCTGGCGCAGCAGGCGACTTTGACCGATGCCCAGCGTCAGGCCGAACTGGTCAAATATTATCCCAATGCCAAGCGCGGCGACTGGAAGCTGATCACCGCGGGCCAGCGCGTGCAGGTGATCAAATATGATCCCAAGAAGGGCACGGTGCTGCAGTTCGGGACCGAAATCGTCACCGACAAGGATGCCAGCATCGCCGCGCTGCTGGGCGCTTCGCCCGGCGCTTCCACCTCGCCGGCGATCATGCTGGAAGTGATGCGCCGCGCCTTCCCGCAGCAGATGGCGACCAGCTGGAAGCCCAAGGTTGCGGCGATGGTGCCCTCATATGGACAGAAGCTCAACGCCAGCCCGGACCTCACCAACCGCATCCGTCGCATGACCAGCCAGACGCTGGGCCTGCCCTATATAGAGGTGCCGGCGGGCCTGAATGGTGCGATGCCCGATGCCGGCGCCAAATTGCCGGCGAAGCGCAACCTCAATTCGGAACAGCAGGCGCTGTAACGACCGGACAGGGGAGGGGCTGGCGCGCGATCGCCAGCCTGTTCCCTGTCCCTCAGCCTATCGGCGGGTGATGCCGGCGCCGCCGTCCACCGGGAATACGCCACCGGTGATCCAGGCGGCTTCATCGGACGCGAGGAACAGCACCACGTTCGCCACATCCTCGACTGTGCCGAGCCGGCCGAGCGGATGGCGCAGGATATTGGCGGCCAGCGCGGCGGCCGGATCGGGCTGTCGGTCGAAGGAGGCGCGCAGCATTGCCGTGTCGATCGAGGCCGGGGCGACGCAATTGGCGCGCAGGCCGTCGGCCGCGACGTCCAGCGCAAAGCCCTTCATGAAGGTTTCGAGGCCGCCCTTCGATGCGGCATAGGCGGCAAGGCTGGGCGCGCCCATGCGGGCATTGATCGAGGAAATGAAGACGAAACTGCCCCGGCCCGCGTCCTGCATGGCGGGTGCGAAAGCCTGGACCAGGCGGACCGCGCCACCGACATTCACGTCATAGATCGCATTGAAGGCTTGCGGTGAGGAGGCGAAGATGTCCGCCTGTTCGGTTGCGGCGCCGGCATGGACGATGATGTCCGGCGGCCCAAGCCGTGCCAGCAAGTCGTCCGCGCCCTGCGCAATGCCGGCGTCGTCGGCCAAGTCGCAGACCCATGCCTCGTCCCCCGCATCGGAGGCGATCCGGTCCATCGCGACGACATGGGCGCCCTCCGCCTTGAAGCGGACGCAAATGGCCGCGCCGATGCCGCCGGCGGCACCGGTGACGAGGGCGATCTTACCAGACAGGCGGTGCATATCTTCTCCATTCGTATTTATAAAAGCAACATATCATCTGGTGATGCGCTCGCAATGGCATAATTCTGACAATGCCAGATTGACGTGTTGCTAAATGAGCGATAATTGAAGCGGAAACAGGAGAGGAAGGGGTTCCATGAAGGTCAGTGGCGTATATCCGGTTCTGCCCACGCCGTTCGATGCGTCGGGCGCTATCGACGATAGCGGCATGGATGCGATTGTCGATTTCGTCGTCGATTGCGGTGTCGATGGCGCAGTCTTTCCGGGCCTCGCCAGCGAATATGACATGCTCTCGCTCGACGAGCGGATCGACCTGATCGGCCGGATCTCCGCGCGTATCGATGGCCGCATCGGCTTCATCATCGGCGGGTCCAGCCCGGACGTCGAAGAAAGCCTGGCGCTGATCCGTGCGGGCAAGGCGGCGGGTGCCGCCGGCGCGATGGTGATGACGCCGGGCGCGCTGGCCGGCGACAATGACGCGCTGGCCGCCCATTATCGCAAACTTGGCGAGGCTGGCCTGCCGTTGATGCTGCAAAATGCGCCCCGACCGATGGGGGCGGGCCTGAGCGCCGAGGATGTCATCGCCGTCGTCGGTGCCGTCCCCGCCATCCACTGGGTCAAGGAAGAGAATATGCCCTGCGGCCAGCGGATCAGTGCGATCCGCGCCGCCGCGCCCGATCATCTGCTGGGCGTGTTCGGCGGTGCCGGTGGACGTTACATCACCGACGAACTGGCGCGCGGCGCGATCGGCACCATGCCGGCGGCCGAACTGCCCGAAGCGCATGTCGCGCTGATGGCCGCCCATCTGGCCGGCGACGGCGACGCGGTACGCACCCATTATGAACGGATGCTGCCGCTGCTGATGATGCAGGCAGTGTTCCGCTGGCGCCTGACCAAGGAAGTGTTGCGCCGCCGCGGCCTGATCGTAGACGCCTTCACCCGCGCGCCCGGCCCGGAACTGGACGAGGGCGACCAGCGCGAGCTTGACCGCATCCTTGCGCGGATCGACGATTGGACCGGTATCGGCGTGGTGCAGGGCTGAAGGATATGGGCGCGATGGATGATGTGATCGAGCGGCTGGACGTCTTCACCGTCACCATACCTCGCGATGTGCCCTATCTGGGCGCATTGGGGCCGGGCGAAGAAGTCAACGCGGCCGGCTATATCGTCCGGCGCCGCAATGGCACCATCTATCCGACGGTCGACCGATCGGTGGTGGTGCGTGTCACCAGTCGGTCGGGACTGGTCGGCTGGGGCGAGACCTATGGCCTGGTCGCGCCGGGGGCGATCCACGAACTGGTCGACGATGTCATCGCGCCGATCCTGGTCGGCCGATCGGCCCATGATGTCGAGGTGATCTGGGAAGATCTTTACGACCTGATGCGGGTGCGCGGCTATCAGGGCGGTTTCTGGCTGGACGCGATGGCTGCGGTCGACATCGCCCTGTGGGACATTCATGCCCGCGCCGTCGACCTGCCGCTCTGCCGCATGCTGGGCGGCCAGCGGCGCGAGACCATTCCAGCCTATGTCTCCGGCCTGCCCGAACCGACATTGGAGGCGCGCTGCGCGCTGGCGAAGCGCTTCGTCGACCAGGGGTTCGACGCGATCAAGTTCGCCGGCGTGGTCAGCTTCGACGGGATCGAGGCGGAGGCGCGGGCCTTGCGCGCGGCGATCGGCCCGGACGTCAAGCTGATGGTGGATCTTCACTGGATGTATTCGGCGGCCGAGGCAGTGGCGCTCATCCGCCGGCTGGAACCGCATGACCTTTATTTCGCCGAGGCGCCGGTCAAGCCCGAGGATGTGGCGGGGCTGGCCGATGTTGCCGCCCGCGTCGCGACGCCGATCGCGGCGGGCGAGGAATGGCGCAGCGTGTTCGATGCCCGGCCAAGACTGGAATCGCGCGCGGTATCGATCGTGCAGCCCGAAATGGGCCATACCGGCATCACCCAGTTCATGCGCATCGCTCGTCTGGCCGAGGCCCATCATGTCCGGGTGATGCCGCATGCGACCATCGGCGTCGGCATCTTCGCGGCGGCCAGCCTGCATGCCGCCGCAGCGGTGCGCGACCTGCCCTATCATGAATATCAGCATTCGATCCTGCCGCGTTCGGCGCAATTGCTCGACGGGCGCCTGTCCTGCACGGCCGGCGCCTTTGCCTTGCCCGAAGGGCCGGGGCTGGGGGTGGCGCCGAACGCGGCCTTCTGGAACCATGTGACGCGGGGGCGGCAATGAGATATCTGGGCTGGCTAAACGCCATGGTCGGACGCTAGAAACGGCCATGCGCACGAAAATCAACGCCCAGCCCAACCAGAGCCTGATCGATGGGATCACCACGCTTCAGGCGCTCGCTTCCTCGCCCGAGCCGATCGGCTGCCGCGAACTGGCGCGACAGCTGGATTCCGATCCGACCAAGATCAACCGCCTGCTCAAGACGCTGGCCTATCTGGGCATCGCGCGCCAGACCGCGAACCGCAAATATACCGCCGGGCCGGGCATGCATGTGCTGGCCGCGCAAAGCCTGTTTGCGTCCGGCCTGATCCGCCGCGCCCTGCCGGAACTGGAGCAACTGCGTCGCTACGGTCATACGGTGGCGATGGGCGTGCTGTGGAACGACAGCGTCTCCTATCTCTTCCACGCCCCGCCGGGGATCGAGGCGTCGCGCGGCCTAGGCCGTATCGGCCTGTTGCCGGCGACGACCAGCGGCATCGGCATCGCCCTGCTCGCGGAACTGGAGGATGCCGATGTGCGCGAACTGTATGAAGGGCGCGACATTCCGATGTTCCCCGACGGCATCGACAGCCTGCTCGCCAAGCTGAGCGAGGTTCGTGCGCTGGGCTATGCGCGCGTCCATGTGGCGGATGAGCGCGACCATCATATCGTGTCCGTGTCGATGGGCGATCCGGTCCATGCCGGCATTGCCATGTCGGGCTGGATTCCCGAGGGAGCGACGGCGCCGCTGGTCGAGGCCCTGCGTGAGGCGGCGCAGCGCATCGGGGAGTAGATGTTGCTTCATGTGATACAAATATGGCGTGCCATCGATTTTATTCCGCAAAATTGGCCAATTGGATCGATATAAAAGCAACAAATTTTAGATTTCGGGATTGACACGTCGCTAATTGTGCAACAATTTCTCTCTCAGAAGCACAATGCTCGCACAGGAGGGGATGAAGATGCGCAAGGTAGCAAAATGCGCGAGCCTGTTGGTACTGGCCACCACGGCTGCGTTTCCGACGATCGTAGCCGCCCAGGACACCGCAGAGCCGCAGCCCGCCCAGGCGGCGGACGGCGCGGTCGCCGATATCGTCGTCACCGGCATTCGTCAGAGCCTGAGCAAGGGCATCGAGACCAAGCGCCAGGCTGTCACCTTCGTTGACTCGATCGTGGCCGAGGATGTCGGCAAGCTGCCCGACCAGAATATCGCGGAATCGCTCCAGCGCGTGTCGGGCGTGCAGATCCGCCGCTCGCTGGGCGATGGCACCAGCGTGTCGATCCGCGGCCTGCGTCAGAACCGGACCGAGGTGAATGGCCGGTCGCTGGTCAGCCCCTTTGGTCGTGGTCCCGGCGTACCGGCCGATGCCGATTTCAATCCGCTGTCGCTTTATCCCGCCGAACTGATCAGCCGCCTGGAAGTCACCAAGCTGCTGTCGGCCGACCAGATTGACGGGTCGCTGGGCGGCACGGTCAACATCATCACGCGCAAGCCGCTCGACGCGCCGAACACGATGGTCGCCGGCCGGATCGAGGGCAGCTATGCCGACATGCTCGACCGCAAGGGTGTCAGCGGTTCGCTGCTCTATTCGCGCAATTTCGGTGACCGGTTCGGCATACTGGTCAATGTGACCGCGTCCGACCGGCCGATCCAGGAAGACAGTTTCAACAGCTTCGCCGGCTTCCTGCCGCTGACCGGCGCGTTCGACCCCAATGGCGATGGCGTGGCCGACAATGATCCTAATGGCGACGGTTTGGCCGGCACCTATATCGCCGACCTTCGCTATCAGCGGCTGCGCGAACGCCGCAAGCGGCTGGGCGCCAATGTCGTGCTGCAATGGCGACCGACCGACGAATGGGAGCTGTCGCTGGACACCGTCTATGCCGCCGGCAAGGCCAAGCGCCGCCGCAACTGGTTCGCCGTCGCGCTGACCAGCAATGGCGCGGACTATGTCGACTACAGCTTCTCGCCCAATGAGGTGCTGGTCGCGGGCACGGTCCGCCGGCCGCTGCAGGGCAATGACGAGCGGCTGACGATCAAGGATGACTCGCTCTCCAGCGCGCTCAACCTGCGTTATGAGAAGGGGCCGTGGACGATCAAGGCAGAGGGCAGCTATTCGGACGCCCAGCTCAATTACAACCAGACCTATGTCCGCACCCAAACGCGGACATCCTACCTGACCTCGTTCGATTTCACCGGCGGCGGCGTGCCGCAACTGACGCTGCCGTCGGGCGTCGACCTGCTCGATCCGTCGCTCTACAATTATTCCAACTTCTTCGATAACCGCTTTGAATCCAATGCGAAGGAATATGCCGGCCGGGTCGATCTGCGCTATGCGATCGAAAGCGGCGTGCTGGACTCCTTCGAGGTCGGCGGCCGTATCGCCAAGCTCAAGACCGCGCGCAATTCGCTGTTGTCGCAGCTCACCTCCTCGGTCCGCCTGACCGATCGGGATGCGGCGCTCTATGAGGTCGGCAGCTTTCCCGATCTGCTGGGTGGCAAGGCGCCCTTCGCCCAATCCTATCTGGTCGGCAATCCGTTCGGCACCGGCGCGGACTTCGCCTGCGAGGCGATATTGGGCAGTTGCACGCCGCGCGTGCTGGACCCCACCGCCTCCTACAAGCTCGATGAAGTCACCAAGGCGGGCTATGTGAAGCTCAATCTGAAGGGCGATCTGGGCAGCATTCCCTTCTCCGGCAATATCGGCCTGCGCTACACCCGCACCGATCGCGATGCGGTATCCGCGCTGCGCCGCGCCGACGGCACGTTCCAGCCGGTCACCGCATCGCCCTCCTATGAGGACTGGTTGCCGAGCGCGGTGTTGAAGTTCGACCTGACCGACAAGCTGGTGGCCCGTGTCGGTGCGGCCAAGGTCGTCGGCCTGCCGGACTCGCAGGATCTGAGCCCCGGCTTGCTGCTCAACCGCATCGTCTATACCGGGACCGGCGGCAATCCGAACCTCAAGCCCTTCCGCGCGGACCAGTATGACGTGTCGCTGGAATGGTATTTCCGCCAGGGTTCGGCGCTGACGGTCGGCCTTTTCTACAAGGATATCGGCTCCTTCCTGACCACCCGCTCGACCTTCGAGGATGTGCCGGGCGAGACCCAGCAATTCCTGGTCACGCGCAAGGTCAATGGCGAGGGCGGCAAGCTCAAGGGCGCGGAAGTGATGTTGCAGCTGCCGTTCAACTTCCTGGACGGCTTTGCCAGCGGCTTCGGCATTCTGGCGAACTACAGCTATATCGACAGCAGCACGCCGTTCGTGAATGCCCGCACCGGCGCTACCCTGCCACTGGAAGGGCTGTCCAAGCATAATGCCAATCTGGTCGGCTATTATGAAAAGGATGGGTTCGGCCTGCGCGTCGCCTATAATTATCGCTCGGGCTATCTCGACAGTGTGACGGCGGGTGGCGAAGGCTCCTTCTTCAAGCCCTATGAGACGATCGACGCATCGATCCGTTATGATTTTGGCGCCTTTGGTATCTATGCCGAGGCCGGCAACCTGACCAACGAGAAGCAGATCCGCTATACCGGCGCGCCCGAAGCGATCGCCCTCTATGCCGAGCAGGGCCGCCGCTTCGCCATCGGCGCCAACTTCAAGTTCTGAGGACAGGATGACTATGCTGATCGCGGGCGATTGGGGATCGAGCAACATGCGCCTCCACCTGTGCCGGGTGGAGGAGGGGCGGCTGATCCCGGTCGAGACGGTGCGTGGCAAGGGCGCCAAGGATGTGTCCGATCATGAAGCCGCCTTCCACGCGGCGGCAGGGGACTGGATCGATCGTCTTGGTCCGATGCCGGTGCTACTGTCCGGCATGATCGGGTCGACCATCGGTTGGCGCGAGGCGGCCTATCTGCCTTGCCCGGCCGGACCGGAGGCGATGGCCGGCGCGCTGTTGCGGTTCGAGGCGGCGCGATGCCCTATCGCGATCGTGCCGGGCCTGTCCTGTCGCAACATCTTCGGCCAGCCCGACGTGATGCGCGGCGAGGAAGTGCAATTGTTCGGCTGGCTGGCTGGCGTGGCGGACGATGATGCCGAACGGCTGATCTGCCTGCCGGGCACGCACGCCAAATGGGTGCGGACACGGGGACGGACGGTGTTGGGTTTCGTCACCTCTATGCAGGGGGAAATGCGCGAGCTGCTGCTCGCCCATGGCCTGCTCGGCCGGTCGTTGGCAAAACCCTATGATCCGGCCGCGCCGACCGACATCGCCGCCTTCGATGTCGGAGCCGGGCTGGTGATCGATGATCCGACCTTGGCGATCGAGCATGGATTGTTCGCGCTGCGCAGTCGCATCCTGATGGGCGAACTGACCAGCGACGCCGCGCCATCCTTCCTGTCCGGATTGATGATCGGTGCGGAGGTCCGCGACGCGGTCGCCGCCCATCGCGCGCGCGGCATGGCGGTGGAAACGATCGTCCTGGTCGGCGCGGAACTGCTGGTCGATCTCTATGGCCGGGTCTGCGATCGGCTGGGGATCGCGACCGAAACGGCGGCGGGCGATGGCACCGCGCTGGCCGGTCTGTCGGCGATCGCCGCGCGCATGGAGGCTGCCGCCGCATGATCGAGGGGAAGGCCCGCAAGATCAGATGGGCGATCCTGGCGATGCTGTTCGCCTCGACCGTGATCAACTATCTCGACCGGCAGGCGCTCTCGATCCTGGCAACGACGGTGCAGCAAGACCTGCATATGGACGACATAGCCTATGCGCGCGTCGTCCAGGCTTTCCTCATTGCCTATACCTTCGCCTATCTGATGGCCGGCCGGGTGACCGACTGGCTGGGCACGCGTCTGTCGTTGGCGCTGTTCGTGGGCTGGTGGTCGCTGGCGAACCTGCTGACCGGCTTCGTCCGGTCGGCAGGGGAGCTGGGCGCGGCGCGCTTCGCGCTGGGGCTGGGGGAGGCCGGCAACTACACCGCCGGCCCCAAGGCGGTATCGGAACATTTTCCGCCCAAGGAACGCGGCATTGCGCTTGGCATCTATACGGCCGGCGCGATGATCGGCGCGACGCTGGCGCCGCCGCTGATCGCCGGCATCGCGCTGCATTTCGGCTGGCGCGCGGCGTTCATCACCACTGGCGCGGCGGGCCTCGTCTGGCTGGTCGTCTGGCTGATGGTCTATCCGCGCAGCGCGCCGGAGCCGAAAGAGGAGCGGATCAGCGAGGGCGCGCTATGGGGCCGTATCCTGCGCGACCGGTCGGTCTGGCTGCTCGCCGGTGCCCGCGCGGTCGCCGATCCGGTCTGGTATTTCTACCTCTTCTGGTTTCCCAAATATCTGACCGATATCTATGGCCTGACCCTGATCGCGGTCGCCTCCATGGCGTGGATCGTCTATCTCGCAGCCGACCTTGGCAGCATCGGCGGGGGCTTCTTCTCCAGCCGGTTGATCGCGCGCGGTGTGGCGCCGGCAACCAGCCGCATCATCGTGATGGGTGCGGCTGCGCTGGTGGCGCCGCTCGGCGCGATCGCGGCCAGCCATCCGGCCCTGCCGATCCTGTTCGCGCTCGCCTCTGCCGTGGCCTTCGCCCATCTGGTATTCCAAATCAATATCAGCACGCTGATCGTCGATCTCTATCCCACCCGTATCGTCGCCACCGTGTTCGGCGTGGTCGCGGCGGGCAGCGGGCTTGGCGGGCTGCTCTCGACCCAATTGGTCGGCCAGCTTGTCGCGGGCGGCGCGTTCGAACGCAGCTTCCTGCTGATGGCGCTGCTTCATCCGATCGCCTTTCTGCTTGCCTTCCTGGCGCTGCGCAGTGCGCGCCGATCCAATGGGGAAGGCCAACTCGTCCACGCATAACAACAAGTGGGAGAGGAAGATGAAGCGTTTCTATGGACTGGCAGGGGGCCTGGCCCTTGCCGGAACGGCGTCGGCCGCGCTGCTGCTGAGCGATGCGACAACGACGGGCACGGGTACGGCAGCGACCAGCGCTATCGCCAACTGGGTCAGCCTGGGCAGCCCGCTCCAGGCGACGGCGGAAGAACCCATGGCCGCCGCGCTCGCCGCCAGCATCAGTGTCGAACGGGTGCCGCGCGACGCGGACTCCTCCAACCAGGCCGCCTGGTGGGTGCCGATCGCGCTGGCCCCCGACGGCACGCTCTATGTCGCCTTCGACAGTCCGCCAGCCTCCGGCGCGGCCGGCAGTCACGAGATCAAGATCGGCAAGCGCGACACGAGCGGCATCTGGACCTTCGCCGTGCTGCGCAATCCCGATGGCACGGTCTGGACCGAGGCGGACGATATCGGCCACAAGCAGCCAACCATCGCGGTCGACGGCGCGGGCGTGCTGCATGTCTGGGCCGACATGCATAATCTGTCGGATGGCATGCGCTATTTCCGCGCCGATGCGCCCGGTGGCATGAGCTTTACCCGCCAGACCGATATCCCCGCTACCGGCCTCTATACCTATCCGGTCGCCAAGCGGGCGCCCAATGGTGACGTCTATCTGATGATCCGCAGCTATGATGCGGCGACCTATGATGGCGAGGGGGAGCTGTTCCGCTGGGCTATGTCTGGCAGCAGCGGCAGTTGGAGCCATGTTGGCACCTTTGCCGCCGCCAATGATGCGGTCGTCTATCCCGACGACATGAATTTCGGCAGCGACGGCAGCGTCCATCTACTGTGGGAATGGGCCAAGTCGCTGCCCCGGTCGCTGCGTCATTATGGCAGCTATCTGCGCTACTCGCCGACCGGCGGCGGCTGGAGCTATGCCGATGGCACGGCGGCGATGCTGCCGGTGGGCCTCGCCAATGCCAAGCTCTTCTTCCTGCCGCTCCAGTCGGGCGAGGTCTTCACCACCGACCAGACGCTCAAGGGGCTGCAGAGCGCCAAGCTGGCGCTCGACGATTATAACCAGCCGACCATCGCCTATCGCTATCGCCCGACCGATGGCAGCGGGGACGCCAATTTCGATGTGTGGCGCGTGCGCTGGAGCGGCACCGGCTGGACCAGCCGGGAAAAAATCTACGCCGCCAGCAACAATGTGCCCGCGGCGCTGGGCATATCGCGCACGGCGGCGCAGGTCCGCGTCTATTTCGCCACCACCGGCGAAGGGCTGCGCCAGGGGCTGAAGACATCGACGGCGTCGGGCTGGACCATCACGGACCTCGCGCCCGGCAAGGCGATAACCCGGCTTGCCACGGTGCCGCTGTCGGCCGACACCGACATCATCTATGGCGCCGCGCCGACCGATGTGAACAGCACCACCGGCAGCGTCTATCTGACGCAGGTCACGAACTGAAAGGGAGACGGGATGATCGGCAGTCGACGCGAATTTCTGGCGGCGGTGGCAAGTTCACCGTTGTTCGGCCGCTTTTCCGCGGCCACCGACGAGCCGACGCAGATCATCCCGCTCTGGCCCGATGGCGTGCCGGGCGGCAAGATACCGGCCATCACCGAAGTGGTGGACGACCAGATCGACACGCTGGGCTATCGCTACCGCGTCGGCATCCATGTGACGCGGCCGACCCTGTCCTGGTTCGCGGCGGCCAAGCCGACGGGCGCGGCGGTACTGATCATACCAGGTGGCGGCTATTCGCGGGTCGGCATCGATCGGGAAGGCTATGAATGCGCGCGCTGGATGGCTGACATGGGTATTCATGCCTTCGTCCTGCGCTATCGCCTGCCGGCCGATCGCTGGGCGGCGGGGGCCGATGTCGCGCTGCAGGATGCGCAGCGGGCGATGCGGCTGATCCGGGCCGGGCGCAGCGGCGGCTGGACCGTCGATCCGCAGCGCGTGCTGGTGCTGGGCGGATCGGCCGGCGGCCATCTGGCCGGCAGCCTGTGCATGCGGCCCAATGACCGCATCTATCCGATGGCGGAGAGCGCGGACCATCTGTCGGCCCGGCCGGACGGGGCGATCCTGCTCTATCCGGTGGTGACGATGGCCGGCGCCACCAATGGTGGCAGCCGAAGGTCGTTGATCGGCGACAATCCGACCGACGCGCAAATAGCTGCCTATTCGCTGGACAGGATCGTGGCGTCGACCACGCCGCCGATGATCCTGTTCCATTCGGTCCATGACCGCACCGTGCCGGTCGACCAGTCGCTCACCCTGTTCGGCGCGGTGCGCGCGGCGCAGGGGGCGATCGACATGCATCTGTTCGACGAAGGCAGTCATGGCGTCGGCCTGCGCGGCGACCCGGCCCAGCCCTTTGCCGACTGGCCGGTGATCGCGCGCAAATGGCAGGTGCGGAATGGGCTGGTCTGAGTGTCAGGGGTTCCCGTGGGAGGAGGACATATTCTTCCAACCGATTGATCTTTTCCGTCGCATCGCGCTAAGCCCGGCCGATATTGTGGCGCCCGATCGGGTGCTGCCCGGAAAGGATGAGCATGTCCCCATATCTGAAGGCCGGCGCTGCGTTGGGCGCCTTGCTGCTGCTTCCTGTCACCACCGCGCAGGCGCAGGAAAAGCTGACGCTGGAACGCGTGTTCGCAAGCCCCGACCTCGCCGGCCCGCAGCCGCGTGCGCTCAAGCTCTCGCCCGACGGCAAGCTGGTGACCCTGCTCAAGCCGCGTGCTGACGAGAAGGAGCGGCTCGACCTCTGGGCGATCGACACCGCGACCGGCGCCGAGCGCATGCTGGTCGATTCGAAAAAGACCGGCAGCGGCGCGGAACTGAGCGAAGCGGAAAAGATGCAGCGCGAGCGCGACCGTTCGGTCGCCGGCAGCACCGGCATCACCAGCTATGACTGGTCCCCTGATGGCAAGACCATCCTGGTGCCGGTCGATGGCGACCTGTATCTCGCCGCACTGGACGGCAAGGTCACGCGGCTTACCGACACGCCCGACGGCGAGCTCAACGGCGTGGTCAGCCCCAAGGGCGGCTTCGTGTCCTTCGTGCGCGGCGGTAACCTGTTCGTGCAGCCGATGAACGGCCGCGAGAAGCAATTGACCCAGGGGGCCAGCGATACGGTCAGCTGGGGCGTGTCGGAATTCGTCGCGCAGGAGGAAATGGACCGGCGCACCGGTTACTGGTGGTCGCCGACCGACGCGATGATCGCGGTCGCGCGGGTCGATGAAAGTCCGGTCGGGATCGTCACCCGCACCGCGATTGGCGGGGAGGGCACCAAGGTCTATCAGCAGCGCTATCCCGCCGCCGGCACGCCCAACGCCATCGTCGATCTCTTCGTGATGAAGGCGGACGGCTCCGGCCAGGTGCAGGTTGACCTTGGCGCCGACAAGAATGTCTATCTCGCCCGTGTCGACTGGTCGAAGGATGGCAAGACCCTCTATGTCCAGCGCGAAAGCCGGGACCAGCAGCGGCTTGACCTGCTTGCGGTCGATCCGGCGACCGGCAAGGCAAAGATCGTCCTCACCGAAACGTCGAAAAGCTGGATCAACCTCAGCAATAATTTCACGCCGCTGAGCGACGGCAGCTTCCTGTGGTGGTCGGAAAAGACCGGCCATGGTCATCTCTATCATGTGCGCGACGGCAAATGGACTGCGCTGACCAGCGGGGAATGGGAGGTGCGCGACATTGTCGGCGTGGATGAGGGTAAGGGCCTGGTCTATTTCACCGGCAATCGCGACACGCCGCTGGAACAGCAGCTCTATGTCGCGTCGCTTGCCAAGGCCGGTCCACTCAAGGCGCTGACTGCCAAAGGCTGGTGGAACGATGCGGTGATGGATGGTGCGGCGAGCCGGATCGTCGTCTCGCGCCAGAATGCCGACCAGCCCAAGCAGGTCTATCTGGCTGATAGCAGCGGCAAGCAGCTGCAGTGGATTTCGGAAAATGCGCTGAAGGGCGATCATCCCTACGCGCCCTATCTGGCGAGCCACGCCAGGACCGTGTTCGGCACCGTCAAGGCGGCCGATGGAAGCACCCTCTACACCAAGATGCTGACCCCGCCGATGCAGCCGGGCAAGCGCTATCCGGTGTTCATGATCCATTATGGCGGTCCGGGTGCCGGGCGCCAGGTGACCAACACATGGAGTGGCGCGCTGAACCAATATCTGGTCGACCAGGGCTGGATCGTCTTCTCGATCGACAATCGCGGCACGCCCGATCGCGGCAAGGCGTTCGAGGACCAGATCCATCGCGCCATGGGCACCGTCGAGGTCGACGATCAGCTGATGGGCGTCGAATGGCTGAAGGCCCAGCCCTTCGTCGATCCCGAGCGGATCGCCACCTATGGCTGGTCCTATGGCGGCTATATGTCGCTCAAGCTGGCGGAAAAGGCGCCGGGCACCTTCGCCGCGATCGTCTCGGGCGCGCCGGTGACGAAATGGGAGTTTTACGACACCCATTACACCGAACGCTATCTGGGCCAGCCGCAGGACAAGCCCAGCGCCTATCCCGGCTCGGACGCGGTCGATGATGCGGTGAAGATCAAGGATCCGCTGCTGCTGATCCACGGCATGTCTGACGACAATGTCGTGTTCGACAATTCCACCGCGCTGATGGCCAAGATGCAGGGGGCGGCCGTGCCGTTCGAACTGATGGTCTATCCGGGGCAGACGCACCGCGTCGGCGGTCCCAAGATCAGCGTTCACCTCTGGACCACGATTGAGAATTTCCTGCGCGATCAAGGTGTCGATCCGGCCAAGTGAAGGCCGGGGGTAGAGAGTAACGGATGGGTGGTGTCGGCCGTGCTGACGCCACCTCCCACCCCGTGACTATCGCTGGCAATAGCCCTTCTTTCTGGACAAATCGCGCCACTGCGCTATGCGCCACCCCGCAATACTGCATGGAGTGGAGTGTTAAGTCATGGGTTATAAGGTCGTCGTCGTTGGTGCCACCGGTAATGTGGGCCGCGAGATGCTGACCATTCTCGCCGAACGCGAATTCCCGATTGACGAGATCGCGGCGGTTGCATCGCCCCGGTCGCAGGGCACCGAAATTGATTTCGGTGACACCGGCAAGACACTCAAATGCAAAAATATTGAACATTTCGATTTCACCGGCTGGGACATCGCCCTGTTCGCGGCAGGCTCCGGTCCGACCGCCGAATATGCGCCCAAGGCGGCGGCGGCCGGCTGCGTCGTGATCGACAATTCGTCGCTCTATCGCATGGACCCGGACGTGCCGCTGATCGTGCCCGAAGTGAACCCGGACGCGATCGACGGCTATGTTAAGAAGAACATCATCGCCAACCCCAACTGCTCGACCGCGCAGATGGTCGTGGCGCTGAAGCCGCTGCATGATGCCGCCAAGATCAAGCGCGTCGTCGTCGCCACCTACCAGTCGGTGTCGGGCGCCGGCAAGGAAGGCATGGACGAGCTGTTCGAGCAGTCGCGCAACATCTTCGTTGGCGATCCGGCCGAGCCGAAGAAGTTCACCAAGCAGATCGCCTTCAACGTGATTCCGCACATCGACGTCTTCCTGGACGATGGTTCGACCAAGGAAGAATGGAAGATGGTCGCGGAAACCAAGAAGATCCTGGATCCCAAGATCAAGCTGACCGCGACCTGCGTGCGCGTGCCAGTGTTCGTCGGCCATAGCGAAGCGATCAACATCGAGTTCGAGAATGAGATTTCGGCCAAGGAAGCGCAGGACATCCTGCGTGAGGCGCCGGGCATCATGCTGGTCGATAAGCGCGAGGATGGCGGCTACATCACGCCGATTGAATGCGTCGGCGATTTCGCGACCTTCATCAGCCGCGTGCGCGAGGATTCGACCATCGAGAACGGCATCAACCTGTGGTGCGTCAGCGACAATCTGCGCAAGGGCGCGGCGCTGAACGCGGTGCAGATCGCCGAACTGCTGGGCCGTCGTCACCTCAAGAAGGGCTGAGCCCGCACATGATCTCCGGCGCTGTCGCGACGTGGAAGGCTCTTCCTGTCGCGCAGCGCCGGATGATCGCCGCCTTGCTGGTGGCAATCGGGCTGGCCAATGTCACGCAGCCCTTTCCCGACCTTGCCCCGTTGCAGCATGGGCCGACATTGCTGCTGACGCTCACGGCGCCCTGGCTGCTGCGGCGCTGGCCGCTCTCGACCGGATCGGTCGGCTGCATCTGGCTGTTCCTGCTGCTCCACACCTTCGGCGCGCGCTGGATCTATTCCTATGTGCCCTATGATGACTGGGCTCGGATGCTCAGCGGTCATGATATTTCCAGCCTCCTCGGGCTGCAGCGCAATGCTTATGACCGGCTCGTCCATTTCGCCTTTGGGGCTTTGCTGACCGCACCGGTGGCGGAGATTGCGCGACGCAGGGGCGGCCTATGCCATGGCTGGAGCCTGGCCTTCGCCTTTACCGCGATCGGCCTCGGCAGTGCGCTCTACGAGATATTCGAATGGCTGCTGACAGTGATCGCCGTCGGCGAGACGGCGGACTATTATAACGGCCAGCAGGGCGATGTCTGGGATCCGCAGAAGGACATGGCCGCCGCCCAGATCGGCAGCGCCCTTGCCCTGATCGCGCTCTTGCGCGGGCGCGGCGGAGATCCTATCGGCGAGGCCCCAAGCCCCGAAGGACCAGCACAATGACCGACCTGCAGATCGAACGCCATGATATCAAGGGCCTGGGCGGCCTGCCGATCGCGGTGCATGTCGTGGGACAGGGACGCGATTTGGTGCTGATCCACGGCTATTTCTCCAACGCCTGGACCAACTGGATCCGCTACGGTCATGCCGCCAAGCTGGTGGAGGCGGGTTTCCGCCTGATCATGCCGGACCTGCGCGGTCATGGCGAAAGCGGCAAGCCTCATGACGCAGCGGCCTATCCGGCCGATGCGCTGACCGACGACAATCTGGCGCTGGTCGAGCAGATGGGGCTGACCGATTATGATCTGGGCGGCTATTCGCTAGGCGCGCGCACGACCGTGCGGATGCTGGCGCGCGGCGCGACCCCGCGCCGGGTGATCCTGGCCGGCATGGGCCTGCGCGGCCTCACGAAGACGCTCGACAAGGGCGGCTATTACAAGAAGGTGCTGACCAATCTCGGCACGTTCGAGCGCGGCACGTCGGAATGGATGACCGAGGCGTTCCTCAAGACCACCAAGGGCGATCCGGTGGCAATGCTGCACATCCTCAATACCTTCGTCGATACGGACGAGGCGACGATTGCCGGCTTCCAGCAGCCGACCGAGGTGATTTGCGGCGCCGACGATCAGGATAACGGCATTGCGCAGGAGCTGGTCGATGCGCTGCCCAATGGCCGCTATGTCGAGATTCCGGGCAATCATATGAACGCGGTGACCCGCAAGGAGCTGGGCCAGGCGATGGTCGATTTCCTGACCGCTTGACTGTCTCGTCCGCCTAATCCACCTTGGCTCCATAAGAAGACCTGAGGGGCCAAGTTCCATGAAAATCGCCATTTCGATCGCCGCGCTTGCGGCTGCCCTTGTTGCGTCGCCGGTGCTGGCGCAGCAGACGCCGACCACGCAGCAGCCGACCGCGGCCGAGGCCGAAGCCTTCCTGACCAAGGCGGAGAAGGCGCTGTTCGATCAGTCGCTGATCAGCAGCCGGGCCGCCTGGATCAACGCAACCTACATCACCGACGATACCGACGCGCTCGCTTCCTATTTCGGCGCGATCGATACGACGATGCGGGTCGACTATGCGCTGGAGGCGGCCAAGTTCGCTACCGCGCCGGGCCTGACCGAAGAGACCAAGCGTCGCCTGACGCTGTTGCGCACCGCGCTGACCCTGCCTGCGCCGACCACGCCGGGCGCCTCGCAGGAACTGAATGACCTCGCGACCAAGCTCCAGTCCACCTATGGCAAGGGCAAGGGCACGCTGAACGGCCAGCCGATCAACGGCAGCGACATTGAAGAGAAGATGGGCACGGACCGCAATCCGGACGAACTCAAGGAAATGTGGGTCAGCTGGCACGATAATGTCGGCGCCCCGATGCGCGGCGACTATGCCAAGCTGGTGACGATCGCCAACCAGGGGGCCAAGGAACTGGGCTTTGCCGACACCGGCGCGATGTGGCGGTCGAAATATGACATGCCGGCCGATGACTTCGCCAAGCTGACCGACAAGATCTGGGCCGAAGTAAAACCGCTCTACGATGATCTGCACTGCTACACTCGTACCAAGCTCAACGAGAAATATGGCGATGCGGTCCAGTCCAAGACCGGGCCGATCCGCGCGGACCTGCTCGGCAATATGTGGGCACAGGAATGGGGCAATATCTATGACATCGTCGCGCCCGCCGGTGCCGGCGACCTGGGCTATGACATCACCGACCTGCTGACGGCCAAGAATTACGATCCCATCAAGATGGTGAAGACGGGGGAGGGCTTCTACAGCTCGCTCGGCTTTGCGCCGCTGCCGCAGACCTTCTGGGACCGTTCGCAGATTGTGAAGCCGCGCGACCGCGAAGTGATCTGCCACGCTTCCGCCTGGGATCTGGATAACAAGGACGATATCCGGATCAAGATGTGTACCAAGGTGAATGGCGATGATTTCGTCACCATCCATCATGAACTGGGCCATAATTATTACCAGCGCGCCTATAATATCCAGAAGCCGCTTTATCTGGACGGCGCCAATGACGGCTTCCACGAGGCGATCGGCGATTTCATCGCGCTGTCGATCACGCCGGACTATCTGGTGAAGATCGGCCTGCTCGATCCTGCCAAGGTGCCGGGCACCGACAAGGATCTGGGCCTGTTGCTGCGCCAGGCGATGGACAAGGTCGCCTTCCTTCCGTTCGGCCTGCTGATCGACAAATGGCGCTGGGGCGTGTTCGACGGATCGATCCCGGAATCCAAATATGAGTCGGCCTGGACCGACCTGCGCCGTCAGTATCAGGGCATCGTCCCGCCGGTGTCCCGTGACGAGACGAAATTCGATGCCGGCGCGAAATTCCATATCCCCGGCAATACGCCCTATACCCGCTATTTCCTGGCGCGCGTGCTGCAGTTCCAATTCTATGAGGCTGCCTGCCGCCAGTCCGGCTGGAAGGGGCCGCTCCATCGTTGCTCATTCTATGGAAACAAGGCAGTAGGCGAGAAACTTGATGCCATGTTGAAGATGGGTGCATCCAAGCCCTGGCCCGATGCGCTGCAGGCCTTCACCGGCAGCCGCGAGATGTCGGGCAAGGCGCTGGTCAATTATTTCGCGCCGCTTCAGACATGGTTGAAGACGCAGAATAAGGGCAAGTCCTGCGGCTGGTAAGTCGCCGTAAAAATTGGTAAATGGCCGGCGCATGAGCGCGCCGGCCGTTATTCTTTCCCTGCTTTTCGGTACTGCCCTGGTGACGACCATCGCCATGGGTGTTTCATGGCTGCATTTCGGCCGCCAGAGGCATGTGCTGACCTGGACCGCATCCTATGCGGTCGCCATCCTCCAATGGATCGCCAATGCAGGTGGCTATTTCCTGCATAGCCGCTGGCTGTTCATCCTGACCGGCATCGGCCTCATTGTCAGCGCGTCGCTACTGGGGATCGGCATCCGTCAGCGGTCGGGCCGCCCCTTGCAATTGCTTGCCTTTGCCGTCCCGGCTGTCCTGGTGAGCCTGGCAATGGCGATTGCGATCGGGCCGGTGGGCAGTCAGATCATGCAGGGGATGATCATTCCCGCCTATGTCGGTCTGCTCATGGCGGTCAGTGCGCTGTCGCTCTGGCCGCGCAATCGCTCCTTCACGCCACCAGAACTGGCCTTCTTTGCCGCGCTGCTCGCCTTTGCCCTTGGCCAGCTGGCGCTGGCCACATCCGCAGGCCTGATCCGCGGCCCGGAGGAGGGCAAGGAACTCTATCGGGCGATCCTGGGACTGTTCATGCCGACCGTCTATGTCGGCACGGCGGTCACGGCCGTGCTGGTGGTGGCGGGCGACCTGGCCCAGCAGCTTCGGCAGCAGATGATGCATGATCCGCTGACCAACATCCTCAACCGTCGCGGTATCGAGGAGGCCGCCGAAAGGGCGATCGCCAACGCCCGGCGCCAGGGGCGACCGGTTGCGCTGGTCATCTGTGACCTGGATGGCTTCAAGGGGCTGAATGACGGCTATGGCCATATGGCGGGCGACGCCGCGCTGCGCGGCTTTGCCCATCTGCTGACCAACGCGGTGCGGCGCGGTGATGTGGTCGGCCGCCTGGGTGGCGACGAGTTCGGCCTGCTGATGGTGGATACCGGTGCAGAGGTCGCGGCCGATGCGATGGAGCGCGTGCGGGCGGAAATCAGCTGCCTGCGCCTTGGTGAGGCGCCCCAGGCGCTGTTGCGCGCCAGCTTTGGCGTTACCGATTTGCGGCCGGATGATCGGGAACTGGACGATCTGGTCGCGCGGGCGGATGCGGCGCTTTATGCCGCGAAGCGCGAGGGCAAGAACCGGGTCACGGTGGCCCGCGC
Source organism: Sphingobium sp. VMM (assembly GCF_056790315.1). Lineage (NCBI taxonomy): Bacteria > Pseudomonadati > Pseudomonadota > Alphaproteobacteria > Sphingomonadales > Sphingobiaceae > Sphingobium > Sphingobium sp. VMM. The sequence goes on from NZ_JBXGSI010000001.1 coordinate 502,895, forward strand.
CGCCGCCTGATCCAGCGGGATCGGGCAACGACGCGGAGATTCCGGCCTTACCGGAAGGGCGGCTCGTTGAAGGCGCGCAGCTTGCGGCTGTGCAGCTTTGGTCCTTCCTGACGCAGCAGTTCGCAGGCCATCAGGCCGACGCGCAGATGGCCGGCAATGGCTTCCTCATAGAAGCGGTTGGCCTGGCCGGGCAGCTTCAGTTCGCCATGGATCGGTTTGTCCGATACGCAGAGCAACGTCCCATAGGGGACGCGGAAGCGATAACCCTGCGCCGCGATGGTGGCGGATTCCATGTCGATGCCGACCGCGCGCGACAGGCTGAAGCGCAGGGCGGAACTGGAATAGCGCAATTCCCAGTTGCGATCGTCGGTGGTGACGACCGTGCCGGTGCGCAGGCGGCGCTTGAAATCCTCCGGATTGCCGCCGCCCAATATCGCCTCGGCGGCGCTTGCCATCGCGACCTGGACCTCGGCGATCGCCGGCACCGGGATTTCCGGCGGCAGCATCTCGTCGAGGACATGGTCGTCGCGCAGATAGGCGTGGGCCAGCACATAGTCGCCGATCCGCTGGCTGGGGCGCAGGCCGCCGCAATGGCCGATCATTAGCCAGGCTTCGGGACGCACTACCGCCAGATGGTCGCAGATCGTCTTCGCATTGGACGGGCCGACGCCGATGTTCACCAGCGTGATGCCACTGCGATCCGGTGCGATCAGATGATAGGCCGGCATCTGGTGCTTGCGCCAGGCGCTGTCGGCGATCATCTGCGCGGGATCGGCGGTTTCGGGCGTAACAAAGACGCCACCCGCACCCGATAGCGCGGTGAAGCGGCTGTCGGGGCGTTGCAGTTCCTTGCAGGCCCAGTCCACGAACTCGTCGACATAACGATGATAGTTGGTGAACAGGATATAGCGCTGCACATGCTCGGCCGGGGTGCCGGTATAGTGCTTCAGGCGCGCCAGCGAGAAGTCGGTTCGCAGCCCGTCGAACAGGGCGAGCGGGCGGTCGCCTTCGGCATCCGGCGTGAACAGTCCGTCGGCGATCTCGTCGCCGATCTCGGCCAGTTCCGTTGCCGGGAAGTGGCGCGCCAACTCGGTCGGCGGCGTGCCGTCGAGCGCGTTGATGTCGAGTCCGTCGAGGACATAGGGGAAGGGGATCTGCTGATCCGACAGGCCGGTTTCGACCTCCACGCCATAGTCGCGGACCAGAAGGTCGATCTGTTCGGCGAGATAATCGGCGAACATGGCGGGCCGGGTGACCGTGGTCACATAGCGGCCGGGCTTCGACAGGCGCGCGAACGAACGGCCCGGCGGCGGCGCCTGGCTGTCATCCTGATAGGTGACCCGCAGTTCGGGGTAGCAGAAGCGCCGATCGGCCCGAGCCTCGGGCGGCGGGATGCTGCCATCGCGGGCATAGGCACGCATGGCCTCCCGCAGATTTTCGATGGATGTCTGATAGATGGCGTCGAGTTGCGCGACGATCGCTGTGCCGATGCTCTGTGTCATCACCTCTTGCTACCGCACTTGTGTGACGGAAGGAAGATGCCAGCGAAACAATCGCGCGCCCGACCGACCGGGCCGGGCGCGCGACCAGAAAATTCAGAGCTGTTCGAGCATGAAGTCAGCCGAGGAGACCTTGAAGTCGCCCGGTGCTTCGACGTTCAGTTCCTCGACGACGCCGTCCTTGACGATCATCGAGAAGCGCTGGCCGCGCTCGCCAAGGCCGAACTTGCTGCCGTCCATGGTCAGGCCCACGGCCTGCGCGAAGCTGCCATTGCCGTCTGCCAGCATCGTCACCTTGTCATCGGCGCCGGCCGACTTGCCCCATGCGCCCATGACGAAGGCGTCATTGACGGCGGTGCAGGCGACCTCATCGACGCCCTTGCCCTTGAGCGCGTCGGCCTTTTCGATGAAGCCGGGCAGGTGCTTGGCCGAGCAGGTCGGCGTGAAGGCGCCAGGCACCGAGAAGAGGGCGACGGTGCGGCCCGCGAAATATTCGTCCGAAACAACCTGTTCGGGTCCATTTTCGGTCATCTTCGTGAAGGTCGTGCTGGGAAGGCGGTCACCCTTGGCGATGGTCATATCTTGTCTCCTGGCCTGTGGCGTCGCGGAGTTCGTTGCTCGCGCCTTCGCTGTCAAGGGTGCGGGCGCGGAATATGGCACGATGCCCCTTTGTCGCGACGGTCGCCGATTGGCATTGGCGCGTTTCTGCCTATATTCCGCAGCATGACCGATCCGTGCTTCTATGGCGGCCGCTTCCTACTGGCATTGCCGGGCATGGAAGATGAGCGCTTCGACCATTCCGTGATTGCGCTATGCGTGCATGACGAGGATGGGGCGCTGGGTATTTCCCTGAGCGAGGAGGTCGAGGGGGTCGGCTTGCGCGACCTGCTCCAGAGTTTCGATATCGACGCTTCGGCCATTCCTGACCAGCCCGTCCTGAAAGGCGGACCGGTGGAGCCGCGGCGCGGCTTTGTGCTGCATTCGCTCGATTGGGCCGGGAAGGATATGGTGCAGTCCGGGCCGGACTGGGGTCTTTCCGGCTCGCTCGACATATTGAAGGCGATTGCCGAAGGGCGCGGTCCAAGCCGCTATCTTGTCGCGCTGGGCTATGCGGGCTGGGGCGCAGGCCAGTTGGAACGGGAAATGGCCGGCGAAAGCTGGTTCCTGGCCGAGGGCGATGCCGCCCTGCTGTTCGACACGCCTGCGCACCGCAAATGGCGCGACGCCTATGCGGCTGCGGGGGTCGATTCGGCCCATCTGGTGAGCGGCGGCGGGTCGGCCTGACTTTTCGATCCGTTGCGCTGTCGATTTTCGGCCGTTTCAGGGGCAGAACAACAACAGCCATTGGCCGCTTGTTCTGACATCGTAACTGAACCGTTTAGGGTAAATTCGCCTTAACCATAGCGCGATAGATTGCAGCAATTGGTTCCGCCCATTCTCCATCTCTGGGGAATATGCGGGGTTATTTCATGAAGAAGATTATCTGTGCGGCGCTTGCCGCCGCGATGCCGCTCGCGCCGGCGTCGGCAGCGACCTGCTGGAAGAAGGATCATGTCGAGGCGGCACAGGTCCGCAATTTCGAGATGATGCTGATGGTGTCGGCGCTTCGCTGCAACACCAGCGCCTATGATTTCCTGCCGGCCTATAACCAGTTCGTGCGTGAAAAGCGGACGGCTCTGGTCGAGGTGAATGACGCGCTGCGCAGCCACTTCGCGGACGTTGCGGGTCTGGAGGGCGGCCTCGACGCCTATGATGATTATGTGATCATGCTGGCGAACAGCTATGGCGCGGGTGCCGGCGGGCTGGAATGCCGGGATCTTCAGGCGATCCAGGCGGCGGCCAATGCGGTCCCGGCCAATCGGGCTGCGATCTGGAAATTGTCGGAATCTGCCGGCATCGCGCCGCGGATCGATGCGCCCCAGTGCGACATGGCGATCGCCCTCGCCAATGATCTGCTGGCCGACGAAGGCGTGAGTGGCGGCTCGACGGGTCGATCCATCGCCATGGCCGAAGGGGCAGCGCGCCTGCCGTCCGCACAGGTTCGGGGTCCGGCCAATTAACACATAAAGAAAACTTTATATTGAGTTGCCATGCTTGGCGGCGATTGGTAAAGCCCGACCATCGCCGCCGCCTTCCTTATGCCGGCGGCCGGTCAATTTCTAATGATGGAGACAGGCTCGTGGCCACCGTACCCGCTGACAAGGCGCAGGATTATGTGATCGCCGATATCGGCCTTGCCGCCTTTGGTCGCAAGGAAATCGAGATCGCCGAAACCGAAATGCCCGGCCTGATGGCTCTGCGCGCCGAATTCGGTGCGTCGCAGCCGCTCAAGGGCGCGCGCATCACCGGCTCGCTGCACATGACGATCCAGACCGCCGTGCTGATCGAGACGCTGACCGCGCTGGGCGCGCAGGTCCGCTGGGCGACCTGCAACATCTATTCGACGCAGGACCATGCCGCCGCCGCCATCGCCGCGTCGGGCGTGCCGGTCTTCGCCGTCAAGGGTGAAAGCCTCCAGGAATATTGGGACTATGTCGAGCGCATCTTCGACTGGCACAATGACGACAGCGGCGTCTGTAACCTGATCCTCGACGATGGCGGCGACGCCACCATGTTCGCCCTGTGGGGCGCCCGCGTCGAAGCTGGCGAAGAACTGTTCACGCCGTCGAACGAGGAAGAGGAAATCTTCTGCGCCGTGCTGAAGCGCGTTCTGGCCGAGCGTCCGGGCTTCCTGACCAAGACCGTCCAGTCGATCAAGGGCGTGTCGGAAGAAACCACCACCGGCGTGCATCGCCTGTATGAACTGTCGAAGAAGGGCAAGCTGCCCTTCCCGGCGATCAACGTGAACGACAGCGTCACCAAGTCGAAGTTCGACAATCTCTATGGCTGCAAGGAATCGCTGGTCGACGCCATCCGTCGCGGCACCGACGTCATGCTGGCCGGCAAGGTCGCCTGCGTTGCCGGTTTCGGCGACGTCGGCAAGGGTTCGGCTGCCTCGCTGCGCAATGGCGGTGCCCGCGTTCTCGTGACCGAAATCGATCCGATCTGCGCCCTGCAGGCCGCGATGGAAGGCTATGAAGTTGTGACGATGGAAGAAGCCGCGCCGCGCGCCGACATCTTCGTCACCGCCACCGGCAACGAAGGCGTTCTGACCGTCGATCATATGCGCGCCATGAAGAATATGGCGATCGTGTCGAACATCGGTCACTTCGACAGCGAGATCGAAATCGCCGGCCTCGCCAACATGAAGTGGACCGAGATCAAGCCGCAGGTCGACGAAGTCGAGTTCCCCGATGGCAAGAAGATCATCGTCCTGTCGAAGGGCCGCCTGGTCAACCTGGGCAACGCCACCGGCCACCCCAGCTTCGTGATGTCGGCCAGCTTCACCAACCAGACGCTGGCCCAGATCGAGCTGTGGACCAAGAGCGAGGCCTACGGTAACGACGTCTACGTCCTGCCCAAGCATCTGGACGAGAAGGTCGCCGCACTGCACCTGGAAAAGCTGGGCGTGAAGCTGACCCAGCTCAGCCAGCGTCAGGCCGACTATATCGGCGTGCCGGTGGAAGGCCCGTTCAAGCCGGACCACTACCGCTACTAAGAATTGAAAAAGGTGGAGGGCCATCCTCCCCCTTTTACCTTATCCGATGCCCGGACCATGCTGTGCCGGGCATTCATCATATCTGGGCGCTTTCCGCCGGCGCCAAGTTGCGTTAGGCCCGTGGCCATTGGTCTGTATGAACGATAAACAACTGGTCGCGAACGGGATGGGAATGGCGCAATGGGGTCTATGAGCCCGCTTGCCACTTTGTTGCTGGGCACGGTGATGGCCGGCTGGCTGGGGGCTGCGATATGGGCGCTGATCACGGGTCAGCGTATGCGCCGCGCAGGGATGCAGGCGCAGGGCAAGCTTGATCGGCTGACGACGCTGCTGGCGTCGGCGCCGGCTGCGCCCGTCATCATTCATCCCGACGGCCGGATGGAGGCCGCCGACCGGCTGGGCAAATGGCTGGGCCGGGACCGCGTGCCGACCTTCGTGTCCGAACTGACGGCGCCCGATGGCGGGCTTGAGCCGGCCGATGCCGCAGCACTGGGGCGCGAGATCGGCGCCGCACAGAAAGCGGGCAAGAGTTTTTCGCTGCCGATCCGGGGCAGCGGTTCGTCGCGCACGCTGCTGGTTCGCGGTGCGCCAGCCGGGCCGGCGCTGGCCGCCAATGGCGGCGTCGTGCTGTGGATCTTCGACGCGACCGACAGCCAGGCGGAAATCCAGGCGCTGAGCGCGACCGTCGGGCAATTGCGCGAGGCGCTGGAGGCGCTCGCCGGACTGGTCGAGGCCGCGCCCTTCCCGATGTGGCACCGCACGCCCGACCTGCGCCTGAGCCTGGTCAACAGCGCCTATGTCCGTGCTGTCGATGGCGCCGGCGCCCATGACGTGATCATGAACGGCACCGAACTGGTCGAGAATGTGAACGGCTTCAGCCCGCAGGACGCCGCGGCACAGGCGCTCGACGAAGGCAATTCGCTTGCCCGTATCGTTCCGGCAACGATCGATGGCGAACGGCGGACGATGCGCGTCGTCGACGTGCCGCTGGGCGCGGCCGGGGTCGCAGGTTTCGCGATGGACCAGCATGAGCTGGAACAGGCGCGGGTCGAGCATCGTCGGCTGGAAGCGGCGCAGCGCGATCTGCTCGATCGTCTGTCGGCCGGTGTTGCGCGCTTTGGTCCCGACCGGGCGCTGCGCTTCTGGAACCAGCCCTTCATCAGCCTGTTCGGCCTGAAGCAGGAAGCGCTCACGGATGCGCCGCTGTTCGAGCGCGTGCTGGATCAGATGCGCGATGCCCGCCGCCTGCCGGAAAATCGCGACTTTCCGGCCTGGCGCGCGGAGCGGCGCGACTGGTTCCTGTCGCCTGATCCGCTGGAGGAGAACTGGCTGCTGGTCGATGGCACGCATCTGCGCGTCTATGCCCAGCCGCTGCCCGATGGCGGCCTGTTGCTGATTTTCGAGGATCGGACCGAACAGGTGCAATTGTCGAGCGCGCGCGACACGCTGCTGCGGGTGCGGACAGCGACCTTCGACAATCTGTTCGAGGCGATCGGCGTCTTCTCGTCGGATGGGCGCCTGCATCTGTGGAACAGCCGTTTCCGCACCATCTGGGACATCAGTGAAGAGGCGCTGGGCAAGCATCCCCGCATCGACGAGTTGATGCGCGCCGTGCAAAGCCGGCTTGCCAAGCCGCAGCAGAGCAATCTGGTGCGCGAACTGGTCCGCGCGGCGACGGTCGAGCGCAAGCAGCGTGTTGGCCATGTCGGCTTTGCCGACGGGCGTATCTTCGAATTTGCCGCCATTCCGCTGCCGGACGGCAATGCGCTGTTCACCATGCTGGATGTCACCGACAGCCGGCGGGTCGAGCAAATGCTGCGCGACCGCAACGAGGCGCTGGAGCAGGCCGACAAGGTCAAGACTGCCTTCGTCACGAACATGAGCTATGAGTTGCGCACGCCGCTGACGACCATCGCCGGCTTTGCCGAGATGATGAGCGCCGGCTATGCCGGTGAACTCAGCGACAGCGCGGTCGAATATGTGAACGGCATCCTGCAGAGCACTGGCCGTCTGTCGATGCTGATCGACAATGTGCTCGACCTGACCCAGGGCGAGGCCGGGACGTTGCCGATCGAGCGCAGCGAGGTCGATCTGGCGGCTCTGGTGCGTGCCAGCGTGGCGCGCATCGATGCCGAGGCGAAGGCCAAGGGGATCGATCTTGCCGTCACCTTGCAGGATACGCTGGGGGTGATCCAGGGCGATGCACGCCGGATCGGCCAGGCGGTCGATCATCTTCTGGAAAATGCGGTGCGCTATTGCGGCTCGGGCGCACGGGTGCTGTTGCACGGCGATGGCGGCCCCGATCTCGCGCGCCTGGTCGTGTCGGACAATGGCCCCGGCATCGATGCCACCCGGCAAGCCACGATCTTCGATGCGATCAGTCGCGCCGAACAGAATCGCAAGGGCGCGCGCGCGACGATCGGCCTGCCGCTTGTCAAGCAGTTGGCACAGGCCCATGGCGGCACGTTCGAACTGGTATCGGAGCCCGGCCAGGGAACGATGGTCGTGATCGAACTGCCCCGTGGCTGAGCTGGATATGATCCTGGAGGGCGAGGGCGCCCAGCTCGATCTGGGGCGGCGACTGGCGAGCCATGTCCGCATCGGTGACGTCATCGCGCTGGAAGGCGGACTGGGCGCCGGCAAGACGACGTTGGCGCGTGGCCTGCTGGAGGGGCTTGGCCTGGAAGGGGAGGCGCCCAGCCCCAGCTTCGCGATCGTCCAGCCCTATGACATTCCCGATGTTCGCCTGCCGGTCGCCCATGTCGATCTCTACCGGCTTGATGATGCGGAGGAGGCGGCCGAGCTCGCGCTGGACGAATATCTGCAGGACAGCCTGCTGATCATCGAATGGCCCGACAGGCTGGGCGATGGGCTGTGGTCGCACGCCCTGTTTCTGACCATCATGATCGAGCCGGATGGCGCACGGCGCTTGACAGCGCGCGTGCCCGACGCTTGGACGGATCGATGGTCACAGATATGATCCCCCCCGCAACCGCCCCCGCTTTCCTCACACAGGCGGGTTGGGATGGCGCCGCCATCGTTCCGCTTGCCGGCGATGCGTCCTTCCGTCGCTATTTCCGCGTGGTCGACGGCGGTCGCCGTGCCGTGCTGATGGACGCGCCGCCGCCGCATGAAGATCCGCGCCCGTTCATTGCGATTGCGCAGCATCTGCTGGGTCAGGGCTTTGCCGCGCCCGCGATCCTGGCGCAGGATCTGACGCAGGGCCTCGTCCTGATCGAGGACTTTGGCGACGAGCGCCTGAAGGAGCATGTCGAGGAGGATCCGGCGGGCGAACTGGCGGTCTATCGCCGCGCGATCGATCTGCTGGCCGACCTGCACAAGCTGCCCGCAGCGGATGTCCCGCCCTACGACCGCGCGGTCTACCAACGCGAGGTCGGGCTGCTGACCGAATGGTATTGCCCGGCGCTGGGGCTGGACGTCGATGCCGACGCCTATCATGCAGCCTGGGACGCGGTACTGCCGATCGCCGAACAGTCGGCAAGCCCTGTCGTCACCGTGCTGCGCGACTATCATGCCGAAAATATCATGCTGATTGACCGGCCCGAAGTGCGCGGCCTGGGTCTGCTCGATTTCCAGGACGCGCTGGCTGGCCACCCGGCCTATGACCTCGTCTCGCTGCTGCAGGATGCCCGGCGCGACGTGTCGCCGGAACTGGAGGCCGCGATGCTGGCCCATTATCATGCGGTCGCCAATCCGCCGGCCGATTTCGACGCCGCCTATGCGGTGTTGGGCGCCCAGCGGAACGCGAAGATCATCGGCATCTTCACCCGCCTTTGGAAGCGCGACCACAAGCCGCGCTATCTGTCCTACCTGCCGCGCATGTGGGCGCTGCTGGAACGCGATCTCGCCCATCCGGCGCTGGCGCCGGTCAAGGCCTGGTTCGACGCCAATATCCCCGCCGACAAGCGCCATCATGCGCTTGAGGAGTTTGCCCAGGCATGATCGATACCGCCATGCTCATGGCAGCAGGCCTCGGCAAGCGGATGCGCCCGCTGACCGCGACCCGTCCCAAGCCGCTGGTCAAGGTCGCCGGCAAGGCGCTGATGGACCATGCGCTCGATCGGCTCGCAGCCGGCGGCATCAAGACGGTGGTGGTCAATGTCCATTATCTTGCTGACACGGTCGAGGCGCATCTGAGGACGCGCAGGGACATGGACTTCCGTATTTCCGACGAGCGGGCCAAGCTCTTGGAAACCGGCGGCGGGTTGATCCACGCCAGGCCGCTGCTCGGCGACAAGCCGTTCGTCTGCGCCAATAGCGACAATCTGTGGATCGATGGCCCGGCCGAGACGCTGGGCATGATGCAGCAGCTATGGGATCCCGAACGGATGGACGCGCTGCTGCTGCTGGTGCCGCTGGCGCGGGCCAATTGCCATAGCGGACCGGGCGATTTCCATATGGACGCCAATGGCCGCCTGACGCGGCGCAAGACCGCTCATGTCGCGCCGTTCGTCTTCACCGGCGTGCAGATTCTCTCGCCCCGCCTGCTGGTCGATCCGCCGGCGGATGTCTTTTCGACCAACATCTTCTGGAACCGCGCGATCGAGGCCGGACGCCTCTATGGCGCGGTCCATCAGGGGCTGTGGTTCGACGTGGGTACGCCGCAGGCCATTCCCATCGTGGAGTCGATGATCGCCCATGGGTGACCGGGCCAAGCCGGCGCTGTACACCATCCCGGCGCACCGCGCCTTCGCCGACGCGCTGGTCGCCGGCATATTGGCGCAGCAGGGGAACGATCCCGTCCGCCTGGCGCAGGGCATGATCTTGCTGCCCAGCAATCGCGCGGTCCGCGCCGTCAGCGACGCCTTTGTCCGCCGGGCCGAAGGCGGCCTGCTGCTGCCCCGTCTGGTCGCGTTGGGCGATCCGGAACTGGGCGAGGAAGTCGGCGGCGCGCTCGATCCGCTCTGGGAAGGCGACGCCGTTCCCGCCGCCATCCCGCCGATGCGGCGGCAGATGATCCTGGCGCGCATGGTACAGGATGCAGGCGGCGCAGCCGATGCCGGTCAGGCGCTGCAACTGGGACAGGCGCTCGGCGCCGTGCTCGACCAGATGCAGGTGGAGCGGGCGCCGCTCGATGCGCTGTCGAAGCTCGACCTGATCGAGGGGCTGTCGAGCCATTGGGAAAAATCGCTCGACCTCTTCTCCATCCTGATTGCCCGCTGGCCGGCCGAGCTGCTGCGGCTGGGCTTCATCGACCTCGCGGATCGGCGCAATCGGCTGTTCGATCGGGTTGCCGCGCGCTGGGCTGAGGCTCCACCACCCGGCTTCATAGTCGCGGCCGGCATCAGCGCAACCGCACCGGCGATCGCGGGGTTGCTGCGGCGGATCGCCGAACTGCCCAATGGACAGGTGGTGTTCGCCGGCCTCGACCAGAATTTGGATGAAGATGCCTGGACGGCGATCGGTCCATTCCCGCCCGATCCCGTTACTGGCCGCAGCGCCGCGGGCCATGAGACCCATCCGCAATATGCGCTCAAGCGCCTGCTCGACCGCATGAGCGCCAGCCGCGAGGATGTCGCCCAGTGGCGCTGGGGCAGCGAGCATGATGCCCGCGCCGTGCGCGGCCGCAATATTTCCAACGCGATGCTGCCGCCGCGCCTGACCAGTCGCTGGCGCGACCTCAAGACCGCCGATCGCTCGCTGGCCGGGGTCGAGGCGCTAGAGGTCGCGACGCCGGGCGAGGAAGCGCAGGCCATCGCCATCGCATTGCGCGAGGCGCTGGAAACACCCGAACGCACCGCCGCGCTGGTGACGCCCGATCGGCAACTGGCGGTGCGGGTTTCCGCGCATCTGCGCCGCTGGGGCATAGAGGCCGACGATTCCGCCGGTCAGCCCTTGTCCCGCCTGCCGCCCGGCACCTTGCTGATCGCCATGGCGGAGGCGGCGGCCGAGCGTTTCGCGCCGGTCGCGCTGCTGACCCTGCTCAAGCATCCGCTGGTGATGCGCGGCGAGATGCGCCTGCCCTGGCTGGAGGGTGTGCGCCAGCTCGATCTGCTGCTGCGCGGACCGCGGCCGCAGGCGGGGCTGCGCGGCATCGACCTGTTGCTGGAGGCGCGCGAGGGGGAGGACCGGCAGAAGGATCTGCGCGCGCAGGCCCGCGCCTGGTGGCCATGGGCGCGCGATCTGCTCGAACCGCTGGAGGCTGCCTTCGCGCTCGCGCCCGATCTGGCCGGGCAATTGGCGGCGGTGCGCGAACAGGCCGGGGCGCTGACCAATGACGCGCTCTGGGCCGGGCATCAGGGTCATGCCGCCGCCGACCTGTTCGCCGAGATGGAGGCGGCCGCCACCGAAGGGCCGCGCCAGGCCGATATCCGATCGCTGCCGGCTTTGCTCGACCATATGCTGGGCGGCGTGTCGGTGCGCCCGCCACAGGGCGGCCATCCGCGCATCGCCATATTGGGTCTGGTCGAGGCGCAGCTGGTGCAGGCGGACCTGATGATCCTGGGCGGCCTCAACGAAGGCAACTGGCCGGGCCTGCCTTCGCCCGATCCCTGGCTGGCGCCGCGCATTCGCCGCGAACTGGGTCTGCCGGGCCTCGAAACCCGGATCGGCCTTGCGGCGCATGATTTCGCGAGCGCGCTCGGCGCCCCGCATGTCCTGATCACTCGTGCCCGGCGCGGCAGCGGTGGGCCGGCGATCGCCTCGCGCTTCTGGCTGCGGCTGAAGGCGATGGCCGGGCCGCAATGGAAAACCGCTGATCGCTATCGCCTGCTGGCCGACGCGCTGGACCTGCCACCCAGCCACCGGCCGTCCGCGCGCCCCGCGCCGGTGCCGCCGCTCGCCGCCCGGCCGACCCGCATTCCGGTCACCGATGTCGACCGGCTGAAGGCCGATCCCTTCGCCTTCTATGCCCGGCGCATCCTGAAGCTCAATCGGCTCGATCCGGTCGATGCCGATGCCGGGCCGGCCTGGCGCGGCACGGTCGTGCATGAGATATTGGAGCATTGGGCGCAGGGCGGCAGCCGTGATCCGGCCGATCTGGAGGCGCGTGCCCGCGCCATGTTCGCCCGGCCCGATGTCCATCCACTGCTGCGCGCGCTGTGGCAGCCGCGCCTGATCGAGGCGATCCGCTGGATCGCGGCCGAAGTGGCGAAGGATCAGGCTGCGGGCCGCCATATCCTGGCGGTGGAGACCGAAGGGAAGGCAGAGATTGCCGGCGTGCTGCTGACCGGCAAGGCCGACCGGATCGACCGCATGCCCGACGGCAGCATTGGTATCGTCGATTACAAGACCGGCAAGCCGCCCAGCGCGCGACAGGTGCGCGGCGGCTACGCGCTACAGCTCGGCCTGATCGGCCTGATCGCGGAATCCGCCGATGGCGCCTTTCCCGGCGTGGCCGGCGCGCGGGTGGCGCGCAGTTTCGAATATTGGTCGCTGGCCAAGAAGGGCGACGCTTTCGGCTATCGCGAAAGTCCGGTCGATGTGGCGGGCAAACGCGACAAGATCGTCACCGCCGATTTCACCGCCTTCGTTTATGACCAGTTCCGCGACGCGGCCGAAACCTGGCTGACCGGCGCTGCGCCCTTCGCCGCGCAGGTCAATCCAGAAGTGGCCAATTATGGTGATTATGACCAGCTGATGCGGCTGGAGGAATGGTATGGGCGCGACGATGGCTAAAGGCTCCAGCCCTTTGCAACCGCTGGCCGGCGCGCAGGCGCTGGCCGCTGCGCCCGACGCCCATGTCTGGCTGTCGGCCTCCGCCGGCACCGGCAAGACCCATGTGCTGACCGCGCGCGTCTTCCGCCTGCTGCTCCAAGGCGTGCGTCCCGAAAATATCCTGTGCCTGACCTTTACCAAGGCCGGCGCGGCGGAAATGGCCGACCGCATCCATGACCGGCTCGCCACCTGGGTGCAGGCCGAGGAACGCGATCTGTTCAACGATCTGGAAGCGCTGGGCGAAGAGAGCGGACCGGAAGCGCGCGACCGCGCCCGGCGCCTGTTCGCCGAAGTGCTGGAATCGACCGGTGGCGGCCTGCGCATCCAGACTATTCATGGCTTCTGCCAGCAATTGCTCGCCTCTTTCCCGCTGGAGGCGGACCTCGCCCCCGGCTTCCGCCCGCTCGACGCGCGCGAACAGGGTGTGCTGGCCCGCCAGACACTGGCCGACATGGTCATCCGCGCCGAGGAACTGGGCGATGGCGACCTGATCGACGCGTTGCAGGCTTTGAGCCTGCGACTGGGAGAGGGGGCGGCCGAGACTTTCCTGCTGCGCTGTGCCGCCCGCCTTTCTGCGCTGGCAGAACTACCCGGCGATATCGGTCCCTGGCTGGCGCGCGAACTGGGCCTGCCCGAAGGCGATATCGACGCCTGGCTGGCGGACCAGTGCAGCGACGCAATGTTCGACATGCGCAGCCTCGCCTGGGTGGCGCAGGCCAATGCGGACTGGGGCACGGGCCGGGCGCTGGAGCGCTGCGACCGGATCGCCGCCTGGCGTGGGCGCGATCCTGCCGCGCGGGCCGCGACCCTGACCGATCTGCATAGCGCCTGGGCCAAGGCGGATGGCGACCTGATCTCCGCCAAGGGCTGGGTGCCGCCGATCGACGGCTATGGCGAGGCGACCGCGCGGCTCCATGCCCGTTGCGCCGAACTGATCGGCGTCAAGCTGCAGGCCGATTATGCCGCCTTGCTGGCCCGTGCGCTCCACGCCGGCCGCGCCTATGCCCGCGCCTATGACGAGGCCAAGCGGCTTGCCGGCGCGGTCGATTTCGATGATCTGATCGCGCGCACGGCGTCCCTGCTCCAGAAGGAGGGGATCGCCGAATGGATACGCTACAAGCTGGATCAGCGGATCGACCATATCCTGGTCGACGAAGCGCAGGACACCAACGTCCATCAATGGGCGATCGTCGGCGCGCTGGCCGCCGAGTTCTTCGCTGGTGACGGTGCCAAGGCCGACAAGGTTCGCACCATCTTCACCGTGGGCGATTTCAAGCAGGCGATCTTCGGTTTCCAGGGCACCAGCCCGCAGGCGTTCGCCGCCGCGCAGATGGTGTTCGCCCGCCATGCCGATATGGCCGGTCATGCCTTCCACGACCTATCGCTCGATCGCAGCTTCCGCTCGACGCCGCCGGTGCTCGACCTGGTCGACCGGACGATCGCGACCTTGCGAGCGCAATCGCTGGGCCTGACCGAGGGCGAAGTGCGGCATATCAGCGCCAATCGCCATCCCGGCGACGTGCTGCTGTGGAAGCCGACGATCGCGGGCCTGGCCGACGAGGTCGAGGGCGAGGAGGATTGGGTCGCCGATCAGGAACGGGAACTGGCCGGCAAGATTGCGCGCCAGATCCGGCAATGGATCGACGACAAGATGATGCTGGAGGCGCGTGGGCGCCCGGTCCGCCCTGGCGACATCATGATCCTGGTCCGCCGCCGCAGCGAACTTGCGCGCCTGATCGTCGCGCGCCTCTATGAGGAAAAGGTCGCGGTTGCCGGCATCGACCGCCTGCGCCTCAATGCGCCGCTGGCGGTCCGCGACCTGCTCGCCGCGCTGCGCTTTGCGACGCAGCCCGACGATGACCTGAACCTTGCCGCCCTGCTGGTATCGCCGCTGATCGGCTGGACCCAGAACGAACTGATGGAGCGGGCCATCGGGCGCAAGGGTGGCCTGTGGCGCCATCTCCTCCAGCGGCTGGACGACGCGCAATTGCTGCCGCTGCGCCAATTGCTGGGGCAGGCGGACTTCACCACCCCCTATCGCTATCTGGAGGCGATCCTGTCCGGCCCGATGGACGGCCGTCGCCGGCTGATCGAGCGGCTGGGGGCGGAAGCGGCCGACCCGATCGAGGAATTGCTGAACGCCGCGCTCGGCTTCGAGGCGGACGACCATCCCTCGCTCCAGCGCTTCATCGACTGGTTCGATCGCGGCGAAGTCGAAATCGTCCGCGACGCGGCGGCGCAGGGCGATGCGCTGCGGTTGCTGACCGTGCATGGCGCCAAGGGGCTGCAGGCGCCGATCGTCATTCTCGCCGATGCCTGTCTTGATCCCGACGCCGGCAACCGCATGGATTCGCTCGAATGGAATGGCCTGCCGATCCTGGCCCCGCGCAAGGGCGAGCGACTAGGACCGATCGGCGACGTCGCGGCCGATGCCGCGGCAATCGAGCGGGAGGAGCATTGGCGCCTTCTCTATGTCGCCCTGACCCGCGCCGAGGAGAAACTGATCGTCGCCGGATCGCTCGGGCCAAGGGCGAAGGGTGAGGTCAAGCCGCAAAGCTGGTATGGCGCGGTCGATGCGGCGATGGTCGACATGGGTTGCGACTGGGAGGCCGATCCGCTCTGGGGTGCCCGCCGTCGCTGGCGCGGGACGGAAGCCCTGACGCCCAAGGCCACGCAGCCGGAAAGCGCCGAAGACAAGCCTGTGGTGGTCGAGCCGGACTGGCTGCGCGCGCAGGCGCCGGCGGAACAGCGTCCACCCCGGCCACTGGCGCCCTCCGCGCCGGTCGAGGATGATGTCCCCAACCCGCCGCCGACCGCCGCGATGCGGCAGGCGGCCGAGCGCGGTCGCTGGCTCCATGCCCTGTTCCAGCGCCTGCCCGACCTGCCCGCCGAGCGGCGGCGCGAGGGGGCGGAGCGCTGGCTGGAACAGCAGGGGGCAGGGGATGCCACTCTGCGCCGGGATGTGATCGATCATGCACTGCGGGTGATCGAGGATCCGCATTTCGCCGCCCTGTTCGCGCCGGGTGCGCTGGCCGAAGCGCCGATCGCCGCGGTCGTGGGCGAAGCGGTGATTGCCGGCACCGTCGACCGGCTGCGGGTCGAGGCCGACCGGGTCCAGCTGGTCGATTTCAAGACCGGGCGGATGACGCCGCGCGATGCGGAGGAAGTGCCAGTCCCCCATGTCCGGCAGATGGCGGCCTATGTCGCGGCGCTGGAAGTGATCTTCCCCGGCCGCGCGGTGGAAGCGGCCCTGCTCTATACCAGCGCGGCGCGGCTCATAGAGCTGCCCGCGGCGCAACTGGCGCCCTACAAGCCGGGCTTTTCGCCCACGCAGCAATATTTGCTGCTGTGACCCGTTGAGCCACGGGCGCAGCCATCCTAGATATCGACCAACTTAAGGAGTTTGCAGTTATGGCCACCAAGGCAGTTACCGATGTCAGCTTCAAGCAGGACGTAATCGACGCCGACAAGCCCGTGCTTGTCGACTTCTGGGCCGAATGGTGCGGCCCGTGCAAGATGATCGGCCCGGCTCTGGAAGAGATTAGCGAGGAACTGGCCGACAAGGTCACGATCGCCAAGATCAACATCGACGAAAATCCCGATGCGCCGGGCCAGTATGGCGTGCGCGGCATCCCGACGATGATCCTGTTCAAGAATGGCGAAGTCGCCGCGACCAAGGTCGGCGCCGCGCCCAAGAGCGCGCTCAAGGGCTGGATCGAAAGCGTCCTCTAAGTCGCTGGTAAATCTAAAATGGGACGGCAGCCCGGCTGCCGTCCCATTTTATTAGCTGAGCGGGATCATCACCAGTTCGGCATAAGCCGGCCTCTCGCGCAGCCGGTCATACCAGGCGCGCAGATGCGGCAGGTTGGGCCGCGCCATGTCGAGCGTGAAATAGGTATGGGCGTAGACGCCCATCGGCACATCTGCGACACCGAAATTGACACCCGAAAGCCATTGCTGATCCGCCAGCGCCCGGTCGAGGATCGCCATCGCCGCGCCGGACGCCTGCGCCGACTTCTCGATGACCTGTAAATTTCGCTGTCCATCTTGGCGTCGGACCAGCTGGATGAAGGCGTCGCGCTGGGCATCGGCAAAGCTGAATTGCCAGTCCATCCATTTGTCGCCCTGTGCCCGCAAAGCCGGGTCGGCAGGATAGATCTCCTCCGGCGCATAGCGATGGGCGAGATAGCGCAGGATCGCGTTGGACTCCCACAGTATGACATCGCCATCCTCGATCGTCGGGATCAGGCGATTGGGGTTCATCGCCAGATAGGCGTCGGACATGCCATGTTCCATGCCGACATCATAGCGGACGAAGGGCAGGCCGATTTCCTGCGCGAACCAGGCGACCTTCTTCACATTATGCGAATTGAGGCGGCCCCAGATCGTCAGCATGTTTGGACTTCCTTCGGTCAGGCGTAATAGGTCTTGGCCGCCAGATCCCACAGGCGCGGCGAGGACGCACCCATCAGGCCCCGGCGCTGTTCACCGACCCGATAGGCACTGCCATCGAGCCGCTGACAGCAGCCCCCTGCCTCATTGACGAACAAGGTGCCGGCCGCATGGTCCCAGGGCAGGACGCGCGCAAAGATCGATACGTCATTCTGCCCCAGCACCAGCCTTGGATATTGCTCGGCGGCGCAGCGGGGAATGTCCACCATGGTGAAAATGGCCTGTGACTTGCGCTCCATCTCGGCCCGTTCCTCCGCCTCCATGAAGATGGTGGAGATGGCCGCGATCGGCAGGTCGCCGTCGCTTTCCTTCGCCATGATCCGTTCGCCATCGACATGGCTGCCGCCGCCCAGGGTCGCATGGCACAACCGCCCGGTCAGCGGATCGAGGATCCAGCCGGCCAAAGTGGCGCCATTGTCGGCCAGCGCGATCATGATGCCGAAGGGCGGCTTGCCCGACGCGAAATTGCCCGTGCCGTCGATCGGATCGATAATCCAGTTGAGGCCGTCGCCGGCGCGGTCGAGGATCGACGGGTCGGCTGCGCAGGCCTCTTCGCCGATGACCCCGGCTTCGGGCAGGATCGACGTCAGCCCTTCGGCCAGCCGGATTTCGCTTTCCTTGTCGGCGATGGTGACGAAGTCGTTCGCCGCCTTCTCGCTAATCTCTTCCGCTGCCAGATTCTGGTAGCGGGGCATGACGATGTCGCGCCCCACCTGCCGCATCAGCGCGACGACGGGATCATGCAGTTCCACCATCATGCGCCGGTCCCCTTAGCTGCGATAGTCCGCGTTGATCGAGATATAGCCATGGGTCAGGTCGCAGGTCCACACCGTGGCGCGGCCCTCGCCCAGGCCGATATCGACGCCGATGACGATATCCTGCCCCTTGAGATGGGCGGCCACCGGCGCCTCGTCATAGCCGTCGAGCGCCAGGCCGCCGGCCGCCACCTGGGTCGCGCCGAAGCGGATGGCGAGCTTGTCGCGCTCGGCCGGTTCGCCGGCCTTGCCGACGGCCATGACGACGCGACCCCAATTGGCGTCCTCGCCCGCGATCGCGGTCTTCACCAGCGGCGAATTGGCGATGGACAGGGCAATGCGATGGGCGCTGGCGTCGCTCTCCGCGCCCTCGACCGTGATTTCGATGAATTTGCTGGCGCCTTCGCCGTCGCGGACGACCAGATGGGCGAGCTGACGGCACAGGTCGGACAGCGCCGCAGCAAAGGCATCCGCACCGGCATCGTCCATCGATGCGAGCGGCGCATTGCCGGCCTTGCCGGTGGCGAAGGCCAGCACCGTGTCGCTGGTCGAGGTGTCGCTGTCGACCGTGATGCAGGAGAAGGTCCGCTTGTTGGCGGTCGACAGCATCTGCTGCAGCAGCGCCGGATCGATCGCGGCGTCGGTAAAGATATAGCCCAGCATCGTCGCCATGTCGGGCGCGATCATGCCCGACCCCTTGATGATGCCGACCAGATCGACGCGGGTGTCGCCGATCATCGCCGAGACATGGGCGCCCTTGGCGTAGGTGTCGGTCGTGCCGATCGTGTTGGCCGCATCCTCCCAGCCGCAGGGCGCGGCGGTGAAGGCCGCTTCCAGGCCCGCCTCGGCCTTGTCGATCGGCAGCGGCACGCCGATCACGCCGGTCGAAGAGACGAAGACATTGGAGGGCTGGCACGAAAGGTGATTGGCCACCTTTGCCGCGATCGCCTCGACAGCGGCGCGGCCGCGATGGCCGGTGAAGGCGTTGGCGTTGCCGGCATTGACGACGACGGCGCGGGCCTGGCCCATCGGGATGGCGTCGCGGCAC
Source organism: Sphingobium sp. VMM (assembly GCF_056790315.1). NCBI lineage: Bacteria > Pseudomonadati > Pseudomonadota > Alphaproteobacteria > Sphingomonadales > Sphingobiaceae > Sphingobium > Sphingobium sp. VMM. The sequence continues at coordinate 521,924 of NZ_JBXGSI010000001.1, forward strand.
CATTCGACCTCTGGCGAGGGGCATTTGCTCTGCGTCGTCACGCCGGCGACCGCCGTGCCCGCGTCCAGCTCGACATAGGTGAGGTCGTACCGGTCCCAATTCTTGTATCGCGCCTTTGCGACACGCAGCGTCACGCCGGCAATGGCGGGCAGGGCGGGGAAGGCGGCGGGGGCGAGCGGGGAACGGTCGGTCATGGGGCGCGGCATGAGCGAAATCCCCCCTTGCGTCAATGGCCCGATCGGGCGCTAGTCCCGCAGATAGAGGCGCCCGACGCCATCGGGCATCGGGACCATGCGATAGCCATGGCGGCGGGCGTAATTGTCCAGACCGTCGTCAGGGCGCAGCGGCAATTTGCGCGTGCCATTTTCATAGCCGGTAAGGATCGCTACCGGCATGGCGCGATCCAGGTCCGGCAGGGTGGCAGGCGTCAGCGCATGGAGCCGGCGGGCCTGCTCGGGGCGGAGCGTCCAGCCGGTGCGATAGACGAACGGGCCGGTCGCCAGGCGCGGATCGAGCGTCAGGCCGCTGTCGATCGCGAGATGCGGCGAGAGGGTCAGGATATCGGCGCCGCCCGCGGCGCGCACCGTCGTGCCCAGCCAATGGGCATTGGCCTGCGCGGCCAGCAGCGGAGAGGCGGCACGGGCGGCCGTCACAAGATCCCGGATCGAGGGGATGAGGCCGGGGATCGTTGCCAGGCAGAGCAGGGCCAGCATCGCCTTGCGCCGCAGCGGCCGCCAGTGACGGGCATCGTCGAGCAGATAGCCCAGTGCGAGCGCGAGCGGCGGCAGCAACGGCATCAGATATTGCAATTGGGTCGGGGTCGGCAGCGCGGCGCCGATCAGCGCGCCGACACTCATCCAGATCGCCAGCCGACGCCCCGATGAGCGCGTGCGGTCACGGGTCGCGATCCAGTTGGCGATGAGCAACAGCAAAGCGGCAAGGGCTGGGCCCTTCCAGAGATATTTGAGAAGGTCGCGCAGCTTTTCCGTCGTCGCCAGTTCCTGCGCTGCGCCGTTGGCGGCATACCAGGCGTGGGGCGCGGTCATGCCATAGGTCAGGACGCCGTACAGAAAGCCGTCCGGCCCCGATGCCCAGGCGATGGCCATGGGCGCCATGCCCAGCAGCGCGCCGAGTGCCAGGAACAGGGCGGCGCGAATAGCGTGCCGGCCGCCGCTGGCGATGACGAACAGGCCGACGGTCGCGCCGAGCGGGGCGAAATTGAGCTTTGTCGCGATGGCAAGGCCGTAGAGGATCCCGGCTCCAAGCCAGTGGCGGTCCGAGCTATGACGCAGGCCAAGCAAGGTCAGCAGCATTGCGGTGGAGGCCAGCAGGGTCGCCAGCATATCGTTGCGGACAACGGAGCCGCTGAACTGGAACGCGGCTGTTGCTGCCACGAGCACCATGGCAAGGGTTGCGCTGGAGCGGGATATGCCAGCAGCACGCTGGCCCGCCCAGATGAGCGCAAGCGTCGCGAGCGCCATGACGGCGGTGGCAAGGCGCATCGCCAGTACCATATGGCCCGATGCGATCAGGCTCAGCGGTGCCAGCCCCCAGGCGTGCAGCGGCGGCTGAAGATAAAGAAAATCGCGAAACATGACCGCATGCCCGCTGAAATAGGCACCGGCGACATATTGGCTTTCGTCATGATCGAAGGGCGCCGCAATCGCGGCGATCAGGAACCAGCCGATCAATGCGCTGACCAGCAGCGCCGCCAGAGGCAGGCGCAATCGGCGCGACGGCGCCATGGAAATGGAACGATACACCCTGTTTGCGACCCTTGTTGTCGTGGCGCTCTTGCGGCGGCGTGCGCCCAAACGCAAAATATTTTCGGCGGCGCGTCGCGCCTGCACGACGGCAGGACGGCGCGGCTACGGCAAAACCGCATCGGGCAAAGCCGTTACAGCCGTGCGACAGTCCGTCGCATTGATTGACTATCGGCTGTGCCGTGCCTAAATCGCGGCGCACATCTGCCCATGTGTCCGTTGGACCCATGGCCCCCTCATTGTCAGGAATTTGCATGTTCGGCGCACTCGCCAAGTCTATCTTCGGATCGTCCAACGAACGTTATGTGAAATCGCTGGGCAAGGTCATCGACCAGATCGCCGCCTTTGAACCGACGATCCAGGCGATGAGCGATGAGGAACTGGTGAACCAGACGGCGCGCTTCCGCGAGCGCCTGGCCAATGGCGAAACGTTGGACGGCCTGCTGCCCGAAGCCTTTGCGACCGTCCGCGAAGCGTCGGTCCGCGTGCTCGGCATGCGTCACTTCGACGTCCAGATGATCGGCGGCATCGTCCTGCATCGCGGCGAGATCGCCGAAATGCGCACCGGTGAGGGCAAGACGCTGGTGGCGACGCTCGCCACCTATCTGAACGCGCTTGAGGGCAAGGGCGTCCATGTCGTCACCGTGAACGACTATCTGGCCAGCCGTGACTGCGAATGGATGGGTCAGGTCTATCGCTTCCTGGGCCTCACCACCGGTGTGATCGTGCCCAACCTGTCGGAAGACCAGCGCCGCGAGGCCTATAATGCCGACATCACCTATGCGACCAACAATGAACTCGGCTTCGATTATCTGCGCGATAACATGAAGTTCGATCGCGGTGCGATGGTCCAGCGCCCGTTCAACCATGCGATCGTCGATGAAGTCGATTCGATCCTGATCGACGAGGCGCGCACGCCGCTGATCATTTCCGGTCCGACCGACGACAAGTCGGAGCTGTATGTCGCGGTCGACGCGATCGTGAAGCAGCTGGTCGAGGAGGATTATGAGAAGGACGAGAAGCAGCGCACGATCACGCTGACCGAAGACGGCACCGAGAAGATCGAGCGCCTGCTGGAGGCCGCCGGCCTGCTCCAGGGCAATAATCTCTACGATTTCGAGAACACCCAGGTCGTTCATCACGTCAACCAGGCGCTGCGCGCGGTGGTGATGTTCCGCCGCGACATCGACTATATCGTCAAGGACGGCAAGGTTGTCATCATCGACGAATTCACCGGTCGCATGATGGATGGTCGTCGCTGGTCGGATGGCCTGCACCAGGCAGTGGAAGCCAAGGAAGGCGTCCAGATCGAGCCGGAAAACCAGACGCTCGCATCGATCACCTTCCAGAATTATTTCCGCATGTACCCCAAGATTTCGGGCATGACCGGCACCGCGTCGACCGAAGCGACCGAATTCTACGAAATCTACAAGATGAACGTCGTCACCATCCCGACCAACCGGCCGGTGCAGCGCGTCGACGAGGAAGATACGTTCTACAAGAATCTGGAAGACAAGTTCCGGGGCATCGCGCGCACCATCAAGGAACATGCCGAAAAGGGTCAGCCGGTGCTGGTCGGCACCGTGTCGATCGAAAAGTCGGAAATGCTGTCGGAATTCCTCAATCAGGAAGGCGTCAAGCATGCGGTCCTGAACGCGCGCTTCCACGAGAGTGAAGCCCATATCGTTGCCCAGGCAGGCCGCAAGGGCGCGGTGACGATCGCCACCAACATGGCTGGCCGCGGCACCGACATCAAGCTGGGCGGCAATCTGGAGATGCGGGTCGAGGACGAACTGCGTGATATGCCGGAAGGCCCCGAGCGCGAGGCGGCGATCGCCCGTATCGAGGTCGAGATCGAAGCGGAGAAGCAGGAAGTGCTAGCCGCCGGCGGCCTGTTCGTGCTGGCGACCGAGCGGCACGAAAGCCGTCGTATCGACAATCAGCTGCGCGGCCGTTCGGGCCGTCAGGGCGATCCCGGCCTGTCGCGCTTCTACCTCAGCCTCGACGATGACCTGATGCGCATCTTCGGCCCGGACACGATGTTCGCCAAGATGATCCGCTCCAACCTGGAGGATGGCGAGGCGCTGCCCCCGTCCAAGTGGCTGAGCAAGGCGATCGAGACCGCCCAGCGCAAGGTCGAGGCGCGCAACTACGACATCCGCAAGCAGGTCGTCGAATATGACGATGTCATGAACGACCAGCGCAAGGTGATCTACGAGCAGCGCAGCGACATCATGGACGCCGAAACGGTGGACGATGTCGTTACCGACATGCGCCATGAGACGGTCAACGACCTGGTCGGTGCATCCTGCCCGCCGGGCACCTATCCCGAACAATGGGATATGGAGCGGCTGAAGCTGCGCACCGCCGAAGTGCTGGGTCTGGAGCCTGATTTCGACGCCTGGCTGGCTGAAGACGCCGTCGATCCGGAAATGATCGAGGAGCGGCTTGCCGGTCTGGCCGACGCGGCCATTGCCGAGAAGACGCAGGAAGTCGAAGCGGCCGACTGGCACATGATCGAGAAGAGCATCATGCTCCAGAGCCTCGACCATCACTGGAAGGAGCATCTCTCGACGCTCGACGCGCTGCGCCAGGTGGTGCATCTGCGCGCCTATGCGCAGAAGACGCCGATCAACGAATATAAGCAGGAAGCCTTCGCCCTGTTCGAGCGCATGCTGGAGAATATTCGCGAGGACGTGACCAGCTCGATCGCGCGGGTGCAGTTCCGTATGGAAGCGCCGCAGCCGCAGTTCGACCTGCCGGTGCTGCCGGACTTCATCACCACGCATATCGACCCCTTCTCGGGCGAGGATAATAGCGCAGATATCGATGGCAGCCAGCTGGCGGGCATCACCACCACCATTCCGCGCGCACCGGTGGACAATGTCGCGCCGGGCGAGTTCGCCAATCTCGACATCAGCCGCAACGCGCTTTGCCCCTGCGGTTCGGGTCAGAAATACAAGCATTGCCATGGTGCGCTAAGCTGAGGCGCGACCACAGGCGAAAAACAGGGAAGGGCGTTGCCGATGGCAGCGCCCTTTTTTTGTTTTGATCCTGCAATGAAAAGGCGGAACTCTTGCGCTGACAGGCCGTTGCGCATTGCGCCTATGCGATGCGGGCCGGATGTTCCGGCGGAAGGAGAAGGGCATGAGGAAATTTGCGATGGTGCTGGCCTTGGCTGTGGTGGCCGCCCCGACGGCGGTAACCGCCCAGCCCCCCGGCCACGGACAGAACAAGCCTTCGCACAATAATGGCAATGGTCCGGGTAATCGGCCGTCGGGCCATGATGGCGGACCTGGCCATGGGGCATCGCACGGCAAGCCGTCGCACAATAATGGGCGTCCGCCGTCAGCGGGCAGACCGTCGCATTCCGCCTCCCACGGCGGAAAATTTTATCCCGACCAGCATTATCGCCCCGGTTCGTCGCGCGATCGCTATCGCATCGATCGGAACACGCGGGTCTATCGCGGTGGTAATGGGCGCTATTATTGCCGCCGTAATGATGGCTCGACCGGCCTGATCGTGGGCGCCGCCGTCGGCGGCCTCCTGGGCAATGCGCTGGGTGACGGCGATTCCGGCGTGCTGAGCACGATCCTGGGCGCAGGCGTCGGCGGCGCGCTGGGCCGCGAGATCGACCGCGGCAACGTCTATTGCGAATGATCAATCACCAGAATGCGGAGTGCCGCCGATCGCGTGATCGGCGGCACTTTTCGCGGGCGGGGCCGGTGACGGGAGGCCATTTATTGAACGCCTGTGATGTCGGCGCGGCGCGGCGCTCCGCTGATGGGGCTCAAGCGGCTTGAGACGCTTCGATTAGTGATCCCTCACTTCGCAGATTTAAGTTCGATAATATATATTATGTTAAATCACGGGTTGGACGGATGGGAGATATTCCTCCTCATTCATCTCAATCCTCCAGAATCCGGCTATGGGCTTTGGTGTCGCGCATGCGGACATAGACCGTCAGCGAGATCGCGATCATGACGCTGACATAAATATAGAAAGCGCATTCCATCCCGGACTGTTTGAACCAGAGCGCGACGAACTCGGCCGTGCCACCGAACAAGGTGTTGGCCAGCGCATAAGGCAGCGCTACGCCGAGCGCACGGATATGCGCGGGAAACAGCTCGGCCTTCACCACCGCGTTGATCGAGGTATAGCCGGTGACGATCACCAGGCCCGCCATCACCAGCAGCCCGGCGACCAGCGGATCGCGCGTCACCGCCAGCGTGGCGAAGATCGGATAGGTGCAGAACACGCCCATGACGCCGAAGCCGATCATCAGCGGCTTGCGCCCGATGCGGTCGGACAAGGCGCCGGCCACCGGTTGCAACAGCATGAAAATAAACAATGTTATCCCATTGATTTCCGACGCTGTTTCACGACCGAAGCCAGCCGTATTGACCAGGAATTTCTGCATGTAGATAGAATAGGCATAGAAGGCGATCGTGCCGCCGGCGGTCAGCAGCATCACCGTCAGCGTTTCGCGCGGATGGTTGGTGATGAGTTCGATGAAGCCGGACTTGGGCGCGCCTTCGGCCTTTGCGACTTCATAGCTCTGGGTTTCAGCAAGGCCGCGCCGCAGCCAGAAGACGATCACTGCCAGCGCCCCGCCTATGGCGAAGGGAATGCGCCAGCCCCAGGCGTCCAGTTGCCCTTCGGTCAGGATCGACTGGAGCAGCAGCAGCACGCAGATCGCGACCAGTTGCCCGGCGATCAGCGTCACATATTGGAAGCTGGAATAGAATCCGCGCCGGTCCTTGCCGGCCATTTCGGTGAGATAGGTCGCGCTGGAACCATATTCGCCGCCGATCGAGAGGCCCTGCATCAGCCGGGCAAGAACGAGCAGCAATGGCGCGCCAACGCCGATCACCTCATAGCCCGGCGTCACCGCGATCAGCAACGATCCGGCACACATCAGCGAGACCGACAGGGTCAGGCCACTCTTGCGCCCATGACGGTCGGCATAGACGCCCATCAGCCAGGCACCGATCGGTCGCATAAGGAAGCCCACGGCGAAGATGCCGGCTGCGCTCAGCAACTGGGCGGTGCGGTCCTCGCTCGGGAAGAAATGCGGGGCGAAGTAGAGGGTGAAAGCGGCATAGGCATACCAGTCATACCATTCGACCAGATTGCCGGTGGACCCACCGATGATCGCCTTGAGCCGGGCCCGTTTGTCGGGTGCGGCACCCTGCCCCTCATGTGACGTCATGGCACCAGCACCATTTCACCATTTTCAACGCTCCAGCTTTTGAGACGGGACAGCATGTTCATGCCGATGACATTGACGTCGCCCAGCGCCGGCGAGACGACGACCTCGACATCATTGGCGCGCAGCGGCCCGACCGTCAGCGTCGAGATGCTGGCGCGGCGCGCGTCGATCTTGCCATTGGCGGTGTTGAGCGGGATCGGGGGCGCATTCATGTCGATATTGAGGCCAGTGGCGCGGGCGGTATTTTCCGAAAGGGCGGTGATGGTCGCGCCACTGTCGATCAGGAAGCGCGCGGACATGCCGTTGACCATGCCCTCCACCCAATAATGGCCGTCCGGCGCGACCGGAATGCGCACCACTTGCCCATCGGACTGGATCGGCGGTGGGGCCGGCGGCGGCGCGGGCTGTGATATAGGCTCGGCACTGTTCTGTGGCTGGAGCAAGGCCCCCTCCTCCGCAGCGAACCGTGCCGGCATCAGTCCCGCCTTCTGGGCGAAGGTGAAGAGGCCGAGCAGGGCACCGAAGATCAGCACCCAGAGCAGGGCCATCCGCACGAAGCTGCCCAGCGCGATGCGGCGGCCGATCAGGGCGGAGCCGACCAGGACCAGGGCGAGCAGATACCAGATGCTGGACATCGCCTGATCCGTGCCGTCCATCAGTGGGGTGCTCCGTCGTTGAGGTCGATGACCAGCCCGTCATAGCCCGGCTCCACCCCTTTGGGGAGCGTGGCGCACAGGGTGGCATAATCCATGCTCTGGTCCATATGGGTGAGGATCGCGCGACCGGGCCGGGTTGCCATGATTCCTGCCAATGTCATCTCCAGATGGGCATGGGTGGGATGCGGCCGGGCGCGCAGCGCATCAACCACCCAGATGTCGAGATCATCGAACAGCGCCAGCATATCCGGGGTTATTTCATGAAAATCAGTGGCATATCCGACATGACTATCATCATGACTGAAGCGGAATCCAATCGAATAAATGTCGCCATGGGGCATGTCGGTGCAGGCAATGTCGATATCGCCGATCCGCAGCCCATCGGGCAGATCATGCGGGACGATGATCGGCGGATAGCCCCCCCTCCCCGCAAAGGCATAGGCAAAGCGGGCCTGGAGCAGGCGCATCGTCTGGGCACGGGCATAGCCGGGGATCGGGCTGCCGCGATGATGGAACAGCTGGCGAACATCGTCGATGCCATGGCTGTGATCGGCATGGTCATGGGTCCACAGGATCGCATCGATGTCGATCACGTCGGCCGCCAGCAACTGCGCCCGCATGTCGGGCGAGGTATCGACCAATATCCGTGTCGTCGCGCTCTCCACCAGGATCGAGACGCGGGTGCGGCGGTTCCTGGGTTCCTTGGGGTCGCAGGCGCCCCAATCATTGCCGATCCGGGGAACGCCGGAGGAGGTGCCGCTGCCAAGGATGGTCAGCTTGAGGCTCATGCCTGCGGCCGGCCCTCAATCTTGGCGAATAGACGCAGGAAATTGGCCGATGTGGCCGCCGCCAGATCCTCGATGCTCTCACCGCGCAGATCAGCCAGGAAGCGGGCCGTGTCGGCAACGAAGGCCGGTTCGCACGGCTTGCCGCGATGGGGCACCGGGGCAAGGAAGGGCGAGTCCGTTTCCACCAGCAGCCGGTCGAGCGGCAGGCGCGCGGCGGTTTCCTGCAGATCCTTCGCGCTCTTGAAGGTCACGATGCCCGAAATGCTGATGTAGAAGCCAAGGTCCATCGCCGCGTCGGCGAAGGCGCCGCTGGCGGTGAAACAGTGGATGACGCCGCTATAGACCCCCTTCCCCATCTCGTCCCGCATGATCGCCAGCGTATCCTCTTCCGCTTCGCGCGTATGGACGATCAGCGGCAGGCCGGTCTCGCGGCAGGCGGCGATATGGCTGCGGAAGCTTTTCTGCTGCCGCTCGCGATCGCTATGGTCGTAATGATAATCAAGGCCCGTTTCGCCGATGCCGACGACGCGCGGATGGGCCGCGCGCTCGACCAGCTTGGCGGTGTCGACATGGGGATGCTCGTCCGCCTCGTGCGGATGGATGCCGACGGTCGCCCACACGTCCGCCTCGCGCACCGCCGTGCCCAGCACATCGTCCCACTCGCTTTCGCGGGTGGCGATGTTGAGCATCAGGTCGACGCCGCGCGCACGGGCGCGTTCCAACACATTAGGCTGATCTTCGATCAACCCCTTGTAATTGAGGTGGCAATGGCTGTCGATCAACATCCGTCAGGCGTCCGCTTCTGTCAGTTCCAGGCGCGGAAAAAGCGGCTTGGGCGCGGCCAGCACGAAATCGCTTTCGGCCAGATCGCTATACCAATGATCGCCGATCGCGCCATAGCTGCGCTTGTCCGCCGGCACGCCCATATGGTCGAGCAGCGCGGTGGCGCTCGCCGGGATCACCGGCTGGATCGCGACCGCCAGCTGGGCGATGGCGATATAGAGCGTCGCCAGCACCGTCTCCATCCGCTGGGGATCGGTCTTGCGCAGCGACCAGGGCGCCTGCGCGTCGATATATTGGTTGCAGGCAAAGGCGGCGCGCAGCCAAGCATCGATCGCCATCGACGGCGCCAGATCGGCCATGGCGGCGGGCATATCGCTGCGCACGACCTTGTCGATCAGCGCGAACAGCTCGGTATCGGCGGCGCCATGGCCATTGATGGCCGGCAGGCGGCCTTCCAGGTTTTTCGCGATGAAGCTCAGCGTGCGCTGGGCCAGATTGCCGAACGCGTTGCCCAGATCGCTGTTCGAGCGCTGGACAATCGCTTCGGCGCTATAGCTGCCGTCATTGCCGAAGGTCACTTCGGACAGCAGGAAATAGCGCAGCTGATCGACGCCGAAGCGTTCGGCCAATTCCATCGGATCGGCGACATTGCCGACCGACTTCGACATCTTCTCGCCGCGGTTCAGCAGGAAGCCATGGCCGAACACCTGCTTGGGCAGCGGCAGCTTCGCGCTCATCAGGAAAGCCGGCCAGTACACCGTATGAAAACGCACGATATCCTTGCCGATGATATGGGTGATATCGCCCCCTTCGGCCCAATAGCGCGCCATCCGTTCGGCATCGTCAGGATAGCCACAGCCGGTGATATAGTTGGTCAGCGCATCGACCCAGACATACATGACATGGCCGTCTGCGCCAGGCACCTGGACACCCCAGTCGAAGCTGGTACGCGAAATGCTGAGATCGGACAGCCCGCCTTCGACGAAGCGCAGGATTTCGTTGCGACGGCTTTCCGGGCGGATGAAGTCGGGCTGGCTGTTATAGAGGTCCAGCAGCTTGTCCTGATATTTGGACAGGCGGAAGAACCAGCTTTCCTCAACCGTCCATTCGACCGGCGTTCCCTGCGGCGACAGCTTTACGCCGCCTTCGCCCTCAGTGATTTCCTTCTCGTCATAGAAGGCTTCGTCGCGGACCGAATACCAGCCTTCGTAGCGGCCCAGATACAGGTCGCCATTGGCCTCCATCGCCCGCCAGATCGCCTGGCTGGCACGGTGGTGATCGGGTTCGCTGGTGCGGATGAAGCGATCATAGCTGATATTCAAGCTATCGTTCATCTGCTTGAAATATGACGACATCTCATCGGCCAGTTCACGCGGCTCAATGCCCCGGTTGCGCGCCGTCTGGGCCATTTTCAGCCCATGTTCGTCGGTTCCGGTCTGGAAGAAGACGTCGCGGCCCATCATCCGCTGGAACCGGGCGATCGCGTCGGTGGCGATCACCTCATAGGCATGGCCGATATGCGGACGGCCGTTGGGATAGGAGATGGCGGTGGTGATGGTGTAAGGCTGCGACATGCAGCCTCCCTAGCGGCTGTTCGCGTCGCCGCAAAGTCGCTTTTCAGGTCGCGGCCTCAGCCAGTGCCGCGACATGCCCACCCAGCTCGAAAACGACCGAGGCCGGGTCAAGCGACAGGATCACCGCGCCGCCCGCCAGATGCCGGGCTGCTTCCCAATGATCGAGCGCGCTGCCCAGTGCCGGGCCATGCCGGGTCCGGGCGGCCTGGGCAATGAAGGCGGGCGCGCGCTCCAGAAAGGCTTCGTAACGCGGCTTGGCCGCCTTGCCCGCCAACGCCTTGGCCAGGCGCAAGCGCTCGCGATTGCCAGGATCGCCGTCGGCAGCGATCGCGAGCAGCGATTTTTCGAGGCCCGCAAGATCGAGGCCCGCATAGCGCAGCGCGCGACCGGGCGAACCCTCCCCGGCGCGCAGCAGGGCGTCGAGTTCCGGCCCGGACAGGCTTTCATCCTCGCGCCGCAGCACCGTCGCCATGGCCCCGTCCGACAGAGGATCGAAGCGCATCGTGCGGCAGCGCGAACGGATGGTGGGCAGCAGCCGGCCGGGCGCATGGCTGACCAGCAGGAAGATCATGTCCGCCGGCGGCTCTTCCAACGTCTTGAGCAGGGCATTGGCGGCGCCGCGCTCCAGATCATCGGCACTGTCGATCACGACGATGCGACGGGAAGAGAGTGACGGCGCCGACTGGATCAGCCGCTGCAGGCCGCGCACCTGGTCGACGCTGATGTTGCGTGCGGTAACGCCGTCCTTCTCCAGCGGTGCCAGTTCGGCATAATCGGGATGCGCGCTCGCCTCGATCAGGCGCCGGATCGGGTGGCTTTCGGGAACGGCGAGACCCTCGTCCTCGATCTTCGGGCCGGCCGCATCCGCCAGCAGGCGCATCGCCATGGCGCGGGCGAAGCTGGCCTTGCCGATGCCGCGCGGGCCGCTCAAGATCCAGCCATGATGCATGCGGCCGCTGCTCGCTGCCGCCAGCAGGGTCTGCGCCTGGGCGTCGTGCCCGACCAGTGACGTCATGACAGTAGGTCGTTCAGTGCCGCGAGCAGCCGGGCCGTGACATCCTCAGCCGCGCCCGACGCGTCGATCGCGCGGACCCGTGCCGGCTCATCGGCGGCAAAGCGGACGAACGCATCGGCCACGGCACGGTGGAAGCTGCGGTCGCGGCCGCCAATCCGGTCCGACACGTCGCCGTCACGGGCATGGGCGCGGGCTTCCGCTTCCGTTTCGGGGAGGGTCAGAAACAGGGTGCGGTCGGGCAGGAAGCCGGCGCTGCCGATCTGGTGCAACGTCAATATGTCGGCATCGCTGAGATCGCCCTGCCCCTGATAGGCGCGACTGCTGTCGAGGAAGCGATCGGACAGAACCCAGGCGCCACGGGCCAGCGCCGGGCGGATGGTCTTTTCGATATGGTCGGCGCGCGCGGCGGCGAACAACAAAGCTTCGGCGCGAGCATTCCAACGGTCCGCGCCGCCCGTCAGCAGCATGGCGCGGATCGCTTCCGCCCCTTCGCTGCCGCCCGGCTCGCGGGTCTCGACAACCTCCAGCCCGCGCGCGCGCAAGGCCGACGCCAGCGCACGAAGCTGGGTCGACTTGCCGGCGCCCTCGCCGCCTTCGAGCGTGATGAAACGGCCTGTTATCACCCGAAGAAGGACTTCAGACCATTCCACAAACGACCGAAAATGCCGGCTTCCGCGACATCTTCACCGGCAACCAGCGGCAACACCTGCGGCGGTGTATCCGGGGTTTGGACGATGAGCTGGGCGATCTGTTGGCCCTTAGCGATCGGCGCCTTGATCGGGCCGGTATAGACGACCTTCACCTTCACATTGGCCGACGCGGTGCGCGGCATGGTGACCGCCATATTCTGCGGCGCGACCAGCGACACGGTCGATGCGCTGCCCAACTGAACCGCGGCCGTCTCGACCGTCTGCCCCTTCTTGAACAGCGGCTGTGCCTTCCAGGCGCGGAAGCCCCAATCCATGAAGCGGACGGATTCGGTGATCCGGCCGTTGAAGCTGGTCAGGCCCGCAACCACCATCACCAGGCGACGACCATCCTGCTCGGCCGAACCGGTGAAGCCGAAACCGGCTTCTTCGGTATGGCCGGTCTTGAGGCCGTCGGCGCCCGCGATCTTACCCAGGATCGGATTGCGATTGGCCTGCGCAATGTCGGAGCCGCCCATGGTCTTGCCCCAGGTGAAGGAGCGGGTGGCGTAGAATTTCTTGTAGAGATCCGGCGTTTCTACGATCGTGGCTTCGGCAAGCTTGGCCAGATCTTCGGCGGTGACATAGGTCACGCCCTCGTCAGGCCAGCCATTGCTTGTGCCGAAATGGCTGTTCTTGAGGCCCATGCGCTTGGCCTCCTCGTTCATCAGTGCGACGAACGCCTGCTCGGTGCCGGCAATGCCCTCGGCCAGCACGACGCAGGCGTCATTGCCCGACAGGGTGACGATGCCGTGCAGCAGATTTTCGACCGACACCTGCTCGCCCACCGACAGGAACATGGTCGATCCGGCCTTGGGGCCGTGCCATTGCTGCCAGGTTTCAGGACGAACCGTGAACTTGGTGTCGAGCTTGAGTTCGCCCTTCTGGATCAGGCGGAAGGCGACATGCGCGGTCATCATCTTCGCCATCGAGGCCGGCGGCATCCGGGTCTCGCCGCCCTTGTCATAGAGGACAGCGCCCGAGGAAAGATCCTTGAGATAGGCGATCGGCGCCTCGCTCGTATAGGGCGGGGCTGCCGCAACCAGCGGCTGGGCCAGCAGCCCGACGAAGAGAGTGGCGGCAACGGTTTTCTTCATGAACTCAAGCCTTCGACTGGATAGATTCGCTGGACGCATCGCTATGATTAGCGCGCGTCATTAGCCATGACACGGACATTCGCAAAGCCCTTCGCTGCCGCCTCTTTCACGCCGGCTTGCGCTGCCACCTGCGAGGGATAGGGACCATAGCGCACTCGCCAGACCGGACCGGCCGCCACGGCATGCGCGCCGATCTGCCTGGCCAGCGCCTCGGCCCGGCTCTGGGAAGAAAGAGCGGCAACCTGAACGACATAGCCGCCAGATACGGGTTTTGTAGGCGCTGTCGTCTTCGGGGCCGGTTTGAGAGCGGGTGGCGCCGGCGTATCGAAGGATGCGCCACGACGGCTGGAACTGCTCGCAGCCGGGATCGCCTGAACGATGGGGCGTGCCGACTGGACCTGCGCCGGCGGGCTTGCCGGCACTTGCGCCAGACGCTCGCGCAGCACCTTCAGCAGCGGTTGCGGTGTGTCGATCCGCACGGGCGCGGACTGCTGCGCCCGCAGCAATGCCTTTTCCTGCTCCGGCGGATTGACCCGGCGGACGCGGACGGCCGCGGCGCCATCGCCGGTGATGCCCAATTGCTCAGCCGCGCCGCGCGACAGGTCGATGAGCTTGTCGTCGCTGAACGGACCACGATCGTTGAGCCGGACCAGGATGGTGCGGCCGCTGTCGAGCGCCGTCACCTCGACATAGCTTGGCAGGGGCAAGGTCTTGTGCGCGCCGCTGATCGCCGACGGCACGAAATCCTCGCCATTAGCCGTCGGCTTGCCAATCGCCTCCTCGCCATACCAGCTGGCATAGCCGACCTCGTCATAATTGACCGGATCGGCCGGGACATAGGTCTTGCCGCCCACGCTATAGGGTTCGCCGATCTTGACCGGCTCGTCCGCAACCGCTGGCACCGTTACAGGTGTTGCCGGGCGGGGGGCCGGCGGCGCAACGGCCTGCTCGCTGCCGCAGGAGGCCAGCAGAGACGCCGCGCCGCCCAGCGCGAGCCAGTTCCTATTGCTTGACCGCATCAGCCAGCAACCCCACGGAAAGAGCGTAGAAATTGGAGCAATTATAGTCGAGGATCGCGCGGTAATTGCTGGTCAGCAGATAGGCGGTCTTGCCCGGCCCATCCGGCTCCAGGAGGGTCGCCATGACAGTGTCCGCTGGCCAGATGCCGCTGGCCGGGAACAGGCCCAGCTTGCGCCACTCGGCCATGCTCAGCCAGCGGCTGTGGCGGTTGAAGACCCGCGGGCAGCGCGGCGCCGTCGTGCGCGCCGCCACCGAGGCGCGGTTGAAGCTGGTCGGCACGCTGACCGCTACGCCCCAGGGCTGGCCCCGCCGCCATCCGGCCGCAACGAAATAATTGGCGATCGAGGCCAGCGCATCCGCCTGACTGGTCCAGATGTCCGCCCGGCCATCGCCGTCGCCATCCTTGGCGAGCTTGAGATAGACCGAGGGCAGGAATTGCGGATAGCCGGTCGCCCCGGCCCAGCTGCCGACCAGCCGGCTGCGCGGCACGCCATCGTTCAGCATCTTGAGCGTCGCCAGCAATTCCGGCTCGAACAAGGTGCGTCGGCGCCCTTCATGCGCGAGCGTGGCCAGCGACCGGATCAGGTCGAAATCGCCGGTATAGGAGCCATAATTGGTTTCGTGGCCGAAAATGGCGACCATGATTTCCTCGGGCACGCCGGTTTCCGCCTCGATCCGGGCCAGCCGTGCGCGATTGGCGGAATAGACCGCGCGTCCGCGACTGATCCGCGCGGCATCGACATGCTTGACCCGATAGGGCTCGAAATTGGGAATGGGCGAATAGGCGCCGCCGCCCGGCTGGCTCTGATCCAGCGCCACGACGCGCGGGTTGATCGTCAGGGTCGGGAAGACAGCGTCCAGCGTCGCGTCGCGAATGCCCATGGCGCGTGCCTTGGGGCGCAGGGATTCCAGATAGGCGCGAAAGTCCCCATCATCCTGCGCGATCGCGACCTGTGGCGCAGCCAATCCTGCCACAACCGTCGAAAAACCCATCATCAGCGCAATGGCCAGCGAATTGAACCGAGAATCTGCCATGACCTTTTGTGGCACAGCCAGGGCGACCGGCGAAACCCCTATCCGATACGAAGTCGCGAATGGACGACCATTCCCCTCAATATTGTCATTTTTGCCCTTGGCTTGTTCGCCCGCTTCGCTAGGAAGCGTCGCAACGGAAGTGTGGCCGAGTGGTTTAAGGCAGCGGTCTTGAAAGCTGTTGGGGGTTTCGGCGCTCGGCAGCGTGGGTCGACGAAAAAGGGGTGTAGTTAGAATCGCTTAGCGACGTGTCGAGAAATGGCTAAGGCGAGCGGCAGCGCCGCCATCTAGCAGATTCCTAGCCGCGCCGCTGAATCGGTATGGAAGAGTGTCCGAGTGGTTTAAGGAACTGGTCTTGAAAACCAGCGACGGGGCAACCCGTCCGTGGGTTCGAATCCCACCTCTTCCGCCAGTTGCAATGGGGGACGAATGCCAAATCAACATGTTCTGCAACGCCTCACAGGTTTGCAATCCATTCTAAATGGCGTGCATCAGAGCAGCGTAGGATTATCGTCAGCGACGATTGGGCAAGAGCGGGCCGCGTTTGTTGATGAGTTTCTAAGCAAGGTGCTTCCCCCCATCTATCGGTTCGGAACAGGTGATGCGACTGATGCTGCTGGAGCCAAAAGCGGACAACTGGATGTAGTCGTTGAATATCCATTTGCGCCTTCCCTGCCGATGGTAGGAGCCGGACAAAGTCGTCTTTACCTTGCAGAATCTGCTGCGGCAGTGATTGAAGTAAAATCGAACCTATCCAACCAATGGAACGACGCCGTTAATACCGCCAAGGCTCTTGCACCTCTCAAGAGATCGTTTGGTGCGACTATGAGTTTTGGTGCTGGGCCGCAGCCTCAAATTCCCATGTTTGCCGTCGGTTATACTGGCTGGAAGACAATGCCACCGCTTCAATCAAATCTGAACAATTGCCCAGATATATTTGGGGCATTGGTGATTGATGCCGGCCTATATGCTTCGAAGAGCGGTCTTGTTGCAACTGGACCCTGGCCACTATGGGGCTTAATTATTGATCTCCATTTTGTGACCAACTCGCTTCAAAGCGCGTCAACTAGCCCTCTTGACTATGCGAAGTAATTTTTAGCGCATTACCTGAACGGCGCTCCATGTCCCGTCATGCTCCCAATTGCGGAGGGCAGCGACGACCGCCACCATGTCCCGCCGGTCCAGCGCTCCGCTCTCAATGCCAGGCAGCACCTCATGCTCGACCCAAGCATCGAACGAGCCAAACATGACCGTGAAGGGCGACGGCTTCGGCTTCTCCGCTTCCTCTATCCGCTTGATGCGGCGTTGAAGGGCGCGGATGCATGCCATGTGGTTATTTCAGTCCGAGGTGGAAACGCAGATCAAACGGCATGTCGGGCGCGCCAGAGCTCACCACCGGCACGGATGCAGGCGGTGGAGTGGGTTCGAGCATGACCACAGGTTCCGGCGCTGGTGCAGCGGGAACAGCCTTGCGCCCCATCGCTGCATAGATGGCAGGCGCGGCTTCAATGAGGGCTTCGCATTCCAAGCGTTGCATCACCGCATCAATCGCCATCTGCTCCCGCATGGTAGCAAAGTGACGCGGTGCCAGCATGGCGCGAATCTCCGCCTGCTGCTCGCGTTCAATACGGCGGCGCTCCGCCAACGGTATGTCAGCTTTCATATGTCACCTTCAGTTGGACCAGAATGTCATAGGCATCGGCGCGCACGCGCCAGTCGTCGCAGTCGCGGAGCACTTCGATCATGCTCTTGATGATGCCCCGCCGCATCTGCCCGCGCTCCTGATCGGTCATGCGCGCGACCGCTTTGCAGAGGGGGTCAAAGCGCCCTGACACGAGCATGTCGTCATAGCTGAACGGCACGACATAGAGCGGATGTGCCATGCGGTCCGCCATGCTGACCGCCCAGTCCACTTCCGCCTGATACTCCTCTATCCCGCGATAGGGCATGTGGTGCAGCACGCGGTTGCCCGCCTCGTCGTATCCAAAGAACGACGCACGCACGAACACATCGTCGTCGCCAATGGCGTGGGCATGGACGTAGTTTCGTTCGGTTCGGATGATCGGCATCAGGGTGCCCCTATGAGTGGATTTTCGGAGCCGCCGCCATCGCTCGGCCCGTTTTGCAGCGAAGTGCAAATAATTTCATTTTACGCTCGCCCATTGCTCGCCGCCTCCAATGCCTCGATCCGCGCCTCCAACTGCTCGCCAACGCGAATGGCGCTCAAACTGCTGATGGCGTCGATGATCTGCCTGCCAATGTCCGCTGGCACCGTGCCGTCAGCGATTGCGGCAATGACCTGCTCCACCTGCTGACTGGCGGGCGCGGTGTCCGCAAGGGCGAGAAGGGATGCGTCATCTGCTATGCGGATCGGTTCGTCCCCAAGGCCGAGGAAGAGCGCGCGGGCCAAGAGGATCGCGAGGCACGGACGATTGCGTTCCTGAAGCGCTTTACCGTCTTCAACGTCGACCAGTGCGAGGGGCTGCCCGAAGACTTGTCTCATGTGCCCGATTTGCCCGGGCCGCTGGTGTCGATCGCCGAGGCCGACAGCCTGATCCGAAACAGCGGGGCGGACTTTCGCATCGGCGGCGGCGAAGCCTATTATTCTCCGTCTGGTGACTATGTCGCCGTGCCGCCGCAGGCTGCCTTTCATGAGCCGATCAATTGGTTTCGCACGGCACTTCACGAGATGGGTCATTGGACGGGCCATCGCAGCCGGTTGGCGCGCGATCAGTCGGGCGGGTTCGGCACAGCGCTCTATGCAAAAGAGGAACTGGTCGCCGAGATGGCCAGCGCTTTTACCTGCGCGTCGCTGGGGATCGTGCCCACCGTCCGGCATAGCGACTATATCGGCTCCTGGCTTGCCGTCCTGCGCGAGGATGAGCGGGCGATCTTCAAGGCGGCAAGCGCGGCCAGCAAGGCGGCCGATTATCTCCTGGGCAGAGGGGCAGCGGCATGACCGACAAGCTTCGCCTGCAGTGATGTCCTTGAGATCGCGCTGCCCGAGCGACGGGAACACATCGCGCTCCAGACGCGACAATATGCGTGCCGCATGCCCCGGCTCCAGCCCGCTAGCCCGATTGCCATGCCAAGCCCGCGCAGCGGCCTCAAAGCTGGTCACAGGCGAGGGAGCCTTGGGACCGGGATCCTCGCCCCGCGCAAGGGCGAGCTTGGCCTCAGCGCGGCGCAGTCGCGCCTCAGCCAGGGTAACCTCCGGGTAGCGCCCGAACGAGAGCAGCTTCTCCTTGCCGCCGAACCGATATTTCATGCGCCAGAGACGCGAGCCCGTCGGACGGACAAGCAGATAAAGGCCGCCGCCATCGCCAAGCTTGTAATCCTTGGAGCGCCGACTGGCGTAGCGAACCTCGAGTTCCTTGAGCGGCATAGGGGGTATCTCCTGCTGGGCACAGGCATTACCCTCCAAAACACCCCCAAAAGCAAATCGACGTCCTGGTATCAGGCGCGATCCGATGGGCGGCGCTGCATCCCCAAGAAACGGCGCAAATCCGTCAAAAAAGGCATAAAAAAAACCGCCCCGGGATGATCCGAGACGGCTTGGTCTGTATGTGTATGGTTGCGGGAG